>NZ_MLHH01000017.1 GCF_002000125.1 Rodentibacter heidelbergensis
ATTTACGCAAGTTTAACGGTATTCCCAAAGCACATTTTGAGTTGTACTTGAAGGAGTGTGAATGGCGTTTTAATCATAGCGACCTAAAACATCAAATTTCCATTTTAAAACAATTAGTTAAGGGTGTATTAGGTTAGTTATCTAGGACAGCCCCAAAATTTTTATGCTCCCTATGAATGCTCTCAACAGTGTGAACCACAAGAAAATGGCTTGAATTTTTAGATGTGGTGATGAGATAGCCAATCCCCAATTTCAACTATCTTCATCACAGACGGGAAGAGGTTAAATAAAAACCGTTTGAACCAACACCATATAAAAAATCGTGCCTGCGGCAATAGAGAGAAACATATTCTTTTTCCAGAAATGCAACACTAATACCAGCGCACCGGCAAGAAAATCCGGTATGCCGTGATAGCCACTCAATAAATCGATATTTTTATAACAATAGATCACCAACATCCCAAACATTGCCGCAGGCAATACTTTGCCAAGATAGCGGATATACTCGGGAATAGGACGATTTGCCGGAAAAACCCAAAAAGGTAAAAGCCGTGTAAATTGAACCGCAAGCACACATAGACCAATTGTGATGATTTCTTCTGATAGGGTCATAATGCCTCCAGCTTCGTTTTTAATTTAGGACGGCGTAATGTCAACACCAGCCAAATGCTGATAAGCGTAGGAATAAGAAAATGTTGTTTACCGACAATAAATAAGAAAACTAAGCTAATGCCCAAGCCTAATAAGGCACTTTCATGGGATTTCTCTTTCATCCAATTTTCCGCAAAAATCACCAAGAAAAGCGCCGTCATGGCAAATTCCACCCCTTTTAAATCTATCGGTAAAATTTCACCAAAGATATTCCCCAGAGCCGCTCCCATCACCCAATAAATGTGCAGGTATAAACTGACAAAAAACATATACCAGCCTTTATCCAAATGGGCGGGAATATTCGCCATATAATTTAGGGAAAAGGATTCATCCACCAAACTGCTGATTAAATACCAACGTTTTTTGCCAAGCTGTGCGCCGTATTTTTCCAACATTGAAATGCCATAGAAAATTTGGCGGGCACTCACCATCAGGGTGATTAATAAAACACTCAGAGGCGAAAAAGGGGCAACCAGCGCAGCAGCGGCAATAAACTCCACCGAACCGGCATAGATGAGTAATGCCATCAGCATTGGATACCACACACCAAAACCAAGGGCTTTCATATAAATGCCGTAGGCCACGCCAAGAAATAAAAAACCGGCAAGCATAGGGGCGCTATAAGGGAGTGCCGCTTTCGCTGCAGCACGGATTGGATATTGCTGAGAAACTGCCATCAACCACTTCGCTTAGGCTAAAACCGATAATCCGGGTAAGGTAGAAAAACTTTGGGATTTGACGGTTTGATAGAAATCCTCAACATAGGCAAGATCTTTATCTTCCCGACGAATCGCCACATATAAATTGCTAAATAATCCCTCTTGGGTGATTTTGCGTGCCACCACATAACCTTTTTCAAGATAAGGTAATGCTGCCCAATAAGGCACGGTGGCAATCCCACGACGGCTTGCCACCAATTGAATCATCGCAATAGTAAGCTCTGTGGTGCGGCGCATTGGGTTAATCCCTTTCGGTTTCAACACCTTACGCAATAGATCCAACATATCATCAGGTACCGGATAGGTTACCCAAGTTTCATCGGCAAAATCCTCTGCTTCCCAAACGGCTTTTTCGGCTAAAGCATGATCTTTTGAACAAATCCCCATCATTTCATAGGAAAAGAGCGGTTTAAAAATCACCGAATCATTATTTTCAATTTCTGACACAATGACACAATCCGCTCGATGGGAAAGTAACAAACCAACGGGATCGGTATGAAAACCGGAAACAATATCCAATTCCACCAACCCCCAATTTTGACGAAAAGCATCCATGGCCGGCATTAACCAATCAAAGCAGGTATGACATTCCACCGCAATACGCAACTGCCCTGCCTCTCCCTGCTTCACACGAATTAAATCACGCTCTGCATCAATAATTTTAGGCATCACTTCATTGGCAAGGCGAATTAAACGCTCACCTGCTGAAGTAAAGCGTAGAGGCTGACTTTTGCGTTCAAATAAGGCGAGGCCGAATTGATCTTCAATGAGTTTAATTTGATGAGAAAGCGCAGATTGGGTGAGATAGACCCTTTTGGCTGCGGAAGAAACACTGCCTGTTTCTTTCAAAGCAAGCAATGTTTTTAAATGTCGAAGTTCAAGAAATGTGGGCTTCATGAGCGTTATTCATAAAATACAAAAAATAAATGAGGAATATGATACTGAAAAATAAGGAAATTTAAAGGTGAAAGTGCGGTCATTTTTATGATAATTTTACCGAATTCAACAAATCACCTTTAACCAAACAGGTTGACACTCTTTTCCCATATCACTTGTGCGATCTCATCTTTCGGCTCATTGCGTAGCGAACATAATGCATTAAAACTTTCCACAATCCGTTCGGGGCGGTTCGGTTGCCCCTGAAAACCAAACACCGGCATATCGGGGCTATCAGTTTCCAGCACCAAAGCATCCAACGGCAATTTTGCTATCGCTTGGCGGGTTTTATTCGCCCGTTGATAAGTAATCGTGCCCCCCACACCGATTTTATAACCGAGATCCACAAACCGTTTGGCTTGCTCATAACTGCCGGCAAAACCATGTATCACCCCATATTGAGGCAATGAAATACGCTTTAAAAAGCTAAACACTTGATCGTGTGCTTTTCGGCTATGAATATTCACAGGCAAGGCAAATTGTCTTGCAAGATAAAGCTGACGTTCAAAAAAATCGCATTGTTTTTTCCAAAGTTCATCTGTCAATAAATCGGGGATCGCCCGCTCTAAACCAATTTCCGCCACTGCCGTACAATTTTTATCACGATGCGCTAAAGCTTGTTCCAAAAGCGATAAATCCCCTTCTGAATGTTCTTTAATATAAAGCGGGTGTAGCCCCAGCCCATAATATAAATTTTGGGGATAAAGTGCGGTCATTTTTTGGATAGTTTTGAAATCCCGAGCCAGTACCGCCACAATCAGTATCTTCTCTACCCCAGCTTGCTTGGCATTTTCCACTAATTGTGAAAGCGGCTCGCCGGTGAATTGCTGTAAATAATCAAGGTGAGTATGAGTATCGAAAAAAGCCATAATCTCTCGCACTGAAATAGAAAGAGAAAACCTGAGGCAACGCTCAGGTTTATTTCATTATTCTATGCCATTATTCTACAGTAACGGAGTGGATCACCACATCCTCTTTCGGCACATCTTGATGAAAACCTTTACTACCGGTTTTCACCCCTTTGATTTGATCGACCACATCCATGCCTTCCACCACTTCACCGAATACCGCATAGCCCCATTCTTGTACCACATTTTTGCCAAACATTTCTTTAGCACGGTAATCAAGAAAGGTATTATCCGCTACATTAATAAAAAATTGTGCCGTAGCAGAATGAGGATCGGAGGTACGAGCCATGGCAATGGTGCCACGTTTATTGCTTAAGCCGTTTGCTGCTTCATTTTGAATTGGCGCATTGGTCGCTTTCTCTTTCATTCCGCTTTCCATACCGCCACCTTGGATCATAAATCCGTCAATAACACGGTGGAAAATTGTGTTATCATAAAACCCGTTTTTACAATAAGTTAAGAAATTTTCGACTGTAATGGGCGCTTTTTCTGCATTTAATGCAATTTTAATATCACCCAAATTTGTGTGTAAAATAACCATTTTGATTTCCCTATGAAATTTAAAGAACGCCATTATTCCATAAATAGGCAATAAGTGCTATAAAAGTGCGGTCAGTTTCAATGTCAAATTTAAAACCGAGAAAAAAATGCTAAAAATTTTCAATACCCTAACTCGAGAAAAAGAAATTTTTAAACCGATCCATGCCAACCAAGTCGGTATGTATGTGTGTGGGGTCACCGTCTATGATCTATGCCATATCGGACACGGACGCACCTTTGTCTGCTTTGATGTGATCGCCCGTTATTTGCGTTATTTAGGCTATGATTTGACCTATGTACGCAATATTACCGATGTGGACGACAAAATCATTAAACGCGCCTTAGAAAATCAAGAAACTTGCGAACAATTGGTTGATCGCATGGTTGTGGAAATGTACAAAGATTTTGATGCGTTAAATATTTTACGCCCCGACTCAGAGCCTCGTGCCACCCATCATATTCCCGAAATTATTGAAATTGTTGAAAAATTAATTGAACGTGGGCATGCTTATGTCGCACAAAACGGCGATGTCATGTTCGATGTAGAAAGTTTCAAAGAATATGGTCAATTATCCCGTCAAGATTTAGAACAACTCCAAGCGGGCGCAAGGGTGGATGTTTCCGAAGTGAAGAAAAACCCAATGGACTTTGTGCTATGGAAAATGTCAAAACCGAACGAGCCAAGTTGGCCATCCCCTTGGGGAGCGGGGCGTCCGGGTTGGCATATTGAATGTTCAGCAATGAATAGTAAGCAGTTAGGTGAACATTTTGATATTCACGGCGGCGGATCGGATTTAATGTTCCCTCATCACGAAAATGAAATTGCCCAATCTTGCTGTGCGCACGGTGGCGATTACGTTAATTATTGGATTCACTCCGGTATGATTATGGTAGATAAAGAGAAAATGTCGAAATCACTCGGCAATTTCTTCACTATTCGTGATGTTCTCAACCATTATGATGCGGAAAGCGTACGCTATTTCTTATTATCCGCTCATTACCGCAGCCAGCTCAATTACAGTGAAGAAAACCTGAATTTAGCCCATGGGGCATTGGAACGGTTATATACCGCCTTGCGGGGAACGGATCAAACTGCGGTCGCTTTTGGCGGAGAACATTTTGTTGAAGCCTTCCGTGAAGCAATGGACGATGATTTTAATACGCCAAATGCGATTTCCGTGTTATTTGAAATGGCACGGGAAGTCAATAAATTAAAATCAGAAGAGATGGAAAAAGCCAATGGATTAGCCGCACGCCTACGGGAATTGGCTCACATTTTGGGATTATTAGAACAAGATCCGGAAAGCTTTTTGCAAGCCGGCTCTAATGAAGATGAAATCGCTAAAATTGAAGCCTTAATCCAACAACGCAATGAAGCCAGAGCAGCCAAAAACTGGGCTTTGGCAGATGAAGCAAGAAATGCCTTAACGGCCATGGGAATTGTGTTAGAAGACGGCGCAAACGGCACCACTTGGCGTAAACAATAATCATCAGAAAATAGCTATCCCTATCTCATAAAACGGAGGGTTTCCTCCGTTTTTTCATTTTTTATTTGCGATATCACTTATCCTCTAACTTACTGAATATAAATAAAAAATAAGTTTTTCTTGGCTTTTTTAGTTGGGCTTGTGATAAAATAGCGAACTTTTGAAACTCTTTTAATTATTTAATTTGGATCTTCGGAGGAATTCATGTCCAATGCATCAAGTAAACGTTTTGTAATGACACTTTTTTCAAATAAAGATGATATTTACTGTCATCAAGTGAAAATTGTGCTGGCAGAAAAAGGCGTAGCTTATGAAAATGAAGAAGTTGATCCGCAAGCATTATCAGAAGATTTAATGGAATTAAATCCTTATGGCACGTTACCAACCTTAGTCGACCGTGATTTAGAACTCTTTAATTCCCGTATTATTATCGAATACCTTGACGAACGTTTTCCTCACCCTCCTCTTATGCCGGTTTACCCGATCGCTCGTGGTAAAACCCGTCTTTTAATGTACCGCATTGAACAAGATTGGTATCCAACCCTAATGAAAGCGGAAAAAGGCAATGAAGCAGAGCGTGCGGAAGCGTTAAAACAACTGAAAGAAGAATTATTGGCGGCCGCCCCTATTTTCCAACAAACCCCTTATTTTATGAGCGAAGAATTCAGCTTAATTGATTGTTACATTGCGCCTTTGCTATGGAAACTAAAACAATTTGGGGTGGAATTTACCGGTGCAGGCAGCAAAGCCTTGAAAGGTTATATGGATCGTGTGTTCAGCCGTGATTCCTTTTTACAATCAGTCGGAGAAGCCGCTCCTAAAAATTTGATGGATGATAAATAATGGCATATCAATCTTCCCCCAAACGCCCCTATTTATTACGGGCATACTATGATTGGCTTATTGATAATGACTTCACCCCTTATTTAGTGGTCGATGCCACTTATTGGGGGGTCAACGTCCCTGTTGAGTATGTGCAAGACGGACAAATTGTGCTTAATCTTTCCGCCAATGCCACAGGGAATTTACAACTCACCAATGATTTCATTCAATTTAATGCCCGTTTTAAAGGCGTATCACGAGAACTCTATATCCCTATGGGGGCAGCGCTTGCTATTTATGCGCGTGAAAACGGTGATGGCGTGATGTTTGAGCCGGAAGCCATTTATGATGAGTTAAATAACGCCCCGAGCACCGATCAGCCTAATAGCTTTGCAGAAGCGGTGGATAAACCCAAAGGGGAAAAGAAAAAACCTTCAGCGAAATCCACCTCGCATTTAAGAATTGTGGATTAGTCTTCAATGACGCCATGCAACCTATCTATTTCAGATAATTTCAAAAGCGATAGATGCATAAGAAATCAGTTCAATCTTTATGCAAAATTAAATCATAGATTTTGCTATAAAAAATTAGCATTTGTCTGAAAAATAGGTATAATACGCCGACCCTGTTGATGCACGAATTCCCATCGTGCATTATTTTATTGAAATCGCACTCGAAGGGGTGAAGATTTTGATGACTGGTTGTGTTCATTAAGAACACTGGGTATCAAACTAATTTTTGGTAATTAATTAATGAAAACTTTTGTAGCAAAACCAGAAACGGTTAAACGCGACTGGTACGTAGTAGATGCGACAGGTAAAACTTTAGGTCGTTTAGCGACTGAATTAGCACGTCGTCTTCGTGGTAAACACAAGGCTGAATATACGCCACACGTTGATACCGGTGATTACATCATCGTCATCAATGCAGACAAAGTAGCGGTAACCGGTCGTAAAGAAACTGATAAACTTTACTATTGGCACACCGGCTATGTTGGCGGTATCAAGCAAGCGACTTTCAAAGAAATGATCGCACGCCGTCCTGAAGCAGTGATTGAAATTGCGGTTAAAGGTATGTTGCCAAAAGGTCCATTAGGCCGTGCAATGTTCCGCAAATTAAAAGTGTATGCAGGTTCTGAACACCAACACGCTGCACAACAACCACAAGTTTTAGATATTTAATCACGAGGTTTAGGATATGGCAGAGAATCAAAACTACGGCACAGGTCGCCGCAAAAGCTCTTCAGCTCGTGTATTTATCAAACCGGGCAGTGGTAAAATCACTATCAACCAACGTGAATTAGACGTTTACTTCGGTCGTGAAACCTCACGAATGATCGTACGTCAACCTTTAGAATTGGTTGAATTAACTGATAAATTAGACCTATACATCACTGTAAAAGGTGGCGGTATTTCTGGTCAAGCGGGTGCAATCCGTCACGGTATCACTCGTGCATTAATTGAATACGATGAAACCCTACGTCCTGCACTTCGTGCAGCCGGCTTTGTTACTCGTGATGCTCGTCGCGTTGAACGTAAAAAAGTGGGTTTACACAAAGCTCGTCGTCGTCCACAATACTCCAAACGTTAATACGGCGAACTCTCGTATTGATAACAATAGTCTCTTGTTTATCAAGATATTATCAAAAAAAGGTTGGTATTTATGCCAACCTTTTTTATTTTCAGTCTTTGCCAAACCTCCCCTATAAACAATGATAACCCGTTTGCCGATTTGTCCAGAAAAACGTAAAATGTGACTAATTTTTAACATCAAATATAGGGAAAAATCATGGTAAAACTTACCGCTCAAGAGGTTATCGAGCTTCTTAATCAACGTAGTTCCACCCGTTATTACGATCCGGCTAAAAAAATCAGCGATGAAGATTTCCACGCCATTTTAGAATGCGCCCGCCTTTCACCGAGTTCTGTGGGATCTGAACCTTGGAAAATTCTAGTCATTCAAAATAAAGCCTTACGGGAGAAAATCAAACCTTTTAGCTGGGGGATGATGAATCAATTAGACAATTGTAGCCATGTAGTCATTTTACTGGCGAAGAAAAATGCCCGCTACGACAGCCCATTTTTTGTGGATGTGATGGCAAGAAAAGGGCTTAATGAAGAACAGCAGCAACAAGCCTTAGCCAAATACAAAACGCTGCAAGAAAACGATATGAAATTGTTGGAAAGTGACCGCACTTTATTTGATTGGTGTAGCAAACAAACCTATATCGCTCTTGCAAATATGCTGACCGGTGCGGCAGCGATGGGGATTGACTCTTGTCCGATTGAAGGCTTTCATTATGATTTAATGAACCAAACCCTTGCTGAAGAAGGCTTGTTTGACCCGAATGAATACGGCGTTTCTGTTGCCGCAACCTTTGGTTATCGAGTCCGTGATATTGCGAAGAAATCCCGCAAAGCGATGGATGAAATTGTCACTTGGGTGAAATAACATTTTTTGTGGGAGAAGGATAGATTAAATTTTCCTTCTCCCGCTAGCATACAGACGGAAGAAATCAGGCGAAATACCCCGAGTGAAGAAGTGATCAGTTTAACTGTTTATTATCCTCCATCAAACTATCACATTCCCAACCAATATAATCCCCCATAAATTGTTGAGCTAACTTTTCAAACTTTTCCACTTGCTCAAAAATTTCACTATTATCGAGAGAAAGTTCTTGCTCTAGTTTGACTAGATAATAAGGCTCATCATCCTCGTTAAATTGAATGGCTTGAGCGGAATATTGTAGTGTGATGAAAGAATAATCTCCCAAACTCAATTCATCCATAAAAGGAAACATCTTTTGTTCTTCGTCAAAATGAAAACTATGCTCCACCAAATAAGTATCACTCAGATCTCGACCTTTACTTTGCAATAACCCCAATAATTCTTCCGTGGCATTCATTTTGATCTCAAGAGGCGAGGCAAGTAAAAAATCAAAATAAGTATCCCAATTCGGATCATCTTGAACACTCACTGCCTCGACAAATTCAACCTGTGATAAGGTTTCCAGTAAGATTTCCGAATGTTCGCAATAAAAATGCATTTTCGCCTGTCCGTTACAGATAAAATGTCCAGCAAAAAAGACATTAGGCAGTGCGCTCAATTGCGCCAAAATTTTGAAGATACGATTAATTAGCTTATCGTACTCCCCTTCTGAGGGAAGCCCGCTCTCATCGCTCTGATAATTAATGGTGAATTGCACAATTTTATTGCAATTCTTACCATGGAATTGATCGATATTTTCAATATTTGCGGTAAACACAGCAGGCATATCATTCACCATAGAACGATAATTCTGCCAATTTGCCATATCCATTTTTTATCCTATTTAAATTCAGCCCAAATCGGTGCGTGATCAGAAGGTTTTTCCATTGCCCGAATATCCAAAGCAATGCCGGCATCAACACAACGCTCTGCCAAGGCATGGTTTACTAAAATATGGTCAATGCGTAAACCACGATTATCATCAAACCCTTTTGAACGGTAATCAAACCACGAGAATTTATCATTTGCGGTAGGGTTCAATTTACGGAAGCTGTCTTCCAAACCATAATCATATAAACGCTGATACCATTCACGCTCTTCGGGTAAGAAAGAACATTTTCCGGTACGCAACCAACGTTTGCGGTTTTCCTCTCCAATACCGATATCCAAATCGCTCGGGCTAATATTCATATCGCCCATAATTAAAACGGGATTGGCTTTATCGTGATCTTGTTCTAAATAACGCTGTAAATCGGCATAGAATTTTTCTTTTGCCGGAAATTTAGTTTCATGGGCACGGCTCTCGCCTTGTGGGAAATAGCCATTAATCACCGTCAGCAAACCAAAATCCGTTTCCAAATCTGCCATAATAATGCGTTTTTGTGCATCCTCAGCATCTGTCGGAAAACCACGGCGAACGGCTTTTGGCGCTTGTTTGGTTAATAACGCCACACCATAGTGGCCTTTTTGCCCATGATGAAAAACATGGTAGCCCAGATTTTCCGTGATTTCATAGGGAAAAGCCTCATCAGCTACTTTAATTTCCTGAAGACCAATCACATCCGGTTGATATTTTTCAATCACCGCTTCTAATTGATGAGGGCGAGCACGCAACCCATTAATATTAAAAGAGATAAATTTCATTTCAGTTCCTAGTTACAAAAATTGTCGGTATTATACAGGGATTTTCCCTTTTCCGAAAAAAGGGTTTTCATTTATTTTCATCTTCACACTGTCTTTTTGCCACCAATCCCCCTCTTTTGGCCTCACCGCCACATCAAATTTCTTCCCGTGAAATTCAAATTCAAGCCTTGCGGCGTGCAAATAAGTGCGGTCCATTTTGGGCGTGTTTTTACCATAGAGTTCATCACCTAAAATCGGGCTGCCTAGGCTTTTCATCGCCACACGCAACTGGTGGGTTTTACCGGTTTGAGGTTTAAGGAAAAACAGGCGTAAATTCGGTTCGCAACTGAGGCTTTCAAATCGGGTTATCGCTGGGTTTTCCCTGCTTTGGCAAAGTTTCCATGCACCGTTACGCGCTTTTTTCATATCGCCGATAATCAAACCTTGTTTCTTTTTCGGTTTTTGAAAGCTTAAGGCGAGGTAGGTTTTGTGAATACGATGTTCAGCAAAAAGCCGTGAAAATTCCGCCGCACTTTCTGCGTTTAAGGCAAGAATTAATAAGCCAGAGGTCACTTTATCCAGTCGATGCACCAACCACACTTTCTCAACGCCGATTTGTTTTGCCAACAATGAGGTTAGCCCCTCGGCTTCACTGTCTTTATGGACACTCATACCACAAGGTTTATAAATAATGATAAAATCACGGTGTTGATAAAGAAGGTCAAATTCCATAAGTGCGGTTAAAATTTTATGAGTTTTGAACATATTATACTGGTTTATATCATTCCTGTGTTGGCGTGGCTGACAATTATCTCGATAACCCTTCGTCTTTTGGTGAAAAAACAATCCTCCTCGGCCACCCTTTCTTGGCTTATGCTTATCTATCTTGTACCGGTGGTCGGTGTGCTTGCCTATTTTATTTTTGGTGAGGTGAAATTGGGAACAAAGCGAGCCAAAGCATTTCGCACATTACACCCGAAATATCACCACTGGCTCACCCACTTATCTCAACAGTCAGCGTTGGTTAGCACGCCAAAAAGTCTGCAATATCGACCGCTCTTTGATTTGAATTATCAACGCCTTGGTATTCCTTGTATCAAAGGCAATGAACTGCATATTTTAGATACACCCGAAAGCATTATTCAGCACATTATCAAGGATATTGAACAGGCGCAGTATTCCATTAATATGGTGTTTTATATTTGGTCGAACAAAGGGCTGGTGGAAAAAGTGAGCCAAGCCCTGTTGGATGCCAAACAGCGTGGCGTGGAAATCCGAATTTTATTGGATTCCGTAGGCAGCCGTCCTTTTCTCAAAAGCAAAGCCTGTCGGGAGCTACGAAAACAAGGCATCGACATTGTAGAAACGCTGTATGTGAACCTCTTTCGGATGTTTTTTAGTCGGATCGATTTACGCCAACACCGTAAAATTATTGTCATTGATAATCAAATTTCCTATACCGGCAGTATGAATATGGTGGATCCTGCCTTTTTTAAACAAAATAGCAACGTAGGCAATTGGGTAGATGTGATGGTACGGGTGAATGGCCCGGTATCGGCGGTGTTAAACAGTCTGCATGCTTGGGATTGGGAAATTGAAACCGGCGTGGAATTGCCTTTATTTTTACCCAATTGTCCCCTCGTTCCCATTGATGATTATGACACTCACTCCGTTCAAGTGATCGCCACTGGACCTGCGTTCCCCGATGATCTTGCGCCACAAAGTTTGGCGTTGGCGATTTATGCGGCAAGAGAAAGCATTGTTATCACCTCCCCTTATTTTGTGCCAAGCCATAGTATTGCCGAAGCATTGCGTATTGCGGCCTTACGAGGGGTGGAAGTTTCCATTATTCTACCGAAGAAAAATGATTCTTTAATGGTGAGCTGGGCAAGCCGTACCTTTTTTGACGATCTGCTTGCCGCAGGAGTAAAAATTTATGAATTTAAGGCTGGTTTACTTCACACCAAAAGTGTGCTGATTGATAACAAACTGGCCCTTGTTGGCACGATGAATATGGATTTACGCAGTTTCTTCTTAAATTTTGAAGTAGCCCTTGCCGTGGAAGATCTTGCCTTTGCCAATGAAGTTTCCATTTTGCATGAAAGCTACATTGCCAATTCAGATCGCCTAGACAGTGAAAAATGGCTTTCCCGCCCCCTTTATCACCGCATTATTGAGCGCTTATTCTTTTTATTTAGCCCATTGTTATAAGCAAAAAACCTGAAGTTGAAATAAGAATGATTTTCACATAGAATGACGCCAACTTTGATGTATTCGAGATAATTTGTGTTTCAACTTCAACAAGTTTCCTATTCTCTTCCCAACAGAACCTTACTCCACCCCATTTCCCTTTCCTTTGAAAGAGGTCAGGTTTATGGATTAATCGGGCATAACGGTTCGGGCAAATCAACATTAATCAAACTCATGGCACGCCAACAAAAAATCTCTTCAGGTGAGATTTTGTTGGCTAATCGTTCTGTTCACCAATGGAATAGTCGGGATTTTGCCAAGCAAGTGGCTTATTTACCGCAACATTTGCCACAAGCCACCAATATGACGGCAAAAGAACTCATCGCCATGGGACGTTATGCTTGGAATGGCTTATTTGGGCGAAAAACCGATGCAGACAAACAAGCGATCACAAGGGCATTACAGCTCACTCACACAGAAAAATTTGCCGATCAATGGGTGAATACCCTTTCCGGTGGAGAACGCTCGAGAATTTGGCTTGCCATGTTGATGGCACAAGAGAGCCGATTTTTATTATTGGATGAACCTTTAGCGGCCTTAGATATCGCTCATCAAGTGGAAGTGATGCAACTGATTCATCGCTTAAGTCGTGAATTAAACCTGGGCGTGGTGATTGTCATTCACGATATCAATCTTGCTGCCCGTTTTTGCGATCATTTAGTGGCATTGCATAGCGGAAAATTACTCGCCCAAGGCAATGCGCACGATATTGTCAATACGCCTTCATTACAACAAATTTACGGCATTGAACTCAATGTCATAAAACACCCCAATACCCATCGTCCCGTGAGTTTTTATTAATATGTTCTCTTCTGTTAAAAACTCACTACAAATGTTATACGCCATCGCTGACAGGATGATTTATGGCTTCGCTCCCCTCAGTTTTGCCAAGGTGCAAAAAACGTTGCTTTTTTTGACCGCACTTTTCTTCGGCGTTGAAAGCTTTGGGGCTGAAAACGTTGGGGCTGAAAGCCTTGCCACAGAAAAACAAGCCATTAATGCCACCGTAGCCTATGCCACGGTAGATTGGTCGGTGGCCGAAACCCTCATTGCGCTTGAACATCCGCCTCTTGCCGTAGGTGATGTGAAAAGCTACCAAACTTGGGTGAGAGAACCCAAACTACCTCACAATACGATTGATTTAGGCATTCGTTTACAACCGAATATGGAGCGTATTGCCGCCCTTTCTCATTCCGTTAATCCACAATCATTAAGCTTTATTCACAGCCAATTCTATGCCACGCTCAATGAAAAATTAGCGCCCTATGGAAAAGTCTATAACGTTGATTTTTACAAAGAAGGCAAGGCTTGGGAAAATGTTGTCGCTGCTACTTGGAAAATTGGTGAGATCATCGGCAAACCGCAAACAGTACAACAATTACTGGCAAAATATCAGCAAACCATTCACCACTATCGCCCCTTATTACAGGCATTTACCGATCGCCCCATCGCTTTGGTGCAATTTATCGACACCCGTCATTTACGCATTTATGGTGAAAATAGCTTACCGGGTGAGGTTATCCGCCAACTGGGTTTTAAAAACGCCTACTTACCGGAAGTGAATACTTGGGGATTTCAAAATATTGACATCACCGAACTGGCAAAATTGCCTAAAAATACGCGCTTTGTGGTGATAAAACCTTATCCGAATAATATTGCCACGGCACTCACGCACAATACATTATGGCAACGTTTACCCCTTGCCAGAGAACCTTTAATTTTACCGGCCGTTTGGACATTCGGTGCCATTCCCTCCGCCCAACGTTTTATCGGTATTTTTGCCCATGGCTTATTACAGGGAGGCGAACAATGGTAAACCGCCCTTCCTTATTTTTTATCCTGTTAGGCGGATTATTCTGCGCGCTTTCAATCGGCTTATTAACCGTACAACTGCCTGAAAATACAAGTATTTTAGGGCTAATCCACCCCACCGATAATCTGGATTTACTCTTGGTACAAAGCTATACCCTACCTCGCATTGCGATCGCTTTGCTTGCCGGTGGCACATTGGCTTTTGCCAGCCTATTATTGCAACAAGTGATGGGGAATCCCCTCGCTTCCGATAGCACCCTTGGCATTAACAGTGGTGCACAATTTAGCTTATTTACCGTGGCGATTTTTGCCCCTCAATTTTTGCAATACAGTACCGGTTTAATTGCACTCGTGGGGGCAATATTCAGTCTATTATTCGTCCTTGTACTGGCGATGCGTAAAACCCTATCGCCTTTATTACTGATTCTTGCCGGTCTTGTGGTTAATCTTTATTTTGGCGCTTGCACCGCAATGATAATGTTATTTTATCCGGAGGAAGCCCGAGGGTTGGCACAATGGGGAGCAGGCTCTCTTGTGCAAGAAAGCTGGCATGACAGCCAACAGCTTGCATTACAAAGTGCGGTCTGTTTTTCTCTGATTTTTTTATTACGCCGTCCACTTAGTATTCTCTCCCTCAATGACAGCAATGCTAAAAGTTTGGGGGTCCCTGTGGGCAAACTTCGTTTTATCGGCATTATCATCAGTGCCTATTTAATTGCCTCGGTAGTCAGTGCGGTGGGAATGATTGGATTTATCGGCTTGAGCGCCGCAACCTTGGTTCGCCAGCTGGGTATTCGCACCTTCACTTGGCAACTGAGCGCATCAATTGTACTTGGCGCATTATTACTGGCAATCACCGATTTAATTTTACAACTGGTGAATGTTTATTATCAGATAAGTTTACCGACAGGCGCGGCGACAGCGTTGCTTGGCACACCGCTACTCCTTTGGTTGATGTTTCGCACCTTACCTCATAGCGGGCGTTTAACAACGACACATTTCCAAAAAATCCGTCAATATCGACCGCACTTTACTTGGCTGATGATTGCTTTTTTTGTCGTGAGTGTGATCTTAGCTCTTGGCTTGGGAAAAAATGCGCAAAATAGTTGGCAGATGCTCATTCCTGAACACACCTTTCAGTTAGACATTCTCGCTCTACGTTATCCCCGTATGTTGATTGCTATTTGTGCCGGTATTCTGCTTTCTGTCGCCGGTGTATTATTACAACGTTTAACCTTAAACCCGATGGCAAGCCCCGAATTATTAGGCGTTTCCTCCGGTGCCGGCATGGGAATTTTGGTGTTGCTTTTTGTCTTCTCCGCACAAGATACGCTTTGGTTTTGGCTTGCCGGCATAAGTGGCGCACTCCTTGCCTTGTTCATCCTTGCCAGCATCAACCAGCGTAGCGGAATGTTACCGGAAAAAGTCTTACTCACCGGGATCAGCCTCTCCGCCCTGTTTGATACGCTCCAACGTATTGTCATTGCCAGTGGCGATCCCCGGGCAAATCAACTCATCAGCTGGACATCAGGCTCAACCCAAAGCCTCGATCCTACCCTTGCCATTCCTTTTACTCTATTGGCATTGGTTTTATTGGTGGTGAGCTTGCTATTTAGCCGCTGGTTAGATTTACTCCGCCTACAATCCCCTATGGCACAAGCCCTCGGATTGAATATTTTACAAACACGTTGGATTTTAATTATTTTTAGTGCGATTTTAACCGCACTTGCCACCTTAATGGTTGGGCCATTAAGTTTTATTGGCTTGCTTGTGCCTCATCTCACCCATTTTTTAGGGGTCTATAAAGCACGGCAACAATTACTGATTTCCGCATTACTTGGTAGCACGATTATGCTCATCGCCGATTGGATTGGGCGACAAATCCTGTTCCCTTATGAAATCCCTGCAGGTTTAGTCGCCACTTTAGTGGGCGGCAGTTATTTCTTACTGATGATGCGAAAAGTCTAACCTTATTTATTAACCTCAACCTTCATAGGACGATAAAATGAAGAAAACCTTTGTATATAGCGCACTAACCAGTGCCGTTATTTTAGCGATGAATTCCGCTTATGCGAATGAACAAAAAGTGGAAGAGTTGGATGAAATTAATGTGGTTGGCTCTGTAGCCAAAACCGGTAAAGTGGAATATATGACGCCACGTTCTATCGCCGTGATCAATGATGAAACCTTAAAAAACTGGGATCTCGATCAACTTGATGCAAGCCTTCGTTATGAAACCGGTGCTTTATCACAAGTTTATGGTGCCGACCTCGATACGAACGATTGGATCAAAATGCGTGGAATGGATGCCCGTTTAACCATTGATGGGTCTGCCGTTTACAATACCGGCTACAGCCACTGGGCACCGAATATGTACGGTGTTGAAGCGGTAGAAGTGGTAAAAGGTGCGGATTCTTTAACCTATGGTTCTGCACAAAGTGGCGGTTTAATCAATTTAATCACCAAACGCCCTACTACTGAACCTAAAGGTGAAGTAAATTTCAAACTAGGTAATCGCCACGAACGCGGTATCAGCGCAGATGTCAGTGATAAAGCAACAGAAAATGTACGTTATCGTCTTGTTGCCGACTACAACAAAAAACAAGGTGAATTACGAGGCACTTGGTTAGAAAGCTACTATTTTGCGCCAAGCCTCACTTGGGATATTTCTGACCGGACTTCTCTCACCTTATTGGCAAGCGTGCAAAAAGATGTGGGTGTACCAACAACCGGTTTCTTCCCAATGCAAGGGACGCTTCAAACCAATTTAGGAAAAATTGATCGCCGCACCAACCTAGGTGATCCCACAACAGATACTTTAGATCGCAAACAGTATTCACTGGGCTATGAATTTACTCACAAATTTGATGAGACCTTAACCTTCTCACAAAATTACAAATTCAATATGCAAGATTTGAAACAACAATCTGCGTTCTCCAATGGGGTAACCGTTTTCCCAACAATCAGTCAAGGGGCGGTATTTAATGATGTCATTACAAGAAGCCATTCTATTGATAACCGCTTGACGAAAACTTGGACCCATGACAACTATGAAAACCGTTTAACCCTTGGTGTGGATTATCAATATTTAACGGCAAAAGGGGCATACAATAGTTATTACTGTCCAGATTGCTTTACTTCAGCACCACTTTATACGCTCAACAGCCTTGCCCCGATTTATAACGGTATCCAAGTGCCGAACAGTGCCCGCCCTGACTATGATGTGACTCAGCGTCAATTAGGTTTCTACTTGCAAGATCAAATCAAAATCGGCAACTGGCATTTATCCGGTGGAATCCGTAATGACAGAGCCAAAGGCGAAGAAGGCACGGCACGCTATAAAATTAATCACACGTCTTATTCCGGTGGGGTGATGTATGTGGCGGATAACGGACTTGCCCCTTATTTTAGTTATTCCGAATCCTTCGTACCAGAAACCGCACAATATAAGCCGACCGAAGGCAGACAATATGAAGCCGGTCTAAAATATTTACCAAGTTTTATTGATGGCTCCTTTTCTATTGCTTACTTTGATTTGAAACAAGATAACGCCTTCACACCAAGTGCGACAGGTAACGCTTTCCAAACGAAAGAATTAAGAAGCAAAGGTGTGGAAGTAGCAGCAAACTTTAATGTTTCGGAAAAAACTGCGATTACCTTGGGTTATACCTTTAATCGTGTAAAAGATATTCGGGAAACAGGCGATGTTATCCGTCCGGCATTAATTCCTCGTCATACTGCCTCTGCGCAGGTTACGCATCAATTTCTTGATAATTTAATTGCCGGCGCAGCCATTCGTTATATTGGTACTTCTTCAAATGGTACGGCGGATAACATCAAAGCTCCAGCAAAAACCTTAGGTGATTTAATGTTGAAATATCGCATTAATGCGAACTGGGAGTTGCAAGCAAATGTATCCAACCTTACCGATGAAAAATATGTTGCCAGCTGTTTTTATAGCACTTGTTACTACGGTGAAGGGCGTCGTTTCAGCGCAAATTTAAGCTATAAATGGTAATTTAACCGCCATAATAAAAATCCCAATTATGCATTCACCTAATTGGGATTTTTAAAATCTTTTTAATTATTCTTTATTTTCTATCAAACCAACTCTTTCTCCTTCACCTTTTTATTCAACACCACCTCTTTTATTGTGCTTAGAAGCTCTTTTTGAATATGGGAGAGTTTTGGTTTTTCATTGGATTGAAAAGCAAGGGGGCGGCAAAATTCCATGGCTTTTACCCCTAAACGGGCGGTGAGCAAGCCTACGCCAATGCCTTGCGCTACACGGGCGGAAAGTTTTGCGGTGATATCTTGCGAAAGCCAATCCATACCAATATCCTGTACCACTTCGGTGACACCGGCAAAGGCGATATTCACCAATACCATACGCAATAAGCGAAGACGGGCAAAATAGCCTAACTCAATGCCATAAATGTCAGCAATATTATTGATTAAGCGAATATTCCGCCAAGCCACAAAAAACATATCCACCAAGGAAAGCGGGCTAATTGCCACCACCACAGCGGATTCTGCTGCCATTTTGCTAATCAACTTTTTCGCTTTTAAATCAAAAGGTTTAAGCACATTTTGGCTGAATAATTGAGCCACTTCTGTGGCTGAATAAGCTTCGTTGAGCTGATTTTGCCATTGAACAATTAAGGGTGATTGCTCATCTAACTGCAAACTTTTTGCCATCGCTAAACAAAGTGTTCTCCCCTCTTCGCCTGCCGGTTCAAAAACACCGTCATTTTTGACCGCACTTTTTTGCCAGAGCAATCGGCTTTGTTGTTGTAATTTTTCCCGTTTTTTCAAGCGTACTAAACGCCGCCATTCGCCCACAATCTCTTTTATGCCAAATAATACCACCACCAGACTCACCAGAGAAAAGGCGAAATAAATCCATTGCTGATGTTGAAAACTATCCCAAATCCACTGCACAGATTGGGCAATAATTGCCAAACCAAATAAAAGTGCGGTCAATTTCAACAGGGTTTTCCAACCTTTTGGCTTTGGTTTTATCACCTGTTCAAATGACTCATCAAGCCATTCCCCCTCTAGGGGTTCATCTTCAATAGTTTCTACATCAGTAAATTCTTGTTTTGGCTGGAAACTTTCTGTCGAAGGTTCATCATATTGGTTGAAAATTTGCTTTTCCATTATAAAATACACCCTGTTTCTTATTTTCTTTCATCGCATTGAGACAGTGCGATGATATTTTCACTTATTATTAATACAAACATGACAACACAAACTCAAATTTCGTTCCCCACCTATGTTCAAATGTATCCCTATTCTAAGGATCGTCCGTTAGCCAAACAATTGCGTGAGAAATTTCGCTATTATACCTATACCTTCCTTTATCAAAAGCAATGCCGACAACTCATTGAATTTCTAAATAAAAATCCCTTATGGCAACCTCTTTTCACACAGGATTATTATCGTTTTAATCCGCTGCTGACAACCTATTGCGATAAACGCTTTTCTGCACCGCAACGCTTGAGCGCTATTACACAACATTTACAACTTGCCGAACAAAAATGGGGGGCGTCATTCTGTTCAACATTGCTTAAAGAGCAAGTTATCCCGCTCAGCCAATTAACCGAGGATCTTTCCCTGAATTTAAGCCTCAATTTTATTGATCCTTTTGAGGGCTATTTTGCTATCAATATTCGCAATCAAAATAATGAGCGAATTTATGATGCCTCTTTTACCTTTTTATCGCCTAATAAATTGTTGATTGCCTCGATGCAAGGGCCTTATTATGAAAACGCCCAAGACCTCATCAAAACAGCAACAAAAGATTTACAGGGTATGCGTCCAATGTTTATGCTAATGCAGGTATTTCGTGAATTGGCAAAACATTGGCAATGTGATTTAATCGGGATACCCCATAAATCTCAAGGCAAATACCGCCTTTCAGCCCGCAGCAAAATACTGTTCAATTACGATGAATTTTGGCAAGAAAACCAAGGGGTTTATCAATCCCCTTATTGGCAACTTCCCCTTGATATTGAACGTAAACCTTTAGAAGATATCGCCAGTAAAAAGCGTTCAATGTATCGTAAACGTTATGAAATGCTCGATCGCCTAAGCGATGAAATTGCAAGCCGTTTTCGCTAGCCTAATCAAACCGATCCCCTAACAAAAATTGCAACACTGCATCCATACGCAAATGGGGAATTGTTCCCCCCTGTTCAAGAGGTTGCGGATCAAAGCTGTCAAAGTCAAAGGCTGTGGTTTTTCCCTCATTTTCCGTCAGGTGCTGGGGGGGTTGCCAAAATGCCTGGCTGGGTAATTTGCTCGGTACTGTACCCGGATAAAGGGTAATCAATCGTTTATCTTTGCTGCGTACCCCTTGAATGGCTTTAATTGGTTTGCCGTTTTGATTGACGATCACTTGCTTTGTTGCACGAATCGCCGCAATTGCCGTGTATTCCGTTTCAATGCCTTCAAATTCCACATGACGCCCCCCTTCTTGGACGAGCTGTCGCATTAGGCTCACTAAATTCGGCATTTGGTCACTGGTGATATGATCCGCTTTCGTCGCAATAAACATCAATTTATCAATGCGTGGGGAAAACAAACGGTTTAGGAAATGGCGTTTGCCATAATGAAAATTTTTGAATAATTGATTTAACCCCGTTTGCATCTCTAAAAATGCTTGTCGACTATGGTTCAGCGGGGTTAAACAATCTGCCAAAATCACTTGACGATCAAAGGTTGAAAAATAATTTTCATAAAACCCTTTCACAATTTTATTGCGGTAGTAATCATAGCGGTTATTCAATACCGTAAAATAACTGTTTGGTTTTGCCTCTTTTTTCAGCGTTTTCCATTGTGCCGGAGTGAGGTGAATTAACGGGAAAAACTGTAATGCCGGCGCACCCTCTAATTCCCCGGGTAACACAAAACGTCCCGGCTGAATAAATTGCATGCCCTGTGCCTTACATTGGTGAAGATACGCCGTATAAAGGTTGGCAAGCTTTGCTAAAACATCTTCATTCACCACCGCACTTAAGTCTAATTTTTTCACTTCATCTAACCAAGGCTGAGCAAGTTCTGCCCGTATGCCTTGATGAATTTGGCTTTGTTCAAGGGACCATTGTTCAAAATCCAAATGCAACAAAGGGAGATCCAGTAACCATTCGCCGGGGTAATCCACAATATCTAAATACAATGTTCCCCGCTCTTTCACATGGCGAAACAAACCACTTTGACGTTGAAAACGAATGGCTAAACGTGTTTCACTCACGCCTCGCGTTGATTGACACCATTGTGGCGGTTGTTGGGAAAGCGCATTAAGATTAGCTTCGTAATCAAAACGAGGCACACTCAAATCCTGCTGCGGTACACGTTTAACCGCAATGATTGTGCCGTTTCTCACCGCTTCGAATAGGGGTAAATGATGGCGTGAGCTTTGATTAACGGATAGCAATTGGTTAATAAGACTGGTAATAAAAGCGGTTTTACCACTACGACTTAACCCGGTTACCGCAAGACGTAAAGTGCGGTCAAATCCTCGGTTAATCAGTTGGTTGAGTTCTTTTTGAATGGAATTAAACATTAGGGTCTTGGATAAATACGGCGGCTGTGGATGACAAAATGAATATAAACATAATTATTAATGATTTCATAAACAATACGATAGCCTCGACAAAATGCCTCTCGACTTCCGTCTTCTCGTAACCGACCTATCGCTTCCGGCATAAAGCCAATAAGGGAAATTTTATCATTTAAGTCATTAAATAATTTTATTCCACTTTCAATAGAATGAGTATATTCGACAACATTCTCAACAATTTTATCAATGTGTTTCTGTGCTTTTTGCGTGATAATAACGTTAGGCATAAATCTTATTTTCCATTGCTGAAAACTCTCGAGCCTTACGTTCTAATAGTTTGAGCGTTTGTGCCTTAGAAGCCTCATGACTTAACACTTTCCCTAATTCAACTTCTTCACGCGCTTCTTTTAGTTGTTGAGCCAAAAACTCATCATAACCTTTTTCTTTTAACATATTTTTCTCCCAATCTCAGACTGAAACGACTATACGCCTCAGGGGCGATAAAAGCAATATCTAGCCATTTTTGGCAATATATCTTACAATTTGCGCCATTCATTTACCCTAACCGCTTCATTTATGTTACGCCGACATCTGCTATTTTCCTGTTTGCTTTTAAATTTGGGCTTGCTGAGCCAAGTTCAAGGCGCCCCTCGTGTGCCGGAAAGTTTAACAGAAAATGGGTTAATTTATTGTGCGAATGCATCAGGTTTTTCATTCAATCCACAAACCGCAGATGCCGGCACAAGTATGAATGTGGTGACAGAGCAAATTTATAATAAGCTGTTTGAAATTAAAAATCACAGTGCAACTGTCACGCCCTCTTTGGCGCAATCTTATAGTATTTCTGCCGATGGAAAAGAAATCTTCATTAATTTACGCAAAGGGGTGAAATTTCACCACACCCCTTGGTTTACCCCTACCCGAGATTTTAATGCGGAAGATGTGATATTTTCCATCAATCGCGTGTTAGGTCATGACACCTATTTACCGGTGTTAAATCAAGATAATCCGGTAAACGGTAAAAATCCCCAATACCGCATTTTTCATGAACAGGCGAAAAAAGTCCGTTTCCCCTATTTTGACAGCATTAGATTAAACCAAAAAATTAAATCCATTACAGCGCTCAATCCTTACAGAATAAAAATAGAACTCTTTGAGCCAGATTCTTCCATTTTGTCGCATCTTGCCAGTCAATATGCGATCATTTTTTCGCAAGAATATGCCTATCAATTAAGTGCAGATGACAATCTCACCCAATTAGATACACACCCTGTGGGCACGGGACCTTATCAAGTTCAAGATTATGTTTATAACCAATATGTCCGTTTGTTACGCCATGAAAACTATTGGAACAAAGAGGCAAAAATTAAACAGATATTGGTTGATTTGTCCACTGAACGCACGGCTCGTTTGATTAAATTTTTCAATAACGAATGTCAAATTGCCGCTTATCCTGAAGTGAGCCAATTGGGCTTATTACGCAATAATGATGAACGCTATTATTTACAATCTGCAGAAGGAATGAACCTTTCCTATTTGGCGTTTAATTTCAATAAACCCTTAATGCAAGATACTCAAATCCGCCAAGCGATTTCGCAAAGTATCAATCGGGCACGCATTGTCCGCAATGTTTACCACAACACCGCAACAGTAGCGAACAATATTATTCCTAATGTTTCTTGGGCATCGAATATTAACACCCCGGAATTTGATTTTGACTATGCCCCAAAACAAGCCCAAAAAGTCTTTGCCGATAAAAATCTACAACTGACAATGTGGGTGTTAAATGAAGAACAGATGTATAACCCTTCCCCAATAAAAATGGCAGAATTAATTAAATGGGATCTAGCACAAGTAGGGGTTGAGGTGAATGTACGCCCGGTAACCCGCACCTTTTTATTATCATCACAGAATAGAAAAACTGAAGATTACGATATGATCCTCACCGGTTGGCTTGCCGGCAATTTAGATCCTGATGGGTTTATGCGTCCTATTTTAAGCTGTGAAACAAAAGATGAGATCACCAATTTATCCAACTGGTGCAACCCTCAATTTAATGAATTAATGGATAGTGCATTAACCGCTACCCAATTACGGGAACGGGCTAAAAATTATAATCTGGCTCAAGATTTGGTGCTGACAGAACTTCCCATTGTCCCTATTGCCAATGCAAAACGTTTTTTAGTGGCCAATAACAAAGTGAAAGGCGTGCAAATGACACCTTTCGGCAGTATCAATTTTTCAACCCTTTATTTTGCTAAGGAGAAAAAATAATGTTGTGGTCAGCCCTTCGTCATCTCCTTTGGGTGCTCTTATTATTATTCATTCTCACCCTACTTAGCTTTGCCATTTTAATGCGTGATCCGCTTAATGCGACACTGATTACCGACAACATTTTTACCGGTTATCTTCATTATCTTGGTGCGTTATTACAAGGAGATTTCGGCATCACTTACAATGGGGGGCAATCACTTAGCGCACTTATTTTTACCGTTTTACCGCCCACATTAGAGCTGTGTTTTAGCGCCTTATTCCTGGCTTTTATTTTAAGTATTCCCCTTGGTATTCTCAGTGCGGTCAATAATCAGGGTGTTTTTTCCAAAACGCTCCAATCCCTCGCTTATGTAGGGTTATCGATCCCGATTTTTTGGCTAGCCCCCATTTTACTTTATATGGCAGCGATTTATGGCTGGGAAATCTCTGCCACCGGGCAATATAATTTGCTCTATGAAATCCAACCGATCACCGGTTTTCCGGTGATTGATGTTTGGTTTGTGGATGTGCCTTATCGTACAAAAATTGTACAGAGCGTATTGCAACACCTCGCCCTCCCAACGTTGGTTTTATGTATTTTACCGACAATGGAAATTATCCGTATCATTCAACAACGGGCGGAATATATTCTTCAGCAAAATTATGCCAAGGTCGCCATCACCCGGGGGTGGTCAAAATGGAAAATTTTACAAAAGTATGTCTTTCGTAATACTTTTCCTTTACTTGTCCCGCAAATTACACGGGTGTTTACCTTGGTTATCACACAATGTATGCTGGTTGAAACCGTCCTCGGTTGGCCGGGGATCGGGCGTTGGCTCATTGATGCGGTTACCGCCCAAGATTACAACAGTATTTCAGCCGGTATGATTGTCTTAGGGATTTGTATTATTACCGTTGACACCCTAGCCAAAATCATCATGTTTATTCTCGATCCATTTAATAAGAAAGGTTGGTATGAAAGATAAAGAAGCGGATGAATTTCGTGAAAGCGCCTCGATCTATCAAATTTGGTTACTGTTTCGCAAAAACCGTATTGCCTTATTCAGCTTTTACTTGTTTTTTCTGTTAATTTTGACCGCACTTTTTGCCCCCTTTATCGCCCCATACAGCGATAGTATGGAATTTGTAGGGCAAGAATTCATGCCGCCTTCTTGGGTGGAAAAAGGGCAAATCGCCTTTTTCTTCGGCACCGATGATTTGGCTCGTGATGTATTAAGCCGTGTGATTATGGGGGCTCGCTATACCCTCGGTTCTTCCTTAATTGTAGTGATATTGGCTGCCATAATAGGGGGAGCTTTGGGTATTTGGGCGGGAATGTCCGGGGGCATTAAGGCTCGTTTTCTCGGTCATATTTTTGATGCCTTTCTCTCTATTCCGATTTTGCTCATTGCGATCATCATTTCCACCTTTATGGAACCCAGTTTGATGAACGCCATTATTTCCACCTTATTGGCGGTACTGCCCTATTTCACTCATGCCATTTATCGGGCCATTCAACAAGAGCTTAAAAAAGAATATGTCATGATGCTAAAACTCGACGGCATCACCAATGGCGAGCTACTTCGCTCGACTATTTTACCCAACATCACCGTTCTCTATATTCAGGAAATTTCACGGGCATTTGTGGTCACTATTTTAGACATTAGCGCCTTAAGTTTTATTTCCCTTGGTGCGCAACGCCCGATGCCTGAATGGGGAGCGATGATAAAAGACTCTCTTGAGCTGATTTACCTCGCCCCTTGGACAGTATTACTCCCCGGCTTTGCAATTATCCTCACTATTTTGTTAAGCATTGTTTTTATCAACGGCTTATGTCAAGCCATTAACCAATATTATCAATAACTATGGCACTACTGGATATTCGTAACCTCAACATTGAAATCAAAACCCCAACTGGTCAGGTGAGAATCATTGATGGCGTCAATTTAACGCTCAATGACGGCGAAATTTTAGGGCTTGTGGGCGAATCCGGTTCGGGCAAAAGTTTGATTGCCAAAGTGATTGGTAATGCCATTAAAGAAGATTGGATTATCACCGCCGATCGCTTCCGCTTTAATGATGTGGAGCTGTTAAAACTCTCCCCAACACAACGTAGAAAACTCGTGGGAAAAGAAATTTCCATGATTTTTCAAAACCCCTTGAGTTGTCTTGACCCAAGCCAAAAAGTGGGCCATCAATTAATTCAAAGTATCCCCAATTGGACATTTCGTGGTAAATGGTGGCATTGGTTTGGTTGGAAAAAACGCCGAGCAATAGAACTACTTCATCGAGTGGGGATCAAAAACCATCGCGATATTATGGAAAGCTATCCCAATGAGCTTACCGAAGGGGAAGGACAAAAAGTGATGATAGCCATTGCCGTGGCAAATCAGCCCCGTCTACTCATTGCCGATGAACCGACCAATGCCTTGGAATCCATTACGGCACGCCAAGTGTTCCGTTTACTTTCCAGTATGAATCAAAACCAAGGTACCAGCATTTTATTAGTCAGCCATGATATTCCGAGTGTGAGCGATTTTTGCCATACGGTATCCGTACTCTATTGTGGGCAAAATACAGAATCTGCACCAACACAAACCTTGTTGGAATCACCTCACCACCCCTATACCAAAGCGCTTATTCACTCCGTACCGGATTTCACCCAACCTTTTGGGTTTAAAGCAAAATTGGGAACATTAGAAGGTAGCGTGCCTATTTTAGAGCAAATGCCCATAGGATGCCGATTTGGCCCCCGTTGCCCTTTTTCACAAAAACAATGCATAAAAAAACCGGCACGTTATCGTATTAAACAACATGAATTTTCTTGCCATTTTCCGATTAACTTTAGAGAAAAACAGATAAAAGAAACAGTGCTAAACACCCCACTGACCTTATCGACAGAATCCAATAAGGACTAATCTATGCCTTTATTAGAAGTTATCGACCTCTGTAAAACCTTTGATGGCCCGGCCCGTTGGTTCGGTTCAAGATCCTTTAATGCCGTAGAAAACGTGAGTTTTAACCTTGAGAGAAAACAAACCCTTGCCATTATCGGAAAAAACGGCTCAGGAAAATCCACATTAGTAAAAATGATTGCCGGCATGATTGAACCTACTTCAGGGGAAATAAAATTCAATCATGAACGACTTGATTTTGACAACTCCCGTTATCGAACCCAGCATATTCGTATGGTGTTCCAAGATGCCAATTCCGCCTTTAATCCTCGACAAAATATCGGGCAAACCTTAGATGCGCCACTTCGATTGGCAACCGATTGGGATGAGGAAAAACGCAATCAAAAAATCTTTGAAACCCTTTCTATGGTTGGGCTTTACCCTGACTATACCAACCTAAAAATCAAAAACCTTTCCGTCAGCCAAAAACAACGGGTCGCTATCGCCCGAGCCATCATTTTAGAACCTGAAATTATTATTGTTGATGATGCTCTCGGTTCGTTAGATGCCTCGGTTCGAATTCAACTCCTCAATCTCACTCTAGCCCTCCAAGAACGTCTTGGTATTGCCTATATTTATGTGGGACAAGATTTAGGCGTTATCAAACATTTAGCAGATAACGTGCTGGTAATGGATCAAGGAAAGATTATTGAATATGGCTCTCCCAAAGATCTATTTTGTACCCCTCAAACCACCGTAACAAAACGTCTAGTAGAAAGCCACTTTGGCAAACTGCTTGATGAAAGCGCTTGGCTTCAACAAAATCGAGAAGATTGATTTAGCAAAAAAACCGCTTTAGAATTGACCGCTCTTTTTTTAACTATTTAATGGAAAATGTCATGCAAACACTCCTTAAATTAACCCAATTTGTCAGTAAAACCTTTGCCTTATGGGCTATTGTTTTTGCTGTACTTGCCTTCTTATTTCCTGCGGAATTCAAAATTTTCGCCCCTTATATCCCTTACTTATTAGGCTTAGTGATGTTCGGTATGGGGATCACGCTCACCTTTAGTGATTTCGCTGAAGTCGCCAAACACCCAAAAGCCGTATTTATCGGCGTGGTAGGGCAATTTATCATTATGCCAATGATAGCTTTTGGCTTAGCCAAAGCCTTTCATTTACCCCCGGATCTTGCAGTAGGCGTCATCTTAGTCGGCTCATGCCCCGGCGGCACTTCATCAAATGTGATGACTTATCTTGCTAAAGGCAATACCGCACTTTCCGTTGCTTGCACGACCATTTCAACCCTACTCTCTCCACTTTTAACGCCGGCAATTTTCTATTTGCTGGCAAGCCAATGGTTGGATATTAACGCCTCAGCGATGTTTATGTCGGTGCTAAAAATGGTGTTATTCCCTATTTTCTTAGGCTTAGTGGTTCGTATGCTGTTCAAAAACGTCATTGTTCAAGCAAGCCAAATTACGCCATTGATCTCCGTAGTGTCCATTGTCTTAATTTTGGCGGCAGTGGTCGCGGTGAGCAAAGATAGAATTGTAGAATCCGGATTATTCATTTTCAGTGTAGTGGTATTACATAACTGCCTCGGCTATTTCATCGGCTTTCTTGCAGCCAAACTGTTTAAACTCAATACAGCAGACAGCAAAGCCATCGCCATTGAAGTAGGCATGCAAAATTCAGGTTTAGGGGCCGCCCTAGCAAGCGCCCATTTTAACCCCATTGCCGCCGTACCAAGTGCGTTATTTAGTTTCTGGCACAATGTTTCCGGCCCGATTTTAGCCAATATTTTCTCAAATATGAAAAATGAAAAATAACGGAAAAATTGACCGCACTTGATAAACCAAAGGCAGGGATTTCCCTGCCTTTCTAATAATCAATGCCTTGAATACAATTTTCATACAAGAATTGAAGTAAGATTTCCCGCTTACTTTGATCTTGATAAAAAGCAGCAAGCATTAAATTAAATTAAATTCATCACAATAGTTTTCACTACTTCACACTCCCACAATTCAAACAATATAAATATTGTCCTTTGGGATCATTCAATTTATCTAGCTGATGGAGCTGTTGTTTAACTTGTTGGAACGGTTTAGGGAGATCAAGCCATTGCGTCATCAATGCCTGTCCGCTTTGTCTGAGATCTCGGAATAATTTCCCCACTAAGCTGCTGTCTTCCTCAATCATCCATTCCACGGAAAAATCCTCAATCACAGGATCACGATGTAAATTGACTAATTCCCCGGCTTTTTCCACCGCACGATCAAAATCCCCCAATTCATCCACCAAGTTATGTTTGAAAGCATCTTTGCCCAACCATACTTGACCTTGTGCGATAGTATCTACGGCACTTTTCGGCATTTGGCGTCCTTGGCTCACTAAAGTTAAAAATTGATCGTAGCCATGCTCAATTTCCAGCTGATAAATATCTTGCGTATTTTTAGAGAGAGGGCTGAAAACAGAAGTGCCTGCCAAATCGGTTGTTGCCACACCATCGGCATTGACACCTATTTTTTTGATCGTATTTTCAAAGGTGGACAACATGGCAAAAATCCCAATGGATCCAGTGAGGGTATTTTTATCCGCAATAATGTAATCCGATGTGGCTGAAATCCAATAGCCCCCCGATGCAGCCATCGCCCCCATGGACACCACCACCGGTTTGCCTGCTTTTTGTAAATTATCCACTTCTTGACGGATCAGCTCTGAAGCAAAGGCACTGCCTCCCGGTGAATTAACCCGTAACACCACGGCTTTCACAGTTTCATCGTCATAAGCCTTACGCAACAAACGGGCAACACTATCACCGCCCACTTCGCCTTCGGCACTTTCCCCATCAATAATTGCCCCTTCAACATTCACCACAGCAATTTTATTCTGTCCCATTGATGACGCCATACGATCCTCAAAGCCGGATAAATAGGTGGAAAAATCCACCATATTCACTTCCCCCTCTGCATTTTTACCAAAAAGTGCGGTCAATTTTTTATCTAAATCTAACTGGGTCGCCAAATCCGTGACTAATTGACGTTGTTTTGAATAAGCCGTGCTGTCGCCCTTCAACGCTTTCAATTCGGTTAAATACTGCTTCGCACTCGGTAATAAGGTTTCCTTTGAAATATGGCGGTTTGTGCTGACAATTTGCATATAGCTTTCCCACATACCGTTTAACCATTGGCTCATATTCGCTTTGGCTTCCGGCGACATCTCATTGCGTAAGAAAGGCTCAACCGCCGATTTATAGGTGCCCACACGGAAAATATGAGGGGTAATCGCCAATTTATCTAATAAATCTTTGTAATATAAATTCTCTTGTGCCAAACCTTGAATGGAAACCTGCCCAATCGGATTAAGATAAATCTGATCGGCAAAACTCGCTAAAAAATACTGGCCTTGGGAATAATTATTCGCAAAGGCGATCACCGGTTTTTCGGACGTTTTAAAATCTTTAATCGCTTTGCCAATATAATCCATAGCCGGCAGATCACCGCCTGAAAAATAATTCAGATCCAGTACCAAACCTCGAATACTGTCATCATTTTTTGCCAAACTAATCGCATAAACCACATCGAAGGTGGAAATTTGGAGTGGGGTACGTTCCGTTGTGTTTAACTCCCGCAACGCCTGTTGCCAGCCAAATGCCTCATCACGATTATCCGCCAAATAGCCGTCTAAATTCAGCAACAATGCCCCTTTATCGGCAGCTAAATTCACCGTGTTTTTTTTCGTATTACTCGTCAAACTAAATAGGCTGATTACCAATAAAATGAAAATTAAAAAGAAAAAATTCATCACTAAATCACGAATAAAATTTAGTGCCCGCCAACAAAATTTAATCACTCGAAAAATAGGGTTCATAGGGTTTCAGAAGCTAAAAAAAATTGCGCTTAGAGTAACATAAACCCATAGTAAAAACTATGTTATAATCCACCGCACTTTTAATTGATGAAGAAGAAAAATGGATGCATTAACCCTTTTAACCACCCGCCGTTCAAACAAAAAACTCAGTGCCCCCGCCCCAAATAAAATGCAGCTTGAAAAAATGTTCCAAGCGGCACTTCGTACACCGGATCATGGCAAATTATCCCCTTATCATTTTGTGGTGATCGAAAACGAGGGGCTGAATAAGTTAGAGCAGTTACTTAAAGAGGCGGTCGTTGAGTTCAATCTCGGTGAAGAGCGCTTAAAAAAAGCAGAGAATTTGGCACACCGCGCCCCGATGGTGATTGCCGTTATCGCCAAAATCAATCCGGATATTGCTAAAGTGCCTGCTTGGGAACAACTCGTCACCGCAGGTTGTGCCGCCTATGGGATTCAACTTGCCGCCCATGCCCAAGGTTTTGATAATGTTTGGATCACCGGAAAATGGGTATCAGGTAGTGCGCTTCGGCAAGCACTCCGTTGCCGTGAACAAGATGAAATTGTGGCATTATTAATGCTCGGCACCTCCACAGAAAAAGTGGAAAGAGAATGTCGACAAGAAAGCCTTGAAGACTTTGTCAGTTATTTATAAAAACGCCTCTTTAACAACACAATGTGGGTGAACCTTGTTCACCCACATTGCTATTTTCCCTCTCATAAATTTAAAAGGTTTTCTCAAAAATCACATTCAGGCTTTGGCGGTTGTAGGAATACAAAGTCGGAATGTTACTTTTTTGTTTGCGGTAAGAAAATTGTAGTTTCGGGGTGATGCCGAAAACATGCCAATCCCGTTTCCATAGGGTGAAATTCACGTTGAAAATGCGATCTTTACGCACTTTGCCCAAGGCAATCAGCCCGCCTAGCACCGCTTTATCTTTGTAGTGTCGTTGTGAAATGCCGAAAGCCAAACGGCTTGAAATCCCTTTGCCCCACTCTTGTCCCCAGCCGAGGCGGAGGGATTTGGTGTCCGAGCCGTACTGTTTCACCTGGGTGGTTTCTCGGTTGAAATCACCGCCAAGGTAGAAAAATTGGCGTGGCGTTCTTGCCCAAACCAGTGTGGCGGAAATCAGTTTTCGCTTGCCGTTTTGCGCTTGGCTTTTGAAATAACGCTGTTTGGCAAATTCTGCGGCGCTTGAAAGTTGCCAGTTCGGGTTGAGCCAATGGCTCAATTCCAACCTTGCGCCATTTGCCCATTGATAGCTTTCGCCGCCATACCCACGTTTTTCATAAAAAGGCATCAGGCTTAGCGTAGATTGTGCGGTTTTGTAACGCAGCCCTAGGGATGTGCGGTTATAAATATCGTCATAATCGTGATTATCCCAATAACTTTTACCCGATAAATCATTTTCAAAGCCTAAATAATAGCGGTTGCCAAGGTTAAAATCTTTGCCAAGCGAAACATTGTAAGCCATGCCATGTGCAGTTTGGGGCATCATATCGTCATTTTTCACATAGCCCGTTTGCTCAATATTGCGGCTGTCGGCGGTGTTATTCACGTTGGTGTCACGCACATAATAGGCACTGGCAGAAATCTGCCAAGCCTCCCGTTCCTGCAACGCCTCTAAATAAGCCTTAATAAGCTGTTGCACTGGGGCGGGCGTGGCAGGGGCGCTCAAGGCTTTTTGAAATTGTTCGGTGGCGGCGGTGTTTTGTTTATCGTTAAATAAGGCAATGGCGAGTTCAATACGCACAGGATTAAGATCCGCCCGTTCTGCCAACATGTCACGATAAACCCGAATGGCTTTGCTGAATTCCCCTTTTAATGCCGCCAGTTTGGCTTCCGCAAACTGGATAAGCAAAGGATCGGTATGAGGAAAGGTTTTATAAATCGCCAGCAATTGCTCAATCAACTGTAGTTCACGGGCGTAAATGGCTTGGCTTAACAGTTGTTGGGTTAATGCCAGATTATGTTTTAAATCCGCTTCAGAAAGGTGAAGCGGTGGTTGATTTTGCCCCTGAAGGCTCACCTCTTGCTCGGCTTTCTTTGGCTCTGCGTTCTTTGGCTCTGCCACTTTGAGGTTTTGTTGTGGCTCGCCGATATTGGCTGAGGTGGGTAAGGTAAAAAGCAGGGGGAAAAGTGCGGTTAAAATTTGGGGTATTTTCATGATATTTAGATTTCTGTCTGAGTGAAAACGCCCCTTTTCAGAGGCGTTGTTAACAAGCGTTTTAAAGGGTTAAATTATTGTTTGGGTGCACTATAAATCCCATTGTATATTTTATCCTGACCGTTATCATTAACCCTCAAATTAATCACACCCCAACTTTCGTGCTCACCTAGAACACCTCGATAATCACCATGATCTACCCCGCTATCAGGTGAAATACTTCCTCTATAAGTATAGTAATCGGGATTAGGATTATCGATATCCGTTGCATTTAAATTAATCTTTCCAAAATTAGTGGAATCTAACAGCCCGGAAATACGTCTATTATCAAAATCAGCGGTTAATGTTACTGAACCCTCTTTCTGAAAAGCATTATTTATAATGTACGGAGAATTTGCTCCATAAGTTCTAATTGAAGCGATCACCTCTCCCCGATAAGTGGCAGTGCCTTGAGGAACATTAATCAACGTTTCTATCCCCGGCTTTCCAATAATAAATGATGCCACTTCTGCACCTATCCCTTGGTTATCGGTAAATAACATACCATAAGAGCTATAAGGGGTATTCATCACCACATAATTCACTTCATTTTTTCCGGAGCCATCATCTACCGTCAAATTCGGATCTGTGAATACGCCCTCATGAAGGCCTAATTGCCCCTTAGCGAGTTTGCCTAAATCGACCCTCACTGCCTGATTATTGTTCTCAGTAAAAAGCCCTGTATTACGGGAGACAAGGGTAAGATAGTTTAGTCCCTGACTTTTACCTTCTAAATTAATCACCCGCTCACCTTCCGGAATAACAGGTACTTTCGGATGAACCGGATTAGGTTGTGGCGTGGATACTGTCGGTGGAATTGGGTTAGACGGTTGGTTTGGTTGCCCCGATTGGTTTTGTTGGGGAGGTTGATTTGCCTGCCCTGCTGGGTTTTGCTGAGAAGGTTGGTTTGCCTGTCCTGTTTGGTTTTGTTGAGAAGGTTGAGTTACCTGCCCTGCTGGGTTCTGCTGAGGAGGTTGAGTTGCCTGCCCTGCTGGGTTCTGCTGAGAAGGTTGGCTTGCCTGCCCTGCTGGGTTTTGCTGAGAAGGTTGGCTTGCCTGCCCTGCTGGGTTTTGCTGAGAAGGTTGGCTTGCCTGCCCTGCTGGGTTTTGTTGAGGTGATTGGCTTGCCTGCCCTGTTTGGTTCTGTTGAGGGGATTGACTTGGTTTAGCAGATTGATTTGACTGCCCCGATTGGCTTTCTTTAGCGGATTGCGTTGCCTTCCCTGACGTTTTCGGTTTAGCTGGCAGGCTTGGTTTTGCCGGCTGAACAGATTGGGATTTTTTATCAGAAGCATTACTGCTATGGTTAGAACCACAACCTGCAAGCATAAAAGCAACAAGCACTGCCGCTGCTGTTTTCATTGTAACATTCATTGTTACCTCCGAATTAAATTAATTTTTACGATATAAATGTTTCTACTTTTCCACAGAAACGAGGAGGATATTAACAAATATGAAACATAATCAAAACAAAAATAGAACAATGTAGTTGAATTAATGCCATTTAGCACCAAATGCTATGACTTTAGCCCCCTTATGCTTTATCAGCACAGCGGTTTGTAGGAAGTTTGATTGAAATAAAAACAGGAAAAGTGCGGTCGAAAATAAGACTAAATTTCAGATTTTTAGCCCTTTAAATGTGATTTTTTGGGAAAAACAGTAGGGACACACTGCGTGTGTCCGAACTTTAACCTATTGAAATAATTTGATTTTATAACGGACACACGCAGTGTGTCCCTACCTTTATCATTTATTTTTGAACAGTGGCGAGAAATTCTTTGCGGGTGTCTCGGTCTTCTAAGAAAACCCCGCCATAAGCGGAGGTCACCGTATAGCTGTGGGTGTCTTTAATGCCACGGGCTTTCACACAAAAGTGAGTAGCTTTCACATAAACCGCCACATCATCGGTTTCTAAAATGGTTTGAAAAGCGGTGAGAAGTTGCTCGGTTAAACGCTCTTGTACTTGTGGACGTTGGGCAAAAAAGGACACAATTCGGTTAATTTTAGACAACCCAATCACCCAATCTTTCGGGTAGTACGCCACACAAACTTTGCCGTCAATGGTCACAAAATGATGTTCGCAGGTGCTGGTGAGTGTAATATCGTTGACTTGCACCATTTCACTCACTTTCATTTGGTTTTTAATTTTTGTCATTTTCGGGAAATTGGCATAATCCATTCCACTGAAAATTTCATCAATAAACATTTTTGCCAAACGGTGCGGGGTTTCTTCCAAACTGTCATCAGCCAAATCTAACCCGATGAGTTTCATCACTTCATTCATATGCTTGGCAATGCTAATGCGGCGTTCATCTTTATTTTTGCTCGGGTCAATCATTGGGGTTTCAATGCCTTTTTCTCTTAACGCATTTCTTACGCTGAGGGCATCGGGTGAAATTTCGCTCATAACAGTCTTTCCTAAAAAAATGATGGGCTATTCTAGCAAAGGATAGGCAGATCGTAAAATGAGAAAAATTGCTCATTTGAATGAATAAATCTTTAGGGATAAAATAGCCGACAATTTTTCTCAAACTAAGGATTTTCCATGCTCACCTTGGATCAAGCACGCCATCAAATGTTGGAACAGCTCCCCTTTCCCTCAGTCATCGAAACCCTCAATTTACAAAATGCTGCCAATCGAATTTGTGCAGAGGATGTGATTTCACCGATTAATGTACCTTCTTTTGATAATTCAGCGATGGACGGCTATGCGGTGCGTTTGTCCGATTTACACCAATCACTCACCCTTTCTGTGGCAGGGAAAGCCTTTGCCGGTCATCCTTTTCAAGGGGAATGGCCGCCGCAAAGTGCAATCAGAATTATGACCGGTGCGATGATCCCTGAAGGCACTGATGCGGTGGTGATGCAAGAGCAAGTGCTGCTTAATGAGGATGGCACGATCACCTTATCTGAGCGTCCAAAGGCTCACCAAAATATTCGCCGTATTGGTGAAGATGTGAAAAAAGGGGAAATAGTGTTGCCACAAGGCGCACCTTTAAATGCGGTTTCATTGCCCTTATTAGCCTCTCTTGGTATTGCTGAGGTGAAATGTTATCCCCGTTTAAAAGTTGCCCTCCTTTCCACCGGTGATGAGTTGATTGAGGTGGGAAAAACACTTCAACCGGGGCAAATTTATGATACCAATCGTTTCACGATTAAATTGTTGCTTGAAAAACTACATTGCGAGGTGCTGGATTTTGGTCTGCTCCCAGATAATGAAGCGGAGTTTGAAAAGGCTTTTATGAACGCTCAAAAACAAGCCGATCTGGTGATAACCAGTGGGGGCGTTTCGGTGGGTGAGGCAGATTTCACCAAAACCGTGTTAGAGAAAGTGGGAAAAATCAATTTTTGGAAACTGGCAATTAAACCGGGTAAACCCTTTGCCTTTGGGCAACTTGAACAGGCTTGGTTTTGTGGCTTACCCGGTAATCCGGTTTCTGCCCTCGTCACCTTTTATCAACTGGTTCAACCTGTCATTGCGAAACTCCAAGGACAAAAATATTGGAAAAAACCACCGCACTTTTCGGCTATTGCAACAACGCATTTGAAAAAAGCACCGGGGCGTTTAGATTTCCAACGGGGTTTTTATCAAATCAATGCAGAAGGAAAAATTGAGGTGCAGCCTGTGGGCTTCCAAGGCTCACATTTATTCAGTGCCTTTGTGAAAAGCAATTGTTTTATTGTGTTAGAACAAGACAGAGGCAATGTGAACGCCGGTGAAACCGTCACCATCGAACCTTTTAATCATTTATTAGGTTAAAAAATGACAACACTCAGTTACGAAGAAGAACTACGCTACAACCGTCAAATCATTTTGAAATCGGTAGATTTTGACGGACAGGAAAAACTTAAAGAAAGCCATATGCTGATTGTGGGCTTGGGCGGCTTAGGCTGTGCGGCGGCACAATATCTGGCGGCGGCAGGTGTTGGGCATTTAACCTTATTGGATTTCGACAGGGTTTCCCTTTCCAACCTTCAACGCCAAGTGCTGCATTGTGATGCCCGATTGAATATGGCGAAAGTGGAATCCGCTAAAATTGCCCTTGAACAAATGAATCCGCACGTTGAAATCCGCACTATCAATGCCAAATTAGATGAGGAAAAACTCGCCGAAATTCTACCGCACTTTGATGTGGTGTTAGATTGCACCGATAACGTGGACATTCGCAATCAACTGGATCGCCAATGTGAAAAAGCGAAAATCCCTTTAATTTCCGGGGCGGCCATTCGCATGGAGGGGATGATTTCGGTGTTCACTTATGAACCTGATACCCCCACTTATCGTGATCTCAGCCGGCTTTTCGGACAAAACAGCCTAAGTTGTGTGGAAGCCGGTGTGCTTGCCCCCATTGTGGGGGTGATAGGCTCAATGCAAGCCTTAGAAGCCATTAAAGTGCGGTTAAATATTGGTAAGAATTTATGTGGTCGATTATTGATGATTGATGGGCTTTCTATGGCAATTCGGGAAATGGCATTGCCTAAAATGCCCTTTTCCGCCCGCTAATCGATGAAGAGAAAAAGCCTGACAGTTTAAACTTCAGGCTTTTTTTTGTAAAATAGCGGGGTTTATTCGTCTTATCACGCCAAAAGGAAACACCATGAAAAAACATCACGTTGATGTCCTCATTTCTGAATCGGATGTTAAAGCCCGTATCGCCGCTTTAGGTGAAGAAATCACCGCTTTTTATCAACAAAAATCAATTAATAAGCTGATTGTTGTCGGTTTATTACGAGGCTCATTTATGTTTATGGCAGATTTAGTCCGTGAATTAAAACTGCCGGTAGAAATTGAATTTATGACCACCTCAAGTTATGGCAGTGGGATGACAACAAACCATGATGTGAAAATCACAAAAGATTTAGAAGGTGATATCCGTGGCGAACATGTTCTTATTGTAGAAGATATTATTGATACGGGTTATACCCTTGAAAAAGTCCGTGAAATTTTAAATTTACGGGATCCGGCAAGCCTCACCATTTGTACCTTATTGGATAAGCCTTCACGCCGTGAGGTCAGCGTGCCGGTGGAATGGGTAGGCTTTGAAATTCCCGATGAATTTGTGGTCGGTTATGGCATTGACTATGCCCAACGCCACCGTAATTTAGGTTACATTGGGAAAGTGGTATTAGAAGAATAATTTACTTAGGGGCATCATACTGATGCCTTTTTTCTCTCTCGCTGTGTCAGATTTTAGTCAATCACTCAAATCACTTTCCCATTCCCCCTTGTTTTCCTGAACATTTTCCCTATATCTTTGTCTAACCGCTCGCATATTTGGATACTGTCTTCTATTTCTACTTGGAGATTCTATGAAAAAAAGTCATTTTTTATTAAGTGGTATTGCATTAGGTTTAACGGTTTTAGGCACTTCTGTCAGCACACAGGCCAGCCTACCGAGTTTTATCACCGAACAAAACAGCCTTGCCCCAATGCTTGAAAAAGTACAACCGGCAGTGGTGACCCTTTCTGTGGAAGGTAAAGCGAAACGTAATAGCCGTTCTGCATTGCCTGATGATCTTCCGGAAGAATTTCGATTTTTCTTTGGCGATCAATTCGCTGAACAGTTTGGCAATCGTAGTGGCGGGCGTAACTTCCGTGGCTTAGGTTCCGGTGTGATTATCAATGCCGATAAAGGCTATGTGTTAACCAACAATCATGTGATTAATGATGCCGATAAAATTAACGTCACCTTACAAGACGGACGTGAATTTAAAGCCAAATTAGTCGGCAAAGACGAACAATCGGATATCGCTCTCATTCAAATTGAAAATCCAACAAATTTGACCGCACTTAAATTTGCCGATTCAGACAAATTGCGTGTGGGGGATTTCACGGTTGCCATTGGTAACCCATTCGGATTAGGACAAACCGTTACCTCCGGTATTGTTTCCGCCCTCGGCCGATCAACAGGGTCGGACAGCGGTGCTTATGAAAACTACATTCAAACCGATGCGGCGGTAAACCGTGGGAATTCCGGCGGCGCATTAGTGAATTTAAATGGCGAGTTAATCGGCATTAATACGGCCATTATCTCACCAAGTGGAGGAAATGCGGGCATTGCCTTTGCCATTCCGAGTAACCAAGCGAATAATATCGTTCAACAAATTTTAGAATTTGGCGAAGTCCGCCGTGGATTATTAGGTATTAAAGGCGGTGAATTAAATGCCGATTTAGCCAAAGCCTTTAATGTGAATGCCCAACAAGGGGCTTTCGTCAGCGAAGTGATCCCAAACTCTGCGGCAGAAAAAGCAGGCATTAAAGCGGGCGATGTAATTACCGCTATGAATGGTCAAAAAATTTCAAGCTTTGCGGAAATGCGTGCCAAAATCGCGACTTCCGGGGCTGGAAAAGAAATTGAACTAACCTATTTACGCGACGGTAAATCACAAAATGTGAAAGTGACCTTACAAGCCGATGACGGAAAAGATCAAAGTGCAAGTAATGTTGAATTACCGGCATTAGACGGTGCGGAGTTCAATAACTATAATGCGAAAGGCATCAAAGGGATTGAAATTACCAAAGTTCAACCGAATTCCCTTGCCGCACAACGTGGTTTGAAAACCGGTGATATTATTATTGGTATCAACCGTCAAGCCGTGGAATCAACCCAAGATTTACGCAAAATTTTAGAACAAAAACCATCAGCAGTGGCGCTCAATATTTTGCGTGGAAACAACAACTTTTATTTATTAGTACAATAAATTAAAAGTGCAGTCGATTTGACGGCCAATTTTATAAAACGGTGTGTTATCCAAGATAAGACACCGTTTTTTCATGGGAAAATGCCTGCTTTTATGCTACAATTCGTGCAATTTTTTGGAGCTAAAAAGGAATACTCATGACGGATTCAATCCAATCCTCAATTACCCCTGTCAATATTGAAGAAGAACTCAAATCCTCCTATCTCGACTATGCGATGTCGGTCATTGTTGGACGTGCCTTACCTGATGTGCGTGACGGTTTAAAACCCGTGCATCGTCGTGTGCTGTTTTCCATGGACCGTGAAGGCAATACGGCAAATAAAAAATATGTCAAATCTGCCCGTGTAGTTGGGGATGTGATCGGTAAATATCACCCTCATGGTGATTCTGCCGTCTATGACACCATTGTCCGTATGGCACAACCGTTCTCACTTCGTTATATGTTGGTAGACGGGCAAGGTAACTTTGGTTCGATTGATGGTGATGCCCCGGCTGCCATGCGTTATACCGAAGTGCGTATGCAAAAAATTACACAAGCTTTGCTTACGGATTTGGATAAAGAAACCGTCAACTTCTCGCCAAACTATGATGGCGAATTAATGATTCCGGATGTTCTGCCTACCCGTATTCCGGCCCTACTGGCAAACGGTTCATCGGGTATTGCGGTGGGTATGGCAACCAATATTCCGCCTCACAACCTCAATGAAGTGCTAAACGGCTGTTTGGCCTATATTGATAATAACGACATCACGATTGATGAATTAATGCAACATATCCCGGGCCCTGATTTCCCGACAGCTGCGTTAATTAATGGTCGCAAAGGGATCGAAGAAGCCTACCGCACCGGTCGTGGTAAAGTTTATGTTCGTGCCCGTGCAACCGTTGAAACCAACGACAAAGGCCGTGAACAAATTATCGTTTCAGAATTGCCTTATCAAGTGAACAAGGCAAAACTTGTAGAAAAAATTGCTGAGCTGATTCGTGAGAAAAAAATTGAGGGGATCAGTAACATTACCGATCTTTCAAATAAAGAAGGGATCCGCATTGAAATCGATATCAAACGGGATGCGGTCGGTGAAGTGGTGTTAAACCACCTTTATTCACTCACCCAAATGCAGGTTACTTTCGGGATCAATATGGTGGCATTGGATCACGGTCAGCCACGCTTATTTAACCTGAAAGAAATCATTGAAGCCTTCGTGCTACACCGCCGTGAAGTGGTTACCCGTCGTTCGATCTTTGAACTGCGCAAAGCCCGTGAACGTACCCATATCTTAGAGGGTTTAGCAGTAGCACGTTCTAATATTGACGAAATGATCGCCATCATTCGCAACTCTAAAAATCGGGAAGAAGCGGCCAACGCCATTAGCTCACGTTCTTGGGCATTACATTCCGACATTATCAATTTACTTGATATCACCGCCCGTCCTGATGATCTTGAGGAAGGCCTAGGTATTCAAGGCGAACAATATTATCTGTCGCCTGCACAAGTTAATGCGATTTTAGAACTTCGTTTACATCGCCTAACCGGTATTGCTTTTGAAGAAGTGGTGAAAGAATACCAAGAGTTATTGGTGAAAATTGCCGATCTTCTTCATATTTTAGGCAGTGCTGAACGCCTAATGGAAGTGATTCGTGAAGAATTGGAAGAAGTAAAATCACAATTTGGTGATGAACGTTTAACAGAAATCACCACGGCTTCAGGGGATATTGATTTAGAAGATCTTATTGCCCAAGAAGATGTGGTGGTGACTCTTTCCCATGAAGGCTATGTGAAATACCAACCACTCACCGATTATGAAGCACAACGCCGGGGTGGAAAAGGCAAATCTGCCACGAAGATGAAAGAAGAAGATTTCATCGAAAAACTCTTGGTCGCCAATACCCATGACACTATCCTCTGTTTCTCAAGCCGAGGACGTTTATATTGGTTGAAAGTCTATCAGCTTCCACAAGCCAGCCGTGGCGCTCGTGGTCGTCCGATTGTCAATATTCTGCCGCTGCAAGAAAACGAACGTATCACTGCTATTTTACCGGTTTCGGCTTATGAGGAAGATAAATTTGTGGTGATGGCAACCGCTGGTGGGATTGTGAAGAAAATTGCCCTCACCGAATTCAGCCGCCCACGTTCAAGCGGTATTATCGCTTTAAATTTACGAGATGAAGATGAACTGATCGGTGTCGATATTACCGATGGCAATAACGAGATCATGCTGTTCTCTTCTCAAGGCCGTGTGGTGCGTTTTGCTGAAACTGCCGTACGGGCAATGGGACGCTTAGCCACCGGGGTTCGAGGGATCAAACTCGCTTTAACCAATGATATGTCAGAAGAGGAAAGTGCGGTCGAAATTGAAGAGGTTTCTGATGAAAATGCAGAAGAATCTTTAGATCTCAATATCGACAAAGTGGTTTCTTTAGTCATTCCGAAAGGCGAAGGGGCAATCCTCACCGCAACGCAAAACGGTTATGGTAAACGCACACAATTAAGTGAATACCCAACCAAATCCCGTAATACTAAAGGGGTGATATCCATTAAAGTGAGCGAACGTAACGGCAAAGTGGTCGCCGCCACCCAAGTGGAAGAAACGGATCAAATTATGCTCATCACCGATGCTGGTACTTTGGTTCGCACCCGTGTCAGCGAAGTGAGCATTGTCGGCCGTAACACACAAGGGGTTCGTTTAATCCGCACAGCGGAAAACGAGCAAGTGGTTAGCCTTGAACGGGTGTGTGATATGGACGATGAAGACAGTTCAGAAGAAACAGGGATAACCGAAGAATAACCCTAAAACTTAAAGGATTTCACCCATACCCTATGGGTGAAATCCTTTTTTCAATTAAGCTTTCTAAAGTCTTATCTTATAAATAAGCAGTCAAAAATAATGTCTTTTTATCGATAGTATGTAGCCGTTGTATAACCCTGAGTTGTTTATTTCGTTCTCATGTACAACCCAAACATCATTTACATATTTCCCTAAGGATTGACCGGTTTAACGATTTCACTTGGATAGCAACCTAAGATTTTTAAGTAATGACTGTAATCTTTCAATTCTTCCAAGGCCTTTTGTGTTTCCGGATGATGAATATTTGCCTCGATTTCTAAATAAAACATTTCTTCCCAAGGCTTGCCATAAATCGGGCGGGATTCAAGCTTCGTCATATTAATTTGATATTTTTTGAATACCAAAAGTGCATCAACTAAAGCACCCGCTTTTTGTGGCGTTGTCATCAACAATAAGGTTTTCGTTGGAATTTGAGGGGAAACTTCACGAGGTTCTTTTGCAATAACAATAAAACGTGTGATGTTGTTCTCTTGATTTGCAATGTTATTTTTCAACACCGTTAATCCATAGAGTTTGCCCCCATCTTCATTTCCAAGGGCTGCAATATTGGGTTTATTTAAACTTGAAACCAGCTGCATGGCGTGCGAACTGCTTTCACAATACTCAATATGAACCCGATCTAAACTTTGAATAAATTGGCTACATTGCTGAATGACCTGTGGATGGCTATACAAGGTATCAATTTGGCTTAAATCCCTTGTGCCATTGACTAAAACGCAATGCTTAATCGGATAGGCAAGTTCACCAATCAGGGATAAATCCGTATGCTGAAGCAGATCATAAACTTCATTAATTGCACCTGAGGTGGTATTTTCTAAAGGAAGAATCCCCACATCCGCCTCGCCGTTTTTTACCTTTTCAAAGACTTGATCAAAAGATTGGCAGCCTAGTTCGACAAACTGCTTTTGGTAGCGTGCGGCATAATTTCGTGCTGCTAAATTAGAATAAGATCCCCGTTTTCCTAAAAAAGCGATATGTAAATTTTTGGCTCGCTGCTCATTTAATTTATTTTGTAAATAAACCTGCTGGGTTAGTACGGAATCTTCAATAATCTTTTGAAAAATAGCCGTAATATATTGGGGTTCTAACTGATAGTTTTCATTCTCCGCAAACTGAACGAGATCTTGCAAAAGCTCTTGCTCACGTTTTTCATCCCGCAAGGATTTCTGCGTGATTTCTTTGCTTCTTACCACATCAAAAGCCAAACGATGACGTTCAGAGAGCAACTTTAAAAGGTTTCGATCAATCTGTGTGATAAGTTGTCGAATTTCAGATAATTCTAAAGCCATATTCGTCCTTATTTAAAGATGACCGCATCTTTGGGATCATATTTTGAGGCATCAAGTGGCGCTTTTTGTGCATTTTTCCAAATATATTTGGCTAACACTTCCGCATCAATAAAACCGGTATTTAAGAAAGTCGGATTGGTTGTCACAACCGGATAACCATCGCCGCCTGCTGCATTATAACTTGGTAAAGAAACACGATAAGTTTTATTAAGATCTAATGGCTTACCCTGAATTTTAACCTCTTCGACTTTTTTGGCTTCTTTGTTCACCACCATTGAGATGCCGGAATATTGGGCATAGGCTCCGGAATCCACTTCTTTTAATGCCACCACGTTCAAATAGTCAATCAACTCTTTCCCGGTTAAATCCACATAACTCACAATATTACCGAATGGATGAACCTTGAGAATATCACGGTAAGTCACTTTACCCGGTTGGATAGAATCCCGAATTCCCCCTGAATTCATAATGCCGATATCAGCCCCGGCACGTTCACGTTGTGCCTCCGCAATTAAATGACCAAGGTTGGTTTGTTGGAAACGAATAATATTACGATCACCTTCCAGCTTACCTTTTAATTCACCTAATTCGCGACCTAATAATTCATCGCCTTTATTTTGATAAACTTTTAGCAAACGTTCCATTTCCGGATCTTGCGGGATTTCTTCACCGTAAGTGATATATTCGGTTTTACCGTCTTCTTTTGTCACTTTTTTCTTCAAGTTCACCGGGATTAATTCGTAACCCACCAGTTTTAATTCACCATTTTTAAACTCGAAATCTGCACGTCCGACATATTTTCCCCACTCGTAAGCCTGCATGATCCAAGTGCCATTTTGGAAATCAGGTTGACAAGGTTGAGTTGGTTTATAATCTTTGATCCACACACCTTTTTCGTCGACACACACCGGATCATGGCTATGTCCGCCAACAATCATATCAAATGCCCCTTTATCGAGATTACGAGCAAGGGAGACATCACCCGGTGCATTTGAGCCGTATTGTGCATCATAATAGTAACCCATGTGGGTTAAGGCAATTTTGACATCCGGTTTTTCATGTTCATTCAAGGCTTTCAATGTTTCTCTTGCCGATGCTGTCGGATCTTTAAAAAGCACATTTCCCGTATATTCCGGGTTGCCCAATTTTGCGGTATCTTCGGTAGTTAATCCAACCACAGCAATTTTCAAGCCTTGTTTATCTAAAATGATATAGGGTTTAACCAGTGGCTGATTGGTTCTCTTATTAAATACATTGGCGGATAAAAAAGGAAACTTAGCCCAAGATTCTTGCATTGCAAGCATTTGTAGTGGGTTATCAAATTCGTGGTTACCTAATACGGTCGCTTCATAGCCCATTGCATTCATCGCTTGGATATCCGGTTCGGCATTTTGCATATCGGATTCCGGCACCCCGGTATTAAAATCCCCCGCATTTAATAAAATCACTGAACCGCCTTTCTTCTCCACTTCGGCTTTTACTCGATTAATGATGGTTTTTTGTGCCGGAAAACCATACTCGCCTTTACTATTTGGCCAAAAGTGTCCGTGGGTATCATTGGTGTGGAGAAGCGTGAAGTGATAGGTTTTGTCCTGTTCATAAGCCATTGCTGCTGATGTTGCCAAAACCAAAGGTAAAACCCTGAATAATTTTTTCATGAAAAGTCCCCCGAAATTAACCGCTCTTTTTCAAAGCAAATAGAAACAAAAAAGCTATACTTCTTTGTCGAAATATAGCTTTTTTACCAAAAATAATTAGATCAATACTTGAGCCGGAACAACATAGCCTTGCGGGACTTTTTCCTTATCTTCAAAGGTAACAAACTCCCAGGCTTCTTGATTTGCAAACACCGCTCGAAGTAATTTATTGTTCAAACCATGACCGGATTTATAGGCTTTAAAATCACCGATGATATTATAACCCGCCATATAAAGATCGCCGATGGCATCTAACATTTTATGACGAACCAATTCATCTTTAAAACGCAAGCCTTCTTCGTTCAAAATACGATAATCATCCAATACAATGGCATTATCCAAACTACCACCTAAGGCTAAACCCTGTGATTGAAGATATTCAATATCTTTCATAAAGCCAAAGGTTCTTGCACGGCTGATTTGGTGAATAAAAGATTGTGTAGAAAAATCCATCACATAATTACGGACATCTTTGCTGATGGCAGGATGTTCAAAATCGATGGTGAAGTCCAAACGAAAACCATTGTAAGGTTTAAATTCTGCCCATTTATCACCCTCTTCTACACGCACTTTTTGCTTAATACGAATAAATTTTTTCGCTGCATTTTGTTCTTCAATACCTGCATCTAAGAGCAAATAAATAAATGGACTTGCACTACCATCCATAATCGGAATTTCAGGCGCATCGACTTCGATAATGATATTATCGATGCCAAGCCCTGCTAATGCGGCATTTAAATGCTCAACGGTGGAAACGCGTACGCCTTGTTCATTGATAAGGGCAGTACAAAGCATCGTATCACGGACACATTCGGGATTAGCCGGAAAAGTGACCGGTGGGTTTAAATCTGTACGGCAATAAATCACGCCGGTATTTGGCATAGCCGGACGCAATGTTAATGTCACTTTTTTACCACTATGTAAGCCAACACCTGTGACTTTAATGGTTTGTTTTAATGTTCTTTGTTTAATCATAATTGTTCACCTTATTGCCTAACAACAAGATTTTATTTGCTATTTATCGTTTCTATCAATGCTACTTGGATCAAACCTTTGGAAAGAAGGTAAACGATCTGTAATCGGTTTGTCCAATTCGCTACGATATTCTTCCGGTTTTGGGCTTACCTCTTGAGAGTAAGAAGAAATTGGCTCAGGTCGTTTTAAAGAGCCGCCCAATGAATTCGGTGTTCTTAATTCAATCGGTTTGCCACTTTCATTCGGATACGTTCTAGGATCTGGGTTCGGCATCGTTTTTTGCAGCTGAATGGTTTCATTAGGTGCAATTTCGCCCAAGCCTGTCGCAACAATCGTCACACGAATTTCATCACTCATTTCCGGCACTAAGGTTGTTCCCACCACAATAGTGGCATCTTCTGATGCAAAACTGTGAATGGTATCCCCCACCACATTGAATTCATCAAAAGCAATATCAAAACCACCGGTAATATTGATTAAGATACCCTTCGCATTGGTTAAATCGACTTTTTCCAATAAATCGTTACGAACTGCAATTCTTGCGGCTTCTTCTGCTCTTCCCTCACCCGGTGCGCCTTTTGCCGAACCAAAGCCAATCATTGCTTGGCCCATTTCAGACATAACGGTTCTCACATCGGCAAAGTCCACGTTAATCATACCCGGTGAGGTGATCATATCGGAAATACCCATCACGGAGTTACGCAATACATCATTCGCAGCAGCAAAAGCATCAATTAATGTGGCATTTTTAGGGAGAACTTTTTGAATTTGCTGGTTTGGAATAATGATCATTGAGTCAACGTATTGTGCAAGATCCTTAATTCCCAACTCGGCAAATTGCATACGTTTTTTGCCTTCAAAGGCAAAAGGCTTAGTCACCACAGCGACAGTCAAAATACCCAATTCTTTTGCGACTTTTGCGACAACCGGCGCAGCACCTGTACCAGTACCGCCACCCATACCGGCAGCGATGAAAACCATGTCCGCCCCTTCGAGCATTTTACGGATTTCTTCTTGATCATCTTCCGCCGCTTTACGCCCAACATTCGGATTGGCACCGGCACCAAGGCCTTTTGTGGTAGCACCGCCAATTTGTACAGTTTGTTGAACTTGGCTTTTACGCAATGCCTGAGCATCAGTATTTACAGCATAGAAAATGATTTTCCCATGCTCTTCACTGTCAAACGAATTTTCCCCAAGAAAGGTTCCGCCGATGTCTTGCTTAATCATATTCGCAACCATATGGTTAACAGCGTTGCCACCGCCGCCACCAACACCGACCACTTTAATCAGTGCGCCTGATTGTTCTTCAAAATCACCGTAATCTGGGTATAACATTTGTGTTCTCCGTTCCGCTAAATACTCTGCTAGCACATTAATAAAAGTTAAATTTTTCGTATTGTAGATGAAAAATCAAAATAATCAAAATTCTGACCGCACTTTATTTGCAATTTTTTTAATTCCGCTCCAAATTGTTCCGAAGAGATTGCCCTCAGAATAATGATCGTTACCGATAAGGTCATCATCACTATTACTATGGCTATATTGCAATAATCCGACCACCGTTGAATACTGTGGGCGATTCACATAATCCGTTAATCCGGTGATATTTAACGGGCTACCAATTCTCACCTGGCAACCAAACACTTCCATGGCACATTCTTTTAAATCTTCAATTTGTGCTCCACCGCCTGTAATAACAACGCCGGCAATTAACTCAAATTTAATATGTTTGCGTTCTAAATCTGCTTTAAGTTTATCTAATTCGTCCTTCACAACGCCAAGAAGTTCCGTATAACGTGCTGCTGTAATTAAAGATAAATCACTTTTTGTCAGATATCGAGGGGCGCGACCGCCAATTCCCGCTACTTCAATTTTTTTATCGCCATGTAAACGAGCCGGATAAATGGCACTGGCGTAATTCACTTTCACACGTTCAGCTTCCGCACGAGAAATCGTACAAGCGTGCGCAATATCATTGGTAACAATGTTGCCTGCATAAGGAATGACTTTACTAAAGCGTAATGCACCGTTTGTAAACACCATCACATTCATTGTGCCGGCACCAAAATCAATTAAACAAACGCCGAGATCTTTTTCATCTTCAGTTAGCACCGAGTGGGTTGCCGCAAAACCGGAAAACACTACTTTGTCTACTTGCAAGCCACAACGTTCAACTGCTTTTTTCAAATTATTTTGCCAATCTTGATGGCAGGCAATTAAATGCACATGGGCATTTAAACGCACCCCTTGTAAGCCAAGAGGGTTTTTAATATTTAATTGGCGATCAACGGCATATTCTTGTGGAATAACGTGGAGTAAAGAAACCCCTTCCGGCAATTTAATCGTACTGGCGTTATATAGTGCAGAATCAATTTCCTCTTGGGTCACTTCCATTTCTCCAATGGGAACAAATCCGCTTTCATTTAAACTTTGAATATGCTCACCGGTAATTGCCAAGGTTACGCTCATAATTTGACAATCTGCCATAGACTCTGCTGCTTCAATCGCTCGTTGAATCGCATTAACCACCGCATCTAAATCGGTAATGCTTCCTCGATCAATCCCTTTTGAAGGGCAACTTCCCACACCAAGCACATTCACTACGCCATCGGGTAGCACTTCACCTACAACAGCCACTACTTTCGATGTGCCGACTTCCAGTCCGACAATTGCTTTTGTTTCAACTACTTTTGCCATTTCTTTATTACACCCACTGAATTTTATTTCTCTACCATTCCGACTGCCGCTCCTGATTTATAGCGCAAATCAACATAATCAATTCGCTTATTTTCAGAAACTTCAATTTGCGGATAAATTGTAACAAAACGTTCCAGTTTTGATTGCCATTCACCTCGTCCAAGTTTTAACACGATATCATTATCAAGAGTCACTTGCCATGCCCCACGATCATCAATCGTTACCCCTTTTACGTTTAAATTTTTCGCTTTAAAATCCGAATAAATCTGGTTCCATGCTTCAAGCACTTTTGAACTTTGGTAATCAGGCCCCCCTAAATAAGGTAAGGTTTGGTTTTTCAAACGATCCATTGGCAACTGAAAAACCGTCCCATCTTTTGTAACAAATTCGGTTTTATTCCAAATCGCCACCGGTGTATATTCCGTTAACCAAATGCTCAAACGGTTTGGCCAAATTTTCCGAACAACCGCCCCTTTCACCCAAGGCAAGGTTTCCAATTGTGTTTGAATCGATTTCACATCTTGTCCCCAAAACCCTTTTAAGGTACCCATTTTAAGGAGCACATCATGCACATCCGCATAATCGGTAAATTCGGTTTTTCCCACAAGGGCATAGGCCGTGATAGGCTTAGAGTCAAAACGCTCCAGCCAATCCTGCCAATTTGAATAAACAAAATAGCCCATTCCCACACACGCAAGTATTATCAACAAACGAAAAGGAATGAGGTATTTAAAAGGGGCTTCGCCATAGCGAACATTTTGCGTACTTTTGCGTTTCAGCACATTCATTACGCACTCAACTCCAGAATTTTCACCACCAATTGTTCAAAGGAAATCCCTACTGTCGCTGCAGATTTTGGAAACAAACTATGGCTTGTCATTCCCGGATTGGTGTTCACTTCAACTAAACGAAAATCCCCTTTGGCATCACACATCACATCAATACGGCTCCAGCCACGACAGCCCACCGCATCATAAGCACGTTTTACCAATAAGGCTAATTCCTGTTCACGTTCAGGCGTTAAACCCGCTGGGCAGAAATATTGGGTATTATCGGAAAGATATTTCGCTTCATAATCGTAAAACTCACCCTCCGGTACAATGCGCACGGCAGGTAAGACTTGGCTATCCAATACCGGCACTGTCAACTCATCACCGGCAAGCCATTCTTCAATTAAAATCGTATTATCAAATTTAAGCGCAAATTCGACCGCACTTTTCAGCTCTTCCACCGCATTCACTTTTGTCAGCCCTACGCTCGATCCCTCCAAAGAAGGTTTCACCATTAACGGCAAGCCTAATTTTGCCACAACTGCTTGCGGATCTAATTGAGCGAAGGTTTCACGCGTCACCACTTCCATCTCCGCAACCGGCAGACCAAAGGCTTTCCATAACATTTTTGTGCGCATTTTATCCATTGTTAGTGCCGAAGCCATCACACCGCAGCCGGTATAAGGTAAGCCGATTTGCTCTAACAATCCCTGCATGGTGCCGTCTTCCCCACCCCGACCGTGCAAAATATTAAAAGCCCGATCAAATCCATCCTTTTTCAGATTGGCTACGTTATATTCTTTCGGATCAATAGGATGCGCATTATAGCCTTGAGCAATCAATGCTTCTAACACGGCTTTCCCTGAGTTTAACGAAACCTCACGTTCGGCGGAAGTTCCCCCTAATAACACAGCGATTTTTTCTTGTTTTAAATTCATTTTTATCCCATTCTTCTTTTGTTTTGATTGATTTTTAAATATGAACGATTTAATCCTACGTCCATTTTTTTATGCTTTTTAATCTTCCCAAGAGGCTGCCAAATTGCGAGAAATTTTGCTCACACTTCCAGCACCCTGTGCCAATACCAAATCGCCATCTTGGATAATTTGATCAAGCACATCACCCAATTGTTCCGTATCAGATACTAAAATAGGATCAACTTTCCCCAAATTACGGATTGAACGACAAAGGGCTTTGCTATCCGCCCCAACAATCGGTGCTTCGCCTGCGGCATAAACGTCTAACATAATCAACGCATCAACCTGCGAAAGCACTTGAACAAAATCATCAAATAAATCACGGGTTCGTGAATAACGATGAGGTTGGAAAATCATCACAACACGTTTGCCCGCCCAGCCTTCACGCGCGGCTTTAATCGTTACCCCCACCTCTGTCGGGTGATGTCCATAATCGTCTACTAAGCGAACTTTACCATTCGGACGAATAAACTCACCCAATTGATCGAAACGGCGTCCGGCGCCTTGGAAATCGGCTAGTGCCGTTAAAATCGCTTCATTTTCAATGCCCTCTTCCTTTGCGACCGCAAGGGCTGCGGTGGCATTTAAGGCATTATGTTTACCCGGTACATTTAATAACACATTAATTCGTTCACCATTTGGACAAATCACCGAATAATGCCCTTGGAAGCCGGTTTGTTCATAATCTTCAATACGGTAATCCGCCTGCTCACTAAAGCCATAGGTTACCACTTGGCGCCCGACTTTCGGGGTGAGTTCCATTAACACGGGATCATCGGCACACATCACCGCCAAACCGTAAAAAGGTAAATTATGCAAAAACTTCACATAAGTGGCTTTCATTTTCTCAAAATCGCCCTCATAGGTTTCCATATGATCAGGCTCCATATTAGTTACCACCGATACCATCGGCTGTAAATGTAAAAATGAGGCATCACTTTCATCTGCTTCTGCAATTAAATAACGGCTTGCACCAAGGTGGGCATTTTTCCCTGCCGATTTCACCAATCCCCCATTAACAAAGGTCGGATCTAATTTTGCTTGGGTATAAATCATGGAAATCATTGCGGTTGTTGTGGTTTTTCCATGGGTGCCGGCAATGGCAATACCATGACGGAAACGCATAATTTCCGCCAACATCTGTGCACGCTGAATCACAGGAATACGGTTTTGTTTTGCCGCAACCAGTTCCGGATTATCTTCATTAATCGCACTCGACACCACTACTACGCTTGCCCCGTCAATATTGTCGGCAGAATGACCGATAAAAACTCTTGCTCCCGCTTGGGCAAGATGTTGAGTGACCGGCCCCTCTGCAATATCCGAACCGGAAATTCGATATCCCTCATTTAACAATATTTCAGCAATACCACTCATTCCCGCACCGCCAATACCAATAAAATGAATTTGCTGAACTCGGCGCATTTCAGGAATAATTTTTCTAATTTCCTCGTGAGAATGTTTCATCTTTTTTCTTTTCCTTTAACCCTTTAGAAAAATTTCCGCCTATTCTAAAAGTGCGGTCAAAAATTCCAAAGAATATTTACATTATTTTGCATTTTCAATAATCACTTCGGCAACACGTTGTGCAGCCAATGGGGTGGCCATCGTTTTCGCTTTTATTGCCATGGTTAACAGTTCATCTCGAGTGAAATTTTGTAAATAGTCAATTAACACGTCCGGGCTGAGATCCGCCTGCTCCACAATTTTCGCCGCACCCACATCAGCGAGGTATTTCGCATTCAGGTATTGCTGTCTGTCTTTGTGTTGGAATGGGACAAAAATTGCCGCTGCCCCCACCGCCGCAAGCTCACATACGGTTAAAGCACCGGAGCGACAAATCACCACATCAGCCCAAGCATAGGCTTCCGCCATATCATCAATAAACTCGGTGATCTGCACTTGTGAGGCATATTCGCCATAAAGCGCCGCCACCTCATCGACCATGCCTTTTCCGACCTGATGACGAACCGTTAATTTCTCTGCAAGCGGAACGACCACTTTCGGTAAGGTTTGATTTAATACTCTAGCCCCTTGGCTGCCGCCAACCACTAATACTCTTAATTTTTCATCACGCAATGCAAAGCGTTCTTGCGGTTCTGGTTTATCAAAAAACGCTTGACGAACAGGGTTTCCCACCACTTCTGCATGGGGAAAGGCCTTTGGAAAGCCTTGTAATACTCGGGTTGCAATTTTCGCCAACCATTGATTAGTAAGCCCTGCAATGGCATTTTGTTCATGTAAAATAATCGGCACACCACAAAGTTTGGCGGCCACACCACCCGGGCCTGAAACATAACCGCCCATGCCTAATACGGCATCAGGCTTTTCCTCTTGAATTATTTTTTTCGCCTGAAGCACGGCGCGTAAAATCGCATAAGGTGCACCAAGCAGTGCTTTTATGCCCTTACCACGAAGACCTGAAATTTGAATAAAACAAATTGGGATCCCATGTTGAGGGACCAGTTGGGCTTCCATTCGATCTTTTGTGCCTAACCAACAAATAGCCCATCCTTGTTTTTGTAAGGTTTGAGCCACCGCAATGGCAGGGAAAATATGTCCGCCTGTGCCACCTGCCATCACTAATAATTTTTTCTGTTTATTCATTGTTATTCCTAATCATCACGCAAACGTGCCTGCCCACCCCGTTGTAAACGGTTTTCGTGGTCAATGCGAAGCAAAATACCGATGGTTGCCGACATAATAATAATACTTGAACCACCATAACTCACTAATGGGAAGGTCAACCCTTTGGTTGGCAACATCCCCAGTGCCATACCTAAATTGACAAAGCCTTGGAAGAAAATCCAAAACCCGATGCCAAAGGCAAAAAATCCCCGGAAACGCTGTTCTAATTGTAAGGATTCACGACCAATTTTTAGGGTACGGAAAACTAATAGCCCAAGTAAAAACACCACGACTAAAATCCCAATAAAGCCAAATTCCTCACCAATGATCGCCATAATAAAATCCGTGTGTGCTTCCGGTAAGTAGTCTAATTTTTGAATGGAATTGCCTAAGCCTTCACCGGTAATTTCCCCACGTCCGAATGCCATGAGGGAATTTGTCAGCTGAAATCCTGTGCCATAGGGATCTTTAAAGGGTTCTAAGAAGCCGGTAAAACGTTTTAAACGATAAGAAGCCGAAATCACCAACCAAAAAAGCAATAAAGCACCGGTGCCGATCAAGGCTACGAATTGCCAAAAGTTCGCCCCGACAATAAATAGCATGCCAAAGGTCACTACAAACAACACCACCGTACTTCCTAAGTCCGGTTGTAGCAGTAAAAAGCCGCCCATTGCCCCCATCACAATAAAGGGTTTGAAAGCACTTAATTTATTTGACCGCACTTCATCATAACGGCGGGTAAAATAACTGGCTAAAAAGCATGTCAAAGCTAATTTTGCAAACTCTGCCGGTTGGAAATTCAAAATACCAAGGGAAATCCAACGTTTTGCCCCATTGACCGATGAACCCACAATCAACACGGCAATAAGTAAAGCAATAGCAAGGAAAAAGATTTTGGCATGCCACCTTTCCCATTTTGCCGTAGAGATTTGCATGGTGAAATAACAGGTCAAAAGAGAAAGAAATACATAAAATGCATCACGTTTTGCAAAATAAAAGGCATCATTAAATAATCTTGAGCTGTAAGGGATAGAGGCTGAGGTTACCGCCACCAAACCAATGATTAATAGAATGATGAAAAGTAAGAATAACGCCCGATCATAGAGTAATCCCTGAGGCGTAATTCTTGTCCAGCGATCAAAGTTCTGTTTAATTTTCTGAATAAAATCCATGGTTTTGTAAATTAATTTAATTTTGCTAAACGGATAAATTCTTCGCCACGTTTTTCAAAGGAAGCAAACTGATCAAGGCTTGCACAAGCCGGCGATAATAAAACAATATCCCCTTTTTTGAGGGTTGGACGTAAAAAGCCGATTGCCTGTTCCATAGTGTCAAATAAATGACTTTGTGCTGAAAGCGCTGCTAACAAAGCACCGTCCCGACCAAAACAATAGCAAATAATGTGCGGTTGGTTAACCAAGGTTGCCAATTCTGAAAAATCGGCGCCTTTGCCGTCCCCACCTAATAATAAGTGCAGTTTACCTTCTACAAATAAACCGGTAAGTGCGGCGACCGTACTGCCCACATTGGTTGCTTTAGAATCGTTAATCCAACGTACCCCTTTTTCTTGATACGCCAATTGAAATCGGTGATCCAACCCTTTAAATTGACGAAGTACGGTACGAATTGCATCTAAAGGAACGCACACTGCTTGTGCCAATGCGGTTGCGGCAAGAATATTCATGTAATTATGTCTCCCGACAAGCCCCACTTCTTCGCAAGCTAACAACACCTCGTCTTTCACCATTAAATATTGTTTGCCTTCTTCGGTTTTCAGCCAATAATCGGCATTGTGTTCGGCAAAGGACAAGCAGCGTTCGGCTTGGTTTTCCCCTTCGCCGAAAGTGAGTGGATCTTCCTTATTGACGACAGCAACGGCAGCATTGTGATAAATCCGTAATTTGGCATGACGATACGCTGCTAAATTCTCATAACGGTCCATATGATCTTCTGTCACATTCAACACCGTTGCCGCCGCTGCTTTTAAGTGATAGGTGGTTTCTAATTGAAAACTGGATAATTCCAGCACATAAAGATCATGGGGTTCTGTCAACAAAGAGAGTGCAGGGATACCGATATTCCCCCCCATCCCCACCTTTACACCGGCCGCTTTTGCCATTTCATATACCAGTGTAGTGACGGTACTTTTACCATTTGAACCGGTAACCGCCACAATAGGTTTGGTTGCTGCACGGCAGAATAATTCAATATCTCCAATCACTTCCACGCCGTTGGAAAGTGCGGTCTGAATTTCCGCTGTTTTTACCGAAAGCCCCGGGCTGATGATAATCATATCGCTTTCGTTTAGCCATTGTTGATTTAAGCCACCGGTATGGAGAGGAATAATCGGAGATAATTGGTCTGCACCCGGCGGATTTTGTCTGGTATCAATCACCCGAATGTTGGCATGCTGAGATTGAAGGTAGTCCACACAGGATAACCCTGTTTTGCCTAGTCCGATAATCGTAATCGTTTTATTTTGGTAATTGTTCATTTTATTTTGTCTTTTTAATTCTGTTGAATGATTAAGTGCTGCAATTCCCTTTCTTTCCCATATAAAAGAAAGAAGGTCGCTCTTCCAAACATTGAAAGAGCGAGCATAAGAAAGATTAACGGAGTTTTAAGGTGACAAGCCCCATGAGTACTAACATTAATGAAATAATCCAAAACCGTATAATCACTCTAGGTTCCGGCCAACCTTTTAATTCAAAGTGGTGATGAATCGGTGCCATTCGGAAAATTCGTTGCTTACGCAATTTGTAAGATCCCACTTGTAAGATTACTGAAAGGGCCTCAACCACAAAAACACCGCCCATAATCACCAATAAAAACTCTTGGCGAACCAAAATAGCTACCACGCCTAATGCACCACCTAATGCCAATGATCCCACATCGCCCATAAAGACTTGCGCAGGATAAGTATTAAACCAAAGAAAGCCCAACCCTGCGCCCACAATAGCCGTACAAAATACCACCACTTCAGAGCTATATTTAATATAAGGAATATGCAAATATTCAGCAAAATTGATATTTCCTGTTGCCCATGCAATCAAGGCAAAAGCCCCTGCAACCAGCGATGTCGGCATAATGGCTAAACCATCTAATCCGTCAGTTAAATTCACGGCATTGCCGGTGCCCACAATCACAAAATAGGATAATACGATATAAAATAGCCCTAATTGAGGCATGATATCTTTAAAGAAAGGCACCACTAAACGGGTGGCATCCGTATCATGACCAAGCCAGTACAACCAAATAATCGCCGCAAGGGCAACCACCGACATCCAAAAATATTTCCAACGGGCAATTAAGCCATCGGTATTTTTTCGTGTAATTTTGCGATAATCATCAACAAAACCGATTGCGCCATAGCCGAATAAGACAAATAAACAAACCCAAATATAAGGATTGGCTAAATTAGCCCAAAGTAATGTACTCACCCCAATAGAAAAAAGGATCATAACCCCACCCATTGTTGGTGTTCCTTTTTTGGCAAAGTGACTTTCCGGCCCGTCGTTACGCACTTCTTGACCAAATTTTAAAATCTGTAAGCGTTTAATGACCTTGGGGCCTATCCAAAGAGAAATAAAAAGAGCGGTCAACAACGCAAGAATTGCACGCACTGTAATATATGAAATTGCGTTAAAAGCCGTTTCATAATGAACAAGAAATTCAGCAAGCCAAACTAACATTTAATTTTACCTTTTAATAAATCAATCACATCTTCCATTTTCATTGATCGGGAGCCTTTCCCTAGCACCACAACATCTTTATTTTGTTTTAATTGCGCCTCAATCATTGGCACTAAAAAATCTGCCATTTCTTCTTTGTCGGTGAAGTGTTTGCCTAAAACAGCCTCAGAAATGACCGCACTTTCCTTACCAAAAGAACAAACGAAATCTAAATTGGCCATTTTAGCGTATTGCCCCACTTTACGGTGAATCTCAAGGGAATTTTCGCCTAACTCTTTCATATCCCCCACACACAAAATTCGGAAAGCGGAATAATTTTTTAGTACATCAATAGCGGCACATAGCGAATCTTGATTCGCATTATAGGTATCATCTAATAAGAGCAAATGGTCATTGACTTGAATAGGGAATAAACGCCCTTTGACTTGAGAACGTTGCTCTAAACCCTTTTTCACATCGGCTAAGGTTGCGCCCACATTCATAGCAAGTGCGGTTGCAGCCAACGCATTTTTTACATTATGTGCACCTAAATAGGGTGAATGAATTTCGATCTTTCCTTGTGGCGAAACCAATGTAAAGTGCACACCTTGCTCATGGTATTGAATATGTTCAGCGTAAAAATCTTTTCCATTAAAATATTGAATGGTATGTTCACCAATTTCTTTATGCCAAATATCAAGATAATTATGTTCAGCATTAATAATGGCGATGCCATTGGCGGTTAAACCACGGTAAATTTCACCTTTCGCTTGGGCAACGCCCATTAAAGAACCAAAGCCCTCCAAATGCGCTGGTGCCACATTATTCACTAATGCCACATCAGGCTGTGCAAGCTGAGTAGTATAGGCAATTTCACCTTGATGATTTGCCCCAAGTTCAACGACGGCAAAACGGTGTTTTGGTTCTAAGCGTAACAAGGTGAGCGGTACCCCAATATCGTTATTGAAATTCCCTTGGGTAAAAAGCACCGCCTCAGGATTTCCGGCGGTGTGTTGCAAAATACTTGCGGTCATCTCTTTTACCGTCGTTTTACCGGAAGACCCTGTCATCGCCACGGTATGCGGATTAATTTTTTCACGCAGCCACTTCGCCAATTGCCCTAATGCTAAACGGGTATTCTCCACCACAAGTTGAGGAATCGAAATATCTTCATTCACTTGTTCAACGACCAAAGCGGTAGCACCCTGTGCCACCGCTTGGTGAAGATATTGATGGGCATCGAATTTCTCACCTTTTAAGGCGAAAAAAACATGATTGGGAACGGATAAACGGGTATCCGTATTGATATTTTCAATCGTCACTGCCTCATCACCGATTAATTCGGCATTTAACACTTGAGCCAGTTGCTGCGTGGTTAAATTAATCATAACTTCAATTCAATTTATCGGAGCAAATACTCAATTGCGGTTTCTTTGTCTGAAAAAGGCAAAGTTTCGTTACCGATAATTTGATAATCTTCATGTCCTTTTCCTGCAATGACAATTAGATCCTCTTCACTAGCCGCATCAATGGCAAATTCAATGGCTTGTTCACGATCAGGAATTAGCCCGACATTATCCATATTGCGAAAACCTGCCACGATATCCGCCTCAATCTTATTAGGATCCTCAGTGCGTGGATTATCTTTGGTCACAATCACTCTATCGGCAAATTGCTCTGCCGCTTTTGCCATTAATGGACGTTTACCCGCATCACGATCACCACCACAACCAAAGATACACCAAAGCTCCCCCTCACAATGCAGGCGTGAAGCAATAAGCGCTTTTTCTAACGCATCCGGTGTGTGTGCATAATCAACAATAACTGCCGGTTTTCCGACTATTTTTATCATTTCCATTCGTCCTCGAACTCCTTTTAATTTCGAAACACTCTCTGTTAAATCATTCAACGAATAACCTAACGCTAATAATGTTGCCATTGCTAGCAACAGATTTGTGACATTAAACTCGCCAATTAGCGGGCTGTTTAATGTCCCTTTTCCCCAAGTGGAAGCAAAATCAATCACAGCGCCCTCAGCTGTAAACTTCACTGAGGTAGCCTTTAACCACTTGTCGGAAATCGGTTGGAAATTAACCTCCGCACTCACTGCAATGCCATGAGGTAACGCCGTTAACCATTCACGACCAATAGGGTCGTCCCCATTAATAATTTGAAAATCGGGGTTTAACTCAAAGAAAAAACGTTTTTTCGCTTTCGCATAATTATCCATCGTGCCATGATAGTCTAAATGATCACGACTTAAATTAGTAAAAATCGCAGCCTTAAAATCTAAGGCTTCCACACGGTGTTGAACCAATCCGTGAGAAGACACTTCAATGGCAGCAAAATCGGCCCCCGCTTTTACAAAGGAAGCCAGTGAAGATTGAATTTCAATTGGCGAGCCGGTGGTATTTTTAGCCTCCACCACCTGCCCTAATAACCCATTACCAATGGTTCCCATCACTGCCGGTTTATGCCCTAACAGTTGAACCCATTGGGCTAACAATTGTGATATGGTGGTTTTTCCATTTGTACCGGTTACCCCCACAAGGGTTAATTTTTTAGAAGGCGAATGATAAAATTTATCCGCAATTTGGGATAAATTTTTTGATAGTTCATAGTAATAAATCACCGGGATTTGATGTTGGTATGTGAGATGGAGATGTTTCTCCTTATCCTCAGTTTCCGCAACGACCGCACCGGCACCGGCTGAAATCGCCTGTTCAATAAAGCGAGTGGCATCAATTTGATGTCCTTTTACTGCCACAAACAAATCACCGCTTTTCACCTTTCGGCTGTCTAAAACCAGATCATTAATTTCAATCTCAGCTGAGAGCGAAGGCAAATTAAAAAGTGCGGTTAATTTTTTCATTGTTTTTCCTTAATTTACCCGTTCTACATGACTTTGTTCAGCTTTGCGAGGGCTAAGACGAACGGTACGTTTTGCGGTTTTATCGCTAGGCTCGGCATCCGGTGCAATACCATTGGCACGCAACGCATAGCCCATAATACTTGAAAATACCGGGGCAGACACTGCACCACCATAATATTGTCCGGCTTTTGGATCGTTGATTAAAATGACAAGAGCATAACGTGGATCACTGATTGGCGCAACACCGGCGGTAAAGGCCACATATTTGTTCACATAACGACCATTTTCAATTTTACGCGCCGTTCCGGTTTTCACGCCCACACGATAGCCTTCCACCATCGCCCGTTTATTTTTAATGGCGACTTTTTCAAGCATATTCACAATTTCTTTTGTGATTTTTTCAGAAAAAACCCGCTGACCAATAACCGGAGGATCCACTTTGGTGATAGAAAGCGGTCGATAAATACCGAAACTCCCAAGGGTGGCATAGGCACGAGCCATTTGCAGTGGTGTCGCCGTGATACCATAACCATAAGCCACTGTGGCACGATCAATCTCTGCCCAACGTTTACGGTTAGCATTTAACAAACCGGCTTGTTCGCCCACCAAACCTAAATCCGTTGCTTTTCCCAAGCCTGCCGCTTGATAGGTTTCCATCAAAGCACTTGGCGGCATACGCAATGCAAGGCGACTCACCCCACGGTTACTGGAATTAATTAAAATTTCATCTAAGGTTTGCTGAGCACGAGGTGCGACATCCACAATTTCCTTTCCACTCACTGTGAAAGATCCGGTGTTAATCACCTCATCCCGTCTTGTGACACCACGCTGAAGTGCGGTCAAAACAACAAAAGGTTTTACTGTTGAACCCGGTTCAAATACATCGGTAATCGCACGGTTACGCATTAACTCAGCTTTAACACCCACACGATTATTCGGGTTATAAGAAGGCGCATTAGCCATGGCTAACACTTCACCGGTGCGAACATCAACAAGCACTGCCGTTCCGGATTCCGCTTTGTTCTCTGTCACGGCTTTTTTGATTTCACGATAGACCATCGATTGTAGTTTTTCATCGATACTCAATGTTACATCTTGGGCATCGTATTTTTTCTGGTCTGCAATATGTTCCACCACATTGCCCCGTTTATCTTTACGAACTAAACGGGCACCATCTTTTCCGACGAGCATCGAATTAAAACTTTTTTCAATGCCTTCGATACCGTTACCATCAATATCCGTATAGCCAATGAGATGAGCCGTTTCTTCCACTCGAGGATAAAAACGTCTTGGCTCATTTTCTAAGCTAATACCTTTAATTTTGAGATCTCTGACATATTGTGCTTTGCCGGCTTCCACTTGACGGGCTAAATAAAGAAAACCGGATTTTGGATTTTTCTCAATTTTTTTGACAAGATCGTTATAGCTCATACCCAGCACATCTGCGAGGGCTTTGATACGCTCTTTATCATTCAGCGAACCTTCTTTAAGGATATGTTTAGGATCGGCGACTACCGCACTCATCGGTACGCTAACCGACAATAATTGACCATTACGATCTAAAATAGAACCACGAACAGAAAGAATTTCGTCTTTACGCAAAGAACGCTTATCCGCTTCACCGGAAAGCGTATCGGCATTAATGGATTGAACATAGCCGGCACGGGCAACCAATGCGGCTAAACCTAAGAAAATCGCCCCGGTGGCAATCACATAGCGTCCACGCAAGAAACACTTTTCAAATACCATTTTAGGCTTATTGGCTTTCACTGCCGCCGTAGAAGTGGTCAATTTTCTAATCGTCTTTTTAGATTTATTTGATTTTTTTGGCGAATTAAACCGAACCATTTGCGCTTATCCCTATTCCAACTAATCCTTTCTCTTACTCCAAAATAACAACCTCTTGGTCGCTATCAATTCTTTTCATTTTTAATGTGCCTATTGCAATAGACTCTACTCTTGTACTATCGCCCTCTGTGGCCTCTTGCAACTTCAAATTTCGATATTCATCTTGTAATGCCTGATGTTGCAAAACCAATTGGCCATTTTCAGAAATTAATCCTCGGGTCTGATGGGTGACCCAAATCGTTGCCATCGCAGAAATTAAAATCAATGATAACAAGAGAATCACTAATTTATTTGAAGAAAAAACATCTTCCACCAAAATATGTTGCAAAGGGTAACGCTCGCTATTTTCTAACATCTCTGCCCCTAATTTATTTTTTCTGCAATGCGTAATACCGCACTTCTTGAACGTGGATTCGCTTGAATTTCATGTTCTGACGGCTGAATCGCTTTACCAATAGTCTTTAATTTTTGATTTCGTTGAATTTGATCTTCTCGTAGCGGCAAACCTTTAGGGATTGCTTCCCCTTTACTTTGCTTTTTCATAAAATGCTTAACCATTCGATCTTCTAAAGAATGGAAACTAATAATGGACAACCGCCCCTGTGGTGCCAACATATCTAAAGCAGAATTTAAAATACTTTCTAATTCATCTAATTCAGCATTGATAAAAATCCGGATTGCTTGAAAACTACGGGTAGCCGGATGTTTGTGTTTATCCTTGAAAGGGACCGATTGTGCAATTAACTCCGCCAATTGTGCTGTACGAGATAAAAATGCTTTACCATTTTTGACCGCACTTTTATTGTATTCCACAATGGCTGTTGCAATACGTTTGGCAAAACGCTCTTCACCAAAGGTTTTTAGCACCCAAGTTAAATCTTCTACTGAAACCTGTTTTAACCATTCAGCTGCAGATAGCCCTTGAGTTGGATCCATACGCATATCAAGAGGGCCATCTTTCATAAAACTAAAGCCACGCTCTGCTTCATCAAGCTGAGGAGAAGACACCCCAAGATCCAGCAAAATACCATCCACTTTGCCCACTAAATCCAATTTTTCACAAATCTCAGGAAGATGTGAAAAACTACTGTGTTCAATATGAAAGCGAGAATCTTGGATTTTTTGTGCTTCAGCAATCGCACGAGGATCACGGTCAATCCCAATAAGACGACCCTGTTGAGAAAGTTTTGAAAGGATTAAACGGGAATGTCCGCCACGACCAAATGTGCCATCAATATAAATTCCATTTTCTTTCAACGCCAAACCGTCCACTGCTTCGTGAAGTAAAACCGTGGTATGTTCCGGTGAAGAAAAGGAATGTTGCATCGTCATCGCGTTCGTTAATCAAAATAAATTGGAAAAAAGATAATTCGGTGCAAAGCACCGATTATCCCGCTAGTGCTGCTGTTCTTTTTCTCATTTAGAGTGACAGCATATTTAAATTCGAATCCATTGCAAATTCGGCACTTCCCGCTACTGCAATATCTTCTTCAATTTGAGCGTTCCACTCGGTATCGCTCCAAATTTCAAATTTGTTGAGCTGTCCAACCAACATTAAGCCTTTTTCCAATTTTGCGTGTTGACGTAATGGTCCACTCAGTAAAATACGTCCTTGCGCGTCCATTTCACATTCAGTGGCATAACCCAACATCACACGCTGTAAGCGGCGTTGGTTCGGATCAAAATTAGAAAGTGAGAGAAGTTTTTGTTCAATTTTTTCCCATTCATCTAAAGGATAAAGCAACAAACAAGGCTGGCGAATATCAACGGTACAAACCATCTGACCTTGATTTTTTTCAATGATTTCAGCGCGATAACGAGTTGGGATAGCCACCCTCCCCTTCGAATCTAAATTAACCGCTGCTGCACCACGAAACATTTTTCAAACCTTTAAACATTCATTTTTTGGAAAAATCGCCACAAAAAACCACTTTTCACCACTTTTTCGTAAGTTTAGCCGTTGTGAGATAAAGTTGCAACCCATTCCAATGTAAAATTTGGTAAATTTTACCCAACAAAAAACCGCTTAAATTCTCATTTAAGCGGTTTGCTTTACTTCAAAATAATTTATGAATTCATCGTATTCACATAGGCTTCTTCATCACGTTCACCTAATGGTTTTAACAGGGTGAAGAATAACACAACACACAATACCGTTGTTGCCAAACCGAGATAGACAGATAATTGATAATCAAGGTTGAAACCAATTTTGTTGTAATACAAATAGGTCGCACACACGGTAGTGATAAACCACGCCGGGATAGAAGCCACCCAGTGGAATTTATGGTAACGATATAAATACGCTGCCGCAGTCCATAGCATCACCATAGCGGTCATTTGGTTTGCCCAAGTGAAGTAACGCCATAAGATACTAAAGTCCACTGTTGAAACAAAATAGCCTAATACGAACAACGGCACTGCAATCATTAAACGTTTAGAAAGTGAACGCTGATCAATATTGAAAATTTCTGCTAATTGTAAACGGGCTGCACGGAAAGCGGTATCGCCTGATGTGATTGGAAGTACCACAACACCTAGCACCGCAAAAATACCACCAATGAAACCTAAGAAGTGTAATGAACTATCATAAACCACTTTAGATGGCGAACCTGCTGAAATGGCATCTTGTAAGGCTTGTGGATTTTCATAGAATGCAAGACCGACCATACACCATACTAATGCAATCACCCCTTCTGTAATCATCGCACCATAGAAAATGAAACGACCTTCGCTCTCATTTTCAGCACAGCGTGCCATAAGCGGTGTTTGTGTCGCATGGAAACCGGATAATGCACCACAAGAGATGGTTAAGAATAATAAAGGCCAAATTGGCACATCACCTTTCACTTGGAAGTTTTGTGCAAATTTATCCCAAGTTAAACCTTGTCCGTCTGCATTAACGGTACGGAAAAATTCAATTGGATCCACTGCACTGAAGTGTGAGGAAATCAAACCATAGACCATTCCGATAGACATAAAGAGTAACAATGCCCCAAAGAGCGGGTAAATTCGGCCAATAATTTTATCAACCGGTAATAAAGTGGCAAGAATATAGTAAGCAAAAATAATCACTGTCCACACAGCAACCACTGTCGCTTTATCCATTCCCCATACTTTAATACCACCTGCTTCTACCGCTTGATGCACGGCTTCCGCATCACCTAATTGTAATGCACCTTGAGAAGCACCTAGCACGTCCATAGTAATGGTACCCAGTAATTGTGCAGGGCTTGCCACGAAGACGACCCCAACCAATAATAAAAGCACTAATGCAAGAACGTTGATAAAGACTTTAACAGGGCGACCTAAAAATTTCCCCGCCAAGTAAGGCATGGTTGCCCCACCGTGACGAATACTTAACATACCACAAAAATAGTCATGTACCGCACCGGCAAAAATACAACCAATCACAATCCAAAGCATGGCAACCGGCCCGTATAACGCACCGAGAATTGGCCCGAAAATTGGCCCAGTACCAGCAATATTCAACAATTGAATTAACCAGATTTTGGTTTTGGACATTGGCATATAATCCACGCCATCATTGATTTGATAGGCAGGCGTTTGACGCTTAGGATTGATGACAAAGATTTTTTCAATAATTTTCCCATAGATAAAATAGCCAAGAACTAACATGGCTACACAGAAGAAAAACCATAACATAGAAACACCTCAAAAAATAATCGTTATGTTGTTTAGAATGCGCTAAACAAGCTTGCGTATTTTATGATAAATTCCGACAAACAGAAAATTGAATTTATAAGATTTCTACAAATTTGTGATAAGTATCACATTTAAACATTGTGGGATTTTGTACCCGCCAATAGCCGGGTGAAAATACTATTCAATAAGGAGCAAAAAATGGCACTTATCCGTTGCCCTGAATGTCGTAAAAAGATCAGTGAGCATGCTGAACATTGCCCTCATTGCGGGTTTTCTTTTAAACAAGAGGATTTAGCCCGCTACAAACAAACCCTAGAGAAAAGACGTTTACAAAATGAGGAAATTAATCGAAAAAGTACAAAATTACACCTTATTTGGTTTGGCATTTTTATTGCATTCATTGCGATTGCCAGCCTCCTCAACCAAGCATAAAAAATGGGTTGCCCCCGCAACCCATTTCTCTCTCAAAAATATTGACCGCCTGCTTAGGCGTTTTTCATATCCAAACGTTCAAAGGCAAGCACTTTGTTTTCGAGTTTACGCAATAATAAAGTGGCAATCCCGGTAATCACAAGATAAATTCCACCGGCGATGCCGTAGATAGTCAAGGCATCATATTCCGTACCATAAAGCTGACGGGCATAGCCCATAATATCCATAATCGTAATAGTGGAAGCCAATGCCGTTCCTTTAAACACCAAAATAATTTCATTGGTATAGGAAGGTAAAGCCCGTTTTAACGCATAAGGAATTAAAATTCTCAATGTTTGCACTCGACTCAAACCCAGTGCGGCACAGCCTTCCCATTGCCCTTTAGGAATCGCTTTGACAGCACCATGAAATAATTGTGTGGAATAGGCAGCACTGTTTAACGCCAGCGCTAAAGCGGCACAAAACCAAGCATTGGATAAAATATGCCAAAGCGGGCTATTTACAATCCATTCGAACTGACCGGGACCGGCGTAAATCAAGAAGAATTGTACAAGCAACGGCGTACCAGTGAATAAAGTAAGATACAAATTGACCGCACTTTTTACCCATTTATTTTCCATAGAAAGCAAAAAGGTGAGAAATAATGCGAGGAAAAACGCAATCAGTAATGAAACAAAAGTTAATAATAAACTGGTTGGAATACCTTGTGCGATCACCCATAAATAGTCTTGAAACATTATTTTAGTCCTCTTTCAAAGCGGGTGAAATGGGCTTCTAAATGACGAATTCCCACTTGGCTGATTAATGTCACGGCAAGATAAATTAACGCGGCAATCCCATACCAAGTGAAAGGTTGATGGGTATTAGTATTTATTAATTGTGCCTGACGCATTAAATCATCAACGCCAATAAGAGAAACCAACGCAGTATCTTTCAACAGCACAAGCCATTGATTACTTAACCCGGGCAAAGCATGACGCCAAACTTGCGGCATAATAATGTGAGTGAAGGTATAACCTTTGCTCAATCCTAACGCTGCGCCCGATTCCCATTGGCCTTTAGGTATCGCTTGAATCGCACCGCGCAGGGTTTGTGAAGCATAAGCAGCAAAAATAAGGGATAAAGCAAATACACCGCAACCAAATGCACCGAATTCAATATATTCCCCCGTCAGCATTTCCACCACTTCAGTGGAGCCAAAATAGACGAGTAAAACCACCAAAATTTCCGGCAAGCCACGCAACAGCGCCACAAAAACCGCCATCGGTTTCCCCACCACCGAGTTAGCCTCCAAAAGCGCAAAGACCATACTCAATAGCAAACCCACAATTAAAGAACAGACCGCAAGCCCTAATGTCATCAGGGCTGCGGTAAACATCAAAGACAGAAAATCAGAAAACATAAATTATTTTGTCATCCATTTATCATAGATTTTTTGGTATTCGCCATTGGCTTTAATGGCGGCCAAACCTTTATTTAAACTTTCGACAAGGGCTTTGCTGGACTTATTCACTGCAATGCCCAAACCGTTACCAAAATATTTTTGATTAGTGACTTTCTCACCAACAAACTGAATTTCAGGCTCTTTATTAATCATATCCGCAAGCACAGCAGTATCTCCGAAAATAATATCAATACGCCCATTTTTTAAATCCAAAATCGCATCTTGTAAACTGGCATAGGCTTTAGCGGCATACTGTTTCGTTTCCGTTACGGTATATTGTTGGAATGTCGTGCCATTTTGCACACCAATATTTTTTGCACTTTCAAGGGTTGCTTTGCCTTTTAATGCCACATAACTTGCGGTACTGTCATAATAGGCATCAGAAAATAAAACTTGTTTGGCACGGGCTTCAGTGATGTCCATGGCAGTGATTGCAGCATCAAAGCGTTTTGCTTTTAAACTCGGGATAATCGCATCAAAGGCTTCCCCTTTAAATTTACAAGTAGCTTGAATTTCCTGGCAAATGGCATTGGCCACATCCACATCAAAACCGATAATTTCGCCTTTTTCATTAGTAAACTCAAAAGGCGGGTAACTCGGCTCCATCGCAAAAGTGATTTCTTGTGCATTTGCCATGCTAGCTGCTCCCAATAATACGGCGCTTAAAAGTAATTTTTTCATTATGTGTCTCCTTAATTTTTAGTGTGAAAGATATTGTTTAAATTGCTCGGTTTGCGGATGTTCAAAACAGTCAGCCGACCCTATTTCTACAATTTTACCTTGTTCCATATACACCACTTTGGTGGCAACTTTTTGTGCCACATTCACTTCATGGGTGACGATCACCTGAGTAATGCCGGTTTCTTGTAATTCCTTAATAATATCCACTACCTGTGCAGTAATTTCCGGATCTAATGCCGCAGTGGGTTCATCAAATAACAGCACTTGCGGTTTCATCATCAACGCACGAGCAATCGCTACCCGTTGTTGTTGCCCACCAGATAAATGAAGTGGGAAACGATCGGCATATTCTTCTAAACGCAAACGCTTTAATAATTCCATTGCTTCTGCTTTGGCCTGCGCTTCATTGATACCAAGCACTTTCATCGGCGCTTCAATTAAGTTTTCAATCACCGTTAAATGAGGCCAAAGGTGATATTGTTGAAACACCATCCCCACATCTTGGCGTAACTGACGAATCGCTTTCGGATTTGTCGTGGCTTTTGATAAATCAAATTCATTATTGGCAATGCTTAATTGCCCTGAGGTTGGGACTTCTAATAAATTCAAGGTACGAATTAATGTACTTTTCCCCGCCCCACTCGGCCCAAGTAACACCACCGTATCCCCTTCTTCTGCTTCCAAATTGATATCAAATAATGCTTGGGAAGCCCCATAAAAAAAGTTTAAATTTTTAACACTGATAGCCATTTCAACTCTCTTATTTCATAAATTGAACAAATATTACGTTTTTATGCATATTTATGCAAGCAGTGAGAATAAAAAATCCCAAAATAATTTGGGATTTTAAAAACGAGCGCAAAACAACCTCACTTTATGCCGTTTTTGCCATTTCAAACTCAATCAGCATCATCAAAATATGAATAACTTTAATATGAATTTCTTGAATACGATCCGCATAACGGAAATGAGGAACACGAATTTCTACATCGGCAAGCCCTGCCATTTTTCCTCCGTCTTTTCCTGTCATCGCAATCACTTTCATTCCCTTTGCTTTCGCCGCTTCAATCGCATTGAGAACATTTTTCGAATTCCCCGAGGTTGATAAACCAAAGAGCACATCCCCTTTTTGCCCTACTGCCTCAACATAGCGTGAAAAGACATAATCATAGCCAAAATCATTACTCACACAACTTAAATGGCTCACATCGGAAATGGCAATGGCCGGATACCCCGGGCGGTTTTCACGATAGCGCCCAGTGAGCTCTTCTGCAAAATGCATCGCATCACAGTGAGACCCCCCATTACCGCAAGACAGCACTTTGCCGCCTTGTTTGAAACTGTTAGAAATTAACAATGCCGCTTGCTGAATTAATTTGATGTTATGTTCATCAGAGATAAATTTATTTAATACCTCTTGGGCTTCCACAAGCTCTGCTTTGATTTGCTCCAAATACATTTTTACTCCTTTTTAGGCAATGAAAAATTTTCGCCACATTCTATAGCAGATAGCCTCTTTTATCTAGGGGCGGTGAAGCTTTTGTTTTTTGCTCATCAACAATGATTTTCTCGAGCAAGATCGCAAAATACATATAAAACACTTTGAAAAACCACCGCACTTTTTTACTCTTTAGCCCATCTAAACCTAAAAATAAAAAGGCACTTTATGGGCTTACTCCGCATCATTTTTATCTTATTGGTTAGCATAAAAGCCTATGCCAATCTTGATATCATGCTTTTAAAAAACTATGAAGATCAACCTATTGAAGGTTGGGTGATGTCTGAAAAACTGGATGGGGTACGAGGATATTGGAATGGCAAGCAACTGCTCTCAAGGCAAGGGCAAGCCCTTTCTCCTCCCGCTTATTTTATAAAAAATTTTCCCCCTTTTGCCATTGACGGCGAATTATTCAGCGAACGCCAGCATTTCGAAGAAATTGCCTCTATCACAAAATCTTTTAAAGGCGATCGTTGGGAAAAACTTAAGTTATATGTATTTGATGTGCCTGATGCAAAAGGTAATTTATTTGAACGTCTTGACGTATTAAAAACCTATCTTAAAACCCATCCCACCCCTTATATTCAAATTATTGAACAAATCCCTGTGCAAAATAAAAGCCATTTGCATCACTTTCTCAAAGAGGTGGAAAGCCAACAAGGCGAAGGCGTTGTGGTGAGAAATCCCAATGCCCCTTATGAAAGAAAGCGTAGTTCACAGGTTCTCAAACTAAAAACCGCCCATGATGAGGAATGTACCGTCATTGCACACCACAAAGGACAAGGGCAATTTGAAAATGTAATGGGATCGCTTACCTGTCAAAACCAACGGGGCGAATTCAAGATCGGTTCAGGATTTAATTTCACTGAGCGGGAAAATCCGCCTCCCATCGGTGCAGTCATCACCTATAAATATCGAGGCTTAACCCATTCCGGTAAACCTCGCTTTGCGACTTACTGGCGGGTAAGAGAACATCCTGTGACAAAATAAAGGCGGATAACCCGCCTTTAATCAAAAAGAAATTCGTCTTTTTATTGCCACAAAAATCCTCTTTTCCTTATTATTTGCTCAAACACTGCGTATAGCTGTCTGCCGTTGCCTGAAGGAAATTAGCGTAGGAATTCATTCCTAGCGCGACCCCATCACCAATAGGATCTAAACGCCCCACATTCACCGATGTGCCTTTTGCCAAAGATTCAACCACTTTCGGGGTGAACTGCGGTTCTGCAAATAAGCAATTCACACGATGTTCCGCAATCTCTTCTTTGATATGGGCAAGGGTTTTCGCACCGGGTGCGACCAACGGATTAATGGTGAAATAGCCGGTTTGTTTTAAACCGTAGGCATCATTGAAATAACCGTAAGCATCGTGGAAAACAAAGAAACCTTTTTCTTTAAAAGGTGCAAGTTGGGCATTGATTTTATCGCTTTGTTCCGCCAAAGTGCGGTTGAAATCCGCCAAGTTTTTCTCAATCACCGCTTTTTTAGTCGGAAATTGCCCGATCAATTTATCCGCCACCTGTTGTGCCACGATTTGACTTATTTTGGGCGAATACCAAACATGCCAGTTCGTGCTTAATCCGTCATGATGTTCATGATCGTGGTTGTGTTCATGTCCTGCTTTATGTTCGTGTTTATGCTCATGTTGGTGATTGTGATCGTCATTTTCATGAGCATGTTCGTGGTGTGCTTGCGTTAATAAAGGCTTAATGTCTGCAAGCTCGGCAATAGTCATCACTTTTTGGCGATCAATTTGGCTTACCGGTTTTTCTAAAAAGGAATCAATATCCTCTCCCACCCACAAGACTAAATCTGCCGATTTCACCTTTTGAATATCGGAGAGTTTTAAACTGTAATCATGAGGAGAAGCACCTGTCGGCACAAGAACTTGGGTATCAGTAACCCCATTTACGATGGCTGAAGTAATAAAACCAAGGGGTTTTACTGATGCTAATACATCGGCATTGGCCATCATCGGCAGGGCGAAAAGTGCGGTTGAAATTGCGCCCATTTTGACTATTGTTTTCATTTTGTCTCCTCAGTTGTTAAGAATGATTATCAAAGAGGGGTAAAGCCTACACTTTCTAAAATAAATTGCAATGATTTTATGTGATTATTTAATGGCGCTTTTTATTGGAAAATAAATGAATTTTCTATAACAAAAAGGCAACTTACGTTGCCTCTCATAAAAGATTGATATTTTATTTTCTCAATAATTTATCAATCACCCTTGAAACGGCAAAAAAACCAAAGGTGGCGGTAATCATCGTGGCGGCGCCAAATCCATTAGCACAATTCATGGTTGCAGAGATCTCACAGCCTTCTCCCATTTGCGGGAAAATTAACGGTTGAGTGGAAAACACCGCATCAATACCAAATTTGCGTTGTGGGTTTTGAGTGAAATTAAAATCCTTGCGTAAAACCGAGCGCACTTTTGCCAGCAAAGGATCCTGAATGGTTTTACTTAAATCCGCAATTTGAATTTGTGTGGGATCGGTTTGCCCGCCCGCACCGCCTACGGTAATAATGTTAATTTTATTGCGTTTGCAATAGGCAATCATCGCGGCTTTGGTTTTAACATGATCAATGGCATCAATCACATAATCGTAACCACGATTGAGGTAGTCAGACTGATTATCCGGCGAAATAAAATCATCAATGATATGAACACTGCAGTCCGGATTAATCAGCTTTACCCGTTCTGCCATCACTTCTGTTTTTAATTTACCGATATTGCCACTCAACGCCGGAAGTTGGCGGTTGATATTGGTCACGCAAATATCGTCCATATCAATCAGGGTGAGTTGTCCAATACCGGAACGGGCTAGTGCCTCCACCACCCATGAACCAACGCCCCCAATGCCGATAACACAAATATGCGCTTGGCGAAGACGGGCTAAACCTTCCGGCGTATAAAGGCGCCCGATGCCACCAAAACGCTGCTCGTAGTTATCCACAGATGCCATTATTGCAATACCCAAACACGGCCATAATGTTTCGAAAGTCCGGCAATATGGCCTGCTTCATCACCAATACCACGATAGAGATCAAAATGATGACCGTTTACCGCACCACCCACATCTAATGCCACCATTAAATGTAATTTATGCGTGCCTTTCCAGTTCCCCTGACTATCGATATCCGGAACTTCCACCAATAAAACAGAGCCGGACGGAATCACATTGCGATCGGATGCCACCGCCGCCATTGGCACAAGAGGCACACCGGCAGAACCTTTGACTTTTCCACTTGGATCATTTTTAAAGAAGACATAAGACGGATTACGCTCTAACAAGCCCTGAACCCGTGAAGGGTTGGCTTTTCCCCAATCTCGAATTGCTTGAATCGACATTTTCTCTTTTGGAATTTCCCCATCTTCCACCAACAAACGCCCTACCGCTTGATATTTAAAGCCATTTTGTCCGGCATAGGCGAAATAATTTAAGTTACCGTTTCCAAAATCAACATAACCGCTTCCCTGTACACCAAGTAAAAAGTTATCAAGCATCGAATCACTGTAAGCTAATTCCAAACCTTTTCCTTCCAATGCCCCGGCGTAGATTTGTGCACGGGTAAAACGTTTGTTCGCCGGCATCGCATAAATAGGGTGTTGGAATTTTCCTTGCGGTGTGCGGCGGGCATGAATGACCGGCGAATAATAGCCTGTCATCAACACGTTTTGATAGCCGTCAAAACCTTTCATAATTTGAGGGGAAATACCATATTCAGATAATTCACTGACATCCGCACCGGCAAGCACCCAATTGGTAATTTTTTGATAGTTACCATAGAAACGATCAGCCAATCGACCGGAATAAGCTTTCACATTAGAAAGTTGTGTTAAAAAATCCCCCTGATTAATGACCGCACTTTGGTTTTCTACACGAGAAACCGGCGATAAAATGCGCTGTTGATAGCTTCGACCATGGTATTTCGCACCAAATTTTTGCGGATCATCCCCCGTAGGCGTAAGCACAGGACGACTCCCCTTATTTGATGTAGGCTTATTAGGAGAACCACCACAAGCCACTAAAATAGAGGCAATAGCTAACATACTGAAAACTTTAATACCGAGATTTTTACGACATTTCATATTCTATTCCTAAACAAAAAACGAATTTTTATAAGGCTGCATACGCTATCAAAAATTGCCTCAAACTACTAGCATAATTTCTCATCAAAGCCTCTCACACAGAAATAAATAATATTGATAATTATTATCATTTAAACTATACTCCATCCGCTATAACGAAAATCTACAGTAGTCCGTAAAAGCACTGTTCAAATCTTTATTCTTTTAAACATTAAATTTTAAGGAGACAAGGTAAATGCCGTTATTTCATCAGCATATTCAATGCAGCAAAAAAATCATCATTATGAAAGCTACTTTTTTGCTCCCTACTCTATTCTCGCCTTTTGCCACTGCAAGCCCTCAACCTGAGGATCATATACCCCAATTAGAAGAGATTAACGTGACGGCCAATATCAACGAGCTCTCGACTAATTCAAAAATCATTAAAAATAGTGAGCAATTAGAAAAGCAACAAATCAATAACATTAGAGATCTTATTCGTTACGATGCCGGTGTTTCTGTTGTTGAACAAAATAGAGGGGGAACATCAGGCTTTGCAATACGAGGCGTTGATAAAAATAGAGTAGCTATTACTGTTGATGGCATGCCACAGCTACAATCTCACACCACGAATATCAGTGATTTTTATGAACCTGTCGGTAGCGGTGCAAGAAATGAGGTAGAACTTGAAAACATCTCTCGTGTTGAAATTGATAAGGGTAGTCAATCATTCCTAGCCCGCAATGGTGCCCTGGGTGGCTCAGTTAACTTTAAAACGAAAAGCGTAGATGACATTTTATCTGAAGGAGAAAAGTTGGCGCTGACAAGTAAAACGGCTTACAGCAGTAAAAATAGTCAATTTACGCAATCATTGGGAAGCGCATTTCATGTAGGGAATTTAAAAGGACTCTTTCAATACACCCATCGTCACGGCAAAGAAACAAAAATTCATGATAATGTGATGAATAAAAAAATAGAACTTCGCCGTTTGGGTGCATATGTTGATAAATATCGACTTAGCACCCCAACACCAAACGAGGTGAATACTAATGGCATATTCTATAAATGTGAAACCTGTACAGAGCCTTTTTATTTATCTCGCTTCACCAGGTTTCATGATTTAAAAAGTGCGATGGAGGACTATAAAGATTCCAATAAAGGGAGAAAATTTACCCCTGAGGAACTTGAACAACTCAAGCAAATGGTCCATCCAACAGAAATAGTGTCAGCCAAAGATTATACCGGTCCGGATAGAGAAGCACCGGATCCGCTAAAAAGCAAAACCCATTCTTATTTGACACGCCTTGAATATGAAATTACACCAAACCAATTAATCGGAGGAATTTTTGAGGATACGAAACAGCGTTATGCCACTCGAGATATGAGAGAGCGCGCTTATTATTATGCTCCCCCACCGCCACCTTCTGTTCCGGATCCTCGACCTAAATACCCTAGCGCACCAACAGGTGATGATTTTTACTGCAAAGATTGTCCGGAAGGGTATGATTGGGATGGCTACTACAAGGCCTTTGATGAATATAAGAAAAAATTAGCTGAATTTCGTGAAAAAAAGAAAGAATACGATACATCAGGTGTAGGTAGCCCGGAGGATAAAGCATGGAAAACCTATGATGAGCAAAAAAGAGAATATGATCAGACCATAAGAGATTTTGTCACTCAGAGTCCCCATCCCGGTAGCGGGGGAACCTATCTTGATGATATCGCAATGGGGCCGTATGCACCTTTGGTCTATACAAAGGCTCGTTTTAGTACTGAAGAACACCGTAAACAACGTCAAAGCCTCTATTATATTATTGAACCTAAAAATAAATGGGCAGATAAGCTTGAGTTTAATTTGGATCACCAAAAAATCAGTATTAATTCAGATTATCGCACCTTGAGTTGTAGTAAATATCCAGTGGCAGATAAAAATTGTCGTGCAAGTCGAGATAAACCCGGTTCATCTGAAGATCTAGACAATGTATTCTATCAAGAAAAACGTTCACATTTAGGTCTAAAATATGATAAGACTTTTCAGTTTGAACCAATAACTTACCGCATAAATATGACCGCTGGTGCTACTCGTTATCAGGTTACACAGAATCACCAGGCCTATGTCATGCGATATGGCGGGCTAGAAAATGAACTGAGACCAAATAAAAATGGGGGACGATATGAAATTTATATTCCCCATTATCTAGGACGGGTAGATTCGCGAGATCTCCTTACTGCCGATGTATGTAGTAAAGATAGACGCTGTTCTTTTAAACTTAAAGGAAAAAACAAATATTTCGGTTTGTATAATCAGATCTCTTTTGGAAAGTATCTTGATATCGGTGGTGGTTTTCTTCGAGATCGTGATGCCGTCTCCGGAGATAAAAAATTTTTGGTATCAAGAGAATATAACAATACTACCTATAAGTTTAATGTTGTGTTCAAACCCATTGAGCAAATTCATATTGCCTATCACTATTCTACAGGGTTTAGAAACCCAAGTAGTCAAGAGGTTTACGGCTGGTCACCTCATGGGAAACGCTCAACTGCTCATTTAAAACCTGAAACATCGACTCATCGTGAAGTGAGTATAGGGCTTAAAGGAAATTGGGGATATTTAGAAGCCAATAAATTTATTAGTCGTTACAAAAATCTAATAAGCCTCGCAACAGAAAGAGAATCATCAATTAGACAAGATTACAATTTCTCTAACGCAACGATTGAGGGATATGGTATCCAAGGATACCTTGATCTTCATTCAATAATGCAGATTATCCCATCAGGTTTTAGTACAAATATCACCTACGAAAAATCGAAACCTAAAAAAGCAACAAGAGTAGACGATCGTCTCATACATGGTACACTCTATCCATTTGATGCGATACAACCTGCTCGTATTGTTGTCGGGCTTAATTATGATGCGCCTTCCGAAAAATGGGGAAGTTCTCTGATTATGACCTACTCAAAAGCAAAAGATGCTAACGAATTAGCCACAACAAGATTCCTTGCAAAAGATCCAAATCATCCAAACAACAAGTTTAAGGTAACGCATATAGAAACGAAATCTTGGAAAACGATAGATTTGCTCGGCTATTACAAAGTAGGAAAAAATATCACGGTTAATGCCGGTATATATAATCTTTTAAATAAGCAATATAGCACTTGGGAGTCTGTGCGCCGTAGCTCGACTAACTCAGTACACGCAGAAAGTCAGTATGGAAGTATTGCTCGTTATGCGGCTCCTGGACGAAACTATTTTGTAAGTTTAAATATGAAATTCTAGTTCATTTAGCCATTTAGAACCTATTTATCATGTATAAATGCCTGTTTCTGAGGAAATGCTGTCAGATACAGGTATTTTTTATGATAATTAACTGTCTTATTCAATCAGATTAAAATGTTCAATTTATAAACATTTTGATCGTTTTAACAACAAATACATAATAAACTTTTGTTGAAAGCTTGCAAAATTTTTTGAATAGCGTATAGTGCACGCCGTCAGACGCGGGGTGGAGCAGCTTGGTAGCTCGTCGGGCTCATAACCCGAAGGCCGTCGGTTCAAATCCGGCCCCCGCAACCAAATTTTAAAGCATCGATTTTGTCGATGCTTTTTTCTTTCTCTCCGTCAATTGCTGTTTATGAACAACCCTAACAGGCATAGACTTCCACTTTGTCTTTTAGACTACTAGATACTGAGCTACCCACTTCTTGAGTCAGGCTCGTCTACCCATTTTCATGTTGTATCGCAACATCAACAACGTATTTTTTCAGCATCTTATTCACTGCATCGTATAGGTTATAACCCTGCGCCGCCACACTCATCACATTCGCCGCTTTCAACCGTTCTGAAGCACTGTCATTTTTTACCGCACTTTCTATCGTGTTTAAAAAAGTATAGGGGGAAGATAGTTTTGCATAGAAGTGATACCTTAGCTTGTAAAAAAACACGGTTGATTTTAAAAACACCCCAAAAACCAACCGCACTTTACCTCTTAGATATTAATTTTTGAAAGATTTACATTAAAAACTAACGATAAATACTCGTGCAATATTTAATTGCTTCTCTCACTGCTTTTCCCAGCTCTTCATCGGATATATTGATATCATACTTAAATTCCAACTGTGTTCCGTCGGGATTTGAGATACCAGTAAAACCATCAAGTGAATCTTGATGAAGAGGAGATACACTAATATCTGAATCATTCAACTCTAAAGATAAAAAATTCATATCTTTATAAATAGACTTTCTACTTTTGTATCCATAAAGCAATTTCATCTCATTTTCTAGTTTCTTTTGCAACCCTTTTATTTTCTCAGAATGAAACAAGGCTAGAAATTCCTTTACCGGCATCTCTTTACCTTCATTAAACTTTTCTCGAATCAAACGACCAAGGTCAATATCAGAAATATCAACAGGATTAAAAATAAATTCTTGATCAGGATTAGTCATTGATAGCATACCTTTTATAAAGGAAGTTACTAATAAAAAATCTTTATTTATTCTAACAAGTACATTCTTTGATTTATTCATATTAATTTACCTTATTAACAATAATATTTGTTCCTTTAGAGCTCGCATAATCTATCGATTTATTGATCGCCTTCATCTGCTCTTTCGTTGTCTTTACCGGGATTGCTAAGTACAACTCTCTCGCCTTTATATTTGAATTATAAAGCACGAACTCTCCTTTACTCTCTTCTTTAAAATTCACCATTTCATCGACATACTTATTTAAAGTATAAGTAATTTTTGATGGATTCTGATAAATCTTAGAACCAACCGTATCCATCGTTTTTGAGCTTATCGCTGTACCATCCGGTAAAATATGATCGAAAGTTTTAAAATTGGGCTTAATATCATTCAAATTAACTGCACCTTCCGGTAATTTGGATTGAACATAAGCCTCCCAAGGTTTACCTTGATTGGAAATTCCTTTTCCCCATTGAATACCAACTTCACTGTTTGGTATGGCTTTCCTTGTTAAATTTAATTTCCCTGATTTAATAAAGTCAGACGTTTTAGCAATACCTTTAACCATTGCTAAACCTGAACCCGTCAATAAAACACCACCTGTTGGCACGCCTTTTAAAGAGCCCCTTAAATAACCGCTCATTTCTCCTGCTAATTTCGGATCATTTTCCAGCGCATTTTCATAAGCATCTCGCCATTGAGCCTCACTGATAAGAATTTGGTCATAGGTTTCTGATGGATTAGAAACAACATCCCATAAAGATTTTGCAGTATCCAAAGGATTTAACACAGCTTGTGCTAAGTCTTTTACACTATCAATTTGCCCCCTCGCTTCGGCAATTTCCAGCCCTTCAATAAATTCCCGAGCCTTGTCTTCATCACCGTCAAAATAAACTTTCGCATACATCGCGATATTTTGCTCTCGCTCTACACTAGGGTGGGTATCATCAGCCATGTTATTGTGCTCCACCGCCCTTTTCCCAATTTCAGCACCCTGATTGCTTGAACTCAATATCTCCACACCATTGCCATTACCACTGACAATTGTCGAACCAATAGCTCCCGCTAATGTACTGAGATTCACGATATTTTGTTTTTGAACTTCTGTCAGCTCTCTCACCTTATCCGTGCCGTAAAGCGCTTTGGCTAAAAGTGGTGCCGCAAGCTCTGCACCAGCTGCAGAGATAGCCCCTGTTGCAACATTGCCACCTGCCGTTACCGATTCTATGGCGCCCCATACCGCATGAGCAATAGCATTCGTCACTTTATCCACTTCGCCGGTGGTTTTATCTGTCGTTACCTCTTTGATTTTTTGGTTTATTAATGGTGAAAGGGCGGTTGTCGTTAGCTCTGCACCCGATTTTCCCGCTATGGCTGAGCTTATTACAGTGGTGACGGTATCTACAATGCGTTTGTTTTTTCCGCCTACTCCCCAATCTCTTGCTTCTTCTTTGGCGGCTTTTAGCATACGGTTAGCTTTTGCAAGCACTTCTGCATCACCTGATTGCAAGGCTTGATTTCGCTCGGTTTCAAGACGTCTAACTTCCCGCTCCGCCTCTTCTTGTCGGTTAGCACTATAAGTCTCCACCGCACTTTTCATCTGCC
>NZ_MLHH01000018.1 GCF_002000125.1 Rodentibacter heidelbergensis
GTGTCTTGAGTTTTTGATTTTTTCATTTTCTCAACTTTTCTCAGTATGTATGGAAACGAATATGCTGAGTTATTTTTATATATCAATAATTTAACTTTTTAAGAGGTTTTATATGAAAAAAACACTTCTTTGTTTGGGGGTCGTTGTTGCATTGAGTGGTTGTGCTCGTGATGCAAATCAACCATTAGAAATATGGAGTAATTTCCAAAATAGTAAGATTTCTGCCCAGCTTGGTGAAAATCAATCTTTAGCCGTATTTTATCGCCAAGGCGATCTTCAAGGCCCGGCTACCAATATTTATGTGAATGGCGATTATCAAGCCTCATTGCTGCCTAATGCTTATACGGCAGTGCCGGTTTGTGCGGATAAACATTTATTCAGCACTTCTTTTAGCACCAATCAAAAATTTGGTAATCGCACGAAAGGTGTCAGCCATACGTTACCAATTGGTGAAGTAGCCTATATCAAAGTGTTGCAGGAATCTAACGGACAGCTTTATCTACAACGTGTTGAGCCATCGGTTGCAGAGCAAGAAATTGCCAATTTACCGAAAGAAAACCAAACCTTATCAAGAGTACCTAATGCAACTAACTGTAAACCACCGGTAGTTATCGCAGCGATTGCTGTTGATAGTAGTGCATTATTTGCTTTCAACAAATCTGCTTATAAGGACATTTTGCCTGCAGGTCGTGAAAAATTAGAACAGTTTATGGCACAGGTGAAAAATTTAAATGTATCTCATATTGTGGTAGGAGGACATACTGATAACCTAGGAAGCGATAGTTATAACCTCGCTTTGTCAGAAAAACGAGCAAATAGTGTGAAGCAGCAGTTGCAAAAAGCAGGGATTACCGCACCGGTCAAAGCCATTGGTTACGGTAAGAAAGAACCGGTGGTGACGAACTGTGGTGGATTATCCGGCGCGGCGAAAAATCAATGTAATTTACCGAACCGCCGTGTTGAAGTGACAGTTTACGGAACGAAATAAATCTATTAGTTAAGGAATAAATATGTCGACTACATTAAAAGTATTAAGTGCAAAAAAAGTAATCGCTTCTCATCAAATTAATCAAGGCGATACCTTAGTGATTGATGCAAGAGATAAATCTAACTATCAATTAATTGACGATCAAACGGGTTTTGCTCCACAAAATATTATTGCTAAACGTGAAGGTAAAGATTTAAAAATCTTCTTAGAAGACGGTGATATGAACCCTGATGTGGTGATTAAAGGCTACTACGGAGATGAAAATTCAGAAGAAGTGACCAATTTACTCGTGGGGCAACATGAGAATGGCGGTGTTTATGCCTATGTACCGGAATCCGGTTTAAAAGCAGATGCAGTGAGTATGCTCGCTGAAGAAGTCGCTGCGCCACAAGCATTAGGTGGAGAGGATCTTGCCAGTGCATTTTGGGCGTTTAATCCATGGTGGTTATTAGCATTAGTACCATTGGCAGCAGGTATTGCTATTGCAGCGAGCAGTGGTGGAAGTAGCGGTGGCTCGAGCAATAATGGTAACAACGATACCACAGCCGATAAACCTGGAATTAAAGCAAACAATGACGGTTCTGTTACGGTCACCCCAGGTTCAGATAATACAAAAGTGAATGTCACTTTTAAAGATGAAAATGGCAAAGATAAAACTGTTACTGCAGAAAAAGGTGCTGACGGTAAATGGTCTATTCCTGATGCAGGTGATACCGGTGCAACAGTAGACCCAGATACAGGTGTTATCACTATCCCATCAGATAAAGTGAAAGATGGTGAACCAGTGAATGCCAAAGGTACAAATGATGCAGGTAACACTGCTGATGCTGACCCAGTGAATGCAGGTACTGATGCTCAACCTGGGGACCCTGCTGACAAACCAACCACTACCTCACCAGACATTGATGGTACAGTCACCGCAAAACCAGGTGATGACAACAACAAAGTTGAAGTGACTTTCAAAGGTGAAGACGACCAACCGAAAACGG
>NZ_MLHH01000019.1 GCF_002000125.1 Rodentibacter heidelbergensis
ACTTTTGGGGTGCAGATCACACCATGTTTCCCTTTTTTAATGAATGACAGATAGAAAAGCTAAAAAAGGCGATCAAAATTGACCGCACTTTTGTCTGCCGAAAAAAATCAATATTACTCTGCTTTCACCACTGAAATGGCAAGTTCCTCCAAGGCTTGCGGGTTCGCTACACTTGGAGCATCGGTCATTAAACAAGCCGCTGCGGTCGTTTTCGGGAAAGCAATCACATCACGAATATTATCCGTACCGGTTAATAACATGGTTAAGCGATCCAATCCGAAGGCAAGGCCGGCATGCGGTGGCGTACCGAATTTTAAAGCATCCAATAAGAAACCGAATTTTTCCCGTTGCTGTTCTTCATCAATGCCTAAGATACGGAATACGGTTTGTTGCATTTTCGGCTCAAAAATACGCACTGATCCGCCACCTACTTCATAACCATTAATCACCATATCATAAGCATTCGCCACCGCTGAGGTTGGATCGTCTTCTAATTGTTCAGGCGTGAAATCTTTTGGTGAAGTAAACGGGTGATGCATTGCGGCGAGATTGCCTTCATCGTCCCGTTCGAACATTGGGAAATCAATCACCCAAAGCGGTTGCCATTCGTCTAAACGGGTCAAACCAAGATCCCGACCCAGTTTCAAACGAAGCGCGCCCATGGAATCCGTGGTGGTTTGCCACTTGTCTGCACCAAAAAAGAGAATATCCCCTGTTTGTGCACCGACACGTTCAAATAATGCTTTTAAGACCTCTTCATTTAAGAATTTGGCAATCGGGCTTTGTACCCCCTCAAGCCCTGCATTCACATCGTTTACTTTTAACCAAGCTAACCCTTTCGCACCATAAATCCCGACAAATTGTGTATATTCATCAATTTGTTTACGGGTGATCTCATTGCCGTTAGGCACTCGAATAACAGCAACACGACCATTCGGATCATTCGCCGGCCCTTGGAAGACTTTAAAATCCACCGTTTTCACAATATCTGCCACATCTACCATTTCTAATGGGTTACGCAAATCTGGTTTGTCCGAACCAAAACGTTGCATTGCTTCTTGCCAAGTCATCACAGGGAATTGACCTAAATCCACCCCTAAGATATCTAACCACAAGCCATGTACCATTCGCTCCATGATCTCACGCACTTCCGGAGCAGTTAAGAAAGAGGTTTCCACATCGATTTGGGTAAATTCCGGTTGGCGATCTGCGCGTAAATCCTCATCACGGAAACATTTAACAATTTGATAATAGCGATCAAAACCGGACATCATTAAAAGCTGTTTGAAAAGCTGTGGTGATTGCGGGAGGGCATAGAATTTCCCTTTATGCACACGGCTTGGCACAAGATAATCGCGCGCCCCTTCCGGTGTGGCTTTGGTGAGCATTGGGGTTTCCATATCCAAGAAACCGTTATCGTCCATAAAACGGCGAACAAAACTGGTGATTTTCGCACGGGTTTTCAAACGCTGTGCCATTTCCGGACGGCGTAAATCCAAATAGCGGAATTTCAAGCGTTGTTCTTCCGTGTTGTTTTGATTGAAATCGAGAGGCAATACATCAGAAGCATTATAAATACGCAAGGCTTTCGCCAAAATCTCCACTTCACCCGTCGCCATAGTTTTATTGATTTGATTTTCCGGACGAGCAAGCACTTCACCTTGAATTTGAATACAAAATTCGTTACGCAAACCACCCGCTGCCGTTAACGCCTCTTGGTATTTCGGGTCAAAACACACTTGAACGATGCCCTCACGGTCACGCATATCAATAAAAATTAAGCCCCCTAAATCACGACGACGATGAACCCAACCGCTTAATGTCACTTCTTGTCCAATATGGTTACGGTTTAAAGCACCGCAATAATGTGTACGCATCATATCCTGTTCCTTAATTCGGCTAAAAATATAAAATACCGTTGGATTATACGGAAAAAGCCGCCCATTTAAAATCAGAAACCGAAATTTATTTGACCCATTAAAAACTTGCCCTAAAATAACCGCACTTTTAGTCTAGGATACGATCATCCCAAGCTCATACTGGTTAAATTATGAAAGATACCCTCTTTGCCACCCCCATAGAAAAACTGGGCGATTTCACCTTTGATGAAAACGTCGCAGAAGTGTTCCCTGATATGATCCAACGTTCCGTACCGGGTTATGCCAATATCATCACCGCCATTGGTATGCTTGCCGAACGCTTTGTCACCCCAAACAGCCAAGTCTATGATCTCGGCTGCTCACGAGGGGCGGCCACCCTTTCCGCACGGCGAAATATTCATCAACCCAATGTCAAAATCATTGGGATTGATAATTCCCAACCCATGGTTGAACGCTGTCGACAACATATTGCCGCCTATCAAAGCGATATTCCCGTGGAGATTCTCTGTGATGATATTCGCCAGGTAGAAATCCAAGATGCCTCAATGGTGATTTTAAATTTCACCCTGCAATTTTTACCCCCTGAAGATCGCCTAGCATTGCTCAGCAAAATTTATCAGGGGTTAAATCCAAATGGTGTGTTAGTGCTTTCGGAAAAATTCCGTTTTGAAGATAAGAAAGTCGATGATCTGCTGATTGATTTACACCATCAATTCAAACGGGCAAACGGTTACAGCGAACTCGAAGTGAGCCAAAAACGCACTGCACTGGAAAATGTGATGCGTACCGACAGCATCGAAACCCACAAAGCACGCTTAAAAAACATCGGCTTTTCTCAAGTAGAATTATGGTTTCAGTGCTTTAATTTTGGTTCAATGGTGGCGGTGAAATAATGAGATAAAAAAGAGCGATCAATGAAAAATGCATTTAAAATTGACCGCTCTTTTACTTAAAGAGATAAAAGATTATTTCTCGATATTCGTCTTATGGAATAAGGTGAACGCAATGAAGATGAAACCTAAGAAACAGGAAACAATTAAGGCATAAAAGCCGCCATCCCAACCAAATAGGTCCACTAATTTCCCCATCACATAGCCTGCACTCGCAGAACCTAATAAATAGCCGAATAATCCGGTTAAACCTGTCGCTGTTCCTGTTGCGATGCGTGGTACGAGGTCTGCTGCTTGCAAACCAATCATCATGACCGGCCCATAAATTAAGAAACCAATTGCAACAAGACAAATATTATCAACCAATGGATTACCCGCTGGGTTTTTCCAGTAAACAATAATAGCGATCAAAACCCCGGTTAAAAATAATAACATTGGCGGTGCTCTGTGCCCTTTGAAAACTTTATCGCTTAAATAGCCACTCGCTAACATACCGAAAATACCCGCATATTCATATAAGAAATATGCCCAGCTTTGTTTATCCACTGAAAAGTGTTTCACTTCTTTTAAGTATGTTGGTGCCCAGTCAATAATACCGTAACGAATGAAATAGACAAAAACGTTCGCAATAGCAATCGACCATAAAAATTTATTGTTAATGATGTATTTTTTAAAAATATCCTTGGAAGAAAGGGTGTGGGCAGATTCAACCTGTTGTAGCACTTTTTCGCCTTTCCATTCATCAACCGGTGGCAAACCTTGAGATTCCGGCGTATCCCGCATGAGGGCGAACATAATAAATGCAAGCACAATAGCAATAAGCGCCGGTAGGTAGAATAAGGATTGCCATGTGCCAAAAATTGCTAAGCCTAAAATAGCTAATGGACCAATTAATCCGCCACCTAAATTATGGGATACATTCCACCAACTCCACCAAACGCCACGTTCAGAAACAGAGAACCAGTTTGTCATTGTTTTTGCACCCGGTGGATAGCCCATACCTTGAAACCAACCATTGAGTGCGGCAAGTATGATCATTAATGGAATAGACGCCAACACACCAGGGACTAAACCAAAAATTAAACTTACCACCGCCGATCCGAGCAAACCTATCGTAATAAAATATTTAGGGTTACTCCGATCCGATACATTTCCCATAATGAATTTACTCAATCCATAAGCAAGCGATAATGCCACACCGACTGTCCCTAAATCCGCTTTGGTAAAACCATATTCATCAATGAGATAAGGAATGGCGAGGGAGAAATTTTTACGGATAAGATAATAGGCCGCATAACCAATAAACACACCAGCAAAAACTTGCCAGCGTAATTTTTTATACTCAGCATCGGTCCTCGCGCTTTCGATTCGAGGGGCGGGAGGGGAAGCTTTTAAAAAAGAAAACATATACACTCCTTATATAAGATTTAAATACGTCCATTGAAATATAAAATGAAACTTCGTTTTTACGCCCAAACTATTCGAAACGAACATCAGCATAAAACTTAGCATAAAATATAATCCTTCTACTGATGCGCCATTTTGTTTTAAATCAAATAATCACTATTTTTCATTTTATGCTCATTAAAAAGAGGAATACTGCATAAACTGTACTGATTTAAAATTCAATTTGTGGCATAATCCTGCCACTTGTTTTCCCATTGAAAAGGAAGAAATAATGCGAATTTTACATACCATGTTACGAGTGGGCGATTTAGATCGTTCCATTCAGTTTTATCAAGATGTTTTGGGGATGCGTTTATTACGCACCAGTGAAAACCCTGAGTATAAGTACTCCTTAGCCTTTTTAGGTTATGATGATGAAGATAAATCTTCCGTGATAGAGCTTACCTACAATTGGGGGGTGAGCGAATATGATCTCGGCTCTGCCTATGGACATATTGCCATTGGGGTGGATGATATTGTCGCTACCTGTGAAGCGGTGCGTGCCAATGGTGGAAAAATCACCCGAGAACCCGGCCCGGTAAAAGGCGGAACAACGGTGATTGCGTTTGTCGAAGATCCGGACGGCTACAAAATTGAATTTATCGAAAATAAACAGGCAAAAGCCGGACTTGGCAATTAACGTGCGCTAACTTTTTATGAGGTTTGAATAACGTGGGTTCACCTGCGTTATTTTATTTTTTAAGGATACGCTATGCCCGATGCTCAAGAAATCCCTTATCATAATCAATTGAAAAATCGTTTTCGTGGTTACTTTCCCGTGATTATTGATGTGGAAACTGCCGGTTTTGATGCCGAGAAAGATGCCTTATTGGAACTGGCTGCTATCACCTTAAAAATGGATGAGAAAGGTGATTTGCACCCGGATCAAAAGTGCCATTTTCATATTGAGCCTTTTGAAGGGGCAAATATCAATCCGGACTCCTTAAAATTCAATGGGATTGATATTCATAACCCGTTACGAGGCGCCGTATCAGAATTAGAGGCGATGAGTGGGTTATTCCAACTGGTGCGTCGTGCTCAAAAAGAAGCGGAATGTCAACGTTCGATTATTGTGGCTCATAATGCCATGTTCGACCAACGCTTTGTAATGGCGGCGGCAGAACGCACCGGGATCAAACGTAATCCTTTCCACCCTTTCGGTATGTTTGATACCGCAAGCCTAGCAGGATTAATGTTCGGGCAAACCGTACTGGTTAAAGCCTGTCAAGCCGCCAATATTCCGTTTGATGGAAAACAAGCCCATTCTGCCCTCTATGACACGGAACGCACGGCTGAATTGTTCTGTTATATGGTCAATCATTTAAAAGCGCTTGGTGGTTTCCCCCATATGCCAATTGGCGTAAAAACAGAAGAAAAAACAACCGCACTTTAAATTTTTTTAATTTTTACTTTATTTACACATTAACCTATAAGGAAAAACACAATGTTATCAAACCCCGTTGTTATCTCAATTATCGTCTTACTCGCATTGAGTTTGCTGCGTATTAATGTGGTGATTGCCCTTGTGATTGCGGCACTCACCGCCGGTTTATGCGGTGATCTTGGTTTAAGTAAAACCATCGAAACCTTCACCGGCGGCTTAGGTGGCGGTGCGGAAGTGGCAATGAACTATGCTATGCTTGGTGCTTTTGCGATTGCGATCTCTAAATCCGGCATTACGGATTTACTGGCCTATAAAATCATCACAAAAATTAATAAAACCCCAACAGGCAACAATCTTGCTTGGTTTAAATATGCCATTTTTGCCATATTGGCACTATTTGCTATTTCCTCGCAAAATCTCTTACCTGTACATATTGCCTTTATCCCGATTGTCATTCCACCTTTGCTTTCAATCTTTAACCGTTTGAAAATCGACCGCCGTGCGGTAGCCTGTGTGTTAACATTCGGTCTTACCGCCACCTATATGCTCTTACCGGTGGGTTTTGGGAAAATCTTTATTGAAAGTATTTTGGTGAAAAATATCAATCAAGCCGGAGCAAATTTAGGTCTACAAACCGATGTTGCACAGGTATCACTGGCGATGTTATTACCGGTCATCGGGATGATTTTAGGTTTATTGATTGCGGTATTTATCACCTATCGCAAACCTCGTGAATACAGTGCAACGATCGAAACACCAACCACAAAAGAGATTGAAGCACATATTGCCAATATTCAACCAAAACACATTACCGCCAGTATCATTGCCATCGTAGCGACCTTTGCCACTCAGCTTGTAACGAGTTCAACCATTATTGGCGGTTTAGTCGGTTTAGTGATTTTTGCGGTGTTTGGCATCTTTAAACTCAAAGAAAGTAACGACATTTTCCAACAAGGCTTACGTTTAATGGCAATGATTGGCTTTGTGATGATCGCCGCTTCCGGCTTTGCCAATGTGATTAATGCTACCAGCGGTGTAACTGATCTCGTACAAAACTTAAGCAATGGTGCGGTTCAAAGCAAAGGACTTGCAGCATTTTTAATGTTGATTGTCGGGTTATTAATCACTATGGGGATTGGTTCTTCTTTCTCAACCGTTCCGATTATTACCTCAATTTATGTCCCTCTTTGCTTATCTTTTGGTTTTTCACCTCTTGCAACCGTTTCTATTGTGGGTGTGGCGGCAGCCTTAGGTGATGCCGGCTCGCCAGCTTCAGACTCCACATTGGGGCCGACGTCCGGTTTAAATATGGATGGTAAACACGATCACATTTGGGATTCTGTTGTACCAACATTTATTCACTACAATATCCCACTCATTATTTTCGGCTGGATTGCCGCCATGTACCTTTAAGGATTATAATCCCCCGCCTAGGGGGATTTTTTATGGCTATTCAGTCGCTTATCGATACATTAGAGCAAAAAGTTCAACAGCTTCAGCATACCTATTCATCAAGACAAGAAGAAAAGCTCTTCGCCCAATTTGACCGAACATTGTTCAGTGAACAGGGACAAACCGTTTCTTTTTATTTTTCTGAAATTCAGCAAACCCTGACAAAAATAAAAACACTTCATTCAACCAATATCCATCACTATCACTTCATCACAGAGCATTTAGTGAAACAATGTCGTGTGCTATCAGAAGCCCTAAATCGAAAAAATCACCGATTGAGCTCTTCCAAACCCAAAATATCAGCCACCCCAAAAGCCTCACATGCGATTCACCAATTACCCCCTCGTGAACGTTTAGAGAAATATTATGAAGCCCTTGAACAGCTCAATCATTTATACCAACAACAAAGGGATATTATCCGCATAGCAACCGCCCCCGATACTCAACAAAAAGCCATAGGATTAGCCGAAAGCTATAAACGCCGCCGTCAAAAATGTCAGGAGGCCATTGATCTTTTAGAAGAATATCTCGCTTTTAAAGAAGAACAAGAAAACCGAACGATTTCATCAGATCGGACTTTACAAAAATAGAGGGAGAGCTTATAGTGCCTCGCTTAGTCGGGTGGAAAATGGCGAAACGCCTCCCGTAAACCTGAAGCAGTCGGCACTGAGTGAGGAAACCCTCATCCTTTCCTCAAACTCAAAGGCCAACCTGCTTTTCTTTATGACTGATAACCACTAAGGATGCATGATGATTTCCTGTGTTCATTTAAAAAAATGCCTCAAATTGACCGCACTTTGCGGCCTTTTCGCTTTCAGTTTATCCAATCAGGCTCAAGCACAAGGAAAACTGGTGATCTATTGTAGTGTGCAAAACACAACCTGTGAAAAAATCTCACAAGCCTTCAGTAAAAAATATCATGTGGAAACCCAATTTGTACGTCATAGCACAGGAACGGTACTCGGGAAACTGAAAGCAGAAAAAGACAATCCCCAAGCGGATGTTTGGTATGGTGGAACTTTTGAGCCGCACCTGCAAGCTCGAGATGCCGGTTTGCTCGCCACTTATCGTTCTCCTGAACAAAAAAATATCATGCCTCAGTTCAAAAAATTAGTAGAACAACGTGGCGATACCACCTCAATTATTTATTTGATGGAACTGGGTATCGGGGTCAATGAAAAATTGCTTGCCGAAAAAAACATCAAAACACCACAATGTTATTCGGATTTAATCAAACCGGAATTCAAAGATTTAGTTCAATATCCCGATCCACGGGTATCCGGCACGGGATATAGTATTCTTACGACCCTCATTGAAACCATGGGTGAAGAGAAAGCCTTTGATTATTTAAAAGCACTCAATAAAAATATTTCCCAATACACCAAAACCGGTATGGCAACTAGCCATCTTTCAACAGGTGCGACTGCTGTGAATATTAGCTTTATGCATGCCTATGTGCGTGAAAAAGATAAAGGTGCGCCGGTTGTCGGTATCCTGCCTTGTGAAGGTGTGGGCTATACATTAGGTGCGGCGAGTATCATCAAAAACGGGCGAAATTTAGACAACGCAAAACGCTTTATCGATTTTGTGCTTTCTGCCGAAGCACAAGAAATTCCATGGCGTGAAGCGGACTCTTATCAATTACCGACAAATATTCATGCCAAATCACATCCTAATCTTCCGGATCCGATGAAATTAAAATTAATTGATATTGATTTCATTCGATTTGGACAGGATCAAGAAGCAAAACGCTTAATTGACCGCTGGATGAAAGAAGTGAAAGGCGAATAAAAATCCAACAAAAAGACGAGGTGATGTTAGGTCGCCTCGTCTTTTTACCTCAGTCCGGTCAGCTGTAAAAACACCTAAAAAATCAACCGCTCTTTTCCGCTGTAAATATTGCCTTTCCCTCCCCGGGCAAATCCAATTAAAGTGAGATGATGTTCATCGGCCATTTTAACCGCTAGATCCGTTGCAGCAGAAATAGCAACCAGTAACTCAACCCCACAAGAAACTACTTTTTGTACCATTTCATAACTTGCCCGACTGGAAGCAATAATAAAACCTTGCGGTTTACCTGCTTTGATATACCAGCCAATCAATTTATCCAACGCTACATGACGGCCGACATCCTCTCGAATCGCAAGCAATTTACCTTGTAAATCAAAAAATGCGCAGGCATGCGTTGCCCCTGTTTGTTGTCCAAGCTGTTGATGAGCTTGCAAAGTAGCAAGACAATCCTCTAATAAGCAGAGATCGAACTGAAAAGTGCGGTCTAATTTCGGCAAATTTTTATAAACCTGACTCAGTTGCTCTGTGCCACAAATACCACACCCCGTACGCCCTGTAAGATTACGGCGGTGTGCTTTAAGTGCCATAAACTGACGGCTGGATAGCTCGATTTGAACTTCAATGCCATCGCAGCCTTCGACCACATCAATGCCATAAATATCGGCCGGCTTCTCAATAATCCCTTCCGTGAAGGAAAATCCCAGTGCAAAATCAGCCAGATCTTGCGGCGAACACATCATTACGGCATGGGAAATACCGTTATAAACTAATGACACCGGCATTTCCACCGCCAAAATATCCTGTTTAGGCTGTAAAAGTGCGGTCGATTTTTGTTCCGTTTTTCGTTTTTGAAAAACATTGACAGCCCGTTCAATAAAACCCTTCATTTATGACCTGCTTCATTTAGATTTGTAACAAAAAGGTTAATGTTTTACACAATTTGTGATCTTAATCACGAATTTTTATGGAATATAATGTATTTTGATTATGGATTTATGGTTAAAAAATAGGTATCCTACGCCCAACTTAAATTGCTGTTTTTCTATACGCAATTGAGTCCGTTGATTGATGTTATTCTAACGAAATCAGCTATTTTTTCTAGATGAATTTCTTTACTATCTAATTAGATCTCAACAATTTTTTGTTGAAAGGAGTGATTATGCAGGTCTCAAGAAGAAAGTTCTTTAAGATCTGTGCAGGTGGTATGGCAGGAACCTCCGCTGCTATGTTAGGCTTTGCTCCGGCAAATGCGTTGGCAGCACCGCGTGAATACAAATTATTACGCGCTTATGAATCCCGTAACACTTGTACATATTGTGCCGTAAGTTGCGGTATGCTGCTTTATAGTACAGGCAAACCTCATACTGGCTTAAGTGGCTACACTGGTACAAATACTCGTTCAAAATTATTTCACCTTGAAGGCGACCCAGACCATCCAATTAGTCGTGGTGCGCTTTGTCCAAAAGGCGCTGGCGCGCTTGATTATATTAACAGCGAAAGCCGTGCTTTATACCCTCAATACCGTGCACCGGGTTCCGATAAATGGGAACGCCTGTCCTGGCAAGATGCGATTAAACGCATTGCCCGCTTAATGAAAGATGACCGTGATGCCAACTTTGTCGAAACCGATGCAAGCGGAAAAACCGTCAACCGTTGGTCAACCACAGGGATTATGACCGCCTCCGCCATGAGCAATGAAGCCGCGTTACTGACGCAAAAATGGATTCGAATGCTCGGGATGGTGCCGGTCTGTAACCAAGCGAATACTTGACACGGACCAACGGTAGCAAGTCTTGCTCCATCATTTGGTCGCGGTGCCATGACAAATAACTGGGTTGACATCAAAAATGCCAATTTAATTCTCGTTCAAGGCGGTAACCCTGCCGAAGCCCACCCTGTCGGCTTCCGTTGGGCAATTGAAGCGAAGAAAAACGGTGCCAAAATCATCGTTATCGATCCACGCTTTAACCGTACAGCCTCTGTTGCTGATCTTCATGCGCCAATCCGTTCCGGTTCTGATATTGCGTTCTTAATGGGCGTGATCCGTTATTTATTGGAAAACGATAAGATTCAGCACGAATATGTTAAACACTACACCAACGCTTCTTTCTTAGTCAACGAAGGCTTTAAATTTGAAGACGGCCTGTTCTCAGGCTACGATGCGGAAAAACGTAGCTATGATAAATCGACTTGGAATTATCAATTTGATGAGAATGGTCAAGCGAAGCGTGATATGACATTACAACACCCACGTTGTGTGATTAATGTCTTAAAAGAGCACGTTTCTCGTTACACCCCTGAAATGGTTGAACGTATCACCGGTGTAAAACAAAAACTGTTCTTACAAATCTGTGAGGAAATCGGTAAAACCTCTGCGCCGGATAAAACCATGACGCATTTATATGCATTAGGGTTTACTGAACATACTATCGGTACGCAAAATATCCGCTCAATGGCGATGATCCAGTTACTGTTAGGTAATATGGGGATGCCGGGTGGTGGTATTAACGCATTACGCGGACACTCAAACGTACAGGGTACAACGGATATGGGCTTATTGCCGGCATCCTTACCCGGCTATATGCGTTTACCAAACGATAAAGATACCTCTTATGAGCAGTATATTAATGCGATTACGCCAAAAGACATCGTTCCAGGTCAGATCAACTATTACCGTAATACCTCAAAATTCTTTGTGAGTATGATGAAAACCTTTTATGGTGATAAAGCGACCAAAGAAAATGGCTGGGGCTTCGATTTCTTACCAAAAATGGATCGTTTCTATGACCCAATCACTCATGTGAAATTAATGAATGACGGTCAAATGAACGGTTGGATTTTACAAGGCTTTAACGTATTAAACTCATTACCGAATAAGAACAAAACCCTTGCCGGTATGAGTAAGTTAAAATACTTAATCGTGCTTGATCCACTTCAAACAGAAAGTTCTGAGTTCTGGAAAAACTTTGGTGAATCAAACGATGTAAATCCTGCTGAAATTCAAACAGAAGTTTTCCGTTTACCAACCACCTGTTTTGCTGAAGAAGACGGCTCAATTTCTAACTCCGGTCGTTGGGCGCAATGGCACTGGAAAGGTTGTGATCAACCGGGTGAAGCCTTACCGGATGTGGATATTCTTTCCATGATCCGTGAAGAAATGCACGAACTCTATAAAAAAGAGGGCGGCCGTGGTATTGAGTCTTTTGAAGCCATGACATGGAACTATGCCCAACCACATTCTCCAACAGCAGAAGAGTTGGCAAAAGAATTAAATGGTTATGCCCTTGAGGATCTTTATGATCCAAACGGTAACCTGATGTATAAAAAAGGCCAATTACTCAGTGGATTCGCTCACTTGCGTGATGACGGTACGACGACATCGGGTAACTGGATATATGTTGGTCAGTGGACGGAAAAAGGTAACCAAACTGCTAATCGGGATAATTCAGACCCATCCGGTTTAGGCTGTACTGTAGGTTGGGGCTTTGCATGGCCGGCAAACCGCCGTGTTCTTTATAGCCGTGCCTCCTTGGATATTAACGGTAAACCATGGGATAAACACCGTCAGTTAATCAAATGGAACGGTAAGAACTGGAACTGGTTTGATGTTGCCGACTATGGTACTCAACCACCGGGTTCTGAAACCGGTCCGTTTATTATGTCTGCTGAAGGGGTTGGTCGTTTATTTGCCGTGGATAAAATCAACAATGGTCCAATGCCTGAGCATTATGAACCGGTTGAAAGTCCGATTGATACTAATCCACTCCATCCAAATGTAGTAGTGGATCCGACCGTGCGTATTTACCAAGAAGACCGTGAATTTATCGGTTCAAACAAAGAGTTCCCATTCGTGGCAACCACTTATCGTTTAACCGAGCATTTCCACAGTTGGACGGCGCAATCTGCTCTAAATATTATCGCCCAACCACAACAATTTGTGGAAATAGGTGAAAAATTAGCGGCAGAAAAAGGCATCCAAAAAGGCGATATGGTGAAAATTACCTCAAAACGGGGTTACATCAAGGCTGTTGCCGTGGTCACCAAACGTTTGAAAGAATTGGAAATTGACGGTAAAACCGTTCACCATGTGGGTATTCCGATTCACTGGAATATGAAAGCCTTAAATGGTAAAGGTAATCGTGGTTTCTCCACTAACGTGCTTACACCGTCTTGGGGTGAAGCGAATACACAAACACCGGAATATAAAACATTCTTGGTCAATATTGAGAAAGCGGAGGCATAAGCGATGAGTGTACAATCTCAAGATATTATTAAGATCTCCGCCACCTCAGGGCTGACACCGGCACCACAAGCACGAGATCATAAAGTTGAAGTCGCAAAACTGATTGATGTATCCACCTGTATTGGCTGTAAAGCCTGTCAGGTGGGCTGTTCGGAGTGGAATGACATCCGCTCCGATGTCAATGCGCAATGTATCGGCGTTTATGACAACCCTGTTGATCTTAACGCTAAAGCATGGACAGTTATGCGCTTTAATGAAGTGGAAGAAAACGATCGTTTAGAATGGTTAATTCGTAAAGACGGTTGTATGCACTGTTCAGAACCGGGCTGCTTAAAAGCCTGTCCTGCACCTGGCGCAATCATCCAATACAAAAATGGTATTGTGGATTTCCAATCCGACAAATGTATCGGCTGTGGTTACTGTATTGCCGGTTGTCCGTTTAACATTCCTCGCATGAACCCGGACGACAATCGTGTATACAAATGTACTCTTTGTGTTGATCGTGTGGAAGTGGGTCAAGAGCCGGCCTGTGTTAAAACCTGTCCGACAGGTGCGATTCGCTTCGGTTCAAAAGAAGAAATGAAGATCTATGCGGAACAACGTGTGGCGGATCTGAAATCCCGTGGCTATGAAAATGCCGGACTTTACGATCCACCGGGCGTGGGCGGTACACATGTTATGTATGTGCTACACCACGCAGACAGACCTGAGCTTTATAATGGTCTTCCTAAAGATCCGCAAATCGACCTCACTGTCACCTTATGGAAAGATGTGTTAAAACCGGTTGCTGCCGTGGCAATGGGGGGCTTAGCCTTAGCAGAGCTTGGCCATTATTTAACCGTTGGTCCAAATGTGGAAACCGATGTCGAAGATCACCATGAAAAATTTGAAAACGAAGACAAACACGGAGGAAAACAAGATGAGTAAATTTGAAATTACTAACGATACTCGTATCGTTCGTCATCGAACTCCGGCTCGTTTAAGCCACTGGTTTTTGGTGATCTCCTTCTTTTTAACCATGTTTACTGGGGTTGCTTTCTTCTTCCCTGATTTTGCGTGGTTAACGGATATTTTAGGAACGCCACAACTTGCTCGAGCGGTGCATCCGTTCACAGGGCTTTTAATGTTTGTTGCCTTTATTTTCTTATGTTCTTTATATTGGCATCATAACATCCCTGAGAAAAATGATATTCGTTGGTTAAAAGGTATCGTTGAAGTACTCAAAGGCAATGAACATGCCGTTGCCTATAATGGAAAATACAACCTTGGTCAGAAAATGTTGTTTTGGACATTAATTCTTGCCATGTTCACCTTATTAGTCAGCGGTATCATTATGTGGCGTCAATTTTTTTCGCACTACTTTTCGATTCCCGTACTAAGATTTGCGATTCTTCTTCACTCCGCCAGTGCCTTTATGTTGTTCACCGGTATCATGGTGCATATGTATATGGCATTCTGGGTGAAAGGATCCATTCGTGGTATCGTGGAAGGATGGGTCACCGTTCGCTGGGCGAAAAAACACCACCCGAAATGGTATCGTGAAGAAATTCTCCCTGAATTAGAAAAAGACGGAGAACGTGAAGCAAAAGGTGAAAAAACCAAAGCGCTATTCAAACGTATTTCGGATTAAAACTAAAACTCCTAAAAGTGCGGTTAAAAATGACCGCACTTTTTACTATTCTGTCACCAAAGAGATATTATGAGCATCAAAATCTTATCTGAATCAGAAATTAAACAACAAAAAAACCATTCTTACGAAGCACCGGCTATCCTCTTTGCCAACCCTAAAAACCTTTATCAACGCCGTGCAAAACGTTTAAGAGAACTGGCCGAAGGCCACCCACTTGCAGATTATTTACTTTTTGCGGCCAGCGTTGTTGAAACCCAACTCAACACATTAGAAAAAAATCCACTACCGAAACAAGAACTAGAAAATTTAACCGGTGTTGAACCGCTCAACGCAGAAAACCTCAAACGAAATCCTATTTGGCGTGAATACCTCAATGAAATTTTGTATGAAATGAAGCCTAAAGCGAATGAACAAGTTGCCGCAACCATTGAAGCCTTAGAAAAAGCCTCCACCACCGAACTGGAAGAAATGGCAACACATTTACTTTCACAATCATTCAATTTAGTCAGTTCAGATAAAGCCGTGTTTATTTGGGCAGCACTCTCACTCTACTGGCTCCAATTAGCCCAGCAAATTCCGCATCATAGTCGGCTAGAAAACGCAGAAAACTTACAACACTGCCCTGTTTGTGCCTCCCTACCGGTATCCAGTATGGTTCACATTGGTACATCACAAGGTTTACGTTATTTACATTGTTCATTATGTGAAAGTGAATGGAATCTCGTGCGTGCCCAATGTACCAATTGTAACGGACACGATAAATTAGAAATGTGGTCACTCAATGAAGAACTTGCCCTCATTCGTGCTGAAACCTGTGGCAGCTGCGAAAGCTATCTAAAAATCATGTTTCAGGAAAAAAATCCTAATGTGGAAGCCGTTGCCGATGATCTCGCCTCGATATTCTTAGATGTAGAAATGGAAGAAAAAGGCTTCGCTCGAAGCGGCCTTAATCCGTTTCTTTTCCCGCCACAAGAGATTTAGTAAAAAGGGTCGTTATTTTTCCAATAATGATCTGACCCCAAAAAG
>NZ_MLHH01000002.1 GCF_002000125.1 Rodentibacter heidelbergensis
ACAGATATTCAGCTTGTGACCGGAGAAGAGAGCGATTGCGGGTAGACGAGGATGAGTGTTTAATGTAGTCGTTATCGTTAAAGAAGAATAATAGTCATCGCAATAGAGCGATGTTGTGATAGAGCAAACAGATTAAGTTATCGAAGAATTATCCCGGCGGCGAGAGTGCGGTGGTCCCACCTGAATCCATTCCGAACTCAGAAGTGAAACGCTGTAATGCCGATGGTAGTGTGGGGTATCCCCATGTGAGAGTAGGGCACCGCCGGGTACAATTGAGATTAGAATTAAAATTGAAATTAAGATTAAAATTAGAAGAGTAGACAAGATATCCCCTGAGCAGAGCTTGGGGGATTTTTTATTGGGGTGGAACGATAAAAGATGAAAGATAAAAAATAAAAGGTAAAAAATAAAAGTGGTACAGGTGTCATAGGGCTGCAAACATCACAGATATTGTAGACATCACAAATATCGCGGGTATTACAAGCATCATAAACATCACAAAATAACTACCATAAGTGCCATAACTATCATATAAGCATTATCAGCACTGTAAGAACCATAAACATTGATACTAATACCAAGCCTCTCTCATATAGACTTGTATAACCAATCAACCAATCAACCAATCAACCAATCAACCAATCAACCAATCAACCAATCAACCAATCAACCAATCAACCAATCAACCAATCAACCAATCAACCAATCAACCAATCAACCAATCAACCAATCAACCAATCAACCAATCAATCAACCCCACTCTCCAATTTCCTTACTCCCTCTGAATGAACTTACCAACATAAAAACACCGGAAAAACTGACCGCACTTTCTGACGGTTTGTTGGTATGCGATTTCATTTTTGGCATGCAGGGGATGTTTGTTTTTGAGAAATAATAGTCTTTCAAATCTCATATAGTTCGAGTTCAAATTTAACGTTAACCTTATTAATCTTTTTGAGGAGATTAAAAATTAAGATTTGTTAATCAAGTTTTGTAACTTGATTAAAGTGTAAATCCTATTAAGTTTTGAGTTGTATGTTTTTTGTTCTCTAATATAATTACTTCCGTTTTTACGTTAAACAGGAATTTAATTATGAAAAAAATCTTTTTTAAATTGACCGCACTTGCACTCTCTACTTTTATTTTGAGCGCTTGTGGTGAGAAAATTTCGAGTGAAAAAGTGGAACAAACAAAGCCTAAAGTAATTTTCTTAGCTGGGGCGACGGGGGTGATTGGAGAGCCTTTAAGCAAAGCCTTGGTAGAAAAAGGGTATAAAGTTTATGGTACAACACGCAGTGAGAATAAGGCTAAAACTCTTGAAGAAATCGGGGTGACGCCGGTTGTTGTTGATGTTTTTAATGCACCGTTATTAGAAAAAGCTGTATTTGATGCCAAACCTGATGTCGTGATTAATGAGCTGTCTTCCTTACCAAAAGGGCTGAAGGAAGAAGAAATGGCAGAAGGTTTAAAACGTGATAGCAGAATTCGTATTGAAGGAACAAAAAATTTAGTCGCAGCTGCTGAGAAAGCGGGCGTGAAAAAATATATCGCTCAAAGTTTTATGTATTATGCACCAAGTGATAAAGCGGTAACAGAAGAGGGGGCATGGTATGACGAAAATGATGCGACTTATGGTGAGTCGATAAAATCGATCAAATCACTAGAAGCGCAGACGTTAGCAGGTAAATTTACACCCGTCATCTTACGCTATGGTTGGATCTACGGTGGTAAATCAGGCTTTGATATGGCACCGGAAGGTTATGCGGGAATTCATATTGATGCTTTGGTTGATGCCACGGTCCGAGCTGTCGAAGCAAATTTGAATGGGGTATATAATGTTGCAGAAGAGGGTCCGGTAGTGGATTCAAGCAAATTCAAAAAAGCCGTACCGGAATGGAAAGTAAAGTAAAATAAAATAATTTCTCTTTAACCTTATTGCTGAACCGCTCAATATCCTATGAGAGCCGGTTCAGCTGCCATTTTTATTTCACGATTTTATGAATAGCTTTTTTAAAAAACTTGTTGATGTTAAAGAGAATGAGGTCAAGGTATTGGTTTGGTCTTGGTTTTATGTGTTTGCTCTTTTTTTAGCCTATTATACCCTTCGCCCAATTCGTGATGAACTCGGGGCAGCAGGGGGTGTGAAATCCCTTCCTTGGCTTTTTTCCGGTACACTCGTTGCCATGTTGCTTGTTACGCCACTTTATGGCTATTTGGTGAAACGTTGGCCTCGTGAAAAATTTATCATGATTGCCTACCGTTTTTTATGTTGAACCTTGCCGTTTTCGCCTTCCTGATGGCAACCGCAAGCGGTGATATACTTGTATGGACCGGCCGTATTTTCTTTATTTGGGTATCGGTTTTTAATCTTTTTGTGGTTTCTGTATTTTGGTCATTAATGTCTGATGTGTTCACGACAGAACAAGGAAAACGCCTATTTGGTTTTTTAGCAACAGGAGCAACAATTGGGGGGATCACAGGCTCGGCTTTTGTTTCCTCTTTTGCCGCAACATTTAATCATTATATTTGGCTTGCTTTTTCCGTTTTACTGTTAGAAGTGAGTGTTTTTGCAACAAAACGTATCTCTGTTTTAGGCGCAAAAGAGGCACAAGACAATCATCATAATAAACCCATTGAGGGAAATATTTGGTCCGGTTTAATCCGTGTATTCCAATCTCCTTATTTACTCGGTATTTCTGCCTTTATTTTGCTTTATTCCATCACATCAACGGTGTTGTATTTCCAACAGGCCGACATTGTGAATGCGAATATCACAGATAAAGCGGAACGGACGGCATTTTTTGCCAATATTGATTTATGGGTAAATAGTCTAACCTTGCTTTTTCAATTAGGCTTAACAGGTCGATTGATGAAGTATTTTGGGATTGTTCCTGTATTAGCCATATTGCCATTACTCAGTGCTGGAAGTTTTGCCTTATTAGCAACCTATCCTAGTGTGATGGTTTTTGTTTTTGTTCAAGTTCTCAGACGGGTGAGTAATTTTGCATTTACCCGTCCGTCCCGTGAAGTGTTATTTACCCGTCTCAATCGTGAAGATCGTTATAAAGCTAAAAATGTAATTGATACATTAATTTATCGTTCAGGGGATCAAATTAGCTCTTGGGGCTATGCGGGTCTAACAGCCTTCGGATTAAGCCTAACAACAATTTCGTGGATAACCGTACCGATTTGTGGTGTTTGGTTTCTCTTAGCCCTTTGGTTAGCGAAAAAAGCGCAGCCTTACAAAAATTAAAAAACTTAAATAGAGTGGGGCGAGTTATTCGCCTCAAATTTAAACAACGTCCATTGATAATAAGGGCTACCGGCTTTTTGAATTCCCCCATAATTTTGCCATTCTGGATGATTGGGGGTATCCGGTAAACATTGCGTTTCTAATGCGATACCTGAAAAGTCGGTATATTCTCCGCCTTCTCTTGTTGGTGTGCCTGCAAGATAATTTCCCGTATAGACTTGTAACGCTGCTTGAGAAGTTCGGACTTCAAGCGTTAAATCCCCATTTGGCGAAATCAGCAAAACACAGGGTTTTTGCCAGGCTTTATTTACAATAAAAGAATGATCATAGCCTTTGGTTATTTTTTGCTCTTCTTGTAGAAAATCCTGTTTAATCGGTTTTAGCTGGCGAAAATCAAAACTCGTTCCAACAACATGTTTAAGAGGTGAATTGGGAATTCCTTCTCCATCTACCGGTAAATAAAAATCGGCATTGAGACGTAAATGATGTTCACGCACGTCCGAAGCCTGCACGGCATTTTCTAAGTTGAAATAGGCGTGGTTTGTGAGATTAAGAGCGGTATCTTTGTCACTTGTTCCTTCATATTCAATTTTCACCTCATTGTCTTCGGTGAGAGTGTAAGTTACTGCTACTTCAACATTGCCGGGAAAGCCTTGATCGCCATCAGGTGAAGAAAGGAAAAAACGAACCGAATTTTCACCGCACTTTTGCATTTCCCAACGGCGTTTATCAAAGCCTTCTCCTCCGTGAAGTTGATGTTCTCCTTGATTGGCCACCAGTTGGACTATCTCACCGTTTAATTCAAATTGTGCTTTGGCAATGCGGTTAGCATAACGCCCAACCGTTGTGCCTAAATAAGCTTGTTGAATGGGGTAATGTTCTATTTTACATCCTAATAAGACTTCTCGTAATTCCCCTTTGACAGGCACTTGGCAAGAAAGCCAAGTGGCTCCCCAATCCATTAATTGAATACGCATCCCTTTTTCATTTTGCAAAGAAATAAGCTGATAGGGCCTACCATCGGGTGCATTGAAGGTCGTTTTTTCTAGCATGATTTTCCTTAAAGGGTACGAACACCTTGCGATGCGGTGCAAACGTAAAATGTTTCTTTTAATCCTGTCGTTTTTTCGTAATTATCGGCAATAATCTGGCGTATTGCTTCTACTTTGTCATGAGGAGCAAGGGCAACAATACAACCCCCAAAGCCTCCGCCCGTCATTCTTGCTCCACCGGATTGGCCGATCACCAGCTGGGCTAGTTCGACCAAATAATCAATTTGTGGCACGGTAATTTCAAAATCATCACGCATTGAAGCATGGGATTGCCCCATTAATTCCCCTAATCGGGTTAAATTATTTTGGTTTAATGCGATGACCGCATCCAGTACCCGCTGATTTTCTGTCACGACATGGCGGGCCCGCTTTGCTACTAAAGGATCAAGTGCGGTCAATTTTTTCTCTTTTTCTTTAAATTGAGAAACGGAAACATCACGCAACGCTTTTACACCAAAAAATTCTGCGGCACGCTCACATTGTTGACGGCGGGTATTGTATTCACCGGTCACTAAATCATGGGGGACGTTAGAATTAACGATAATCACGGCAATGTCTTTCGGTATTGGTGTTGCTTTCGTTTCGAGGCTACGACAGTCGATCATCAAGAGGTGATCTTGAAGGCCCAATGCGGAAATGAGCTGATCCATATTGCCACAATTTGCGCCAACAAACCGGTTTTCTGCCTTTTGCCCAATCAAGGCAATATCCGTATGGGAAAGGGATAAATTCGACAATTGTTGGCAGAATTTGCCCACCGCCACCTCTAATGCGGCTGATGAGCTTAAACCGGAGGAAAGTGGGACATTGCCTGAAATCACTAAATTTGCCCCCTGTTTGAAATCAGGGCAACATTCTTGAATAAATTTCACCACGCCACGCACATAATTTGCCCATTTCTGAGGGCTTTTTTCTATTGTTTCATTAAGAGAAAATTCGTCCGTTTCATTTAAATCAGCCGCATAAACCTGCCAAATATGATCATCCCGTTTTGTTCCGCTAATTGCCGTACCAAAATTGATGGCACAAGGCATTACAAAGCCGTCATTATAGTCGGTATGTTCACCGATGATATTCACTCGCCCCGGTGCATAAACGGTAAGTGAAGGAGAAGTATGGTATTTTTGGCTGAAAATATGCTGTGATTGTTGGATTGGATCGGTCATATTATATCCTTTCATTTTCTTTATTTAGTATGGGTTGTTTCACGTTCTTTGTAATGAATTTCACTTAATGCACGCAATCTTTCTGCCGCTTGTTCAGCCGTTAAATCCCGCTGACTTTCTGCCAGCATTTCATAGCCCACCATAAATTTACGCACGGTTGCAGAGCGTAATAGTGGTGGGTAGAAGTGTCCATGAAGTTGCCAGTGGGCATTGTCTTCATCATTAAAAGGTGCTGCGTGAAATCCCATTGAATAAGGAAAGGAGGTTTCAAACAAATTGTCGTATTTCGTGGTTAATTTTTTCAATATCACTGCGAGATCTTTTGATTGTTCATCCGTTAATTCCGTTAAGCGTTTCACATGGTTTTTAGGAAGCAGCAGGGTTTCAAAAGGCCAAGCTGCCCAATAAGGGACAAGCGCCACCCAATGCGATGTTTCCACCACGATACGTTCTTTTAAGGCTAATTCACGTTCAACATAATCGACTAACATAACTGAACCGTATCGTTGGAAATAATCACGTTGGGTGCGATCTTCACGAGCGATTTCATTCGGTAAAAAACTGTTTGCCCAAATTTGCCCATGAGGATGAGGATTCGAACATCCCATAGTTTCGCCTTTGTTTTCAAAAATCTGCACCCATTGATATTTTTTACCCAGTTCTTGTAGCTGTGCTTGCCAAACTTTGATGACCTCTTCAATTTCAAGTGCGGTCAATAATGGCAAGGTTTTACTGTGATCCGGTGAAAAACAAATCACTCGGCTTTCACCACAGGCTTGTGAGCTTTGAAAAAGCGGATCATGAGATTGTTCCGGTGCGGGCGTGTCTTCTAAAAGTGCAGAGAAATCGTTTTTGAACACATAGGGTTTGTGATAATCAGGATTGCTCTCTCCGGTTATCCGCTTATTATTTGGGCAGAGATAACAAGTGGGATCATAATGAGGTTTTTGTGCTTCATTGATTTTTTCTTGCTGACCTTGCCATGGTCGCTTTGCCCGATGAGGGGAAATCAATATCCACTGGTCGGTGAGCGGATTATAGCGACGATGCGGATGATTCGTCGGTTCAAACACTTGCTTATTCATAATTTGACGTCCTCATTATTTTTATTAATTTGTAATCGATTACATTTTATAGGCTGTTAAGATACTCAACTTCATCAGAAAAAACCGTGATCAACCTCACAAAATCAAAATTAAGCCTGTGGATTTTGTGATCAGGGTTACAAAATGAAAAAGTAACCGTTTTCAAATTAGTGCGAAGTCTTTATGATAATGCCAGTTATTTGGAGAATATAATGATGAGTACTATTCATGATGTGGCCGAGCTTGCAAAGGTTTCTGTGGCAACGGTATCACGCGTATTAAATAATCATTCCTCTGTCAGTCCCAAAGCCCGGCTTGCCGTGCAGAATGCGATTTCACAATTAAACTATCAACCTAATGCCAATGCACAGGCACTGGCGGTACAAAATACCGATACGATTGGTGTGGTGGTGACGGATGTGACGGATGCTTTTTTTGCGATTTTGGTGAAAGCGGTAGACAAAGTGGCAGAGGCGCATCATAAAACGATTTTGATTGGTATCGGTTACCATCATGCGGAGAAAGAGCGTGAAGCGATTAATACCCTGTTGCGTAAACGTTGTAGTAGCTTGGTGGTTCATTCAAAGGCACTTTCCGATCAAGAATTGATTGATTATTTGAATAATGTAAAAGGCATGGTGATTATTAACCGTGTGATTAAGGGCTACGAACATCGTTGTGTGAGTTTAGATAATCAAAAAGGCACTTATATTGCAACGGAAATGTTGATTCGCCATGGTCATAAAAATATTGCTTATATTGGCTCAAACCATGCTATCTTCGATGAAGACGAACGCCGAACAGGTTACCTTGAAGCATTGAAAGCACATCATTATCCCATTGTCGAACATGCGATCACGCATAACTCACCGGATTTTGAAGGGGGCGAGCAAGCAATGATTGATTTGCTTAGCTATAACAAGGATTTAACCGCTGCCATTGCTTACAATGATTCTATGGCGGCAGGGGCGATTTCAGTATTAAATGAAAACAATATCAATGTACCTAGTCAGTTTTCGATTATTGGATTTGATGATATGCCGATTGCCCGTTATTTAATTCCTAAACTTACCACTATTCGTTATCCCATTGATTTAATGGCGAGTTATGCGGCTAATCTGGCATTGAGTTTGGTGGATCAAAAAGTGGAAACCCCGCCGGTTATTCAGTTTAATCCCACGTTAGTGCGTCGTTTTTCTGTTGAAACGGTCAGTTAAAATGTGATGGAAGTCACAAATTTCAATATTGTTTTGTAATCGTTTTCATTTATGTGAGTTTGATCACAGACTAAAAGGCGTTTTTTCAGTATGCTCGCTGACGAGTTGTAGAAGTAAATACATATTTTTGTTCACATCAACCTTCCAAGTAGGAGAGTTTTATGAAAAAAACAGCAGTATTAAGTGCAGTCGCATTGGCAATCGGTTTAAGTTCAGCAACAGCGGGTTATGCCGCAGATAACCGTATCGGTGTCACAATTTACAAATATGATGACAATTTTATGTCATTAATGCGTAAAGAAATCAATAAAGAAGCAGAGGCGTTAAAAGGTATTGAATTATTAATGAATGATTCTCAAAACGCCCAATCGATCCAAAATGACCAAGTGGATGTTTTACTTTCTAAAGGCGTGAAAGCGCTTGCAATTAACTTAGTCGACCCGGCCGCAGCACCGACCATTATCGGCAAAGCCAAACCGGATAACATTCCTGTGGTATTTTTCAATAAAGATCCGGGCCCAAAAGCGATTGGAAGTTATGAGCAAGCCTATTATGTGGGAACCGATCCAAAAGAATCCGGTATTATCCAAGGTGATTTAATCGCAAAACAATGGAAAGCAATGCCTGAATTAGATTTAAACAAAGACGGCAAAATCCAATTTGTTTTATTAAAAGGCGAACCGGGTCACCCTGATGCAGAAGCGCGTACCAAATATGTGATCGATCAATTAAATAAAGTGGGTATTCAAACTGAGCAACTTTTCATTGATACCGGTATGTGGGATGCGGCAATGGCGAAAGACAAAGTGGATGCTTGGTTATCTAGCTCAAAAGCCAATAGTATCGAAGTAATTATCTCCAACAATGACGGTATGGCATTAGGTGCTTTGGAAGCGACAAAAGCCCATGGCAAAAAACTCCCTATTTTTGGTGTAGATGCGTTACCTGAAGCCTTACAACTTATCAAAAAAGGTGAACTTGCCGGAACAGTACTCAATGACGGTGTTAACCAAGGGAAAGCGGTGGTGCAATTAGCCAACAATCTTGCCCAAGGTAAAGCCGCAACGGAAGGCACAAAATGGGAATTAAAAGATCGTGTTGTGCGTATTCCTTATGTTGGGGTAGATAAAGATAATCTGAATGAATTCTTAAAATAATAACGAATAATATAACCTTAGGGGAAGGGCATCTCTTCCCCGTTTTTAAATGAGGTTGATATGACGACTCAAAATTTAAGTCAAGATAGTGAAGTGCTACTCACTATGACGAATGTCAGTAAGTCCTTTCCCGGTGTAAAAGCCCTAGATAATGCAAATCTTACCGTCCATTCACATTCTGTTCATGCCTTGATGGGAGAAAATGGTGCGGGAAAATCCACATTATTAAAATGCTTATTTGGTATTTATGCGAAAGATGAGGGCGAAATTCTTTTTCTAGGGAAACCCGTTAATTTTAAAACATCAAAAGAAGCTCTTGAAAACGGTATTTCCATGGTGCACCAAGAGCTTAACTTGGTACGCCAAACCAGTGTGATGGATAACCTATGGCTTGGACGCTACCCTGTTAAAGGGCCCTTTATCGATCACGCTAAAATGTATCGGGATACCAAAGAAATTTTTGATGAATTGGATATTGATATCGATCCGAGAGAAAAGGTAGCGAAACTCTCTGTTTCTCAAATGCAGATGATTGAAATTGCAAAAGCCTTTTCCTATAACGCCAAAATCGTGATTATGGACGAACCCACTTCCTCTCTTTCTGAAAAAGAAGTGGAGCATCTGTTTAAAATCATTCAAAAACTAAAAGAAAGAGGTTGTGGCATCATTTATATTTCTCACAAAATGGATGAAATTTTCAAGATTTGTGACGAAATTACCATTCTACGCGATGGAAAATGGATTAACACGGTTTCAGTTAAAAATTCCACTATGGAAGAAATTGTGTCAATGATGGTGGGACGTGAGCTGACACAACGTTTTCCTGAAAGAACCAATGTACCAAAAGAAGTGGTACTAAAAGTTGAGCATTTAACCGCATTAAACCAGCCTTCTATTCAAGATATTTCTTTTGAATTGCGTAAAGGTGAAATTTTAGGCATTGCCGGTTTAGTCGGTGCGAAACGAACGGATATTGTCGAAGCCATTTTTGGTGTGCGAGAGCTAAAAAGTGGCACGATTAAGCTCAATGATAAAATTGTGAAAAATCGAACCGCACTTGAAGCCATTAATAACGGTTTTGCCTTGGTGACCGAAGAACGTCGTTCTACCGGTATCTATTCTAATCTCAGTATTGAATTTAATTCTTTGATTTCAAATATGAAGTCTTACCTTACCCCTTGGAAATTACTGAGCGATAAGAAAATGCGTAGTGATACGCAGTGGGTAATTGATGCAATGAATGTGAAAACGCCTTCACATAAAACCTCTATCGGCTCACTTTCAGGGGGAAATCAGCAGAAAGTCATCATTGGCCGTTGGTTACTTACCCAGCCGGAAGTGCTCATGCTCGATGAACCGACACGAGGTATCGACATTGGCGCAAAATTTGAAATTTATCAACTCATTCAAGAACTTGCCAAAAAAGACAAAGGTATCATTATGATATCTTCTGAAATGCCGGAGCTTTTAGGCACAACGGATCGTATTCTCGTCATGAGCAATGGCAGAATGGCGGGTATTGTAGAAACCGCAAAAACCTCTCAAGAAGAAATTTTGCAGTTAGCAGCGAAATATTTATAACAGAAAAGGAACGAATTATGAGTGCCTTAGACAAAAATAAATCCCTTGATCTCTTAAAACAAAATGCGATCTATTTTGTGTTGCTGATTTTGCTCGGCATCATCATTGCACAGGATCCTACATTTTTAAATTTAATGAATTTCAGTAATATCCTCACTCAATCCTCTGTACGTTTGATTATTGCGTTAGGGGTGGCAGGCTTATTGGTGACCCAAGGCACAGACTTATCTGCCGGTCGTCAAGTAGGGCTTGCGGCGGTGATTTCTGCAACCTTGTTGCAATCTATGGAAAATATGAATCGGGTTTTCCCTGATTTAGGCGAAATTCCTATTCCTGTTGTGATTTTGACGGTTTGTGCCGTTGGTGCGGTTATCGGCTTAGTGAATGGTTTGGTGATTGCTTATCTCAATGTTACCCCATTTATTGCTACAATGGGCACCATGATTATCGTCTATGGTTTCAACTCGCTTTATTATGATGCCGTAGGCGGCTCGCCAATTGCAGGATTTAACGAGAATTTCTCCGCTTTTGCACAAGGCTTCTTCCGATTTGGCAGTTTCAAACTCTCTTATATCACGATTTATGCCTCAATTGCGGCGTTCTTTGTCTGGGTAATGTGGAATAAAACCCGTTTCGGTAAAAACATCTTTGCAATTGGGGGAAACCCAGAGGCGGCTAAGGTTTCTGGGGTTAATGTGGCACGCAATCTTGTGGTGATCTATATTATTGCCGGGATGTTTTATGCTTTTGGTGGGATGTTAGAAGCAGGTCGTATCGGCTCGGCAACGAACAACTTAGGTTTTATGTATGAATTGGATGCGATTGCCGCTTGTGTGGTGGGAGGCGTATCATTTGCCGGTGGTGTAGGTACGGTAATTGGGGTGGTCACCGGGGTGATTATTTTCACCGTCATCAATTATGGATTAACCTATATCGGCGTTAACCCTTACTGGCAATATATTATTAAAGGAAGCATTATTATCCTCGCCGTTGCTATTGACTCCTTAAAATATGCGAAGAAAAAATAATAGAAGTAGATAAAATAATCAAGTTATCACAAAAAAATCCACCCATCGTTTGATGAAGGTGGATTTTTTTGTTCTCTTATTTTTGTGATTTCGTTGATCTTTTTCAATCCTACTGGCTGATTGTATGAGGTATTTTCACAGATATTGGAAAATTCTCTATGAAAATCGACCGCACTTTTATCCTTTCAAATTCCGATAAGTCAGAAAATAATAAGCCAGTGCGGCAATGATGACACAAGCGCCCATTGTCAATAGCATTGGGGCTGCGGTGTCCATTTTCATGGTGGCGACCAAACTCCCCATTACCGCACCGGTGGCAAAACGCACACTTCCTACCAAGGAGTTGGCGGTGCCGGACATGGTGGGGAATTTTTCTAAAATAGAGGCCATAGCATTAGAGGAAATCAGCGGATTTTGCCCAACGAAGAAAGCCACACCGATTGCCATCGCCCAAAAACCGAAATCAAAAAGTGCGGTTAAAATAAGCCACATTCCCGATAAAAATTGAATACTTAACCCAATACGAAGCATGGTTTCCGCCCCAAGTTTGGTGACAAACCGTCCGTTAAGGAAAGAGGCAAAAGTCATAATGGCGATATTCAGCATAAAGAAATAACCGAATTGATCCACCGGAATGCCATAAATCCCGATATACACAATAGAGCCTGCCGTGACAAAGGCAAATAATCCGCCAAATCCGAACGATGCGGTGAACATATAGCCCAGCACTTCTTTTTGCTTCCATAGGCTGATAAAGTTTCGAGCAATAATGTTCAAACGTAGGGGAATGCGATTTTCTTTTTTGTGGGTTTCGGGAATAATAAAAAATACCAGTAGGGCAGATAATGCGCCCATTAGGGCAATGACATAAAAAATCGCATGCCAATGAAAATATTTGACAATATAACCACCGATAATGGGCGCAATCAAAGGGGCAATCATAAATACCAAGGTGATGGTGGACATCACTTTTGAGAGTTCATTTTTGCTAAATAAATCTCGTAATAATGCGCCTGAAAGCACCACTGGTGCGGCACCAAAGAAACCTTGCACAAAACGAAGTACGGTGAAATTTCCAATCGCATTGATTTCTGTTAGCACCAAAGCGGTGATAGCACCAATAATCACCCCCAGCAAAATGATGGGTTTCCGTCCAAAGCTATCGCCGAAAGGCCCCCAAAATAATTGTCCGAACGCCATGCCATAGGCAAAGGCTGTGAGGGTATGTTGAACTTGTTCCGGACTAATTTTCAGATCTTTGGCAATTTCTAAAAAAGCGGGCAGATACATATCCACACCAAAAGGCGGCAACATGGATAATATGCCGAGGGTGACAATGAAGATAAAAGTCGGTTTAATGGTTTTACTCATTTTAGCTTCCCAGACTAGCAATTTCTTCAGGGGTGAGAGCGCGATATTCCCCTTCTTCTAGGTTTTCGTCTAAGATCACAGCGCCGATTTTCCAACGGTGTAATGCCTCCACTTTATTGCCAAGGGCGGCAAACATTCGTTTTACTTGGTGATAGCGCCCTTCCGAAATGGTGAGATTCACATTGTAATCATCTAAAATTTCAAGTTTTGCGGGTTTGGTGGGTGTTTTTTCTCCCCGTAACAAAATCCCCTCTTCAAAGGTTTGGGCATAATGCGCTTCAACCGGATCAGCCAAGGTGACCAAATAGGTTTTTTCACAATGATGTTTAGGTGAGGTGATACGGTGCGACCATTGTCCGTCATCGGTGAGTAAAACCAGTCCGGTGGTATCCACATCTAAACGTCCGGCACTGTGTAATTTCCCCGCCAGAGGATAATCAAAAAATTGATAAATGGTCGGATAGTCGCCATCCTCATTGGAACAAATATAACCTTGTGGTTTGTTCAACATAAAATATTGTCCGCTGTCCAGCCAAGTGAGCAAGGTTTCTTCAAAGTAAATCTCATCCTCTTGGGTGATTTTACGGGCGCTGTTTTTTTCAATTTCACCATTAATTTTGACCGCACTTTGGCGAATGGCTTTGGTGGCTTGAGAGCGGGTTAAACCGGTATTTTCGGCAATGAATTTATCTAATCGCATAAGGCATTCTCTTGCTTGAAATTGAGGTATTTTAAAGCATTTATATTGCTATCATGAATTGGCTTGGTTAAACCAAGCGACATAATCAAATTGATCATAATATTTCCTGCCATTCCAGCCTGAAAAGGCAAATAAATCGCCCACTTGATTTTGCTGTTCAAACCCTTTGATATAAAACGCACTGCGTAGCTCAGGATAAGGTTTGTGGGTGAAAACCACCTTGTTTTTAAAAGGAAGTTGATCAAATGCCACCAGATCGTCATAGGCAATGCCTTCAGCCCCGTCTTTATCGGTCATCATAATAAATAAATTATCCGGATTAATCCGAGCAGAACGGATTTGCCACTTTTCAGCGGCTTCTTGGGCATTGTGATAATGCATAAAATGAATACAGATATCCGCCAATTTAGCGACAGGATAGGCTTTATCTGTGGCGATAAATTCAAGGGATTGCAGCTGATAAAAATCGATATTTTGCAAATAACGAATAAAGTCTTTCGGGCTGATATAAAGATTAACAAAAGGCGAATTAAAGGGTTGGTTGAGATCGTGCAAAATAAATGCACCGACACAATTGGCAGAAAGCACGCTCATTCCCTGATTGGTTAAGCGTAATTTTAATTGATGATTGAGCGATTTTCTTTGTAATCGGTTGACGATATTTTTGACTTTTGAACGACACATACTTCCTCCTAAACTGCTTATCCTATCCTTTTTGGGATGCCGAATTCAATCAATAAATTTTGTAACCGATTTGTAAAAATTTGCGGTTCATCACAAATTTGAAGAATGAAAGCGAGTATAATCAGGCAATTTTTTCGATTTGGTTCTTAATGAACCAAATTCTGTATTACCACAACGGAGTATTGATATGAGCGAACAATTACGCCAAGCAGCATTGGATTTCCACGAATTTCCTATTCCCGGAAAAATTGAAGTCACCCCAACCAAATCATTGGCAACCCAACGTGATTTAGCCTTAGCTTATTCTCCCGGTGTGGCAGAACCCTGTTTAGAAATTGAAAAAGATCCCTTAGCCTCTTATAAATATACCGCAAGGGGTAATTTGGTGGCGGTGATTTCAAACGGTACAGCGGTGCTTGGATTAGGCAATATTGGTGCACTTGCCGGTAAACCGGTGATGGAAGGCAAAGGCGTATTATTTAAAAAATTCGCCGGTATCAATGTTTTTGATATTGAGGTGAATGAACATGATCCAGATAAATTAGTGGATATTATTGCTTCTCTTGAACCCACTTTTGGCGGGATCAATCTTGAAGATATTAAAGCACCGGAATGTTTCTATATTGAACAAAAACTGCGTGAACGAATGAATATTCCGGTTTTCCACGACGATCAACATGGCACGGCGATTATTAGTGCGGCGGCGATTATTAATTCACTTCGCATTATTGGTAAAAAAATTGAAGAGGTTCGTCTTGTGGCTTCCGGTGCCGGAGCCGCTTCAATTGCCTGTTTGAATTTATTGCTTTCCCTCGGAATGAAACGTGAAAATATCACGATTTGTGATTCAAAAGGGGTAGTTTATAAAAATCGTGGCGATCGCATGGATAAAACAAAAGAAGATTACGCCATTGAAGATAATGGTTGGCGTAGCCTTGCTGATGCTATTCCGAATGCGGATATTTTCCTTGGCTGTTCCGCAGCCGGCGCATTAACACAGGATATGGTCAAAACCATGGCGGCACACCCGATTATTCTTGCCCTTGCCAACCCTAATCCGGAAATTACGCCACCGGAAGCCAAAGCGGTACGTCCTGATGCCATTGTTTGTACCGGTCGCTCTGACTATCCAAACCAAGTTAATAACGTGCTTTGTTTCCCATTTATTTTCCGTGGGGCGTTAGATGTGGGGGCTACCACTATTAATGAAGAGATGAAACGTGCGGCAGTTTATGCCATTGCAGATTTAGCCTTAGAAGAACAAAATGAAGTGGTCACTTCAGCCTATGGTGGTGAAGGGGCAACATTCGGTGCGGATTATGTGATTCCACGTCCTTTTGATCCACGTTTGATTGTTCGTATTGCCCCTGCTGTGGCAAAAGCGGCAATGGATTCCGGGGTGGCGACACGCCCTATTTCAGACTGGAATGAATATAGTGAAAAATTGACGCAATTTGTTTATAAAACCAGTTTATTTATGCGTCCAATTTTTAGCCAAGCCAAATCGGCAAAACAACGCATTATTCTTGCTGAGGGCGAAGAAACCAAAGCCCTACATGCGGTACAAGAAGTGGTTTCTATGGAGCTTGCCTCACCGATTTTAATTGGTCGTAAAGCAGTGATTGAGGAAAAAATCAAAAAACTGGGTTTACGCTTGGAAGTCGGGGTAAACGTTGAAGTGGTGGATAATGAAAATAATCCACGTTATGAAGAATGTTGGAAATATTATTACCAACTCACCAAGCGCAAAGGCATCACCCCTGCCATTGCTAAACGTGTTGTGCGTTCAAATACCACGGTGTTGGCTTCTGTATTGGTGAATTTAGGCTATGCGGACGGATTAGTCTGTGGCCTGTTTGGTTCTTATGGTAAACATTTAGATTCTATTAGAGATATTATTGGCTTAAAAGAAGGCGTAAAAACCGTCGCGGCGTTAAATAGCCTTGTGTTGCCAAGTGGTAATGTTTTCTTAACGGATACCCATGTTAATGATGACCCAAGTGCCGAGGAATTAGCGGAAATTACCTTAATGGCGGCAGATGAAGTGCATCGTTTTGGTATTGAACCGGCAGTCGCCTTGCTTTCTCATTCCAATTTTGGCTCATCAAATACCCTTGGCGCACCAAAAGTGCGTGAAGCCTTGAAAAGGGTGCAAGAACATCATCCACAGTTAATGATTGATGGTGAAATGAGAGGGGATATTGCACTCTGTGCTGCACAACGCACAGAAGTGATGCCGGATAGCCCGTTAAAAGGTTCGGCAAACTTGCTTGTGTTCCCGAATTTAAGTGCCGCACGCATTAGTTATAGTTTATTGCGGGGCACTACCACGGCAGTGACCGTAGGGCCTATTTTGATGGGAATGAACAAATCAGCCCATATCTTAAACCCGAGTGCTTCTGTTCGCCGCATCATTAATATGGTGGCGTACGCGGCAGTAAAAGCCCAACAAGACTGATTTTATTCAGTTCAAAAGTGCGGTTAAAATGCTTAATGTTTTTTCGGTATTATGTAGCAGTTGCACAAAAGCCAAATTTCTTGTCTGATATGGGTAAGTTCTTTCCTCTCGCCCGCTTGCGGGAGAGAGACCGACGGAAATTGCGTTCGGCAATTTTCGTCAGAGAGAGGGAATTCGATGTAAATTTCCCCCCTCTCCCTCCGAAAATTCTACGAATTTTCTCCACCCTCTCCCGTAAACGGGCGAGGGGACTGAGAAGTATGCTCCATAATTTGTGCATTTGCTACATAATGTCGTGTTTTTGGCCGCACTTTTATTTTTATTTATCGGTTATTTATTCGCCAAAATCAAGGCCCTTGTAGGGGCAGGGTAACCTTCAATGGTTTTGCTGTGATCTTTAGGATCTAAAAAATCAATCAGACTTTCGTTTTCTAACCAATCGGTTTTACGCTGTTCTTCCAAGGTCGTTGGTGCAACATCAACACAGCGCACGTTGGAAAAGCCCACTTTTTCCAACCAGAGAATGAGTGCCGCAACGGAAGGAATGAAATAGACATTTTTCATTTTGGCGTAGCGATCTGCGGGGACAAGAACCGTATGGGCATCGCCCTCTACCACGAGGGTTTCCAGCACCAATTCCCCGCCTTTTTTCAATTGATTTTTGAGTTGGGTGAGATGGTCAAGGGGCGATTTTCGGTGATATAACACCCCCATTGAAAACACCGTATCAAATGCGCCGAGAGGTTGCATTTGTTCTATGCCGAGCGGAATAAGGTTGACACGGCGATCATTATTAAGGAGTTTACGAACCGCTTCAAATTGGCAAAGGAAAAGTTCGGTCGGATCAATACCCACCACCATTTTGGCACCTTCCCCCAACATTCGCCACATATGGTAACCACTGCCGCAGCCCACATCTAAAATGAGGCGATCTTTTAAGGGTGCAAGATGAGGCAATACACGCTGCCATTTAAAATCGGAACGCCACTCGCAATCAATATGAATTCCAAACAAATGATAAGGCCCTTTTCGCCATGGCATAAGCTGTTTTAAATGGTGGATAATACGCTGTTTTTCACCTTCTGAGAGGGGCAAAGTGCGGTCAGATTTTACGGCGTTTTTTAAATCGATACTTTCTGCCTGTAAATCAGGTAAAAAATCCACAATTTTTGACCATTTCCCATAATCACCATGGGTTTGTTTTTCCCATTCTTTTAATTGAAGAGGGAGCGTTTCAAGCCAATCAGAAAGTGGGCTTGTAGCAAGTTGTTGATAAAAAGGGCGAAAATCGATCATTTTGCTTCCTTATAAGCTTTTTCAGCCTGATTGAAGGTGTCTAAAATCTGTGCTTTGGGTTTGGCAGAAAGGAGAGAAACGATAACAATCGTCAGGCTGCTGAGGGCAAACCCCGGGATCATTTCATAAAGCTTAAACCAAGGATTTTCAGCAGGAATAAGGGCTTTCCAAGAGAAGACGGTGAGTGCGCCGATAATCATTCCGGCCATGGCGGCAGAAGCGGTCATTCGCCGCCAAAATAATGAAAACAAGATCACCGGCCCAAATGCGCTACCAAACCCTGCCCAAGCGAATTCAACGAGTTTTAGCACCTTGTTGTTTTCATCTTGCGCAATCCAAATAGCAATCGCTGCGATCACCAGCACCATCGCCCGACCAAGCCAAACCAATTCTTTTTCAGAGGCTTTTGGACGAATAAAGCCTTTGTAAAAATCCTCGGTAATCGAACTGGAGGAGATTAATAACTGTGCACTGAGGGTACTCATCACCGCCGCTAAAATCGCTGAAAGTAAAATGCCACTGATCCAAGGGTTGAATAATAATTTGGCTAATTCAATGAAAACTTGTTCTGGTTCATGGTTGACCGTGCCGGCAATATCGGGATTGGCGAAGAAATAAGGAATGGCAAAAAAACCAATTCCAATCGCACCGGCAAGACAGAGGATCATCCATGTCATACTGATTTGGCGGGCTTTAATAAGAGATTTCACTGAATAGGCTGCCATAAAGCGTGCCAAAATATGGGGTTGTCCAAAATAGCCTAATCCCCAAGCCGCAAGGCTTAATAAGCCTATGGCTGTCGTGCCATTAAATAATTGAGTGAAATTTTTATTTGCTGCCAGTTCTGCTTGTGTTAAAGCGAGAGAAAATTGGTTGAGATCACCAAGGCTGAATAACACAAAAATGGGGGTGAGAATGAGGGCAAAAATCATCAGGGTCGCTTGAATAGTATCTGTCCAGCTGACCGCTAAGAACCCGCCAATAAAGGTATAGGCAATGGTGGCGGCGGCGCCGAACCAAAGTGCGGTTGAATATTCCATCGAAAATAAATTTTGGAACAATTTTGCCCCTGCCACCACGCCAGAGGCACAATAAATGGTGAAGAAAACCAAAATAATGCTTGCGGAGAGGATTTTTAAACCTTTATTTTCCGCTCCAAAACGATGATGAAAATATTCAGGTAGGGTCAGGGCATTATGGTTAAATTCCGTATAAACCCGTAATCTGCCCGCCACTAAACGCCAGTTGAAATAGGCGCCGATAATTAAACCAATGGCAATCCATCCTTCCACTAATCCTGATAAATACACTGCACCGGGTAAACCCATTAATAGCCAACCCGACATATCGGATGCGCCGGCTGACATGGCGGTGACAAAGCTGCCTAAACGGCGTCCCCCTAAAATATAATCGGATAAATTATTCGTATAATAGTAAGCCAATACACCGATAAGGAGCATACCGAAAATATAGATCGTAAATGTGATGAGTGTTGGGTCAAAACCAAACATCAAAATAACCCCAGAATAGATGGAAAATTTGAGAAAGGGCGCATTTTACCCTATTATGCAATCTCTTAAAACAAGATTCAGAGAACACAGAATGGATGCCGTAGAATTATTAATGAATGTCACACCCAACGAAACACGCATTGCCTTAATGGAAATGGGCGTATTGAAAGAAGTCCATATAGAACGCCAAGCAAAGCGGGGGATTGTGGGGAATATTTATAAAGGCCGAGTGATGCGGGTATTGCCCGGTATGCAGTCTGCATTTGTCGATATCGGTTTGGAAAAAGCGGCATTTTTACATGCTTCAGATATTGTTTCTCACACCGAATGTGTTGATGAAAACGAGCAAAAACAATTTAAAGTAAAAAGTATTTCAGAATTGGTTCGGGAAGGACAGGATATTGTGGTGCAAGTCGTGAAAGATCCCCTTGGCACCAAAGGGGCAAGGCTTACCACGGATATTACCTTACCCTCCCGCTATCTTGTATTTATGCCGGAAAACAGCCATGTGGGCGTATCACAACGTATCGAAAGTGAAGAAGAACGGGCACGCCTTAAAGCTTTGGTCGAACCCTTTTGTGATGATTTAGGCGGTTTTATTATTCGTACGGCAACAGAGGGTGCGATGGAAGAAGAGTTGCGACAAGATGCGGAATTTCTCAAACGGCTATGGCGAAAAGTCTTAGAACGCAAAGCGAAATATCCTGCTCGCTCGAAAATTTATGGTGAACCGGCTTTGCCACAACGCATTTTGCGGGATTTTATTGGTACAAGATTGGAGAAAATCCGTATTGATTCCCACCTGTGTTTTAACGAAGTCAAAGAGTTCACCGATGAATTTATGCCGGAATTAAGTGAAAAACTGGTGCTTTATTCGGGAAACCAACCGCTCTTTGATGTGTTCGGCGTGGAAAATAGTATTCAACAAGCCTTAGATAAACGCGTGAATTTAAAATCAGGCGGTTATTTGATTATCGAACAAACGGAAGCGATGACAACAATTGACATTAACACCGGTGCATTTGTAGGCCATCGTGATTTGGAAGAAACCATTTTCAACACCAATATTGAAGCCACCAAAGCCATTGCCCAACAACTTCAGCTACGCAATCTTGGGGGTATTATTGTGATTGATTTTATTGATATGCACCTAGAGGATCATCGAACCCGTGTGCTGGAATCCTTACAAGATGCACTAGCCCATGATCGAGTTAAAACTAATGTGAACGGTTTCACTCAGCTGGGGTTGGTGGAAATGACGCGTAAGCGAACCAGAGAAAGCCTTGAGCATATTTTGTGTGATGAATGTCCAACCTGCCATGGGCGAGGGCAAGTGAAAACCGTAGAAACGGTTTGTTATGAAATTATGCGGGAAATTATCCGCGTTTTTCATTTGTTCAGTAGTGAACAGTTTGTGGTTTATGCCTCACCGTCAGTGGCAGAGTATTTGATCAATGAAGAATCTCATGGGCTACTGCCTGAAGTGCAAATGTTTATCGGTAAACAGGTTCAGGTGAAAACCGAGCCTTACTATAGCCAAGAGCAGTTTGATGTGGTGGTGATGTAAGTAAAAGTGCGGTCAAACAGGATGATAAGGATTGTAATAGGGGCATCATCGCCCCTATTTTTTTATATTATTGTGGTGAGCTTAATCGCCATTCACCTTGCGGGAAAATCGCCAGTTGTTGTGAATGGAAGGATTTCAGTGTGGAGCGGTGTCCTACGCTAATGATCGTCATTTGAGGCAGTTCGGCTTTTAATAGGCGATACATGGCTTCTTCTAACCCTTCATCCAGGCTGGCAGTGGCTTCATCTAAAAAGGCTACTTTAGGCTTATGCAATAATAATCGGGCAAATGCTAAACGCTGTTGTTCCCCAAGAGAAAGAATACGCGTCCAATCTTGCGTTTGGGTTAAGCGTTCTACTAAATGACCCAGAAAGACTTGTCGTAACATCTCTTCTGCCAAAGTGCGGTCGATTTCTGCTTCGTTTTTAGGATAAGCCAAGGCTGTGAGCAAACTGCCTTGTGGTAAATAGGGCTTTTGTGAGAGAAACAGTGCTTCTTGAGGACAATAAATTTTGCCTAAAGAAAAAGACCAAAGCCCGGCGGCAGTACGCAATAGCGTCGTTTTTCCCACCCCTGAATTTCCTTGAATTAACAGACTTGACCCTGCCGGTAAGCGGAGGTTGAGATCTTCAATGAGCGTTTTCCCGAAAGGATTTTTAATGCTTAAATGCTCGAAAATGACCTCATTTTCAGTAGGGTAAATGGCGGTTTGAGATTCTCGGTTTGCCATATCAATGGCATAAGTAAAGCCGGTTAAACGATCAAGGGTCGCTTTATAACCGGCGAAGTTATCATAGGTGTTACGGAAGAAAGATAAATTGGCATGCAATTTGCCAAACACCTGTAATGTTTGCATTAAATCGCCCAATTTGATTTGTTTTTCAAAATAGCGTCCTACTTGAATTAACAGAGGAAAGACCACAGAGGTTTGACTAACAATTAAATTGAACCCTGAGAATTTTAACATTCTAAATACAATATCCCACATATTGCCGATAACGGCACGGAATTGGCGATAAAGTTGATGATGTTCCACTTTTTCGCCGGCATAAAATGCGATGCTCTCGGCATATTCTTTAATGCGAATAAGGGAATAACGATAGTTTGCGTTTAATCGTTCATTGGCAAAATTGAGGTGGATTAATGGTCGCCCGAGCCAAAATGCAATTAATGTGGTTAAGATGACATAACCAAACACTAAAAAGACCATCATATGCGGAATTTCTTTCCCTAATATCATCATTGGACCAGCCAATCCCCATAACAAAACGGTATAGGAAATAATGGAGGTGACCGCATCAATCACGCCGGTGCTAAGTGAAAGGGTGGTTTTAACATAAGATTGAATGTCTTGCTGAATGCGTTGATCCGGGTTGTCTAAATTGGCAGATAAATATTGCGTTTTGTAATAGGCACGGTTTGCCATCCATTTACCAACAAGTTCATCATTGAGCCAACTAATCCAATCAATCACAAAACGTTGTTCTATGTAATAGCTGATTAAAGAGGTGGAAACAGCACTGGCTGCGATCACACAAAACAAGCCCATTTGTTGCCAAAAAATCGGTTCATTAAATTCTTGTAATGAGGTGTACATGTTGTTGTACCACTCAGAATGGACTAACCCAATACGCACGCTGACTAAGGTCAGTGCCACGATCAATAAGAAAAATAAGAGCGGTTTAATACTTCGCTTAGGCGAAAGATAGCCGCCGGCAAACAGCCAAAATTGTTTCCCCCAGTGAGTGAAACGTACTAATAGAAAAATGCCGAAACTAAATACTACGGCCGTTATTGTTAGGGTTTTTAAAATCCATAGGAGTGAGGTAATCGCCTCTTGTCCGTAATCCATAAAAGTATCCGTAAATAAATCCTATTATGTTGCTTTTGTCCAATCTTATTAACTTTATTGGTGTGGCGATGCCTTGCGTTTGACATCATCGGGGAAAAAACAAAGTGCGGTCATTTTAGGTGGAGTTTGTGATTAAGCAAGAAAAAAATGTGATTAAGTTATCATTTTTTGAGTTTGATTAAGTTTTCAAAAAATCAAGTTGTTATAATCCTTTTTAGTTAAATTTAGTTTATGAGGTCATCATGAGTGAAATTGCAATCACGATTAGTCTCCTTGCCCTTGTCGCCGTTATTGGTTTGTGGATAGGGCATTGGAAGATTAAAGGGGTCGGGCTAGGCATCGGCGGTGTGTTATTTGGTGGGATTATTGTGGCCCACTTTACGAACCAATATGGTTTAGCCCTTAATGAGCATACCCTACATTTTGTTCAGGAATTCGGCTTGATTTTGTTTGTTTATACCATTGGGATTCAGGTCGGGCCGGGTTTTTTTGCTTCTTTACGCCAATCGGGGCTAAAGCTTAATGGGCTGGCAATTTTAATTGTGCTGATAGGGTCGTTATCCGTTTTTATTTTACATAAAGCCGCTGATGTACCTTTGGATATCGCCTTAGGTATTTATTCCGGCGCGGTAACCAATACCCCCTCTTTAGGGGCAGGTCAGCAAATTTTGACTGAATTGGGGATGCCACAGGCCACTGCAACCATGGGGATCGCCTATGCGATGGCTTATCCTTTCGGGATCTGTGGCATTTTGCTCGCTATGTGGCTTATTCGTTTGTTTTTTAGAATTAAAATTGATGAAGAAGCCCAACGGTTTAATAAGGAAAGTGGGCAAGATAAAGAAAGCTTGCACACGATTTCTGTGAAAGTGATCAATCGCAATTTAGAGGGCATTAAACTTGTCGAGATCCCGGGCTTTGATGATGAACATGTGGTCTGTTCCCGTTTAAAACGGGGAGAAGAGGTTATCGTCCCTAAAGCGGAAACGGAAATTCATCTTGATGACATTTTACATTTGGTGGGGGATGAGCATGCCTTGAAAAAAATGCACTTGGTGATTGGTGATGAAGTGGATACACCGGTGATTTCCAGTGGCGGCGAAATCCGAGCCGAAAGGGTGGTGGTCACCAATGAGAAAGTGTTAGGGAAAAAAATTCGTTCACTTCATATTCATCAAAAATATGGGGTCGTGATTTCCCGTTTAAATCGGACAGGTGTGGAATTGGTGCCAAGTGGAAATACTTCACTTCAATTTGGTGATGTATTACATATGGTGGGGCGTACCGATGTGCTGGATAAAGCCATTTCGATTATTGGTAATGCCCAACAAAAACTTCAGCATGTGCAGATGCTACCGGTTTTTCTCGGGATAGGGTTAGGGGTTTTATTAGGCTCTATTCCTTTTTATATTCCGGGCTTCCCTGTTGCTCTTAAACTGGGGTTAGCCGGTGGGCCGCTAGTGGTGGCATTAATTCTTGCAAGAATTGGTAGCATTGGGAAACTTTATTGGTTTATGCCGCCCAGTGCAAACCTTGCTTTGCGTGAAATAGGTATCGTACTTTTCCTTGCCGTGGTGGGGTTAAAATCCGGGGGGAATTTTGTGGATACTCTAGTGAATGGCGCGGGGCTTGAGTGGATGGGCTATGGCATGTTTATCACCTTCGTACCACTCATGATTGTTGGCGTGCTGGCTCGTCTTTATGCCAAACTGAATTATCTGAGTATTTGTGGGCTACTGGCCGGTTCAATGACCGATCCTCCTGCTCTTGCTTTTGCCAATGAAATAAAAGAAGACAATGGGGCGGCTTCACTTTCTTATGCCACAGTGTATCCGTTAGTGATGTTTTTAAGGATTATTTCACCCCAGTTATTGGCGGTATTACTTTGGGTGGCTTAAGGAAAGCGTTAGAGCAATAAAAAATGGGTTGGTATTTTTGATACCAACCCATTTTGCTTGGAAAAGTGCGGTCATTTTTGAGATTGTTTTTACTTCACAAGCCCACCGCTGGCTTGAAGATCAGCATGATAAGAGGAGCGAACAAATGGCCCGCAAGCGGCATGTTCAAAGCCCATGGCATTCGCCTTTTCACGGAATTCATCAAATTCCTCAGGCGGTACATAACGTGCAACGGGCAGGTGATGGCGGCTTGGTTGTAAATATTGGCCTAAAGTCAGCATCGTCACTCCGTTATCACGCAGATCTTGCATCACCGCTAAAATTTCTTCATTGGTTTCACCCAGTCCCACCATCAAACCGGATTTGGTTGGAATATGCGGGAACATTTCCTTAAATTCACGCAGGAGTTTAAGCGACCACGCATAATCGGCCCCCGGACGAATTTCTTTATATAAACGAGGCACATTTTCTAAATTATGGTTAAAGACATCAGGTGGATTGTCTTTTAATTTTTCCAATGCTTGGGAAATGCGACCTCGGAAATCAGGCACTAAAATTTCAATTTTAATTCCCGGATTTAATGCCCGAACTTCTTTTACACATTCGGCGAAATGCCCGGCACCACGATCGGCTAAATCGTCCCGATCCACTGAGGTGATTACCACATATTTTAGTTTCATATCTTGGATGGTTTCAGCCAGTTTGCGAGGCTCTTGTGGATCAGGAGGCAAAGGTTTTCCGTGAGCCACATCGCAGAAAGGGCAACGACGGGTACAAATTGCCCCTAAAATCATAAAGGTAGCTGTACCGTGGTTAAAACATTCGTGTAAATTAGGGCAAGAGGCCTCTTCACAGACAGAATGTAAGCCGTGGCGACGCATTCCATTTTTGATACGATCAATTTTGACAGAACTAGCCGGTAGCTTGATTTTCATCCACTCCGGTTTTTTTAGTAATTCTTGGTTTGGATCGATATTTTTAACGGGAATAATGGAGGTTTTGGCTGCATCACGATATTTGACGCCCCGTTCCATTTTAAATGGCGTTGACATGATTTCTTTCCTAAAGAAAAATGCCTAGAAGCGGCATTTTTTATTGTAGAGGTTAAATTTGCGCTGCATTATAGCCCAAAAGTTCGACAAAGTGTTTAATTAATTTGGGCGAGACCTTGTCTAAGGTTGCCTCTTTTTTCTCGATAAAATCAGCAAGTTGACACATTTCCAAACCGGCATAGCCACAAGGATTAATGTAATGGAAGGGGGTTAAATCCATATTGATATTGAAGGCTAATCCGTGAAAGGAACAGCCTTTCCGAATACGCAATCCTAATGAGCAAATTTTTTTTCCATCAATATAGACACCGGGCGCATCGGCTTTGGGGTAACCCTCAATACCGTAATCAGCAAGAGTTTTCACCACCGATTGTTCAAGTGCGGTCACTAATTGACGAACATTTAAGTTTTGCTGGCGACGAATATCAATTAACACATACATCACCTGCTGACCGGGGCCATGATAAGTAATTTGCCCGCCTCGATCCGATTGCACCACGGGAATCTCACTGGTTTGTAGCAAGTGTTCGGGTTTGCCGGCTTGGCCTTGGGTAAATACCGGGGGGTGTTCAACCAACCAGATTTCATCAAGGGTGTCGGTTTGACGATTATCTGTAAAATTCTGCATTTTATGCCAAATTTCTTGATAATCCTGTAAGCCTAGTTGACGTACGATAAGTTGACGTTTGGTCATACTAAATCACCATTTTAACGCCTTCAACTTTAGCGAGTTCCTTATAGAGGGTTTCCACTTGTTCGAAATTTTGAGCAATCACATCAATGGAAACCGAATTATAAGTGCCTTTGCTGCTGCGTTTTTCTTTGGGAATATAATCCCCGGGGAGATATTTTTGCACGACGGCAATTAAATCCTGTGCTAAATTTTCACGATTAATGCCTGCTACTTTAAAGGTCATCGGTGCAGGAAATTCCATTAATTCTTTCAGTTTTTCGTAATCTTGTTCTGTGGCCATAATTATGCTCTATTTTGAGTGAGATAAAGGGCAGATCTGAAATCTGCCCCGTTTGAGATCATCGGTACCCTCATAAAATGGGGAAGTGCGGTTAAATTTCAAGGTGTTTTAGAAAAGGCTTTTTACGGTGAGGACTAACCAATCCCAAGCATTGCCAAAAAATCCGCCTTCTTTGACTTCTTGCATTGCCTGTAAATTCACCACCGCCACATCTTTGCCATCAAGTTGATAAATCACTTTACCCACCACTTGACCTTTTGCCAATGGGGCTTGTAAGTATTTGTTATCCAATTCATAACGGGCTTTTAATTCCGCTTGTTTGCCTTTTGGCACGGTAATGAAACTGTCTTGTAATACCCCGAGTTTTACATTGCTTTCATCGCCATAGTAAACCGGTTGTTCGGAAACCTCTTTATTGGCCTCAAGGGTTTTTAATGTTTCAAAGTTGGCAAAGCCCCATTGCAATAATTTCTTACTTTCTACTTCACGGCCTTTATATGTCGGCACGCCCATCACAACGGAAATTAAACGCATATTGCTTGGATTGGTTGCTGAGGCCACAAGGTTATAGCCTGCCTGACTGGTGTGACCGGTTTTCATGCCGTCTACATTCATGGTTTTATCCCACAATAAGCCATTACGATTAGGTTGTTTGATCTTATTGAAGGTGAATTCTTTTTCCGCATAAATTTTATATTCTTCCGGTGTGTCACGAATAATATGCGCACCGATAATCGCCATATCACGGGAGGAAGAGTATTGGTTTGGATCATCTAGCCCATGAGGCGTTGTAAAGTGAGTATTTTTTAAACCAAATTGCTGGGCGTATTGGTTCATCGTATCCACAAAGTTTAATACAGTGCCTGATGTATGCTCTGCTAATGCCACGCTGGCATCATTACCGGAAACAATAATCACCCCCTTATTGAGATCTTGCACTGAAACCTGTTGATTGAGGTTTAAGAACATTTTAGAGGAATCCGGGAAATTGCGTCCCCAAGCGCTTTCCCCGATGGTAACCATATCGGTATTGTGAATTTTCCCCTGTTTTAAGGCTTGTCCGACCACATAGCTTGTCATCATTTTGGTTAATGAAGCGGGATATTGACGTTGATCCGGATTTAACGCCGCCAGTACGGCACCGGAGTGATAATCCATCAGAATATAGGTTTGCGCATTCACTTGTGGAGGTGTGATGCCATATTGCATCTCTTCTTGGGCGATAGCTGTGGAGGAGGCAGCAAGCATACCTGAAAGAAGAAGGGTTTTCGTGAATTTAGCACTTTGCTTTAACATAGTATTTCCTTAATCAAGTCTTAATTTTTATGAGTATAAACGATGAGCGGGTTCTCACCGGCGATTTTTTGTAATTGCGTTTTTAACTCTGTGGTGCGTTGTTTATCTTCCAATGGCCCAAAATGAATTTCATATTTGCCGTTGCGATGATTAACTTGTGCATTAATATTATCCAGTGCAAGGCGCGAAATCATCGTATTCGCTTGTTTTTCGCTAGAGAAATTTAGCATTTTTAAGGTGTAGCGCTCTTTAAATGTTTTAGGCTCATTTGAGCGATCTTTTCCCTCATTGTTCGCTATGTTGATAAGGCGTTCGGAAGCTGCCTCTGTTTTCGCATGTGCAGCGAGAGTTTGTACGCCTGCGCCGGAAATATTGCCATTAGGGGCAACATGTAATGCTTCCACTTTCACTTTTCCTGTTCCCCGTGCGATCAAGCCGATTTCTTTTGCTGCCGCATGAGATAAATCAATAATGCGATCTCGGCTAAAAGGCCCTCGGTCATTAATACGCACAATGGTTTTACGGTTATTGCTTAAATTGGTGACCAAAGCATAAGAATTCATGGGTAAGGTTTTATGGGCCGCTGTATAGCGTGTTGAGTTATAAATCTCACCGTTTGATGTGCGACGCCCATTAAATTTGTGATGATAATAACTGGCGATCCCTGTTTTGGAATAATTTTTTGCCGTTTTATGGCTGTGAGTGGTATAGGTTTTGCCTCTCACCGTATAACTTGTTGATGAATGCGCCTGTGTGCTTGGCTTAAGGTTTGCCCCTTTAATACCATATAATTTATCCGTATCGTTTTTTGCCTGAGCAGGGGATATACCCATAGAGAGGGTCAAAAAAAGTGCGGTCAATTTTATCAGTGTTTTGAATATCATAAAGTGAGTTTTCCATTAAGTCATATTTTGTATAAGAACCTTAAACACCTCAATTAGTTCCCATTGATAAATTTTGTGCGATGAGTATGGATAGACATCACCAAGCCGAAACTTGCCATAATCGCCACATAAGAGGTGCCACCATAGCTAAATAAAGGTAATGGCACACCGACTACGGGTAAAATCCCACTTACCATACCAATATTAACGAATAAATACACGAAAAAAATCAGCGTGGTAGCGCCGGCTAAAATTCGTCCAAAAGAGGTTTGGGCATTGACTGCAATCATTAAGCCTCGAACGATAATGAACAGATAAATCGCAATGAGAATACCAAAGCCGACCATGCCATGCTCTTCACTCATCACTGCAAAGATAAAATCAGTGTGAGGTTCGGGTAAAAACTCTAATTGGGATTGCGTTCCCTGCATCCAGCCTTTCCCCCAAATTCCCCCTGATCCGATAGCAATTTTAGATTGCAAAATATGATAGCCCGCACCCAGTGGATCTTTTTCCGGGTCAAGTAGGGTTAATACACGGGTACGCTGATAATCATGCATTAAATAAAGCCACATAATGGGGATAAACCCGGCTAATCCGATGATGGCAGCCAAAATGAGCCACCAACTCATTCCTGCAAGGAATACCACAAACAAACCGGAAGCACTGACAAGAATAGAGGTGCCGAGATCCGGTTGGATCGCCACTAATAATGTAGGGATGAGTATCATCGCAATGGCAATAAAGGTTTCGCTTAATTTGGGAGGAAGAGGACGGTTACCCAAATAAACCGCAACCATTAATGGCACGGCAAGTTTTACAATTTCCGAAGGTTGAAAACGGATAAAACCGAGATCTAACCACCGTTGTGCCCCTTTACTGGTTGTTCCGATAGCATCAACCAAAATGAGTAAAATAAAGCCGATGAGATAAAGGTAAGGGGCAATGCGTTGATAAAACTTCGGTGGTAATTGTGCCATGACAAGCAACACGATAAAACCAAGACAAACTTGGATAATTCGGTTTCGGAACATGGTTTCATTGGCGCCGGATGCACTATAAAGCACCAACATGCCATAGCCTGTAATGGCGATAAGCCCCAGTAATAGCCAAAAATCTAAATGTAGCGGCCTCCATAGACGAAGCCAAAGTGGTGTTTTTTCTTCCATTATTCGGTTTGTCCGTTTTCCGGTAATAATTCGTGGGAGGATTTAGGTAATGTATTATCCGTAGCGCTTTTTTGTGCGATTTCCGGCAGGCGTTTATTAAGATAATAATCCATAATTTTACGCACAACAGGGGCGGCATTGCTTGAACCTCCGCCTGCATTTTCCAAGATAATTGCCACCACCATTTGTGGGTTTTCATAAGGGGCGTAGGCGGTAAACCAAGCATGATCGTGTAATTCTTTTTTCAACCCGGCGGCATTGTATTTTTGGTTTTCTTTTAAGCTGAACACCTGTGCTGTACCGGATTTACCTGCAACATGGTAATTAGTGCCCGCAAAGGCTTTTCGACCCGTCCCGGCGGCGGAATTCACGACATTAAACATTCCCCGCTTTGCCGCATCCCAATAGGCCTGTTTCGGTTCGGTAATATCTTCATAAAGTAGGGGATCGCGGTAAGGCTCAATGGTTGCTCCTTCAATAGATTTCATTAAATGAGGCGTATTCACTTTCCCGTTATTGACTAAAATAGCGGTGGCTTTGGCAACTTGGAGTGGTGTGGCCGTCCAATAACCTTGACCTATCCCAACCGAAATAGTATCCCCTTGTACCCACGGGCGTTTATAACGTTTTTGTTTCCATTCTTTGGTGGGCATGTTGGCGGAAACTTCTTCATTAATTTCTATCCCTGTTGGTACACCAAAACCGAAACGTTTCATCCAAGAGGATAGGCGGTCGATCCCCAGGTTATAAGCCACTTGATAGAAATAGGTGTCGGATGATTCGGTAATGGCTTTGTTTAAATCCGTATAACCGTGTCCGGATTTTTTCCAATCACGGAAACGTTTTGTGGTATTTGGCAAGATCCAATAACCGGGGTCAAAGATAGTGGTATTTTGATTGACGATATTTTCCGTTTGTGCCGCCACAGCAATAAAGGGTTTTACGGTGGAGGCCGGGGGGTACACACCTTGGGTTGCACGGCTATAAAGCGGACGGCCAGGATCTTCTAATAAACGCTTATAATCTGCACTGGAAATGCCATCTACAAATAAATTATTGTCATAGCTTGGGGTGGAAACCATGGCTAATACACTGCTGTCTTTAGGATCTAATACCACCACAGCGCCTTTTTGTCCGCTCAGTAAATCGGTGATGTAACGTTGAAGCGCAAGATCGATGGTTAAGTGGATACTTTTTCCGGCTGAGGCGGGTTGTTCCCGTAATTTACGCACCACTTTCCCCCGGTTGTTAATTTCCACTTCCTCAAAACCGGTTGTGCCGTGTAATTGCTCTTCGTAATAGCGTTCAATCCCCAGTTTTCCCATATCGTGAGAACCGGCATAATTGGCGAATTTTTCCTCTTTTTTCAGCCGCTCCACATCTTTATCGTTAATTTTTCCCACATAGCCGAGAATATGGGTCATCACATCACCATAGAGGTAATTGCGTTTAAAATAAGGGCGAACCTCAAGGCTTGGAAATTGGTATTGATTAACGGCAAAACGGGCAATTTGTTCTTCCGTTAAATTCGGTTTGAGCATGATTGAAGTATAACGGGTGCCACGGCGGCGCTCTTTTTTGAAATTTTCAATATCCTCGTCCGTGAGCCCCACAATATAACGGAGTTCATCAAAAGTGCGGTCTAAATTTTCCGTTTTTTCAGGCACGATATAGAGCCCAAAAAAGGTCAGGTTTTCGGCTAAAAGCTCACCATAACGATCATAAATCAGCCCACGGGTTGGCGGAACCGGTAAAAGTTTGATTCGGTTACCGTTAGAGCGGGTCTGGTAGGTATCAAAATTCATGACTTGAAGATGATAGATATTGGCAAATAACACAGTAGTGAGGGCAAGAATACCAATAAATGCCACTAATGTTCGGCGTGCAAAAAGATTTCGTTCCGCTTTTTTATCACGAATCGGCTCATGGGGTGGGGCAATGAAGAACTTTTTTAAATTCATCTAAAATTGACCGCGCTTTATTCTCGATGATAAGGATGGTTTGTTGTCAGCGACCACGCACGATATAAACTTTCTGCCACGACCACACGCACCAACGGGTGAGGGAGGGTTAAAGGCGAAAGTGACCAACTTTGTTCTGCTGCCGCTTTACATTCCGGTGAAAGCCCTTCCGGCCCGCCAATGAGTAAGCACAGATCACGTCCATCATTTTTCCAGGCTTCCAACTGCTCGGCAAGCTCCGGCGTTGTCCAAGGTTTACCGGGAATATCAAGGGTGATGATTTTACTTTTACCGCAAGCATTTAGCATTGCCTTGCCTTCTTGTTCCAAAATCCGCTTAATATCCGAATTTTTGCCTCGCTTTCCGGCCGGAATTTCAATCAGTTCGAAAGGCATATCTTTAGGGAAACGGCGTTGATATTCCGCAAATCCTGTGGTGACCCAGGCAGGCATTTTGGTTCCGACAGCAATTAATGTGATTTTCACAACGTTTCCTTCTATAAATGAGGGATAAATTTAACGGTATTTATGACCGCACTTTATGCCCAAAGTTTCTCTAATTGATAAAGTTCTCGGGCATCCCGTTGCATAATATGAACAATGGTTTGACCTAAATCGACCACAATCCAATCTGCGGTATTCTTCCCTTCTTCCCCAAAGGTTTCGATGCCGGCTTTCTTACATTCAGCGATTAAATTGTCTGCCATCGCCGCCACTTGACGGCTTGATGTGCCGGTACAGATCACCATATTTTCAGTGATAGAGGATTTCCCCCGCACATCAAAATGCACAATATCACTGCCTTTTAATCCCTCTAGGGTGTCTATGATAAATTTAACTAACGACATGATTTTCTTTCCCCATAAAAGTGCCGAATTCTATCATTGAATCCGCCCAAGGACTAGGTCGGGGAAAGAAAAAGTCTGATAAAATACAAAGGATGCTCGCACTTTGTTTTAAAATCCGTAAGATCTTTTTTATGAAAATAGAGGTATTCGAATAATCTAACAATGACATATAAAAATAATCAATCCGTTTTGGTGGTGGTTTATTGTAAACATTCCAAGCGGGTGTTAATGCTACAACGCTGTGATGATCCTGATTTCTGGCAATCGGTTACCGGTTCAATGGAAGAGGGCGAAACCCCAAGGGAGACGGCAAAACGTGAACTGAGGGAGGAAGTTGGATTAAAAATTTCGGAAAATTCGACCGCACTTTTTGATTGTCATCAATGTGTAGAATTTGAAATTTTTCCCCATTTCCGCTATAAATACGCACCGAATGTGACCCACTGTCGTGAACATTGGTTTTTATGTGCAGTGGAAAAAGAATTTGTGCCGCAGTTAACGGAACATTTGGCGTTTAAATGGGTTTCTATCGCTGAGGCGGTAGCAATGACGAAATCGCCGAATAATGCGGCGGCAATAAAACAATATCTCAATTTATTGAAAGATTAAAATATAGAAGGAAATCAAATGGCAGGTCATAGTAAGTGGGCTAATATTAAACACCGTAAAGCGGCACAAGATGCACAACGTGGTAAAATTTTTACTAAGTTAATTCGTGAATTAGTGACAGCAGCAAAATTAGGCGGGGGCGATGTGAGTGCGAACCCCCGTTTACGGGCTGCGGTGGATAAAGCACTGAGTAATAATATGACGCGTGATACGATTAATCGTGCGATTGATCGGGGGGTCGGTGGTGGCGATGACACCAACATGGAAACCAAAGTTTACGAAGGGTACGGCCCGGGTGGCACGGCGGTAATGGTAGAATGTTTAAGTGATAATGCCAACCGCACCATTTCTCAAGTTCGCCCGAGCTTTACCAAATGTGGCGGTAATTTAGGCACAGAAGGCTCTGTAGGCTATTTGTTCAGCAAAAAAGGCTTAATTTTAATTAATGAAGCCGATGAAGATGCTTTAACCGAAGCGGCAATTGATGCCGGTGCAGAGGACATTCAGCCGCAAGATGACGGTTCGTTTGAAATCTACACGGCTTGGGAAGAATTAGGTAACGTGCGTGATAACATTGAAAAAGCCGGTTTTAAAATTCAAGAAGCGGAAGTCACCATGATCCCTTCTACAACGGTTGCCCTTGATCTTGAAACCGCACCGAAACTGCTTCGTTTAATTGAGATGTTAGAAGATTGTGATGATGTGCAAAACGTCTATCACAATGGTGAAATTAGCGACGAAGTTGCTGCACAACTTTAATCTAAATGGGTAGAAAGACTACCCATTTTTTTATGGAAAGTAATGAGTATTATTTTAGGTATTGACCCCGGTTCTCGAGTGACAGGTTATGGGGTGATTCGCCAAACCGGTCGCCATTTGGAATACCTCGGTAGTGGGGTGATTCGCACGCAAGTGGAGGATCTTCCCACTCGTTTAAAACGTATTTATGCCGGCGTTACGGAAATTATCACGCAATTTCAGCCGGATATGTTTGCAATCGAACAGGTTTTTATGGCGAAAAATGCCGATTCGGCCTTAAAACTGGGGCAAGCTCGGGGGACGGCCATTGTTGCTGCTGTCAATCATGATTTACCGGTGTTTGAGTATGCGGCACGTTTGGTGAAACAAACAGTGGTGGGGATCGGTTCTGCCGACAAAATACAGGTTCAAGAGATGGTGATGCGTATTTTAAAACTCTCTGCGAAGCCTCAAGCGGATTCTGCCGATGCTTTAGCCATTGCCATTACGCATGCTCATTCAATGCAACATTCATTGCATATCGCAAGTTCTGTAAAAATAACAGAAACACAAGAAAAAATGACCGCACTTTTAAAGACTCGATATAGTCGGGGTCGCTTTCGATTAAAAATTTAACTGGATGTTCGTCCAGTTTTATTTTATGCTATGGGGCAAATTTTGTGCCTTATGGATAAACTATGATTGGTCGTTTACAAGGGGTTTTGTTAGAAAAACAACCACCCGAAATTTTACTTGATGTTCAAGGCGTGGGCTATGAATTGCTTTTGCCGATGACAAGTTTCTATAATTTGCCGGAAATCGGACAAGAAACCACCTTATTTACCCATCTTGTTGTGCGTGAAGATGCGCATTTACTTTTTGGCTTTGCACAAAAAACAGACCGTACTTTATTCCGAGAACTGATTAAAACCAATGGGGTTGGGCCTAAACTGGCGTTAGCAATTCTTTCAGCGATGTCGGTGGATCAATTTGTTTATGCCATTGAGCGGGAAGAGCTTTCCAAACTGACGAAAATTCCGGGGGTAGGGAAGAAAACAGCAGAGCGTTTACTAGTGGAATTAAAAGGGAAATTCAAAGGGGTGAAACAAAGTGATTTCTTTGTAGAAAGTTCGCATATCCCAGCGGAATCTTCCCCATTATCTGTACAAGAAAACGCCATTGATGAGGCGGTTGCGGCATTGATTGCTCTCGGATATAAACCAACTGATGCAGAGAAAATGGTGAAACGTGTTGGAAAAGCGGAATTAACCAGCGAACAACTTATTCGAGAAGCCTTAAAAGCCGCATTATAATTAGAGTTGAATGATGATTGAAACCGATAGAATTATTAGCGGTCAGGCTAAATTTGATGAAGAAGTGCTTGATCGTGCTATTCGCCCTAAATTATTGGCGGACTATGTAGGGCAACCTCAAGTGCGGGAACAGATGGATATTTTCATCAAAGCCGCTAAATTGCGTCAAGATGCGTTGGATCACCTACTGATTTTTGGCCCACCCGGGTTAGGAAAAACGACATTGGCGAACATTGTTGCCAATGAAATGGGGGTGAATATTCGCACAACTTCCGGCCCTGTTCTTGAAAAAGCCGGGGATTTGGCGGCAATGTTGACCAATCTCGAACCTCATGATGTTTTATTTATTGATGAAATTCATCGCCTTTCTCCCGCCATTGAAGAAGTGCTTTATCCGGCAATGGAAGATTACCAGTTAGACATTATGATTGGTGAAGGGCCGGCAGCCCGTTCGATTAAATTGGATCTTCCGCCTTTTACTTTGGTGGGCGCAACTACTCGGGCAGGTTCTTTAACTTCCCCTTTGCGTGATCGTTTTGGTATTGTACAACGGTTAGAATTTTATTCTGTTGAAGATTTAACCGCCATTGTGGCACGAAGTGCGGGCTGCTTAAACCTTGAGTTAGAAAAAGCAGCGGCTTTTGAAATTGCCCGCCGTTCCCGTGGCACACCGCGTATTGCCAATCGACTTTTACGTCGGGTGCGTGACTATGCCGATGTGCGTAATGGCGGTGTGATTTCTGTGGAGATCGCCAAACAAGCACTTTTAATGCTGGATGTGGATGATGCAGGGTTTGATTATTTAGACCGGAAATTACTTTCAGCGGTGATTGAGCGCTTCGATGGTGGGCCAGTAGGCCTAGATAATTTAGCAGCAGCCATTGGTGAAGAGCGTGATACCATTGAAGATGTGTTAGAACCCTATCTCATTCAACAGGGGTTTTTACAACGTACACCTCGTGGGCGGATAGCCACCTCACAAACCTATCGTCATTTTGGATTACAAAAACTAACGGACTAGATATAAAAAAAGCTTATTGGGATAGCCAATAAGCTTTTTCAGTTTGAAGTTAAAATTAATTATCTTCCTCAGAATAGTTTTTCATATTATTCAATCTTGCCAAACCAATGTTGCAACTTTTTAACTGAGTTGCTAATTCCATCTCAAGAATTTGTTTTTTGCTTTGATTGAGCTTGTTTTTAATTTTGCTCACTTGTGTGTGGGTGCCCGGTTGTTTTTCTGCTTGGGCAATTAAGTTCTCTGTTTCTTTAAATAATTGCGCGCATTGTTGAGGCAATACATCACTTTTTTGTTGTGGTGCCGCAATCACTGAAAATGATATTGCTGAAAAAAGTGCGGTCAAAATAACGGAAATTTTTTTCATTGTAAAATCCTTTAGGGAAATGTCTCCAAAAAAATCTGCCTGAAAATAACAAAATATCCCACCAATGTCTAGCCATAAAGCAAAATAATGGGAAGAAAATAGTATTTTTGTGATATGTATCAAGGAATAGGGGAGGAGAGAAGAAAGGAGAACAATTAAAATAATTTAATAAGTGTTATTAAATATTTTTATGTCATACAAAAAAGTAACGGTTAAAATTTAAACCAATTCTAACCGTACTCTGATAATCACTTCAAATCAATTATTCCGCTTTCGCTTCTGTTTCTTCTGCAACTTCAGGTGAAGTTTGTGCATTGTGATGGTTATTATTGTGATGAGAAACAGAACGAGCGGGAACAACTGTCGATATAGCGTGTTTATAGACCATTTGATTAACTGTGTTTTTTAATAAAATCACAAATTGATCGAATGACTCGATTTGACCTTGTAATTTAATTCCGTTGACGAGGTAAATAGAAACAGGAATACGCTCGCGACGTAATGCATTTAAATAAGGATCTTGTAAAGATTGTCCTTTTGCCATTTTGCTATCCTTTTGTTTTTGTTGTTATGAAATGCAGACAGAAAACTGTCGTTTTTCGATCGCAACCAATATAACAATAAATCCTGAATTTGTCTATTTGCTTTCCCGTAACTTTTTCAGGACCGACTTCATTTTTTCATCAAGCGGGGCATGTAAACGCAACATTTCATCGGTTTTAGGGTGGGCAAAATAAATAGAAAATGCGTGCAAAAATAAACGGTTTAATCCCAATATTCGCATTTTTTCATCAAAATCTTTGTCGCCATATTTGTCATCTAAGGCAATAGGGTGTCCCGCATATTGGGTATGCACACGAATTTGATGAGTTCGCCCGGTTACGGGGGAGGCTTTTACTAATGTGGCGTTCGGATAACGTTCTTCAATTGCAAAACGGGTTTCGGAAGGTTTACCCTGTTCATTGACGCGTACAATACGCTCGCCACCGGCGAGTTCATTTTTAAGTAACGGGGCTTTCACGATTTTGACATGGGATTGCCATTGTCCCCGTACCAGTGCCAAATAATCTTTTTGTACGCTTTTTAGACGAAGCTGTTCATGCAGATTGCGAAGTGCGGAACGTTTTTTGGCAATCAGTAAAATCCCGGAAGTATCTCTATCCAAACGATGCACTAATTCTAAAAAACGGGCCTCAGGTCGTAAGGCTCGGAGGGCTTCAATCACACCGAAATTTAGTCCGCTACCGCCATGTACCGCAATACCGGAGGGTTTATTGAGCACGATTAAACAGTCATCTTCAAATAAAATGTGGTGTTCAAGACTAGCCACTTTATTTAAATTTTTGGAGAGCGGGAGAGGATTTTTTTCAGCCGTTTTCACTGGCGGTAGGCGTACTACATCACCGCTTTGTAATTTATATTCAGGTTTAATTCGTCCTTTGTTTACCCGCACTTCACCTTTACGAACGATGCGATAAATTAAGCTTTTTGGCACCCCTTTAAGTTTTGCCAATAAATAATTATCTATGCGTTGCCCTGCCTCATCTTCACTAATGGTGAGCATTTTTACGGAGGCGTTGATGATATTTTCTTTTTGTTCCGTCATGTTTTTACCTTTTGAAAATTGGTGGGGATCATATCATAAAAGCGTTTTTGAGGGTAATTCTCACCTTGCTAATTTATCGATTTCTATGGATAATAGAGCGTCTTTTTATGCGTAAAATTTAGCATAAGAAATGACAAATTTTAGTTGGTGGAAACTCAATGCAGCATTTGGCATAAGACATTGATAATCAACATTTTTCTCTAAATAAATATGCCGCTTGCAACGCGTGGGAAACATCGCGTTGTTTTATAAAACAATCCTTTCATTGTTTCATAACGTTATCAATGCACCCAGCAACATACAATCGTGAGATTGACTGGCGCGAGAAACACGAGGTCGATAGCGAAGCAAAGTGCGGTTTATTTTGAGGTTGTTTTTACTATTTAAAAAAGAGAATTGACAATGAAAAGAATGTTAATTAATGCAACGCAAAAAGAAGAGTTGCGTGTGGCGCTTGTCGATGGACAACGCCTTTTTGATTTGGATATTGAAAGTCCGGGTCATGAACAAAAAAAAGCGAATATTTACAAGGGAAAAATCACCCGTGTGGAGCCGAGTCTTGAGGCCGCATTCGTGGATTATGGGGCAGAGCGCCACGGTTTTTTACCGTTAAAAGAAATTGCTCGAGAATATTTTCCGGCCGATTATGTTTTCCAGGGCCGTCCGAATATTCGTGATATTTTGAGCGAAGGCCAAGAAATTATTGTTCAAGTCAATAAAGAAGAGCGTGGCAATAAAGGCGCGGCACTGACGACCTTTGTTTCTCTTGCCGGCAGTTATTTGGTTATTATGCCAAACAACCCTCGTGCAGGGGGGATTTCTCGCCGTATTGAAGGCGATGAACGCACAGAATTAAAAGAGGCATTAAGTGCTTTAGAGGTGCCGGAGGGCGTAGGGCTTATTGTTCGAACCGCCGGTGTAGGCAAGTCAGCAGAAGAATTACAATGGGATTTAAAAGTCTTATTACACCATTGGGAAGCGATAAAACAGGCTTCACAGAGTCGTCCTGCGCCGTTTTTAATTCATCAAGAAAGTGATGTGATCGTTCGTGCGATTCGTGATTATTTACGCCGGGATATTGGTGAAATTTTAATTGATAGCCCGAAAATTTTTGAAAAGGCAAAAGCACATATCAAACTGGTTCGTCCTGACTTTATTAACCGAGTAAAACTTTATCAAGGTGAAGTGCCGCTGTTCAGCCATTATCAAATCGAATCTCAAATTGAATCGGCTTTCCAGCGTGAAGTGCGTTTGCCGTCCGGTGGCTCAATTGTCATTGATGTGACGGAAGCGTTAACGGCGATTGATATTAACTCTGCCCGCTCAACTCGTGGGGGCGATATTGAAGAAACTGCGCTGAATACAAACCTTGAGGCGGCGGATGAAATTGCAAGACAATTACGTTTGCGAGATCTAGGGGGATTGGTTGTCATTGACTTTATTGATATGACCCCTGTTCGCCACCAACGAGAAGTGGAAAACCGTATTCGTGATGCCGTACGCCAAGACCGGGCTCGTATTCAAATTAGCCGAATTTCCCGTTTTGGTTTATTGGAAATGTCTCGTCAGCGTTTAAGTCCGTCCTTGGGTGAATCTTCTCACCATATTTGCCCTCGTTGTCAGGGAACGGGGAAAGTGCGAGACAATGAATCCCTTTCTTTATCTATTTTACGTTTAATTGAAGAAGAAGCACTAAAAGAGAACACTAAACAGGTTCACACCATTGTACCGGTACAAATTGCCTCTTATCTTTTAAATGAAAAACGTAAAGCGATCAGTAACATTGAAAAACGCCATGATGTAGATGTGATTGTGGTGCCAAATGAAACCATGGAAACCCCGCACTTTAGTGTGTTCCGAGTGCGTGATGGCGAAGAGGTAAATGAACTCAGCTATAATTTAGCAAAAATTCATTGCTCACAAGATGATGTAGGCGAGGAAGCTTCGGCTTCTCGACACACTGAACCACAGGCAGTACAGGAAGCCGCAGTGGAAAGTGCAGCGGTATCTCTTTCTATTTCGGAAGCCGCACCAACGCCGTCAGAGCGTAAATCCAGTGGTCCTTCATTATTGGCGAAAATAATCGCTAAAATCAAAGGGTTGTTTGCATCTGAGCCTGTTGAGGATGAAAAAAATAAAAAACAGCATCCGCGCAATCATCGCAATAACCGTCAGCGCCGTACTCAGGAACAACGTAATACGCCACGCCGAGCTAAAACAGAAACTCACAACGTGGAGAAGTTAGAAGAGGAAAATGTACGTTTAACGCGTGAGCGTAATCAACGTCGTACTCGCCGCCATCATCCGATGACAGATGATAATCTGACGGAAAGTGCGGTCAATTTGGCGACTGTTTCTGAGAATAAGGGAGAGGAAAAAGTAGAACAAACGCCAGCACGCCGTCAGCGTCGTGATTTAACGAAACGTGTTCGTATTGAGGACAGTGCGCCGAGCGTTGAAGCGGTACAAACCGTTCAAGCGGAAGTAGAAGAAAAACCGACTCGTCAGGAACAACCGGAGCATAAGGAACGTCAAGAGCGTCAGCGTCGTACACCACGTCATCTGCGTGTGGCGAATAATCAACGCCGTCGCCGTTATGAAACAAAATCACCAATGCCATTATTTGCAGCGGTCGTTTCACCTGAATTAGCAAGCGGTAAGGTATGGGTGGATTATTCAACGGTAAACACCTCAACGGAGAAAGAAAATCAATTCTTATCCGTGGATGAATTGCTTGAGCAGGAAAAAACGAAAAAAGGGTTTATCACCCCGGCGACCGGTATTGTGATTGAAAGTAACCCGGTGGAAGTCAAACCTGCTTTAGATTTTATCACTCAACCTGCGAATGAATCGGTACAGAAGAAAGTGCAAGAATCCTTAGATCGTCTTCAAGCGGAGGAAAAAGTGAAAGCAGAAGCTGAAGCCCTTTCACCGATCTCGGTAGAAGCGGAACAGGTTGATACGCATAATACCGTTGAATTTGTTCGTACTTATGAATTCAATGGTCGTTTGGGAACCGTGTCTTCAGCATTGCACACTAAAGCGGAAATGACCTTGGCAAAAGCGAGCGAAGAGGTAAACGATTCTTTCCCTATTGTCGAATGGATGGAATCCCGTTATTACTTCTATGGTAAAGGATCGGCGGGACATCACAGTGCGATAAGCCATGTCTATTCTGAAGCCACTCAAGCTAAGGCGGAATAAGAAAATAAAATTGGTGCGTTATGCACCAATTTTTTTGCCAGAAATTGAATTAAAATTAACCACTTGATAAAAATATTATTTTTTATCCTTGACGAGGTAGGATAAAAACTTTATTATTCACCCCGCTTCAAAACGGAGGAATGGTCGAGTGGTTGAAGGCACCGGTCTTGAAAACCGGCGAGGGTTTACGCCCTCCGTGAGTTCGAATCTCACTTCCTCCGCCATCAAATCTTTAGAAAGTCGTAAGTTAGCTATTTAGAACAATAACTTACGGCTTTTTTATTGCCTATTAATCCCTTTACTACCTATCATTCTCGCTCATGCTTTGTTGGTGGATAACGAAGTGTTTGACGTAAATTTGACATTCAACTAGTGCCAGCATTGGGGGGAATGGTTAGGATTTTTTCTTTTTGTGATTTCTCATTTTCTATTCAATAAATAGCGGCTGTTTTTCGTGGAATTGGCTTTTTAACGGCTTTATCTTTGCGAAATCAGCCAAAATATGATACTTTTCTCGCGCGAATTTGAACTCTCAACACAAAATAATATGAGCGAAGGACAACAACATTTAAGCCAATCTGAAAATACTAAAAAATCTTTTTTTCAATCGTTATTTGGTCGCTTTTTTCAAGGCGAATTAAAAAATCGTGAAGATCTTGTGGAAGTCATCAGGGACTCTGAGCAAAATGACCTCATCGATCAAAATACGCGAGAAATGATTGAAGGGGTCATGGAAATCGCCGAACTTCGCGTGCGTGATATTATGATCCCCCGCTCTCAAATTATCTTTATTAAAGATGAACAAGATTTAAATGCCTGCTTGAATACCATTATTGAATCGGCCCATTCACGTTTTCCGGTGATTGCAGATGCCGATGATCGGGATAATATCGCAGGGATCTTGCATGCGAAAGATCTGCTAAAATTCTTGCGTGAAGATGCAGAAGAATTTGATATGGTAAAACTTTTGCGACCGGCAGTGATTGTGCCGGAAAGTAAACGGGTTGATCGAATGTTGAAGGATTTCCGTTCAGAGCGTTTTCATATGGCAATTGTTGTCGATGAATTTGGTGCGGTATCCGGTTTGGTGACGATTGAAGATATTTTAGAGCAAATTGTGGGGGATATTGAGGATGAATTTGACGAAGAAGAAATCGCTGATATTCGCCAGCTTTCCCGCCATACTTATGCCGTGCGAGCCTTGACGGATATCGATGATTTTAATGAAAAATTCAATACCGCCTTTGATGATGAAGAAGTGGACACCATTGGCGGGCTTATCATGCAAGCCTTTGGCTATTTGCCGAAACGGGGTGAAGAAATCCTTTTAGGTAATTTGCAATTTAAAGTCACTTCTGCTGACAGCCGGCGTTTAATTCAGTTGCGTGTCACCGTACCGGATGAACATTTGTCGGATATGACAGAGGTCGAAGAAAAAAGCGAGTAACGGCCTTTGCTCGAACGGTTTTCCCCTCATTTTGTTGAGGGGATTTTTATGTGATTAAAATAAAATGAAACATTTATTAACTTATTTCATTGCCATTATCTCCGGTATTATCGGGGTTTTTGCCTTTTCCCCTTTTGATTATTGGGCAATGGCCTATCTCTCTTTATTCGGATTACTGTATGTCGCAAAAAGTGCGAAAAAATCTACCGCACTTTTAGGCACTTTCCTATGGGCCATGGGCTTTTTCTGCTTTGGGGTCAATTGGTTGAATGTCAGTATTCATCAGTTTGGTGGTGCATCTCTTGGCGTCAGTTATTTCCTCGTGGCATTGCTTTCTGCCTATCTCTCCCTTTATCCGATGCTTTTCACCTATCTCGTTCAACGTTTTCAAGTGCAAAGTGCGGTGATTTTTGCGGTCATTTGGACATTTACAGAGTTTTTACGGGGATGGGTATTGACCGGTTTTCCTTGGTTACAATTCGGTTACACGCAAATCGATAGTCCCTTTGCCAGCATTGCCCCTCTCTTTGGTGTTGATGGATTAACTTTCTTTACCGTGTGGGGAAGTGCGGTCATTTTTAACGGCGTTTTGGCGTTAGTTAAAGAAAAAAATCTCAAGTTGTTATTGGCAAATGGGGTACTTTTTACCACAGTCGGTGGTTTGGCCGCTTATGCTCAAAAAATAACCTTCGTGAAACCTGTTGAAGATAAAGCCATCACGATTACCCTTGCCCAAGGGAATATTGAGCAAAATTTAAAGTGGGATCCCGAATATTTCTACTCCACCTTGGAAATCTACCAAAAATTAATTGCACAAAATTTAGGGAAAAGCGATCTGATTATTCTGCCGGAATCGGCGCTACCGACTTTAGAAAATCATATTGTTCCTTTTTTTGAAAGCCTTGAGCGTGCGGCAAAAGAGCAGAACACGGAAATAATGATTGGCACGGTGTATCAACATGAACAATCAGGCAAATTGCTGAATTCGATTGTTACGGTAGGTAACCCTGATTTTCCTTATCATCTTTCTACAAATAATCGATATAGTAAACATCATTTAGTGCCTTTTGGTGAATATGTCCCGCTGGAAAAGTGGTTACGCCCGTTAAATTCGGTATTTAATTTACCGATGTCGGCTTTTCAAAGCGGCGAGGCAATACAACCTTCTTTGATGGCAAAACAGCGTGCTTTTTCACCGGCGATTTGTTATGAAATTATTTTTGGTGAACAAGTGCGTGAAAACCTGAAAAAAGAAACGGATTATTTACTGACGATTTCCAATGATGCCTGGTTTGGCGATTCTATCGGGCCTTGGCAGCATTTACAGATGGCGAGAATGAGAGCATTGGAGTTGGGGAAACCTTTAATTCGAGCCACGAACACCGGGATTTCCGTGTTTATTGGGGCGAGAGGTGAAATTTTAGCGCAAGCACCACAATTTATCGAAACGACACTGACTTATCATATCGCCCCAACCGAAGGGAAAACGCCTTATTCTGTATTAGGCAATATGCCGCTTTATGGCTTGTCTTTGTTGTTTTTAATGTTGCGTGGTCTGATGACGTATGTTCATCGCCGTATGAACCTTTCGTTAAAACCATAGTCAAAACGACCGCACTTTTATGGATGAGTTTACTCATCACAAGTTGAATATTATCGGTGGTGTGATAAAACCGCCTCAAAACATGAGATTTGAATGAATCAAAATCTAATTGAAGTTAAAAACCTCACCTTTAAACGAGGTGAAAGGGTGATTTACGATAACCTGAATTTGAAAGTCCAAAAGGGCAAGATTACGGCGATTATGGGGCCGTCAGGTATCGGAAAAACCACCTTATTGAAATTGATCGGCGGACAGTTACAGCCGGAAAAAGGGGAAATTTGGTTCGATGATAAAGAGATTTGTCGTCTTTCCAACAGTGAACTCTATGAGGTTCGTAAGCGTATGGGCATGTTATTTCAATCCGGTGCGCTTTTTACCGATATTTCCACTTTTGATAATGTGGCCTTTCCTATTCGGGAACACACCCGTTTGCCGGAAAAGTTAATTCGCCAGATTGTATTGATGAAATTGGAAGCGGTTGGGCTGCGTGGTGCCGCACAATTGATGCCTTCTGAGCTTTCCGGTGGGATGGCTCGCCGTGCGGCACTGGCTCGAGCGATTGCCCTCGACCCCGATTTGATGATGTTCGATGAACCTTTTACAGGACAAGATCCTATCAGCATGGGCGTGATTGTCAGTTTAATTAAGCGGTTAAATGAAGCCCTTAACTTAACCTCTATTGTGGTTTCCCATGATGTACAAGAGGTGTTAAGTATTGCGGATTACGCCTATATCATTGCGGATAAACGGGTTATTGCAGAAGGGACTTCGGCACAGTTACTTGAAAGCCAAGATCCACAGGTCTTACAATTTTTAAAAGGCGAAGCGGATGGGCCGGTGAAATTCCATTATCCCGCTGGAAATTATGTGGAGGAATTATTCCAATGATCGTTGAAACAATTTCTTCTCTTGGGCGTAAGGTCATTCGTTTTTTTCGTGCTTTAGGACGAGCCGGCTTTATGCTATTTGGGGCATTGGTGGGGAAACCGCAATTGCGCCAACATTTTCCGCTTTTAATTAAACAGCTACACGTTTTAGGCGTGCAATCCTTGCTGATTATTTTACTTTCCGGTTTGTTTATCGGAATGGTGCTCGGCTTACAAGGCTATGTGGTACTGGTGGATTTTTCTGCAGAAACGAGTTTAGGGCAGCTGGTGGCATTGTCGCTTTTGCGGGAATTAGGCCCGGTTGTAACCGCACTTTTATTTGCAGGGCGTGCCGGTTCGGCATTAACGGCAGAAATCGGTTTAATGAAAGCCACCGAGCAGCTTTCCAGCCTTGAAATGATGGCTGTCGATCCATTGCGTCGGGTGATTGCTCCCCGTTTTTGGGCAGGCGTTATTGCGATGCCGATCCTTTCTATTATTTTTATTGCGATCGGTATTTGGGGCGGCTCACTGGTTGGGGTGGACTGGAAAGGTGTGGATGCAGGAAGTTTTTGGTCTGTCATGCAAAATTCCGTAAGCTGGAGCTATGACATTCTCAATGGCTTGATTAAAAGCCTGTTTTTTGCTATCGCAGTGGTGTGGATTGCGTTATTTAACGGCTATGATTGCGTGCCGACTTCGGAAGGAATCAGTCAAGCCACAACTCGAACCGTTGTACATGCTTCGTTAGTGGTACTCGGGTTAGATTTCATCTTAACTGCCATGATGTTTGGGGCAGGTTAAAAGGATATTGTTATGCGACAAACTGTTAAATATGAATTTTGGGTCGGATTATTTTTGTTACTCGGCATTGGCGCACTCGTGTTTTTAGGATTGCGTGTCGCCAACGTGCAAGGTTTTGGAGAGAATAAATCTTATACCGTAACAGCAACTTTTGATAACATTGGTGGACTAAAAGTCCGTGCACCGTTAAAAGTTGGGGGCGTAGTGATTGGTCGGGTGAGTAGTATTGAATTAGATGAGAAAACCTATTTACCGAAAGTGAACATTGCGATTAATGAAGAATATAATGAAATTCCGGAAAATAGCGCCTTATCCATTAAAACATCGGGGCTTTTAGGCGAGCAATATATCGCATTAACAATGGGATTTGATGATGGTGAAACGGCGATGTTGAAAAACGGTAGCCAAATTCAAGATACGAAATCGGCAATGGTATTGGAAGACCTGATTGGTCAATTCCTTTACGGCGACAAAAAAACGGAAGGGAATGCGGAAAACGCAGAACCGACAGGAAAATAACAGTAATCTTTAATGAGGAGATTTATGATGAAATTCATTCATTTGAAAAAATGGTTGGCGGTTTTTGCTTTTGCAATGACAGCCGTTTTTATGACCCGCACGACAATGGCGGCAACCAGTCCTTATGTTTTAATGCAACAAGCATCAGATAAATTGTTTGCTGACATTAAAAACAATCAGGCAAAAATTAAACAAAATCCAAACTATTTGCGTACCATTGTGCGTAATGATTTATTACCTTATGTGCAAGTGAATTATGCGGGTTCCTTGGTGTTAGGTTCACACTTTAAATCTACCACACCGGAACAACGTGAAAAGTTCTTTAAAGCCTTTGGTGATTTTATTGAACAAGCCTATGCACAGGTGTTAACGGCATACAGTAACCAAAATATTCAAATTGAACCGGCAAAAGAGGTAGGCGATAAGAATTTGGTGAGTATTCGAGTGAATATTCTTCAAAATGGTGGCGCAGCACCGATTAAATTAGATTTTAAATGGCGTAAAAATAGCAAAACAGGCGAATGGCAAGCCTATGATATGGTGGCTGAAGGCGTCAGTATGGTGGTAACCAAACAGAATGAATGGAGCGGTATTTTACGCCAACAAGGTATTGATGCATTAACGGCTCAAATTCAAAAATCCGCAGCTCAACCTGTCACATTAAGTAAATAATCTCATGGCGACATTAAATTGGGATTTGGTGCAAAACAATGATAAGATAGCGATCCGATTTTCTGGGGAGCTATCTCGTAACACGTTGCTAGCCTTGTGGCAGCAACGTGCTTCTTTTTTGTCTGAGGCGAGGCTAAGTCAGCCGACGATTGAATGGGATTTAACAGAGATGACAAGAATTGATTCTGCAGGTTTTGCCTTGCTTTGTAATTTCTTGCATATCAGTCAACAATTGCCGAAGAAAAGAGTACGGTTAGTCAATCCGCCTCAGCAATTATTAACCCTTGCGGATTTAGTCAATTTATCCGATTGGCTTTCTGCTTTTATTGAACATGATTAAAATGGAAATCTGAATGGAACTGAAAGAAATCGAACGAATTTTAAAAGAAGCGTTAAAAGTTGATGGAGTCTATGCGCAGGGGGAAAACGCCCATTTTGGTGTGATAGTTGTCAGTGATGAACTGGCTGCACTGTCTAAGTTAAAACAACAACAAGCGGTTTATGCACCTCTTATGCCTTACTTTAGCACCGGTGAAATTCATGCTTTAACCATCAAAACCTACACCACTGAAAAGTGGAAAAGGGATCGTCTTTTACATCAATTCAGTTAAGTTAATATTAGGATTTCTTATATGGAAAAATTTCGTGTTTATGGCGGACAATCCCGCCTAAGTGGTACCGTCACGATTTCCGGTGCTAAAAATGCCGCCCTTCCTATTCTTTTTGCCAGTATCTTAGCGACCGAGCCGGTAAAACTCACTAATGTACCGGAACTCAAAGATATCGAAACCACCCTTAAAATTTTGCGTAAGTTAGGTGTCGTGGTGGAGCGTGATGAAACCGGTGCGGTTTTATTGGATGCGTCAAAAATCGATCATTTTATCGCCCCTTATGATTTAGTTAAAACCATGCGTGCTTCTATTTGGGCGCTAGCTCCTTTGGTTGCACGTTTTCATCAAGGTCAGGTTTCTCTTCCGGGAGGTTGTTCTATTGGCGCACGTCCGGTTGATTTACACATTAGCGGCCTTGAAAAAATGGGAGCGGAGATTACGCTTGAAGAAGGCTATGTTAAAGCACAGGTTGCCGATCGCTTGTTAGGAACCCGTATTGTGATGGAAAAAGTGAGCGTCGGGGCAACATTATCTATCATGATGGCAGCGACTTTGGCAAAAGGCACCACGGTGATTGAAAATGCAGCCCGTGAACCGGAAATTGTCGATACCGCTGATTTCCTCAATAAAATGGGCGCGAAAATCAGTGGTGCGGGTTCGGATCATATTACGATTGAAGGGGTAAACCGTTTAACCGGTTGTGAACATAGTATCGTACCGGATCGTATTGAAACCGGGACATTCTTAGTGGCAGGCGCTATTTCCGGCGGACGTGTTGTTTGTAAAAATACAAAAGCGGATACCTTAGATGCCGTTATTGATAAATTGCGTGAGGCCGGGGCACAGGTTGATATCACAGAAGATACCATTACTTTGGATATGTTAGGCCAACGTCCGAAAGCGGTGAATATCCGAACAGCGCCTCACCCGGGCTTTCCAACGGATATGCAGGCGCAATTCACCTTATTAAATATGGTGGCACAAGGGACGAGTATTATCACCGAAACCATTTTTGAAAATCGTTTCATGCATATTCCGGAACTCATCCGTATGGGGGGAAAAGCCGAAATTGAAGGCAATACTGCAGTATGCCATGGCGTAGCCCAACTTTCCGGTGCGGAAGTGATGGCAACAGATTTGCGTGCATCAATTAGCTTAGTGTTAGCCGGCTGTATTGCAACAGGTGAAACCATCGTTGATCGGATTTACCACATTGATCGTGGCTATGAACATATTGAAGAAAAACTTCGTTGCTTAGGGGCGAGAATTGAGCGTTTTTCTGACGCATAGGAAAAACGCCTTGCCGAAAAGTGCGGTCAAAATCATGAGTGTTTTACGCATTTAGCTTATTTAGAGAAGGGCTGTTCTCTTTATCTTGGGGAGAACAGCCCTTTTTATTTATGGTGATGAACTAGAGCATTGGTGAGCATTCCTATTACTGAGAAAATGTTGTGATTACTCCAAGGTGTTAAGAGGGGGGAAAAATCAGGCTTCCTATTTCATTACCATAAATAACACTAGGTTAATTGACAAATAATGTCTATAATAACTGTAAATTTAAACAGATAATATAATGCTATGGATATTTCTGAATTACTTGACGGTTTGAATGATAAACAACGTGAGGCGGTGACCGCACCGCTTGGCAACTATTTAGTATTGGCCGGGGCGGGAAGTGGAAAAACCCGTGTATTAACCCATCGTATTGCCTGGTTGGTGGCGGTGGAAAATATTTCTGAAGGCAGCATTATGGCGGTGACGTTCACCAATAAAGCCGCAGCAGAAATGCGTCATCGTATTCAAAGCACATTAAATCAATATTCCAATTCAAATTTATTGGGTATGTGGATTGGGACTTTCCATAGTATTGCACATCGTTTATTACGAGCGCACCATTTAGATGTGGGGTTACCACAAGACTTTCAAATTTTGGATTCAGAAGATCAACTTCGTTTGGTGAAACGTTTGTTGAAATTGCATAACTTTGATGAAAAAGCTTTTCCACCCAAACAGGCTTGTTGGTACATCAATAATAAAAAAGATGAAGGTTTACGACCACAAGAGATCGAAGATTTTAATGATCGCCAAGAGCGTGAATGGATTAAAATTTATCAGATCTACCAAGATACCTGTGATCGGGCAGGTTTGGTGGATTTTGCAGAATTGCTCATTCGTGCTTATGAATTATTTGCCAAAAAAACGCTGATTTTGCAGCGTTATCAACAGCGTTTCCAACATATTTTGGTGGACGAATTCCAAGATACCAACAAAATTCAATATCAATGGCTTAAAATTTTTGCAGGGCAAACAGGCAAAGTGATGATTGTGGGCGATGATGATCAATCTATCTATGGCTGGCGTGGGGCTCAGATTGAAAATATCCAAAAATTTCTTAAAGATTTTAAAGGAGAAACCATACGCCTTGAGCAAAATTATCGCTCTACCGCCAATATCCTAAAAAGTGCCAATGAATTAATCGCTAATAACTCCGATCGTCTTGGTAAAAATTTATGGACAGAAGGGGAAAAAGGCGAACCTGTTGGAATTTACGCCGCATTTAATGAATTAGATGAGGCAAAATTTGTGGCCTCCCAAATTCAAGATTGGATTGAAAATGGCGGAAAGTTGGATGACTGTGCCGTGCTTTATCGCAGTAACAGTCAATCCCGTGTGATTGAAGAAGCCTTAATCCGTTGTCAAATTCCTTATCGTATTTATGGGGGGATGCGCTTTTTTGAACGCCAAGAAATTAAAGATGCGTTGGCTTATTTGCGTTTGATTAATAACCGTCAAGATGATGCCGCTTTTGAACGGGTGATCAATACGCCCCCTCGTGGTATTGGTGATCGTACCTTAGATATTTTGAGAAACTTAACCCGTGAGCGACAAATTACCTTATGGCAAGCGATACAGGTTGCCATACAGGAAAATAGGCTCACAGGCCGTGCCAGTACGGCCTTATTACGTTTCCAAGAACTGATCAATGCCTTGGCATTGGATACCTCAGAGATGCCACTTTTTGCTCAAACGGATTTTGTGATTAAACACTCCGGTTTATATGAAATGTATAAACAAGAAAAGGGTGAAAAAGGTGAAGTTCGAATTGAAAACTTGGAAGAATTAGTCACTGCTACCCGTGAATTTGTAAAACCGGATGAGGCTGATGAGATGGCAGAGCTGACGGCCTTTTTAACCCATGCCTCCCTTGAGGCGGGGGAAGAACAAGCATCGCCGCACCAATCTTGTGTGGAAATGATGACATTACATTCCGCCAAAGGGCTAGAATTTCCACGGGTATTTATGGTTGGCGTAGAGGAAGGATTATTTCCAAGTTTCCGTTCTTTTGAAGAACCGGGGCGCTTAGAAGAAGAGCGCCGTCTAGCCTATGTAGGGATTACCAGAGCAAAGCAAAAACTGACGATTTCTTATGCGGAAAGCCGCCGTTTATACGCAAAAGAAGAGCGGCATTTGCCTTCCCGCTTTATCGCTGAGTTACCACAAGACTGCATCCAAGAAATTCGTTTACGGGGAACCGTAACCCGAGCGATGAATTTAGCCAAAGTTGGCACGTTGACTGCTTCCGTAGACAGTGAAAATGAATGGAAAATGGGACAAAAAGTCAAACATGAAAAGTTTGGTTTGGGTACGGTGATCAATGTTGAGGGAACGGATAATAACACAAGATTACAAATCGCTTTCCAAGCACAAGGCATTAAATGGCTGATTGCCCATTTGGCAAAATTAGAGAAAGTGCGATAGGTTTTATCTCCAGAGAATATGGCGGCTGAACCGGCAAAAGCCCCTTGGTATATTCTGGAAAAGCATAATTAATAACAATTGATGATTTGAAAAAAGGGGAAAAAGTGCGGTAGAATCCGAAAGCATTTTATTTTAGGTATAGCGACTTTATGGTAAAAGTGCGGTGAAAATGACCGCACTTTTGCTTTCTATTACAGAGTGATTGCATGTTTAAATTTATCTTCAAACGAATTTTAATGGTGATTCCAACCTTTATCGCTATTACTTTTGTCACCTTTGCTCTCGTACATTTTATCCCGGGAGATCCGGTGGAAATTATGATGGGCGAACGTGGGTTAACACCTGAAGTTCATCAGCAAATGATGCGTCAATTAGGGTTAGATCTTCCTTTGTATCAGCAATATTTCAACTATATTGGCAATGTGCTTCAAGGGGATTTTGGTGCTTCATTTCGCACTCAACAACCGGTTCTGAGCGAATTTTTTACCCTTTTCCCCGCTACGGCAGAATTGGCTTTTTTTGCACTCTTTTGGTCGCTACTCGGTGGCGTGATATTAGGCACGATCGCCGCAGTAAAAAAAGACAGCTGGATCTCTCATACGGTCACTACTTTGTCATTAACCGGTTATTCCATGCCCATTTTCTGGTGGGGCTTAATTCTGATTTTATATGTATCCCCTGCCTTAGGTTTACCACAAGGGGGGCGTTTAGAGAATGATTTTTGGATTGACACGCCAACCGGGTTTATGTTGATTGATACTTGGCTTTCCGGTGTGCCGGGGGCTTTTGAAAATGCAGTCAAATCGCTGATTTTGCCGGCGATTGTGTTAGGTACGATCCCCCTTGCTATCATTACCAGAATGACCCGCTCGGCGATGTTAGAAGTATTAGGTGAAGATTATATTCGCACAGCGAAAGCAAAAGGGTTGAGTTATCCCCGAGTGGTGATTGTGCACGCTTTGCGTAATGCCTTAATTCCGGTAGTGACCGTGGTGGGGTTAATTGTCGGTCAGCTGCTTTCCGGTGCGGTATTAACGGAAACTATTTTCTCATGGCCGGGTATCGGTAAATGGATTATTGATGCCATTCATGCGCGGGATTATCCCGTGCTACAAGGTTCTGTGTTAATTATCGCCACAATCATCATCGTGGTGAATTTAACCATCGATTTACTTTACGGCGTGGTAAATCCGCGTATTCGTCATTAATGGTGGGTGAAAAAATGACAGAAACGACATCAATGTTAGCGCCTAAAACACCTCTACAAGAATTTTGGTTTTATTTTAAGCAAAATAGAGGGGCGCTTATCGGGTTAACTTTTATTTTAATCGTGGCATTAATTAGCCTCTTTGCGCCTTATATTGCCCCTTTTGATCCCGCTGAGCAAAACCGCAGTGCACTTTTATTACCACCGGCTTGGTATGAGGGCGGGAATGCGGCCTATTTACTGGGAACCGATGATATCGGTCGGGATATTCTCTCTCGTATTATTTATGGCACGAGAATTTCCGTATTTGCCGGGTTTGTGATCGTGATCCTTTCTTGTTTATTGGGAACGAGTTTAGGGTTGTTGGCAGGTTATTACGGTGGGCTGTTAGATACGGTGATTGTGCGTTTAATTGATATTATGCTTGCCATTCCTAATTTATTACTGACGATTGTTGTGGTATCCATTCTTGAACCTTCTTTAGTGAATGCAACATTGGCGATTGCGGTGGTTTCCATTCCAAGTTATGTGCGCTTAACCCGAGCGGCGGTGATGAATGAAAAAAATCGGGATTATGTCACCTCTTCAAAAGTAGCGGGAGCCGGTGTTTTACGTTTGATGTTTATTGTGATTTTGCCTAACTGTTTAGCGCCACTGATTGTGCAAATGACCATGGGTATTTCTAATGCTATTTTGGAGCTTGCTACTCTGGGTTTCCTCGGTATTGGGGCAAAACCACCTACACCGGAACTTGGCACGATGCTTTCTGAGGCTCGTAGTTTTATGCAGGCGGCGAATTGGCTTGTCACTATTCCGGGATTAGTGATTTTATCCTTGGTATTAGCATTTAATTTAATGGGGGACGGTTTGCGTGATGCCCTCGATCCAAAACTGAAACAATAGGGGAGCGCTATGGCATTGTTAGAAGTCAAGGATCTTTCTGTTCATTTCGGTGAGAAAGACAGCGCTTTTAAAGCGGTAGATAGAGTGAGTTATCAAGTCGAGCAAGGAGAAGTGCTGGGCATTGTGGGCGAATCCGGTTCGGGGAAATCCGTGAGTTCCCTTGCCATTATGGGGTTAATTGATTATCCGGGAAACGTGTCGGCAAAATCCTTAGTCTTTGAGGATAAAGATTTATTAACGTTGAGTGATAAAGACAAGCGTTCTCTCATTGGCGCCGATGTGGCAATGATTTTCCAAGACCCGATGACAAGCCTTAATCCAGCCTATACGGTAGGTTTCCAAATTATGGAAGCGCTCAAAATTCATGAAGGCGGTTCAAAGCAATCACGCCGTGAACGCACTTTGGAGCTTCTACGTTTGGTTGGCATTCCCGATCCACAATCACGCATTGATGTTTACCCTCACCAACTTTCGGGCGGAATGAGCCAACGGGTGATGATTGCCATGGCGATTGCCTGCAGACCTAAATTACTGATTGCCGATGAACCAACCACCGCATTGGATGTAACTATTCAAGCACAAATCGTGGATCTGCTACTCGATTTACAGAAAAAAGAGTGTATGTCGCTCATTTTAATTACCCACGATCTTGCACTCGTTGCCGAAGCGGCACATCGCATTGTGGTAATGTATGCCGGTCAAGTGGTGGAAGAAGGCCGTGCTGAGGAGATTTTCCGAGAACCAAAACATCCTTATACCCAAGCTTTATTGCGATCTTTACCGGAGTTTGCTGAAGGAAAATCACGTTTACAATCCCTGCCCGGGGTTGTGCCGGGGCGTTATGACCGACCAAGCGGATGTTTATTAAACCCTCGTTGCCCTTATGCAACGGAATATTGCCGCCAAGTTGAGCCTGAATTACATCAGTTCGGTGAGCGTAAAGTGAAATGCCATACCCCACTCAATGGGAATGGAGAACCGGTTGCATGCAGTAAAGGAGAATAATCAATGACAGATCCTATCAAAGAGAATACGCCTTTATTGAATGCTATCGGGTTAAAAAAATACTATCCGGTTAAAAAAGGTTTATTGGCAAAACCTCAGTGGGTAAAAGCGTTAGACGGTGTTTCTTTTCAGTTAGAAAAGGGCAAAACTCTTGCTGTGGTAGGGGAATCCGGTTGCGGTAAATCCACCTTGGGGCGTTTGCTTGCGATGATTGAGCAACCCACAGAGGGCGAACTCTATTATAACGGACAGAATTTTTTAGAGAATAATGCAAAGACCAAAGCCTTACGCCGTAAGAAAATTCAAATTGTCTTTCAAAATCCTTATGCCTCATTGAATCCACGCAAGAAAATAGGCGCAATTTTGGAAGAGCCACTTGTTATCAATACAAAACTTTCTGCTCAACAACGTAAGGAAAAAGTCCTTTCGATTATGGAAAAAGTGGGATTACGTTCGGAATTTTACGATCGCTATCCTCATATGTTTTCCGGTGGACAACGCCAACGTATTGCCATTGCTCGAGGCTTAATGTTAGAACCGGATATTGTGGTGGCTGATGAACCGGTATCGGCGTTAGATGTATCGGTACGGGCGCAAGTGTTAAATCTAATGATGGATTTACAGGATGAATTAGGGCTTTCTTATGTGTTTATTTCTCACGATCTTTCTGTGGTGGAGCATATCGCCGATGAAGTGATGGTGATGTATCTCGGGCGTTGTGTGGAAAAAGGCAGCACAGCACAGATTTTTTCTAATCCACAGCATCCTTACACACAAGCCTTACTTTCGGCTACCCCCCGTCTTTCACCGCATTTACGCCGTGAACGTATTAAATTAACCGGGGAATTGCCAAGCCCGATTAATCCGCCAAAAGGTTGTGCTTTTAATCCTCGCTGTTGGAAAGCCACTGAGAAATGTCGTGAAGAAAAACCTATCTTATCGTCTTATCCTGATGGTAAGCTTATCGCTTGTTTTCATCTGGATTGATGTTGGCATCATAAAATTCGTCATCAGATAGGTGCGTTTTTAAAAATAGCGGAATAGCTAACACTTTCCCAAAAACAACCGCACTTTGGTTTTATCGATCCAAAGTGCGGTTAATTTTTATTGGGTTTTTATTTCACTTGATTAATCAAAAATTGAGTGAGTAAGGAAACCGGGCGGCCGGTTGCCCCTTTGTTGGCGCCTTGCAGCCAGGCGGTGCCGGCGATATCTAAATGAGCCCAACGGTATTTTTTCGTGAAATGGGATAAGAAAGCCCCAGCAGTGCTTGCGCCCCCCCAACGTCCACCAATATTAGCGAGATCGGCGAAAGGGGATTTGAGCTGTTCTTGATATTCTTCCCCTAATGGCAAACGCCAAGCTTTATCTGTGGTTTGCTGTGCGGCATTGAGTAAGTCACTGACAAGAGCTTCATCTTCAGACATTAAACCGCTGTTATGTTGCCCCAATGCCACCACACAAGCACCGGTGAGGGTGGCGACATCGATCACTAATTCCGGATCAAAGCGTTCCACATAGGTGAGGGCATCACACAGGACAAGGCGACCTTCTGCATCGGTATTGAGTACTTCCACCGTCAAACCATTCATGGTGGTGAGAATATCCCCCGGGCGATAGGCATTGCCATCGGGAAGGTTTTCACAACCGGCAAGTACACCAATCACATTTAAAGGCAAATTCAGTTCAGCGAGCACTTTCATTGTCCCGAATACCGAAGCCGCACCGCCCATATCATATTTCATTTCATCCATATCTGCGGCAGGTTTTAACGAGATCCCACCGGCATCAAAGGTTAAACCCTTGCCAACAAGAATAATCGGTTTCGTATTTTTATTCGGTGCATTGTTAAAGTGAAGCACTGACATATAAGCGGGGTTTGTCGATCCTCGAGAAACCGCAAGATAGGCATTCATCCCTAAATCCGCCATCATAGTTTCATCAATGACTTCAAGGGAAAGTGCGGGAGATTTTTCCGCTAAATTTTTCGCTTGGCAGGCAAGATAGGCAGGGTTGCACACATTTGGTGGCATATTGGCGATATCCCGTGCTGCTTTCACGCCGTTTGCAATGGCTTGAGCGTGGGCGATAGCGAGTTTTGCCTGTTGGCAATCGCTGTTGAAAATGAACGTTTCTAAGGTGATTAATTCGGCTTTTTGAGATTTAAATTGATCGAATTGATAGTTGCTATGTTCAATGGTTTCAATGGCGAAGCGAACATTCCAATAAAGGTCACGATGGCTGAGTTCTAGCTCGGTTAAATAACACACCGCTTCACGAATATTGCTCTCTTTTAAGGCTTTTAGCATCGCTTGAATAAGTTGTTTGTATTGACGCTCGCTAAGTTCACCTTTTTTACCACAGCCAATAATTAAGATTCGTTTGGCTGCAAGACCATTAAGATCTCGTAATAATAAGGTTTGACCTAATTTCCCGGTGAGCTCGCCTGATTGGATTAAACCATTAAGATAGCCTTGGGTGGCAAGGTCAATTTCATTGAAACTTTTTGAAAATTCACTGTTCTCATACACACCGATGATAAGACATTCGGCGGCTTGTGAAAGTGCGGTTAATTTGGCTTGATATTTCATTTGATTTCCTTCTTTTTTGACTGTTTAAATCAGCGAAAATAAGGTATCATATGCGGTCAATTTTATCTAGGGGGAGGGGTAATTTAGGCTGATAATACAGGTAAAAAATGATGCATCCAAAGTGCCTATTTCCCCTCAATTTTAATGATAAACAATAATTCTATAAGATGATTTTAACGCGATATCTAACGAAAGAAGTGTTTAAGAGCCAAGTGGCAATTTTGTTCATTTTGCTACTGATTTTTTTCTGCCAGCAACTTGTGCGGGTGCTAGGTTCGGCTGCAAATGGTAATGTGCCTGCGGATTTAGTATTTTCTTTGCTTGGCTTAGGCATGCCGACCATGGCGCAACTCATGTTGCCATTGTGTTTGTTTATTGCCATTTTATTGACCTTTGGGCGTTTATATGCGGAAAGTGAAATCACTGTGATGCGGGCCTGTGGTATCGGGCAGGGAATTTTGGTGCGTGTGGTGTTGATGCTTTCTCTCATCACCGCAGGATTAGCCGCCTATAACGCCTTATGGCTTTCCCCTTGGGCTGTTCAAAAACAAAGCACGCTGGTGGAAGAGGCAAAGGCTAACCCAACCATGGGGGCGCTTTCTTCCGGTCAATTTATGTCCACTAGTAATAATAATTTTGTGTTGTTTATTGACAGTATCAAAGGCAACGAAATTAATGATGTTTACCTGTTTCAAACCGCCCCTAAAGGACAGACTAAACCTTCAGTTGTTACTGCAGAAAAGGGGCAATTAAAAGCCTTACCTAATGGCGATCAAGTGCTGAATTTACAAAATACACAACGTGTAGAAGGCACTGCGGCCTTACCTGATTTTCGTCTTACCCATTTTGATGAATATCAGGCTTATTTAGGCTATCAAACCACAGAAAACCAATCTGATGAGGCGGCAACCCTTTCTTTTGGTGCATTAATCAAGCAAAATGACCCTGCGGCAAAGGCAGAATTACATTGGCGAATTAGCCTGATTTTAGCGGTGCCGTTAATGGCTTTGATTGCCGTGCCATTAAGCCGTGTGAACCCAAGACAAGGGCGTTTTGCGAAGATTTTGCCAGCATTATTGCTTTATCTCATTTATTTTTTATTGCAAAGTTCATTAAAATCCGCCGGTTCTGCGGGCAAATTAGAGGCATCAATTTTAATGCCTCTTGTCAATGTAGCCTTTTTATTCCTTGGCATCGTATTAAATGGTTGGGATAGTGCTGCCATGTATAAACTTCGCCATCTCTTTAGCCGAAAAGGGTAAACAACATGATGATGAACACCTTAGACCGTTATATTGGTAAAAGTATTTTAGGTGCAATTTTTGCCACGTTACTCACCCTTGTTGGGTTATCTGCGATCATTAAATTTGTTGAGCAATTCCGCAGTGTAGGGAAAGGCACTTACGATGTGTTACAGGCGGTAGCCTTTACTTTTTTAACCATACCGAAAGATGTGGAAACCTTTTTCCCCATGGCGGCATTATTGGGGGCATTGATTGCACTCGGTAATTTGGCAAGCCGTAGTGAGTTGGTGGTAATGCAATCTGCCGGTTTCTCACGTTTTAAAATCGGCCTGGCTGTGATGAAAACCGCTTTGCCGTTAGTGATTTTAACCATGGTTATTGGTGAATGGGGTATTCCGCAAACCGAGCAATTTGCCCGTGATATGCGAACTCGCGCTATTTCCGGCGGTTCAATGCTTTCTGTGAAAAACGGCGTTTGGGCGAAAGATGGAAATCATTTTATTTATGTGCGTCAAGTCTCGGAGAATACGACATTAAACGATGTGTATATTTATACCTTTGACGACAAGCGAACCCTTACACAATTAAAGCATGCGAATCAAGCAACCTATTTAGCAGAAGACAATAAGTGGCAATTGCGTCAAGTGAGCGCCTCAAAAATTCAAAAGGAAGAGATTAGTACCACAAATCGTTTAACGGAATCTTGGGAAACAAATTTAACACCGGATAAATTAGGAGCCGTCTCTTTTCGACCAACTTCCTTATCGATCAGTGGGTTATATGAATATATCACCTTTTTAAAAGAAACAGGGCAAGATGTTCGCCGTTTTGAGCTGACCTTTTGGCGTAAAATATTCCAACCGCTGTCTGTGGGGGTAATGATGATGTTGGCGCTATCGTTTATCTTTGGCTCCTTGCGCAGTGTGACAGCAGGGGCGAGAATTGTAACGGGAATTTGCTTTGGTTTCCTCTTTTATGTGGTGAACGAAATCTTCGGGCAAATGAGCGTGGTTTATAATATGCCGGCAATCTTTGGGGCACTCATTCCAAGTTTATTGTTTATTACCATTATTTGGTGGCTGCTGAGCCGAAAACGGGATTAGGTTTCATCAAGTTATTAATAAAGTGCGGTCGATTTCAAATGCGTTTTAAAACATCAATGAAATCGACCGCACTTTTGTCCATTAAGCCTTTGTTTTTATATGAAATTGAAAGGATTAATCTTCTTTAAATTCCCTCATCATTTCTTCGGCTTTGCGAACCATTTCTTCCGAACCCACAAACAAAGGCACCCGTTCGTGCAATTCTTTAGGTTCAATATCTAAAATTCGGCGATAACCGTCAGTGGCTAATCCCCCGGCTTGTTCTGCCAAAAATGCCATAGGGTTGCCTTCATAAAGTAGACGTAATTTTCCTTTTGGATAGTTGGTTGCACTCGGATAAATATAGATCCCACCTTTTAATAAATTGCGGTGAAAATCTGCCACAAGCGAGCCGATATAGCGTGAGGCATAAGGGCGTTGGGTGGCTTTATCTTCCTCTTGGCAATATTTAATGTATTTCTTCACCCCTTGTGGGAATTTGAGATATTGCCCCTCATTAATGGAATAAATTCGCCCTGTTTTCGGCATTTTCATATTTTCATGAGAAAGGCAAAATGTGCCGATTGAAGGATCGTAGGTAAATCCGTTCACCCCGTTTCCGGTGGTATAAACCAACATAGTGGATGAACCATAGACAATATAGCCGGCTGCTACTTGCTTGTTGCCGGGTTGAAGGAAATCTTCCATCGTCACCGGGGTACCAATGGGTGAAATACGGCGATAAATGGAGAAAATAGTTCCTACGGAAACATTGACATCAATATTAGAAGAGCCATCAAGCGGGTCGGTTAAAATCACGTATTTTGCATTGCGACCCCGTTCCGTATCAAAGGCAATAAAACTTTCTTCTTCTTCGGAAGCAAATCCTGCCACTTCTTCATGGGCCATTAATGTGGCTTTCATCGTGTTATGGGCAAACAGATCGAGTTTCATTTGGCTTTCGCCCTGTACGTTTTCCACACCGGACAGCCCGAGAATATTGACTAATCCTGCTTTGTTAATGTCTCGGTGAATGATTTTGGCGAGTAATCGAATTGATGACAAAATCCCGCTTAATTCTCCTTTCGCATTCGGATATTCAGCTTGGCGTTCCACAATAAATTCACTTAAGGTTTTCATACTATTTCCTTTCAGGTTGAGATTGCGGAGATTATATGCCATTTGACATTTTCCCAAAAAAGCCAAATTTCAATAATGAGATCTCGATCACAAAGATTTTACTTTTTATAAAGCAAAAATTTTACTCTAAAAAAATTGCTTGTAGCTTGTATCATAAGGGGATAGCGGTGAAGGAAATTTATGTACAAATGAATGATTGGGAGGGGTTGAAAATAGAAGAAAATTAGGTTTTGTTTTACATGAAATTATTAATAGGTTGGCTTTTTTTATAGTTTTAAAATTTTAAAGCTCATTTTAAACGAGGTTTAAATAAGGTAAATTAGATTTCAGTATGTTCTGGCTTTGCTGTATTTTTGAGCGAAAAATATGATGATATGGAAAAACAAATCTGACAACCCCGATTAAAATTGTAAGTTTTCCAGGTTAATTTGAATTTTCTCTGAATTCATTCATCCCCAAAATAAACAACTTTTTGAACCCATATAGAATAAAAAAAGCAACTGAAAGGCTAATAGATGTATCTAACCATTTTCCAAATTTAAAGAAAGAGCTTGTCAGTGCAACAAGAGTAATTACAGAGCCTAACATATCACCTAAGACATGGTAATAAGAAGCAAGTAAATTTGGGTCTTCTCGATTTGCTCTTGAGATAAATATAGCCACAAAAAGGTTGACTAATAGGCTGGCTATAGCAATAAGAAATGCATATAAATTAAATCCGTAAGGTTTTTCAAAACGCCATAGACTTTCATTTAAAATATAAAAAAATGAGGAGAATAAAAATAATGCATTTAATAAAATCAAACTTGCCCGAAGTTTTTTATGTTTTTTATCGCCTATATAAATAGCGACTAATGATAATAATAAACCAATACTATCAATACTCATATGTCCTGCGTCACGAATTAATGGTAGGCTTTTAATAAAATAACCACCCCAAAATTCAATAGACATAAAGAGAGTGACAATAATAAAACTGATTAAAATAATTTTTCTGTCTTGTGGACTATCTATATGTGAGTGTGAATGAGCCATAAATATAGTTAGATAAGTATATTATTTTGATGATATTCTACTAGAAATTTGGTAAAAATAATATTAATTCATCAAAATGAGTGAATAAAAATAAATTAATTGGTTCACTAGTTAGTTAAGATAATAATTTATTTGTGTGTAACTCTATAAGTAAACTTAGGGATCATGCAAAATATTTGGTAAATTTATAAGATGTTTTTCCAAATGAATATCCACAATATCCACTAAATGCTTGAGGAAGGAAATGTCCTGCCCAGGGTGAAATCGTTGTGTATCACGGGAGCGGAAGAGCAAAAGTGCGGTGGGTTTATGGGTATTTTTTGTACCCAGTAAACAGCAAGCGATAGAGCCAATAGGAAATTCTTCCGGCAAAAAGAGTAGGGATTTTTCTTTACCGTTTAATTCCCCCAAATAGAATTGACGCAAGCCCAAACGCTCTAGCCGAATAATTTCAAAGGCGTTGCGATCAATCCAAAAAGAGGAGGGGAGAGTTGCCGTTTTTTTCCAACTATCGGTAAAAAGAAGAAGTTTAGCGCCCTCTAATTCATAAGATTTCGCCCATTGATCTAATTTCTTTTCTACTGAAAACAAATCTTGAGCTTGAAATAATTTCTTTTGGAGTGGGATTAAGGCGAAGAAAATGTCCGCTTCTTGGCGGCCTAATTGGTGAAATTTTTCAAGTTGTGCGGTTAGGCTGGTAATCTCTTGACGATATTGGGCGAGTTGGGCTTCAATGAGTGAAACCGTCCCTTTTGTTGAATGATGAAAAGTCAGTTTTTTTAAGAGTAAAGGGTGGTTGTTAAAGAAATCGGGATGGGTTTCAAGATAATCAATAATAGCTTGTTCGTTCATAATTTATGGATAAAACAGCAGAAAAAAAGACCGCACTTTCAAAGTGCGGTCGGAAAATTGAAAATATTTAAGCACCAAACGGATCACGTAAAATCATAGTTTCCACACGGTCAGGTCCTGTTGAGAGAATATCAACGGGCACGCCGGTCACTTCTTCGATACGTTTGATGTAGTTTAGGCAGTTTTGCGGCAATTTATTGACATCAGTCACACGGAAAGTGTCTTCTTTCCAGCCCGGTAAAGTTTCATAAATCGGTTCAACCCCTTCCCAATCTTTGGCGGCAAGCGGGGCATATTCCACAATCTCGCCATTTGGCATTTTATATGCCACGCAGATTTTGACTTCATCAAAGCCATCTAATACATCCAGTTTTGTCATACAGAAACCGGAAATCGAATTGAGTTGGATCGCACGGCGAATAGCAACGGCATCAAACCAACCACAACGGCGGGCACGACCGGTTACCGCACCAAATTCATTCCCCTTACGGGCAATCTCTGCACCGATCTCATCAAATAATTCGGTCGTGAATGGCCCTCCGCCCACACGGGTACAGTAGGCTTTAATGATACCCAACACATAATCAAGATGACGAGGACCGAAACCTGAGCCAGTTGCAACGCCCCCTGCGGTAGTGTTTGAACTGGTGACGTACGGATAAGTACCATGGTCGATATCTAACATCGTCCCTTGTGCCCCTTCAAAGAGAATGTTATCGCCATTTTTACGGGCAGTGTCTAAAATTGTGGTGATATCTGCCACCATACCGGTGATAATATCGGCTACCGCCATCACCTCATCTAAGGTTTTTTGATAATCAACGGCATCCACTTTATAGTAGTTGACTAATTGGAAATTATAGTAATCAAGGATGTTTTTCAGCTTCTCAGCAAAGGCGGCTTTATCGAAGAGATCGCCAACACGCAAACCACGTCGTGCCACTTTATCTTCATAAGCAGGGCCGATACCACGACCGGTCGTACCAATGGCTTTTTTGCCTAATGCCGCTTCACGAGCATGATCCATCGCCACATGATAAGGAAGAATTAAAGGACAAGCTTCAGAAATTAATAAACGCTCACGAACATTAATACCACGGCTTTCCAGTTCGCCCATTTCTTGCATTAATGCCGCAGGTGAAAGGACAACGCCATTACCAATAAGGCAAGTCACATCAGGGCGTAAAATACCGGAAGGGATCAAACGCAGTACCGTTTTTTCACCATTGATAATGAGCGTGTGTCCGGCGTTATGGCCGCCTTGATAGCGCACAACGTATTTGACGCGATCCGTTAATAAGTCAACGATTTTACCCTTACCTTCATCGCCCCATTGAGCACCCAAGATAACGACACTTTTTCCCATAATTTCCACCTTTTAAATTTGATTGATAAAGTGAATAATCAAACACGGGTCTTTTTGATTATTCTAAAAAATTAAATTCTACATTTTCGCGTGAGATATAGCGACTTAGAAGGAATTACGGCTTGCTATATTAAACTATTCCGCTATGACTTTCTACCTTCGAATTGCCTCTAATCTTAAGATAAATCAATGATTTTTTTGCTTTCGGAGAAACAAAAAGCGACATAATCCGAGTAATAGGCCGATGCCTGCCCCGATAGCGCCCCAGCTATCTCGTCCTATTGCTTCAGGTTGCTGAGGGGTTTTGGTGAGATGATAGGCGGTAAATTGCTCATCTAATGGGCTAACGGATTTCATCATATTGAGTTTTCCTTGCCAATCTTGACGCTCAACCACATGACCATAAGGCAGATTGCCTAAATTGAGTTCGGCTGCGGTTTTCACCTGTGTGAATAAATTTTTCCACTGAAGAATAAGCTGGTCGTACATCACTTTTCTTGTGAGGAGATTGTTGTGATTCAGCAGTGAGGAAAGCAATGCCTGCGCTTCTTCCGGTTCATTGAGTGTGAGGGTTATTTTGCCGGCGTGCTTATTCAGCGGTTGGAAATGGGTATTTTGGATTAAGGTATTTAAATTTTTCGCATTATTTTCAGCCTTTTCACGATAGTAAGGGGCGTTTTCCCAAAACTGTTTGAGGTTGTCATAAGAAACCAATTGTTCGGTGTAATGTTGATAGACTAATTCGGCCACTTTATCTTCAGCATTATCTTGCCCTTTTATTAGGTGGTACATGGAGAAAAGCGAATAATAATTTCCTAATTCAGTGAGGGTGGGTTGAGTGATTTCCGCCTCAGTTTGCCATTGAGGCTTTATCCAATAGCTTGAAGCATAGCCTATTACGCCACAAAGTGCGGTCGAAATCACAAGGGTTTTTAATTTCTGTAAGAATGACATACACATTTCCTGTTGATATTTGTCAATGACATAAAATCGAAATCACTTTTGAGGTGGCTCAAAAAGCGATTTCGATGGATAGAATAAATAAAAAATAGATAGCACTTATTCAAAGAGTGATTGGTGCAGTAAGCGAACCACTTCATCGGCATGTTCGCTTTGTACTAACATACAAATATTATTGGTGCTTGCCCCATAGCTAATCATACGGACATTGTAAGGCTCTAGGGTGTCAAAAATCCGTTTGGCGACACCGGCTGCAATGTGTAAATCGTTACCGATGAGTGCTACTAAAGCCAAACCGGTGTCCACTTTCACGGTGCAATATTCTCTTAACTCTTCTAATAATTCACCGGAAAGCAATTCCGTGCCTGACGAGGTTGAACCGGTTTTATCTAAGGTCAAGGCGACACTAATTTCTGATGTGGTAATGGTATCGACTGATATTTTGTGTTTAGCTAAAATACTAAACACATTGGCTAAAAAGCCTTGTGCGTGAAGCATACTCAGGCTTGAAAGGGTTAATAAAGTTTGATCACGACGTAATGCAATGGCTCGGAATGTTGGACGAGGCTGAGGATCACGCGTCACCCAAGTGCCACCATCTTGTGGGGCTTTGCTTGAACCCACATAAACCGGAATATTGCTACGAACAGCCGGGAGTAACGTGGCTGGATGAAGTACTTTGGCCCCAAAAGTTGCCATTTCCGCCGCTTCTGCAAAACTCATGGTGTCAATCCGTTGAGCGGCGGGCACAATTCGAGGATCGGTAGTATAAATACCTGCCACATCAGTCCAAATTAATACATCTTTTGCATTCAGCACTTCTGCTAACAATGCTGCAGAGTAATCACTGCCACCCCGCCCTAAAGTGGTGGTTTTCCCACTCGGTTCACGACCAATAAAACCTTGTGTAATGATGAGTTCTCCACGATCGATTAACGGTTTTAAAATATTGTTACTGTTAATTTGTGTTTGTTCATCGTTAGGGGCGGCTTTACCGAAATGGCTGTTGGTTGCCACAATATCACGCACATCTACCCAAGTGGCTGTTGTATTTTGTTCACGCAGGATCTCAATAAAAATTTGCGTTGACATCATTTCGCCATGGCTGATGAGTTCATCAGTTAATGCGGTGGAGGTGGCAAGGCTTGCGGCTTCAGAAAGGTATTCGATATTTTCAATGTATTTTTCAATGATAGGACGAACCCGGCTATCATCTTTAAGTTCATTTAAAATATTTTCTTGAATTTGACGGACTTCAGCCACCAATTTTCGGCGTTCTTCCGCTTCAACCCCATTGGCAAGGGCTACTAAAAGATTAGTAACCCCGGCGGAGGCAGAAAGCACCACAACCCGGGTATTCGGATCAGCAATGATGATTTTAGCACAAGCCGTCATGGCGGCATGATTGGCAACGGAAGTACCACCAAATTTGGCGACAGATAAATGAGACATAATCAATTCTCCCAATGAATAAAGAGGTTAAATATTGTGTTTGCAAGGCTATACAAATAACGATTTCGTTAAAAATTGTCAAACAAAAACAACGAAAAACTTGTGTTAATTCAAAAAATTTAGTGTGGGATGAAATATTGGGAATTACTGATTTTCAGGAAGTGGTAGGGGTTCCGGTTCGCCGAGAAAATAAGGTTGGACGCCGAACATTAAGTCAAAGAGGGCTTTGATGCGGGCAAAGATTTCCCGAACTCGGGTGCCTAAGTAGGTTTCAGGTTGGTTTGCGGCAAAGCAGATAGCATCAATATCGTGGTATTTTGCAATCAATAAAGCCCGTTCGCAGTGAAATTTTTGACTAATAATGGTATAGGCCGGGAGTTGAAAGACTTTATTGGCTCTGATAACAGAATCTAAGGTGCGAAAACCGGCAAAATCTTGAAAAAGTCGATCTTCAGGCACACCCATTTTGCGTAAATCTCGGAACATATTACGAGGTTCATTGTATTGCAAGGTGCGGTTATCACCACTAAGCAGCAGAGCGCTGACTTTTTGTTTGTCAATCAGCATTTTGGCTGCCGCAAGGCGATGAGTGTAGTAATCATTGGTTTTACCCGTTGCCACATATTTTGATGTGCCAAGTACGATGGCATAAGGTCGATAAGGTAATGGCTCTATGTGTTCGAATACACGATCTCGTACATAAAAGCTAATGCTTTGATCGATAAGCAGGCATATCAAAATGAGAAATGTTCCCAAACCGCCGATGAAACGAATCACTTTTTTTAAATGAAAACGCTGCCAAAGGGAAAGTGCGGTCATTTTGAGGGGAGTTTTTAAATCAATCATGGTGACTAACATAATGAAAACTTAGGGGAAGTTCAAGCTGAATTTTGTATTCCTGATGTGCTATTAATATTTAGCCGTTTAGACGGCTAAAATTTCCTTGACAAAGAAAATAGGCTGTTGATAATTAAAGCCATCTTTCATTTCTCACAATAGGTTTTCAATGGCTGTCCAAAATGTGGTGCTTTTTCAAGATAATCCGCTAAAGCTGATGCTTGGCGGTGAGATTTCACCAATCCATGTCGCATATCAAACTTATGGAACATTGAATGCCGATAAAAGCAACATTGTGTTAATTTGCCATGCACTCACCGGTGATGCAGAACCTTATTTTTCCCATGGTGAACAAAACGGTTGGTGGCAACATTTTATGGGCGATGGGCTTGCTTTAGACACTTCCCGCTATTTTTTTATTTGTTCTAATGTATTAGGCGGTTGCAAAGGCACGACCGGCCCCTCTTCTGTTAATCCTAAAACCGGCAAACCCTATGGCAGTTTGTTTCCTCCTATTACGGTGCAAGATATCGTTCATGTGCAAAAAGCGTTATTGGATAAGCTAGGAATTACGCATTTAAAAGCGGTGATTGGCGGATCTTTCGGGGGCATGCAGGCAACCCAGTGGGGGATTGAATATCCGGATTTTGTGGATAATATCGTCAACCTTTGCTCATCACTCTTTTTCAGTGCGGAAGCCATTGGATTTAATCATGTGATGCGTCAAGCGGTGATGAATGATCCCAATTTTAATGGGGGGGATTATTATGAGGGTGCCCCTCCGGATCAAGGTTTATCCATTGCCAGAATGTTAGGCATGCTTACTTATCGTACAGATTTGCAACTGGCTAAAGCCTTTGGGCGTGCGTCGAAATCGGAAGGGGAGTTTTGGGGGGATTATTTCCAAGTGGAATCCTATTTAAGCTATCAGGGCAAAAAATTTCTCGAACGTTTTGATGCCAATAGCTATCTTCATTTATTGCGGGCATTAGATATGTATGATCCCGCTTTGGGCTATCCTGATGTGAAAACCGCACTATCACGAATTAAAGCACACTATACCTTGGTTTCGATTACGACAGATCAATTATTTAAATCTGTGGATTTACACAAAAGCAAACAATTGTTAGAACAAAGTCAGGTTGCGTTAGATTTTCATGAATTTCCTTCCATTTATGGGCATGATGCTTTTTTGGTGGATTATGATGGGTTTGATAAATGGATTAGGGAAGGGCTGGCTAAAAACGAATAACGGGAAGCAGGTTCAACTCTTATTTTCAAATAGAAAAGTGCGGTCATTAATCGCTTTGATTTTTAACGGCTTAATGGACAAAAGTG
>NZ_MLHH01000020.1 GCF_002000125.1 Rodentibacter heidelbergensis
TGCCTATAATAGTTTGAAACGGTACATGGATTATTTATTTACTTATGAAAAGTACCCTGATTTAAAAATAGAAAAAACAACAAATAGAATTGAAGGGTTATTTAAGGAACTTAAACAAAAATTATCTGTGCATAATGGGTTAAAAAGAATAAATAAGATTTTGTTTATAAAGGATTTTTTAAACCGGAAGAGTAACTAATCCCACACCTTTGTCCATTAAACCTAGAAATGTGAGATTTTAGCGAAAAAATCCCACACTTTTGTCCATTAAGCCTCTTTTTAAACAATGATAGAGGCACTTTCTCTTTTTTATCTAACAATGATTTGAAACCTGCTATTTTTGATAGCGAATTAGCCCTTCTTGTTGGGTGGTCGCAATCAGTTTTCCCTCTTGTGAAAAAATTTGCCCTCTTGCCAGCCCACGTCCACCAAAGGCATTATTACTCTCGATAGCATGGAGATGCCAGTGATTTAAATCAAATGGACGATGAAACCAAATACTGTGGTCAATAGTGGCCACTTTCATTCCTTGTTGCAAAAAGCCTTTTTCATGAGGGTGAAGTGCGGTCAAAATGCAGTGAAAATCAGAGAAATAAGCGAGTAAACATTGCTGAGTAGGCAAATCAAGCGGGGCTTTTCCCTGCGTTTTAAACCATGAGTATTGTTCAGCCGGCAGTTTCATACCCTTAAATGGGTTATTGAGATATTTTGTTCGCATCTCAAAAGGACGTTCTACGACAAATTTTTCTTTTAATGGTGAAGGTAAATTTACGGCCATTTTTTGTATCATCATGTTTTCATCGAGAAAACTTTCCGGTTGCCCGACATCAGGCATGGTGCTTTGATGCTCAAAGCCTTCTTCATTCATTTGAAAGGAAGCGGTGATATGACAAATCACTTCGTTATGCTGAATGGCTTTCACCCTTAGGGCTGAAAAATTTCGCCCTTCACGCAAGGTTTCAACATCGTAAATAATTGGATATTGGCTCTCTCCCGGAGCAAGAAAATAAGCATGGCATGAATGTAAAATTCGATCTTTCGGCGCAACTTGCATCGCTGCCGAAAGTGCCTGTGCCACCACTTGCCCGCCAAATACTTGACGAAGCCCCAAATCTTGACTTTCTCCACGAAAAATTAAATCGTCAATTTTTTCTAATTTTAAGAGTTCAATTAAATGATCAAGACTGCTTTGCATAATGCCTTCCTTTACAAAAAAATGGCTCATTGAGAGTGAGCCATTTTAGCATAAGAATAAGTGCTTCCATTAAAGATGTTTTACCCGACGCTTCACCTCTTCTTGTTTCCCCGCATTAAATGGGCGTGCATCGGGGCTGCCTAAATAACCGCATACACGGCGGGTGACGGAAACTTTACTGCTTTCGTGATTGCCGCATTTCGGGCAAACAAAACCTTTGCTGGTGCAGTGGAATTCACCGGTGAAGCCACATTCGTAGCATTCGTCAATAGGGGTGTTTGTGCCATAGTAAGGGACACGGTCATAGCTGTAATCCCACACATCTTCCAGCGCTTTTAAGTTATGCTGAATATTCGGATATTCGCCATAGCAAATAAAGCCGCCACTGGCTAAAGGCGGGTAGGGCATTTCAAAATCCAATTTATCGTAAGGATTCACTTTCTTTTCAACATCTAAATGATAACTGTTGGTGTAGTAGCCTTTATCGGTCACCCCCTCAATCACCCCAAATTGTTTAGTATCTAAACGACAGAAACGGTCGCATAGGTTTTCACTCGGCGTAGAATAAAGGCTGAAAGCATAGCCTGTTTCTTGTTGCCATTGTTTTACGGCATGATGTAGGTGGCGAACGATCTCAATACCTTTTTCACGCAATTGTTCATCATCAAAAATATGCCCTTTTTGATAAAGCGCATTGACGGTTTCATGAATACCAATGTAGCCGAGTGAAATCGAAGCTCGCCCATTTTTGAAAATTTGTGCGACATTATCATCTGCATTTAAACGTACGCCACAAGCTCCCTCCATATAAAGAATAGGGGCAACTCGTGCTTTGGTGTTTTCAAGGCGGGCAATTCTTGTCATTAAGGCTTTTTTAGCGATAGCAAGACGCTCATCCAAAGTGCGGTAGAATTCTGCCTCGTTTTTTGCTTCTAAAGCGATACGCGGTAAATTCAGGCTCACTACGCCTAAATTGTTGCGCCCATCGTGAATTTCTGTGCCTTGTTCTTCATAAGCCCCTAAGAAACTACGGCAGCCCATTGGGGCTTTAAAAGAGCCGGTAACCTTCACTACTTGATCATAATTGAGGATATCCGGATACATGCGTTTAGAGGCACATTCAAGCGCTAACTGTTTAATATCGTAATTTGGGTCGCCTTTGGCTTGGTTAAGTCCTTTTTTAATGGTGAACACGAGTTTAGGGAAAACCGGTGTTTTGTGGTTTTTACCCAAACCACGAATACGATTTTTTAAAATAGCTTGTTGAATTAAACGGGCTTGCCAACTCGTACCTAAGCCGAACCCAAAGGTGACAAAAGGGGTTTGTCCGTTTGAGGTGTGTAAGGTGTTCACTTCATATTCTAAAGATTGAAAGGCGTCAAAACATTCTTTTTCAATTAAGGCTTTTGCATAACCCTGTGCATCCGGGATTTGCCATTGTTCGGCATTTTTTAAATGTTTTTCATAGCTGATTTGAACATAAGGCGCTAGCACTTCATCAATACGATTAATGGTGGTACCGCCGTAAATATGGCTGGCAACTTGTGCAATAATTTGTGCGGTGACGGCCGTTGCTGTGCTAATGGATTTGGGCGGTTCAATTTCAGCATTGCCCATTTTAAATCCTTGGGAAAGCATACCTTTTAAATCCACTAACATACAATTGAACATGGGGAAAAAAGGCGCATAGTCTAAATCATGATAATGAATTTCCCCTTTCTCATGGGCTTCTACTACATCACGAGGCAGGATATGGTGTTTGGCATAATGTTTTGCCACAATGCCGGCGAGTAAATCCCGTTGGGTTGGGATAACCTTCGCATCTTTATTGGCATTCTCATTTAGCAATTCCACATTGCTTTGTTCAATTAATCCCTCAATTTCTTTATTGAGTTTGCTGCGTTTTTCACGAGCTAAATCACGATCGTGACGATATTCAATATAAGCGCGTGCAATTTGAGGATAGCGGCTTGCCATTAATTTATCTTCAACGATTTTTTGGATTTGATTGATGTCGATTTCTTGTTGATGGAGGCTAAAGATTTCATTGCCGACATCATGACCAATTTGGTGACAATAAAATTCATCCTGAATATTCACCGCATTTGCCGCTTTTTTGATAGCGTGGATAATGCGTTGAATTTCAAAATCCACTCGTGATCCATCACGTTTAATCACACTAAAACTTGTCATTATCTGCTCCGTCTAGGAATGTATGAAAAAAGTGAATGGCACTATATATGGATATAAAAATATAAGCAACACACAATATGTAGTGTTTTTGTTAGGTTTTATGAATTTGGTTATCGATGAAAGCTTGATTTTACTGGGGATAGGAATATTTTATTAATGAGAATTGATCTCAAATAAAATGTCATTTCTTTGATCTTGATCAAATTTTGAAAGGGGAGAGAAACAAAAAACGGCCGAAAAATCGACCGCTCTTTTGTTCGTATGTTAAAGCTTATGCTGCCACCATCACCATTGCCGGGCGAATAACACGGCCATTTAGTGTATAGCCTTTTTGTAACACCGTTGTGATTTGATTGGATTCAAATCCTTCCGCCGGTTGCATGGAAATCGCTTGGTGTAAATCCGGGTTGAAACTTTCACCGACAGCACCAACCGCTTCCACACCATAGCGATCTAAGGTTGAAATCAGCTCTTTTAAGGTGAGTTCAACACCATCAAATAATGCTTTAATACTTTCATCTTCCGTATTGGCCGGCGTTGCCAACGCTCGTTCTAAATTATCAACGGTGTTTAACAAGTCTTTTGAGAATTTTTCTAAAGCGAATTTATGGGCTTTTTCCACATCTTGCTCGGTACGGCGGCGAATATTGTCAATTTCAGCACGGGTGCGAAGTAAAAGATCTTGTTCCTTTTTAGCACTTTCTTCAATTTGTGCTTTGAGTTGTTCTTCTAATTCTTGAACACGGGCAATGGCCTCTTCTAAAGGATCGTCAGTTTCAACCGGTTCAACCGCTTCTTGTTGAATTTCTTCAACTTTTTCTTCATCTACATTCGGCTTTTGTGCTTGTTCAGACATTTTCTTCTCCATTCATTCAAAAATTGGCGGTATTTTAGCAAAATTAAAGTGCTATGTAATATAATGGCGAAAATTTTGAATTCAAGTGCGGTCAATATTCGCCTAAATTGAGTACCAATGAACGAGTTACACAATTCTTTTAAAATTATCGGGTTAGCAGGAAAACCACGCAATGATGTGAACCTGCAAATGCACAAAAATGTTTACCATTGGCTGGTTGAGCGTGGCTATCAGGTGTTGGTAGAAAAAGAGGTGGCAGAAAAACTGGCACTGCCCGCACACACCTTGGCGACTTTAGAACAAATTGGGCAATCGGCACAGCTTGTCATTGTTATTGGGGGCGATGGCAATATGCTTGGGCGTGCCCGTATTTTGGCGAAATATAATATTCCGCTTATTGGCATTAACCGGGGAAATCTTGGATTTTTAACAGATATCGATCCAAAAAATGCTTATGCCCAATTGGAAGCCTGCTTAGAGCAAGGTGAATTTTTTGTGGAAGAACGTTTTCTTTTAGAAGCCCAAATTGAGCGAAATGGTGAAATTGTAGCAAGAGGGAATGCCATCAATGAAGCCGTGATTCACCCGGCAAAAATTGCCCATATGATTGATTTCCATGTGTATATTAATGATAAATTTGCGTTTTCTCAGCGTTCCGATGGATTGATCGTTTCGACACCAACCGGATCGACCGCTTATTCTCTCTCGGCGGGCGGGCCGATTTTGACACCCAATTTAAATGCCATGGCACTTGTGCCGATGTTTCCTCACACTCTCTCATCACGCCCCCTTGTGATTGATGGCGATAGTCAAATTTCTATTCGCTTTGCTGAACATAATACCTCCCAATTGGAAGTGGGGTGCGATAGCCAGATTGCATTGAGTTTTTCACCGGATGATGTGGTTCATATTGCTAAAAGTGAACACAAACTCCGCCTACTTCATCTCAAAAATTACCATTATTACAATGTATTAAGCACAAAACTGGGCTGGTTAAAAAATTTCTAAAGAAACATAAAAAAATCCTTTACTGTATATTAAGTCAGTATTAATATGACAAATATACAGTGATTAAGGATTTTTTTATTATGCTCACCCAACTTACTATTAATAATTTTGCGATTGTTCGCCAGTTAGATATTGAATTTGCCAAAGGCATGTCTGTGATTACCGGTGAAACCGGGGCAGGTAAATCCATTGCTATTGATGCACTGGGTTTATGCTTAGGGCAACGTGTCGAAAGTGCGATGGTCAGAGAGGGGCAAGAGCGGGCAGAAATTTGTGCCGGTTTTTATCTTGAGCCACATAATCCTGCCTATCAGTGGTTACAAGAACAGGAATTGCAAGATGCGGAAAATCCTTCCGAATGTATTTTACGCCGCATCATCAATGCTGATGGGCGTTCTAAAGCCTTTATCAATAGCACACCGGTTTCAGCGGCTCAACTTAAGGAAATTGGACAATATTTGATCCATATTAATGGTCAACACGCTTCTCAACTGTTACTTAAAAATGACTATCAACTTCAATTAGTGGACGGTTTTGCACAACATACCGATTTACTCAATCAAATGCGTGATGATTATCGGGCATGGAAAAATTTGCAAACACAAGTGAAGACATTTCAACAAAAAGTAGCGGAAAATGAATCGAGAAAACAGCTATTACAATATCAAGTTGAAGAGTTAGACGAATTTCACCTCCGCCCGAATGAATACCTTGAATTAGAAGAAGAGCACCGCCGTTTATCAAACAGCGAACAGCTCACCCACCTTTCTCAATCAGCCTTACAACTTTTAAGTGAAAATGAAACGGTGAATATTGATACGATGCTCTACCGTGCTACGCAATATATTCATGAATTGGCTGATCTTGATCCCCGTTATACTGATGTTCAGAACTTATTAAATGAAGCACTGATTCAAGTGCAAGAAGCCACAACTGAAGTGCAACACTTGTCCTCCAATATCGAACAAGATCCGATGTTATTGCAAGAAATCGATCAGCGTATGGGACAAGCCTTACAGTTGGCAAGAAAACATCAGGTGAAACCTGAAGAATTAGTTGAATGGCATCAAAAATTAAAAGCAGAATTGACCGCACTTTTAGATTTTTCTGAAAGTGAAGAAGCGTTAATTGCACAAGAAAAAGCCGCTTTCACACAAATGCAGGCTACTGCAAATGCGTTAACGGCAAGTCGTCAAAAATCTGCTGATCTCTTGGCGAAACAAGTCACAGATTCCATTAAACAGCTTGCAATGGAAAATGCGCAATTTTATGTAGAGTTGAAAACGGATGATGAAAAAATTACCGCAAATGGGGCAGATCAGATTATTTTTACTTTACGCAGTAACCTTGGGCAACAGCCTCAACCGCTCGCTAAAGTAGCTTCAGGGGGGGAGCTTTCTCGAATCTCATTAGCCATTCAAGTGTTAACCTCAGATCAATCGGCGATTCCAACCCTTATCTTTGATGAAGTGGATGTAGGAATTAGTGGTTCAACCGCTAGTGTGGTGGGCAAATTATTACGCCAATTGGGCAATCAATGTCAAGTGCTTTGCGTCACCCATTTACCGCAGGTCGCCAGTTGCGGACATCATCAATTTAATGTTGAAAAATTTACGCTAGAGGGAAAAACGGAAACCAAAATGACCGCACTTTCTCAAGATGAACGTATCCCCGCATTAGCACGTTTATTAGGGGGAAGCCAAGTGACAGAGCTTGCTTTAGCTAATGCGAAAGAAATGTTGGATTCAGCCTGTGAGTAAAACAAAGGGAAATAAAAAACACAGAAAATAAAGAAATTGCTATAATCCGCCCCATTTATTTCTTCAAAAGTTTATCGCAATGTTGGGTCAGCTATGTCATTACAACTGAATATGATCGCACTATTACTGGTCGTTTTAATCATTCTTGGGGTGGTAAGCCATAATAGTGCTATCACTATTTCTGCCGCTGTGTTGTTGATTATGCAGCAAACTTTTTTATCTCAATACATTCCATTTGTTGAAAAATATGGTTTAAAAATTGGGATCATCATTCTGACTGCGGGTGTATTAAGTCCGCTGGTTTCAGGAAAAATCAAGCTCCCGAACTTAACGGATTTTCTCAGCTGGAAAATGGCACTTTCTATCGTAGTGGGTGTCTTTGTGGCCTGGCTGGCAGGAAAAGGTGTTTCCCTAATGGGGGAACAACCGGTATTGGTGACCGGGCTATTAATTGGTACGGTGGCCGGCGTTGCTTTTTTGGGAGGCATTCCCGTTGGGCCGCTTATCGCAGCCGGCATGTTGGCATTATTGTTAGGAAAATGATAGATGAAAAATAAATGGTTATTTATAGCCGCATTAAGCGGTTTTTTCTGTGTGGCATTGGGGGCATTGGCAGCACATGGTTTAACCCATATTTTAGAGGCCAAAGCTCTGGCGTGGATTGATACCGGTCTGAAATATCAACTCTTTCATACCTTAGCGATTTTAGCTGTTGGCTTGTCAGCGTGGAAAAATGACAGATTTGTAAGCTTGGCCGCCATGGCATGGTCGGTAGGAATCGTTTTTTTCAGTGGCAGTTTATATGCTCTTGCCTTTGGTGCAGGTAAGGGGATGGCTTGGCTTACACCGCTTGGCGGTACGTTATTTTTAGTCGGCTGGCTTTGCCTCGCTTACGGTAGTCTAAAAACGAAATCAGAATAATGAAAAAAAGAACGATAAAATCCGAATTTAATCCTTTACAACAAGCCCTTATTGCCCAACTGGATAACCTGATGCTGGTGGAAAAGCGTCGGTTATTTTCGCGTATTCAGGGCATGGCGAAAATTAAAAATCAAGATGCACAACAAGCGGTGGCATCGGAAATTGAACAACAAATCCAGCAGGCAAAATGGCGTGTGGCATGTCGTGAAAGTGCGGTTAAAAATCCGATTGTTTTTCCTGCTGATCTGCCGGTTAGCCAACGTAGAGCGGAAATTGAAAAACGGATATCGGAACACCAAGTCATTGTGGTCGCAGGGGAAACAGGATCGGGCAAAACCACCCAGTTGCCGAAAATGTGCTTAGCCTTAGGGTTAGGTCGATTAGGAATGATTGGACATACTCAACCTCGCCGTATTGCCGCCCGTTCTGTTGCCACTCGTATTGCAGAAGAATTACAAACGGAATTAGGGGATTTGGTGGGATATAAAGTCCGTTTCAATGACCAAATCAGTGAGAATACCCAAATCAAACTAATGACTGATGGGATTTTGCTGGCAGAAATTCAAACGGATCGTTTTCTTAATCAATATTCCTGTTTGATTATTGATGAAGCCCACGAACGCAGTCTTAACAATGATTTTATTCTTGGTTATCTCAAACAGCTTTTACCCCGCCGCCCGGATTTAAAAATCATCATTACCTCCGCCACCATTGATGTGGAACGTTTTTCTAAACATTTCAACAATGCGCCGATTATTGAAGTCTCCGGCAGAACCTATCCTGTGGAAGTGCGTTACCGCCCTATTGCTGATGAAGAGGATCAAGATCAGTTACAAGGGATTTTAAATGCGGTGGATGAGCTTCAGTCAGAAGGCAGAGGCGATATTTTAATTTTTATGAATGGCGAGCGAGAAATTCGTGATACCGCAGAAGCGTTACAGAAACAAAATTTGAAACATACGGAAATTCTCCCACTCTTTGCCCGCCTTTCTGCACAGGAACAAAATAAAATTTTTCATCCTAGCGGATTAAATCGCATTGTCCTTGCCACGAATGTGGCAGAAACCTCGCTTACCGTACCGGGCATTAAATATGTAATTGACCCCGGTACGGCTCGAATTTCCCGTTATAGCTATCGGACGAAAGTTCAACGCTTGCCCATTGAGCCGATTTCACAGGCTTCTGCTAATCAGCGTAAAGGGCGTTGTGGACGGGTGAGTGAAGGCATCTGTATTCGTCTTTATTCCGAGGAAGATTTTAATTCTCGCCCTGAATTTACCGATCCTGAAATTTTACGCACCAATTTAGCCTCTGTGATTTTACAAATGACCGCATTGGGCTTGGATGATATTGAAGCTTTTCCTTTTGTTGATGCGCCGGATAGACGGCATATCCAAGATGGCGTGAAATTGTTAGAAGAGTTAGAGGCATTTGAAACCATTAAAACAAAATCAGGTGAAAAACGCCGATTAACCCAAACTGGCCGTCAGCTTGCCCAACTGCCGGTTGATCCCCGGTTAGCAAAAATGTTGCTAAGTGCGGTCAATTTTGCTTGTGTTTATGAAGCGATGGTGATCGTTTCCGCACTCTCCATTCAAGACCCCCGTGAACGCCCAACGGAAAAACAACAAGCCGCAGATGAAAAACATCGCCGTTTTGCCGATAAAAAATCCGATTTCTTGGCATTCTTAAATCTTTGGCATTATGTTCAAGAACAGCAAAAAAACTTGAGTAAAAATCAATTTCGCCGCCAGTGTCAAAAAGATTTCTTAAATTACTTACGCATCCGAGAATGGCAGGATATTTATCATCAAATTCGTCTTTCTGTGCGAGAAATGGGGCTACCGATTAATTCTGAAAAAGCGCAATACCAACAAATCCATAGCGCACTTTTAAGTGGTTTATTGTTACACATCGGGCTGAAAGAAGTGGAAAAACAACAGTATCTTGGCGCCCGTAATGCCCATTTTGCCATTTTTCCTAACTCCGTCCTTTTCAAAAAACAGCCGAAATGGGTGATGGCGGCAGAATTGGTGGAGACCTCAAAACTTTGGGGGCGAATGGTGGCAGAAATTGAACCGGAATGGATAGAGCCACTTGCTGAGCATTTGGTGAAAAAATCTTATGCAGAGCCTCGTTGGTCAAAATCTCGTGGTGCAGTGATAGCCGATGAAAAAGTGAGTTTATACGGTGTGCCGATTGTGCAGGCAAGAGCGGTAAATTATGGTGCGATTGACCCAATTGTGAGCCGAGAGATTTTTATTCAATCGGCTTTAGTGGAAGGGAATTGGCATACCAAACATCATTTCTTCAAACAAAATCAAAGATTGATTAATGAAATTGAGGAATTGGAGCATAAAAGTCGTCGTCGAGATATTTTGGTTGATGAACGGGCCCTTTTCGAATTTTACGATCAACGTATCGGCACCGAAGTGGTTTCACAAAAACATTTTGATACTTGGTGGAAAAAAGCCTCAAAACAGGATGGGGAATTATTGAATTTTGAACGCGCTTTTCTTATTAATGAAGGGGCGGACAAAGTTAGTAAACTGGATTTCCCTAATTTTTGGCATCAAGGCAATCTAAAGCTGAAACTCACCTATCAATTTGAACCGGGCACAGAGGCGGACGGTGTGACGGTGCATATTCCTCTACCATTGCTTAATCAGGTAGAAATGACAGGCTTTGACTGGCAAATTCCAGGATTACGAGAGGAATTAGTGATTGCGTTGATTAAATCGTTGCCAAAAACCCATCGCCGTCATTTTGTTCCGGCACCGAATTATGCCCAAGCATTTTTAGGCCGGGCAGTTCCTTTAGAAAAACCGTTGCTGGATACGCTTATTTACGAATTGCGTCGTATGACCGGTGTAACAGTGGAAGCGGAACATTGGAATTGGGCACAAATTCCAAGTCATTTAAAAATGACCTTCCGTGTGGTGGATGAAAAAGGCAAGAAAATTGCCGAATCCATGGATTTGGATCGGCTCAAATTTGATCTTAAAGAACGTGTGCAGGAAAGCCTTTCTGCTGTCGCCGATGATGCTATTGAACAGACAGGTGTACATGTTTGGAATTTTGCCGATTTGCCGCAATTTTATGAGCAAAAAAAACAAGGTTTCAGCGTAAAAGCCTTTCCTGCGTTGGTCGATGAAAAAGAATCGGTAGGGATCAAACTTTTTGAAACTGAGTTTGAACAAAAAGTGGCAATGCAGCAAGGGTTACGCCGATTATTGCTACTTAACGTTCCGTCACCTATTAAATATCTTCATGAAAAATTACCGAATAAAGCGAAACTTGGTTTGTATTTCACCCCATTTGGGCGAGTGTTGGATTTAATTGATGATTGCATTGCTTGTGCGGTGGATAAACTGATTGAAGATTTTGGTGGTTTTGTGTGGAGCGAAGAGGGGTTTGAAAAACTACGGGATGTTGTGCGTGAAAATCTGAATGAGGTGACGGTGGATATCGCACAAAAAGTAGAACAAATTTTAACCTTTAGTCACGGATTAAACCAACGTTTAAAAGGTAAAATGGATTTCACCATGGCGTTTGCCCTTTCGGATATAAAATCGCAATTGAGCGGTTTGGTGTATCAAGGTTTTGTGCAGAAAAGTGGGTATTCTCGTTTGCCTGATCTATTGCGTTATTTACAAGCGATTGATAAGCGTATTGATAAACTGGCGCAAGATGTAAACCGTGATCGTGCAGCCATGTTGCGTGTAGAGCAAGTGCAACAAGCTTATCAGCAATTATTGGCGAAATTACCCAAATCCAAACCAATTTCTGATGAGGTGGCAGAAATTCGCTATATGATCGAAGAATTACGCGTGAGTTTGTTTGCCCAACAGTTGGGAACAAAATATCAGGTATCGGATAAACGGATTTTGAATTTGATTTCCGAATATTAACCAAGAGAAAAATAAAGAGAGAATATTCTTTTGAAACAGAGCGAGTGATTTATCGTGAAGCGCCAGTGATCATAAATCAATCACTGGCATTTTATTTTTTGTGAGCCACGTCAAAGTTTCAACAAAAAATATTAACCTTTTATTTGTTTTATTGTCTTTTGAGCGTATGATTTTCACTCGCAGTATTTGGAGAAAAAGATGTCTGAAATTCAACAGTTTAGCCAGCGTGATATTGAAATTCTGAAGGAGGATGTCCTGTATGAAGGCTTTTTCACGCTCAAGAAAATTCAATTTAAACACAAACTTTTTGCCGGTGGTGAAAGTGGTGTTGTAGAGCGTGAATTACTGATTAAAGGTGCAGCCGTTGCCGTGATTGCTTACGATCCGAAAGAAGATACGGTGGTATTGGTGGAGCAGGTCCGTATTGGGGCTGCTTATCATCCTGAATCAAAGCGTTCTCCTTGGTTATTGGAGTTAATTGCCGGTATGGTAGAAAAAGGCGAACGGCCGGAAGAGGTGGCCTTGCGAGAAAGTGAAGAAGAAGCCGGGGTGAGTGTAAAACACCTCACTCATTGTCTTAGCGTGTGGGATAGTCCCGGTGGCGTGGTTGAACGGATTCATTTATTCGTAGGGGAGGTGGATAGTACAAAAGCAAAAGGAATTCACGGTTTGGCTTGTGAAAATGAAGACATTCTCGTACACGTTGTAAAACGTGAACAGGCGTATCAATGGATGTGCGAAGGGAAAATTGATAATGGCATTGCAGTGATGGGTTTGCAATGGCTTCAATTAAATTATGCTCAGTTGCAACAACGTTGGCAGTAAGGTGAGGAGTCATCTATGAAAAATACGTTTGTCTATCAGGCCGAAAAGCCGATTGTGAAATTATTACAAATTACCGATCCCCATTTATTTAAAGATGAAAAAAATGAATTATTGGGGATCAATACCCAAGCCAGTTTTGCCCAAGTTTTGAAAGAAATTCAACAAGAAAACCGAGAGTTTGATGTCATACTGACAACCGGTGATTTAGTGCAAGATAGCAGTGATGAGGGCTATCAGCGTTTTGTGAAAATGGTAAAACCTTTTGGCGTGCCGGTATTTTGGATACCCGGTAATCATGATTTCCAACCGAAAATGGTGGAAAATCTCAACCAACCTCCTATGGAGAGGGCAAAACATATTTTGTTGGGCGCACATTGGCAGATTTTGCTGTTGGATAGTCAAGTTTACGGCGTGCCTCATGGCGAATTGAGTCAATATCAACTGGATTTGTTGAAAACCACATTAGAAAAATATCCTGAACATCATACATTAATTGTGTTTCATCACCATGTATTGCCCACCAATTCTGCTTGGCTTGATCAACATAATTTGCGTAATTCCCATGATTTATTTGACATACTTTTACCCTTTAAAAATGTAAAAGGGATTTTATACGGGCATATTCATCAACAGGTAGATAGCTTTTGGCAAGGCTATCAAGTGATGGCAACCCCTTCAACCTGTATTCAGTTTAAAGCCGACAGCCAGCATTTTGCGCTTGATGAAGCACAGCCCGGTTGGCGGGAAATTGAATTGCATCCTGATGGTTTGATTGTGACGAGAGTAAAGCGGATTACACAAACAAGGTTTTTGCCGAATATGGAAGAAGAAGGGTATTAAATAAAGGATAAAGTGCGGTCAAGAATGGCCGCATTTTTTACTTTCAAAAACCGTAAGAGGTAAATTTTGGCTGGTAAGAATGGGGACAAATTTGTACAATAGCCCACTATTTTTATTGGATTGATTAATAATTTTGGAAAGATGACACAAAAATTACATATTAAAACTTGGGGCTGCCAGATGAATGAATATGATTCGTCAAAAATGGCGGATTTACTGTTAAGCACCCATGGACTTGAATTGACCGACATTCCCGAAGAAGCGGATGTATTATTACTAAACACCTGTTCTATTCGTGAAAAAGCCCAAGAGAAAGTCTTTCATCAGTTAGGACGTTGGAAAGAATTAAAAAAGCATAACCCGAATTTAGTGATCGGGGTGGGCGGTTGTGTGGCATCGCAAGAGGGAGAGCATATCCGCCATCGTGCCCCTTATGTGGATATTATTTTTGGGCCGCAAACCTTACATCGATTACCGGAAATGATTAATCAAATTCGTGGTGGTAAAAGTTCGGTGGTGGATGTCAGCTTCCCTGAAATTGAAAAATTTGATCGTTTACCGGAGCCTCGTGCAGAAGGGCCGACCGCCTTTGTTTCCATTATGGAGGGGTGTAACAAATATTGCACCTTCTGTGTCGTGCCTTACACCCGTGGTGAAGAAGTCAGCCGACCGGTGGATGATGTTCTCTTTGAGATTGCCCAATTGGCAGAACAGGGCGTGCGTGAAGTGAATTTACTCGGTCAAAATGTGAATGCTTATCGTGGGCCGACTCATGATGGGCAGATTTGTAGTTTTGCCGAATTACTTCGTTTAGTGGCTTCCATTGACGGTATTGACCGTTTGCGTTTCACCACAAGCCATCCCATTGAATTTACCGATGATATTATTGATGTCTATCGTGATACCCCGGAATTAGTGAGCTTCCTGCATTTACCGGTTCAATCCGGTTCGGATCGGGTATTGACGATGATGAAACGTAGCCATACGGCATTAGAATATAAATCCATTATTCGTAAGCTACGCGCGGTTCGTCCAGATATTCAAATTAGCTCTGATTTTATTGTAGGCTTCCCGGGAGAAACCGCAGAAGATTTTGAGCAAACCATGAACCTTATCGCACAAGTGAACTTTGATATGAGTTTCAGCTTTGTTTATTCCGCCCGTCCGGGAACACCGGCCGCCGATATGCCTGATGATGTGACGGAAGAAGAGAAAAAACAACGCTTATATGTTTTACAAGAGCGTATTAATCAACAGGCTGCACAATTTAGTCGCCGTATGTTAGGAACAGAGCAACGGGTGTTGGTTGAAGGACCATCGAAAAAAGATATCATGGAACTGACCGGAAGAACGGAAACAAACCGTATTGTGAATTTCCAAGGCTCACCGGAGATGATCGGAAAATTTGTTGATGTGAAAATCACCGATGTTTACACCAATTCTTTACGGGGGGAAGTGGTTCGCACTGAAGATGAAATGGGATTACGCATTTCCCAATCGCCACAAGAAGTGATGAACCGAACCCGAAAAGAGGATGAATTAGGCGTTGGACGTTATCACGGATAAGGTTAAATAGGCCGGTTTTATACCGGCCTTATTTGTCTTTTAGGGCGCTTTTTGCTCATTAAACCGATAAAGTATCCTTGTCCTCTTTCCATAAAATAATGTCATTATCTATTTCAATTAAAGCCTTCAAGCTTATGTTATAATTGCCAAAATTTTTTTCTTGAGATCCCAAATGAAACAACTATTCGCCACCACCTCCCGTGGCTTTGAAGAACTGCTAAAAGTTGAGCTAACCGAGCTCGGTGCTTTGGATACCAAAGTGGTACAGGGCGGTGTGCATTTTCAAGCCGATGAGGAAACCCTTTATCGTACTTTGCTTTGGTCCCGCCTTGCCTCACGCATTTTATTGCCTTTAATTGAAACCAAAATTTACAGTGATTTAGATCTCTATGCGGCGGTTTCAGCCTTTAATTGGCTTGCACACTTTGATGAGCGAGTCACCTTTTTTGTGGATTTTAACGGCACTAACCGAGAAATTCGCCATACTCAGTTTGGCGCAATGCGGGTGAAAGACGGCATTGTGGATTACTTTGAACGGCAAGGCAAAGCCCGCCCGAATGTGGATAAAATGCAACCGGATGTGCGTATTCATGCTTATTTGAATCGTGAAGAATTCGTGATTTCCCTTGATCTGAGCGGAGAAGCATTGCATTTACGGGGTTATCGTGAAGATACCGGTCAAGCCCCTTTGCGTGAAACCTTGGCTGCGGCGATAGTGTTGCGTTCCGGTTGGAAAGTGGGGACACCGTTGGTGGATCCTATGTGTGGCTCAGGTACATTGCTTATTGAAGCAGCACAAATGGAAGCCCATATCGCCCCTCAATTACATCGACTACATTGGGGATTCGATTTTTGGAAAGGACATAATCAAACGGTTTGGGAAAAGGTGAAGAATGAAGCCATTCTGGCGGCAGAAGAAAAACAAGGCAAAATTCAACCGCACTTTTATGGCTTTGATCTCGATCATCGCGTATTAAAAAAAGCCCAACGCAATGCGAAAAATGCCGGTGTTGCACATTTGATAAAATGGCAACAAGGTGATGTGGCCGCCCTCATTAATCCAACGCCGAATGAAGTCGGCACGGTAATTTGTAATCCGCCCTATGGTGAACGCTTAGGCACGACACCGGCGTTGATAGCCCTTTATTCCATCTTTGGACAACGTTTGAAAAAAGCCTTTGGGGGGTGGAATGCTTCGGTTTTTAGTAGTGAAGCGACTTTACTGGATTGTTTGAGAATGCGGGCCAATCGCCAATTCAAAGCGAAGAATGGGCCATTGGATTGTGTTCAGAAAAATTATCAGATTGCTGCTCGAATGAGCGAAGAAAGTGATCTTAAAAATTCCCTTGAATTTAACCGCACTTCAGAAGTGGCGGTGGATTTCGCTAATCGCTTACAAAAAAATATCAAGAAAATTGAAAAATGGGCGAAACAGCAAGGATTAGATGCCTATCGTCTTTATGATGCGGATTTGCCGGAATATAACCTTGCGGTGGATCGTTATGCCGATCATATTGTGGTGCAAGAATATGCCGCCCCTAAAAATATTGATGAAAATAAAGCGCGCCAACGTTTGTTGGATGCGGTAACGGCAACTTTGAACGTGACTGCTGTGGAAACCAACAAACTGATTTTAAAAGTTCGCCAAAAGCAAAAGGGTACCAATCAATATGAAAAATTAGCCAATAAAGGCGAGTATTTTTATGTGAATGAATACGGTGCACAACTTTGGGTCAATTTAACGGATTATTTGGATACCGGATTGTTTTTAGATCATCGCCTCACCCGAAAAATGGTGGGGGAGTTGGCGAAAGGGAAAGATTTCCTGAATTTGTTTGCCTATACGGGATCTGCCACTGTTCATGCGGCATTAGGCGGTGCAAAATCCACCACTACGGTCGATATGTCAAATACCTATCTCAACTGGGCAGAACAAAATCTTATTTTGAATGATCTTGAAGGCAAACAACACAAACTAATCCAAGCGGATTGTTTGCAATGGTTGGAGAAATGTGATCGTCAGTTTGATTTAATTTTTGTGGATCCGCCCACCTTTTCCAATTCAAAACGCATGGAAGCCAGCTGGGATGTTCAGCGTGATCACATTAAATTAATGACAAATTTAAAACGCATTTTACGCCAAGGCGGCACCATTGTTTTTTCTAATAATAAACGGGGCTTCAAAATGGATTTTGCCGGGCTGGAGGCATTGGGGTTAAGTGCAGTGGAAATTTCCCACAAAACCTTACCACTGGATTTTGAACGCAACAAACAAATTCATAATTGTTGGTTGGTGACGGAAAAATAGTGCTGGGTGGCGTGAATGATTTATTCTTCACTCACGAATTGATTTTCCGCGTAATTTTATCAAAATGTAGGGACACACTGCGAGTGTCCGAATTTTAACCTATCAAAATAATTTGGATTTTTATTATGGACACACGCAGTGTGTCCTACAACCCAATCTCAAGTTCATAACCCATTCATTGCATTAATGATCCTTATTTCATCAAATTTTTCAATGTCCTGTGCATAAATTGTGGCTTCTCTAATTTTGCCTTCCTGCAATAATTTTTCTCGTTGTGTGCCGGCTAATAACGGCGTATCGGGCGTGAGCCATTGACTGCCTTGACGGAAAATAAGATTGCCGATGGAACAATCTGTCACCTTTCCCTGTTTAATAATCATAATCTCATCGCAATTTCCCCGTTGGGCGAAAAGAGAATTGAGCAAATCCCGATTGGCATATTTCAGGCTGTAATCAATTTCATCACAAACAATGGGCTGAAAAGTGCGGTAGGTTTTTCGCTTATATTCAAAATACTGAATTTGTGTGCTTTCCGCATTGTAATCAATACGACAACGCACCAATTGATTTTGTAAGTGAGATGGCAGTTGGATTCGCCCAAAAAGATTGAAAATTTTGACCGCACTTTTGCCATAGAATTGTCGCAAGCTTCGTTCATAACGGGCTTGATGATATTCAATGTTGAGAATGTTGCCCTGTTCAATGGCAAGGGTTTCAAATAGGGGAAACATTAATTTTTCCCCTTAATCGGTAAGTAAACTTTTTCGAGTAATTCTTGGTATTCATCTTCCACACGGCTTTGAATGGTAATACCGCCCCCGCTGTGAAAATAATATTTGTCGCCCACCTGAGAGATAAAGCGAATCGCGACGGCACTTTGTAGGTTTTTACCATCAAAAAGGCCAAAAATACCGGTGTAATAACCTCGTGGTTGGCGTTCTGCTTGTTGAATAATATGTACAGTTTTTTCTTTGGGAGCACCACTAATCGATCCGGCCGGTAATAATGTAGCAAGCAAATCACCAATATTTTCTTGCCAGTTTTCGTCTAATTCACCGCAGATCTCCGAACTTGTCTGCAAAATTTCACCTTTTTGCGTAGCAATGCGATCGACATAACGGAATGTGGTGACCTGAATATTGCTCGCCACCATGGCTAAATCGTTACGCATTAAATCCACAATGGTGTAGTGCTCACGTTGTTCTTTTTCATCATTTAACAACCGGTTTTCCGCATCAGGTAAAGCGGCGTTGATTGTGCCTTTCATGGGATAAGTGAAAATTTTATTGTTTTGAATATGGATAAAACATTCCGGTGAAAAGCAAACAAATTGATTTTTTAACCATAATTTATAAGGGGCATCCGCTTGATAAAAAAGCGATTCAAAATCAATATTTCCCGTAATTTCAGTGGGATAGGTTAAATTTAATAAATAGGAGTTTCCCTGTTGTAATTGTTGTTGTACCACATCAAAACGTTGCTGATATTGAGCAAAAGCAGGAGGATGTTTTTCAATAGAAATGGCTTGTTGGGCTTTATCGAGATAGTTGGTTTGGCCTTGAAGATTAAAATAAATGCCTTGGTTTGCGGCTTCTTCTAAAGGAAAAATTAAGGGTTTTTGCTGTTCAAAATCAATCAAAAAAAAGAAGGGGAGGGATTTTGCCCCATACTGATTGGCTTGTTGGATAAAATGTTGCATTGTGCTATTTCTAATTTAGCGTAAAATTGCCCGATTATAACGAAAGCTGAGCAGTTATGAAATTACTCATTATCGATAATCACGATTCCTTCACTTTCAATTTAGTGGAGCTGGTTCGCCCCCTTGGTGTAGTTTTTGATGTGCGAAATGTGGAAGCACTACAAGAAAATACGCCTGAACCCTATAGTCATATCTTAATTTCACCGGGGCCTGATGTGCCAAGGGCTTATCCTCAACTTTTTGCGATGTTGGAGCGGTATCATCAGCAAAAATCCATACTTGGCGTATGTTTAGGGCATCAAACTTTGTGTGAGTTTTTTGGCGGCAAGCTTTATAACCTCGAACAAGTTCGCCATGGGCAAAAGCGGAGGTTAAAAGTGCGGTCAAATTCACCGTTGTTTTTAGGGTTACCCATGGAATTTGATATTGGGTTATACCATTCTTGGGCTGTGCAGACTGAACATTTTCCCGAAGAATTCGCGATCACCGCCGTTTGTGATGAAAATGTGGTGATGGCAATGCAGCATAAATCTTTACCGATTTATGGCGTCCAGTTTCATCCGGAATCTTATATGTCGGAATATGGCGAGCAAATTTTGCGAAATTGGTTAAATATTACCCCATATTAGGGCTTGATTCTTCAAATAAAATTCGTATTATAGCCGTCTATACGTCAATACTTCTAAAATCGAAAAGAGAGAAATTATGTCTAGTTATTTATTTACCTCGGAATCCGTGTCTGAAGGACATCCGGATAAAATTGCCGATCAGATTTCTGATGCGGTACTTGATGAAATTTTAAAACAAGATCCCAAAGCCCGTGTAGCCTGTGAAACCTATGTGAAAACTGGTATGGCATTAGTGGGCGGTGAAATCACCACATCGGCGTGGGTGGATATCGAAAACCTTACCCGCAAAGTCATTTGTGATATTGGTTATGAGCATTCCGATATGGGCTTTGACGGCCATTCTTGTGCGGTATTAAATGCCATTGGTAAGCAGTCTGCAGATATTAATCAAGGCGTGGATCGTGAAAATCCTTTAGATCAAGGGGCGGGCGACCAAGGAATTATGTTCGGTTATGCTACCAATGAAACAGAGGTATTCATGCCGGCGGCTATTACTTATGCGCATCGACTCATGCAAAAACAAGCAGAAGTGCGTAAAAGCGGTAAATTAGCTTGGTTGCGTCCCGATGCGAAAAGCCAGGTAACGCTAAAATACGAAAATAACAAAATTGTCGGTGTGGATGCGGTGGTGCTTTCTACTCAACATTCAGAAGAAATTAATCAAAAAGATCTCCACGAAGGGGTGATGGAAGAAATCATCAAACCGGTATTACCAAGTGAATGGCTTGCAAAAGACACCAAATTTTTCATCAACCCAACGGGGCGTTTTGTAATTGGTGGACCAATGGGCGATTGTGGCTTAACCGGTCGTAAAATCATTGTGGATACTTATGGTGGCGCAGCACGCCATGGTGGTGGGGCATTTTCCGGTAAAGACCCGTCAAAAGTAGACCGTTCAGCCGCTTATGCAGCACGTTATGTGGCGAAAAATATTGTGGCTGCCGGTTTGGCAGATCGTTGTGAGATTCAACTTTCTTATGCCATTGGTGTGGCAGAACCCACTTCCATTATGGTGGAAACCTTTGGTACGGGTAAAGTGGCCAATGAATTGTTGGTGGCATTAGTGCGTGAATTCTTTGATCTGCGTCCTTATGGTTTAATTAAAATGCTCGATTTGATTAAGCCGATTTATCGTGAAACAGCGGCTTATGGTCATTTTGGTCGTGAGCAATTCCCATGGGAAAAAGTCGATCGTGCAGAAGAATTACGAGCCGCAGCCGGGTTGAAATAATCCATTATAAATTAACTAAGACCGCTATTTTGGCGGTTTTAGTTATTCGATAAATTGTGATTAGCTTCTGAAGTCTTTCGTTTGATTTATACAATAACTCAGGTTATAGTGTCGAACAGCAGATGGGAGGTGAAATTATGAGCATAAATTCACATATTGAAAAAATGCTAAAAGAGAGTGATAAAAAAGGGATTGAGGGTGTCTCAGTTTTTGAGAATGATGTACCGTCTGCTTTACAGTCTCTTGCTATTCAACATTTAGCGGGCAAATTAAACCATGATCACCCGAAAAAAAATAAAAGACGTCATCATCAATCACGACTTTTATCAGCTTAGTGAAAAAATTGGTTATACAGCAGATATTATTCTTGATTATCAGAAAGAGATTGAGCAACTTGTCAAAATATGGAAGTTAGCGAAATATGTTGAAATTTATCATGATAATGTTGATTTCGCTTATGGTAGGATAAAAGATACGAATTCAGCATATGGTTCATCGCCTTATTATATTGGTTTATTTCATTCACGGGTATTACCGGATAATTATGATCCCTTGCTTGTCATTACCTTTTCAGATGATATTATTAGTAATAAGAATGTTTGCGGATCACGATGAATTATTTGGTTCATTTAATGAAAAACACAATAAAAATAGGTTAAAAGCGATAAAACAACGAATTTCATCACTTTTATTTAACAAATAAACTCAATGCTTAGGTAAATTTAAACCGCTCTTTGGCGGTTTTTTCTTTTTCTCAATATTATGTTTTCATCACACACTCAATTTCGTCATTTAAAAATGCAGGTTCTGCGTAAATTGGCGGAGTCTTTAGCGTTTGCTGAACAGTATTTTAAACGGGAATTTCCCATGCCGACGGTCAATTATGATTTGCGAGGGGTGAAAGCCGGCGTGGCGTATTTGCAAAAAAACGAAATCAAATTTAACCGCACTTTATTGCTTGAAAATACGCACGAGTTCATTCATCAAGTAGTGCCTCATGAATTGGCGCATTTAATTGTCTATCAAGTTTTCGGTCGGGTTAAACCCCATGGTAAAGAATGGCAGGCTGTGATGAATGAGGTTTTTCATTTACCGGCAGACACCTGCCACCAATTTGATGTGCAAAATGTTCAGGGAAAAACCTTTGAATATCGCTGTGCCTGCCAAACCCATGCTTTAACGATTCGCCGCCATCATCGAATTTTAAAAGAAGGTGTGGAATATTTATGTCGAAAATGTCGTGGGAAACTGATTTTTGTCGGTGAAAACAGGTTGTAGCTATGTTATATTTTGACTGTTAATTCTCAATCAAATGAAGGAGCTTTTTATGAAAAAATCGTTATTAGCTGTGGTTTTAGGGGCTTTTGCTATCACTTTAACAGCCAATGCCGGCATCTATGCTGAAGGGGATGTTGGGGTATCAAAAACCAAAGCAAATGGTAGCAGTAAAACGAGAGTAGAACCTCGAGTTGCTGTGGGTTATAAATTAGGGAATATGCGTGTAGCAGGCGATTACACTCATCATGGCAAAATTGAGGGAGCGAAGATCCAAGGCGTTGGGGCTTCGGTGTTTTATGATTTTGATGTGAATTCCAATGTGCAGCCTTATGTTGGTGCGCGTGTTGCGGCGAATAAATTTAAATATGATAATCGTGCAGATCAACCTTATAAAAGTTCTTCTGATACGAAAATGGGGTATGGAATGGTTGCCGGCGCTAAGTATAAATTAGATGAAAAATGGTATGCCAATGGGGCAGTTGAATATAACCGTCTAGGTAGCTTTGATGATACTAACGTCAATAATTATGGGGCAAAAGTGGGTTTGGGTTACGAATTCTAATCGCCTATAAGTGCGGTCAAAAATCTGCTTATTTAGAAATAAAGACCGATAAAAACCGTATTTGATGATGAAATCAAATACGGTTTTTGAGTTAAATGGAGCTAAACTAAAGTTTCCAATGCCTGAACAAATTTCAAATAACGTTGATATTTTTCCTGATAGGCGTTGAAGTTCGCTTTATTGGGCATAAAGGTTTCCATTGCTGAATTTAGTAGGCTCTTTTTATCCATTCCCTCAATTGTTTCCATCGCCACGAGAGCGGCACCAAAACAACCGGTTTCTTCAACTAAAGGAATTTCTAATTTCATCCCCGTTAAATCCGCTAACATTTGCATCCAGATTTTTGATTTTGTTGGGCCACCTGTTACTCTCAGTACTGTCGCATCAGGAAAACGTTTTGCCATTCGCTTTAAATGGTGCATCAGACTAAATAGCACACCCTCATAAACAGCTTGAAGTAAGTGGATTTCCGTATGATGAGCTTGCAATCCGTAAAAGCCTGCTTGCATTCCTAATTTACGATTAGAACCATAGAGGAAAGGAACGAACAACACAGAGCTTGAGGCAGGAGGTAAGGCTTCAATTGCGGTATTGAGGGTTTGATAATCCAGATGTTTAAAACGATTTAAAAACCATTCTAAATTTCCCGATGAAGTGGGGCTGGCTTCATGCACAATAAATCGATTTTTTTCCACATAGCGCCCATAGACAAAAGGAATGGATTGGGTTTCATCAATATGAGGGGTAATCCCACTCACCACAGACCAAGTGCCAAGCACGACATTGAGTTTTTCTTCATCCTCTAAACCAGCACAAAGTGCGGTTGAAACTACATCAAATAATCCGCCAACAACCGGTGTGCCTTCTGCTAGGCCCGTCATTTCAGCCGCTTTTGCGGTGATATAACCAGCAATTTCATTAGGTTTGATGATAGGCGGCAATTTATCAAAAACTTCCTCTATGCCTAATAATTTCGCCAGTTGAATATCATATTGACCGGTTTCCATATTATAGAGATTGGACTCGGAAATATTGGTTTCTTCGCAAAATAATTCACCGGTTAAGCAAAAGCGTAGGTAATCATGCGACATTAAAATGCAGCCGATACGATCGTAGCGTTCCCGCTCATGCTCTTTCAGCCAACGAAGAATGGAAACCGGGTGGCCGGTCCATAATGTTTGTCGGGTTAAGGGATAAAGTTTTTCCGGAATTTGCTCCGCCTGCCACTTTTTGACAATTTCTAAGGAACGTTGATCGGAGGATAAAATGGCGCGTCCTAAAGGGCGGTGATTTTTATCTAAAAAAAAGGCCCCTTTGCCTTGGGCAGAAATGCCAATGGCTTTAATTTGTTGGGCATCAACCTGGCTTTGTTCAATGGCTGTTTTCACCACTTGTGCGGTGATTTGCCATAAGGCTTGCGGATCCCGTTCGGCATAGCCGGATTGCTCGCTAATAACCGATACATTTTGGCGTGCGATACCCTGCAGTTTTCCTGTGCTATCAAATAATGCGGCTTTTATAAAGGTTCCACCGCAATCAATACCTAAGTAATAATTCATAACACCTCAATAGAAAAGACAAGCAGCCATTTGAGGCTGCTTGTGATTGATGATCTTATTTAGCGAGTGCATCAATTTGATTAACCAAGCTATCACCGTGTTTTTCAATGTAAGATTTGCGTACTTTTTCTTCAATGATGGCTTTAAACGGTGCAGGATCGATGGTTTCTGTTACTTCAATCCCTTCTTTACGCAATTTCGCAATAATTTCTTGCTCATTTTTAACGTTCAGATCACGTTGGAAAGCCCCGGCTTCTTTTGCGGAAGCGACAATAGCTTGTTGTAATTCAGGTGAAAGTGCATCAAATTTGGCTTTATTCATCACCACAATGAGTGGGGTGTAGCCATGGTTACTGAGGGTTAAGTATTTTTGTACTTCATATAATTTAGAAGACCAGAAAATACCAATCGGGTGTTCTTGTGCATCCACTGCTTTGGTTTCTAATGCGGTGTAGAGTTCAGCCAATGGCATTGGCACAGGGTTTGCACCTAACAGGCTAAAGGCTTCAATGTACATCGGGTTTTGGTTGGTGCGAACTTTTAAACCTTTCACATCTTCAGGTTTGGTCATGGTATGTTTAGAGTTCGAGAACGCTCTAAAGCCCACATCCCAAAACGCCAATCCTTTAAGGCCTTTTTCTTCCAGAGCTTTTAATAGGTTTTCACCAATTTCACCGTCTAAGACTTTATAAACGTGTTCACGGTTTTTAAAAATAAACGGAATATCAATTACATTTAAGGCAGGAACTAATCCGGTGAAGTTTGGTGAGCCGGACATTTCAAGATCAATGGTGCCACCACGAACACCGGCAATCATGGTTTGTGCATTGCCTAGGGTGCTATCAGGGAATAATTTTAATTTAATTTCCCCTTTGGTTTTTTCAGCCAATAATTCATTAAATTTTTTTGCTGCAATATGTTGAGTATCGCTACGCGGTGCTTCATAGCCAAATCGTAAACTGGTTTCTGCTGAAACCGCTGAGGTTGTTAATACGGCTGCACCAGCAACTAATGTGGCTAAAAATTTCATATTAAAACGTTTCATAATGTTCTCCTAATTGAGCGTGGTTGAGAATACGATTGTCTGTTTACAGCATCCATTGTAATGGCACTAAAATTAATGATGGAAAGAAGATAAATAAAAACAATAAGATAACCATCATTCCCATATAAGGCAGGATGCCTTTTGCGGATTGTTCAAAGGGGAGTTTAGAAACCCCTGTAATCACATTTAATACATTGCCCACTGGTGGGGTGATTAAACCGATGGACGTGTTTAAGATAAATAACACCCCAAAATAGACCGGATCGATACCGGCTTCTTCTACTAAAGGCATTAATACCGGTGTTAAAATAAGCACGGTCGGTGTGAGATCCATCACCATACCAATAATGAATACCGAAATCATAATGACGATTAACAATAAGGTTGGATTATCAATTAACGGTTCTAAGAATTCCGTCATGATTTGCGGTAATTCTGCAACGGTGATGAGCCAACCGGTCACATTGGCTGCGGCGACTAAGAACATCACAACAGCCGTGGTTTTCGCAGCAGCAAGGATCACACGGTATAAATCTTTGATTTTTAATTCACGATAAATAAAGAGTGAAACAATTAACGCATAAAATGCAGCCACAACACCGGCTTCCGTTGGGGTGAAGATCCCTGAGCGGAAACCACCGATGATGATAACCGGTAGTAACAACGCCCAAATACTGTTTTTAAAGGAAATACATAATTCCTCTTTTGTTGCTTTTGAGAAGGTCATCAAATCTAAGCGTTTGGCTTGCCACCACCAAAGTAGTGCGAGCATGACCCCCATCATTAAACCGGGGAATATACCGGCTAAGAAAAGTTTTGTAATAGAAACACCACTTGCCACCCCAAATACGATAAAAGGAATAGACGGAGGAATAATCGGAGCAATAATTCCTGCTGTACCGATCAAACCCGCAGATTTATCAACAGGGTAGCCGGTGGTTTTCATCATCGGTAATAACATGGCGGCCACCGCAGCGGTATCTGCAACGGCAGAGCCTGAAAGGCTTGCCATAATCATGGCAGCGATAATCGCAACAAAGCCCAAGCCACCCCGTTTATGACCGACTAATTTCATTGGTAAGTCAATAATGCGTTTTGATAATCCTCCTTCATTCATAATTTCACCGGCAAGAATAAAGAAAGGAATTGCCATTAACGAAAAGCTATCGGCACCACTGACTAAATGCTGCGCCAAAATTTGCGAATCAAATAAGTCCAGTTGAATCATTAAGGCAATGCCGCAGACTAACAATGAGAAGGCAACGGGAATACCCAAGATAATGGCTGCAAGCAATACTGAGAGGAAAATAACGACAATCATGCTTTCTCTCCTTTCGTTAATAATGTGATTCGGCTAATAAGGCGAGCGATAAGCAAGAGGCCGATTAAAGTTCCTGCGACAACACTGGCAAGATAAGTGATGCCTTGTGGTAAACCGGAAATTGGGGCAAGATTCGTCCAATTTAATTGGAACTGAATCCAGCTGCCATCCACAATCAAATAGCAACAATAAAGCATGATGCTATCTGTCACAACACCTAATATATTCCGTCTATTTGGGGAGAGCTTATCGGTTAAAATGGTGACGTTAACATGGCGATTTTCATTAAATGCCAATACGGCCGCCAAAAAAGTGAGCCAGATAAACATATAGCGGGACACTTCTTCTGTCACGCTAATACTGCTGTTAAAGCCGTAACGCAATACGACATTAAGAAACACCAAAATCGACATCACCGATAAAATAAACACCACAAGGGCTTCTAATGCTTTTCCAACAAATTGAGCCAAGGCTTTCATTGTTCCTCCTCAAGGTCATCAATCGCGACTTTCACCACCACTTTACGAATTCTTGAAGTTTCATTTTCTTTACAAGCGCTTCGATGGGCATCTTCCGGAAAGAAAACGGCAAAATTGCCCGGATGGCATAACAATTCTTGCTCATTTTCGACTTGGGTATAAAAGAGAATATCACGCTCTGCATCATAGCTTTCAGCAACTTGATGATGGCCCCGATCCGTTGCAACTCTCATTCTCTCTATTCCGCTATGCCAATATTGCACATCAATATATTGACGATGCACTTCGGGTAAATGGGTTTCTTCGGGGGAGGTGGTAAGATCAAGTACCTGCACATAAGATTTGCCTTTCAGTGGATAGCGTCCGCTTGCCAGTTGATCAAAGTCGGTTTGTTTGAGGTAGTTGAGTGCGGCAACAATCGCTTTGGGATAACGGTTTGCCACGATATGAGAAATATGACCGAAAATCATCAGCTCCCCCTAAAAAATACTTGGAAAATTATTCACAAAACGCCTTATTTATTTTTCCCCTCTTTTGAGGGGAAACCTGCCTTTAAAAACGCTATTTTTTATGACCGCACTTTTAAAGGGATTTGAGTTTTGCCCAAACCGTTTCGTCCACCGGAATACCATTGGCTTTGTTATCTGCCAAAATTTGCGTAAATTCATGTCCCGGTAAACGGATTTCGACATTCGGGTCGGCTCGTTCTGCGGTTTTCACATAGTCCATAATACGTTGAAGTTTTTCATCTTTCGTTTTACCGTCAATAAGACGATCTACTTCAATGGCAATGAATACTTGGGAAACACAGTATTCATCATCTTTATCTTCGGTAACGGCAACAGTGGATTCCCCATTGGAAAGCAGTGTGGCGATCATATCTAAGACAATGGATAAGCCGGAACCTTTCCAAAATCCCATTGGCATTAAACGGCGATTTCTTTCCACCGTTGCCGGATCACGGGTTGGATTGCCCTCATCATCAAAGCCTGCATCAACAAGGGTTTGGCGACCTTGTAGGCGATGCACTTCTAACATGCCGTAAGAGTACATTGAGCAAGACATATCCACCATAGTGATAGGATTGGTGGGAACAGCGATGATTAAAGGATTTGTACCGATGCGACATTCTTTGGCACCCCATGGTGGCATTACCGCAAGGGCATTTGTCCAGCAAATCCCGATATAGCCTTTTTCTGCGGCTTGCCATCCATAAGAACCGCCACGCATCCAATGGTTAGCGTTACGCAATGCCACCACGCCAATCCCATTTTGAGCGGCAAGCGCCATGGCACGATCCATCATTTTTTGAGCGGTTAAATTCCCAATGGCTTGGTGGGCATCCCACTGTTCAATCGCACCCAATGAGAGTACTTTAGTCGGTTCGGCTTCTGGTACAATATCGCCGTTTTCAAGTTGTTGAATAAAACGAGGGAAGCGATTAACCCCGTGAGAATAAGCCCCGGCTTGTGTGGTATCGGCAAAGACAGTGGCACATTCTTCCGCAATGTCTTCACGAACATGACGGGAAAGGAGTACACGTTTGAATTCCGCTTTGAGATCAGAATAAGAAACTCTCATTGAACACCTCTAAAATTTCAAATAGTAAAACTGTATTTCAGAATATATAATCAAGCGGAGCGTAAGTCAATTTTTGTAATGAGATTAAAATCTTTTAAAATCAATAGGATAAAAAGAAATTCTCTATTCTGTGATTGAGATCTCATTTTTGTGAATTGAGATTTCATATTATGAAATATAATGTTTAAAAAGGAGAGCAATATGGCAGAAGAAAAAATAACAGGTAATCAAAGCCTCATCAGAGGGCTTAGACTTCTCGATATTTTAAGTGATTTTCCTAATGGTTGCCCATTAGCGAAATTAACCGAAATTTCAGGGTTGAATAAAAGCACCGTTCACCGCCTTTTACAAGGTTTGCAAAGTGAGGGGTATGTGAAACCGGCCGCCACATCGGGGAGTTATCGGCTAAGTATAAAATGCCTCAGTATCGGGCAAAAAATGCTCACTTCAATGAATATCATTAATGTGGCTTCGCCTTATCTGGAGCAGCTTAATCTCAGTTTGGGAGAAACCGTCAATTTTTCCCAAAGAGAGGAAGATAAAGCGATTATGATTTATAAGTTGGAACCCACCCACGGTATGCTAAAAACCCGAGCCTATATTGGCCAACATATCCAGCTTTATTGTTCGGCTATGGGAAAACTTTATTTGGCTTACCCTAAAAAAGTGGACAATCTGTCGGATTATTGGCAAAGACATCAAACCATTATTCAACAACTGACGAAAAATACCATTACTCAACTAGATGAAATGGAAGCGGAACTCGACAGTGTCCGAGAAAATCAATTTGCGATGGATAAAGAAGAAAATGAAATTGGGGTGGTGTGTATCGCTTGCCCGATCTTCGATTCTTTTAACCAAGTGGATTATGCGGTTTCCGTATCCATGTCAACCTATAAATTGAAAAAAATCGGCATTGATTTCTTCCTTAAGGAAATCAGAAAAACTGCACTGGATATTTCCAAAGAGCTTGGCTATACGGGGGAATAACGTGCGCTTGGTTTTGGCTTTGTAGTTGTTATATCGTTGATATGATTGTGTTTGTCTATTTGAGTCACAATGCCAAAAACAGGCAAAAATTTCACCGCACTTTTAGCCAGACCGTTGATGGATATTTATTCGGGATAGAGGGTTGAAAATTCTGTTTTCATTCTTATATCTGTGGGGTTCATCACTTATTTTATAAAGGAAAAGTTATGTCTCAAAACCAAGAAACCCGTGGCTTTCAATCGGAAGTTAAACAACTCTTACAATTAATGATTCATTCTTTATATTCCAATAAAGAAATTTTCTTGCGTGAGCTGATTTCCAATGCCTCCGATGCGGCGGATAAGCTCCGTTTTAAAGCCCTTTCTAACCCTGCACTTTATGAAAATGACGGCGAATTACGCGTGCGGATTAGTTTTGATAGCGACAAAGGTACATTAACCATCAGTGATAACGGTATCGGGATGACCCGTGAGCAGGTGATCGATCATTTAGGAACGATTGCCAAATCCGGCACGAAAGAGTTCTTGAATGCATTGGGCAGCGATCAAGCTAAAGACAGCCAACTTATCGGCCAATTCGGTGTGGGCTTCTATTCTGCCTTTATTGTGGCAGATAAGGTCACAGTGAAAACCCGTGCTGCAGGCGAACCGGCAGATAAAGCGGTGATTTGGGTATCTGCCGGCGAAGGGGAATATTCCGTTGCGGATATTGAGAAAAAATCCCGTGGTACGGATGTGATTTTGCATTTGCGTGAGGATGAAAAAGAATTCTTAAATGAATGGCGTTTGCGTGAGGTGATTGGCAAATATTCCGATCATATCGGTCTTCCGGTGGAAATGCTGACCAAAGAATATGATGACGAAGGAAAAGAAACCGGTGAAAAATGGGAAAAAATCAATAAATCTGATGCCCTTTGGACTCGCAGTAAAAATGACATTTCCGATGAGGAATATAAAGAATTTTACAAACACTTAAGTCACGATTTCACCGATCCGCTTTTGTGGGCGCACAACAAAGTGGAAGGTAATCAGGAATACACCAGTTTGCTTTATGTGCCGTCTAAAGCCCCTTGGGATTTATTTAATCGTGAGCATAAACACGGTTTGAAACTCTATGTTCAACGGGTGTTCATTATGGATGATGCGGAACAATTTATGCCGAATTATCTGCGTTTTATGCGTGGTTTAATTGATAGCAATGATTTACCGCTAAACGTTTCCCGTGAAATTTTACAAGACAATAAAATCACTGCAGCATTACGCAAAGCCCTAACCAAACGCTCTCTCCAAATGTTGGAAAAATTGGCGAAAGACGACGCAGAAAAATACCAACAATTCTGGAAAGAATTTTGCTTAGTGTTAAAAGAAGGCCCGGCAGAAGACTTTGGCAACAAAGAAACCATTGCGAAATTGTTACGTTTTGCTTCCACCCACAACGACAGCAGCGAGCAAACCGTTTCGTTGGAAGATTATGTATCCCGCATGAAAGAAGGGCAAAAAGCCATTTATTACATCACAGCGGATAGCTATGTCGCAGCGAAAAATAGCCCGCATTTGGAATTATTCAATAAAAAAGGCATTGAAGTCTTATTATTATCCGATCGTATTGATGAATGGATGCTGAGCTACTTAACAGAGTTTGATGGAAAACCATTACAAACTATTAGCAAAGCCGATTTAGATTTGGGCGATTTAGCCGATAAAGAGGAAGCTGAGCAAAAAGAGCAGGATAAAGCCTTTGAAAGTTTTGTAGAACGGGTGAAAACCTTATTAGGCGATCGTGTCAAAGCGGTGCGTTTAACCCATCGTTTAACGGACACCCCGGCAGTGGTTTCCACCGATAACGATCAAATGACCACCCAAATGGCGAAACTCTTCGCCGCTGCAGGTCAACCTGTACCGGAAGTGAAATACACTTTTGAGCTTAATCCGGAACATCACCTCGTGAAAAAAGTGGCGGATATGGCAGACGAAGCTGAGTTTGCCGACTGGATCGAATTATTGCTTGAACAAGCCATGCTTGCCGAGCGTGGCGCTTTAGAAAATCCGGTAGCCTTTATTAAACGAGTGAATAAGTTGTTAGGCTAATCTGCTTAGTTTCGGTTAAAATCCTCAGTCTAATGAGATTGAGGATTTTTTATTTGAGGAGATTTTATGATTATTGTTTACGGCATTAAAAACTGCGACACGGTGAAGAAGGCATTGAAATGGCTGGCAGATCACCATATTGAGCATAAATTGCATGATTATCGTGTGGAGGGTTTGGATAGCGATTTTTTAGAGCAGGCGGAAGCCCAATTTGGTTGGGAAAATCTGGTGAATAAACGCAGTACTACTTGGCGGAATTTAGCCGATGAGGTGAAAGAAACATTGTCAAAAACGACCGCACTTTCTGTGCTTGCACAGAACCCAACGTTAATCAAACGCCCGATTGTTATGCAGGAAGGGAAAGCATTGATTGGGTTTAATGAAAAAGAATACCAAGCGGCATTTGGTCAATAATTTATTAGGGGCTGTCCTAGATAACGACTAAAAACTCTATTTAGGTTAAGATAGCCAAATGAGAAAAAGTCGTCTAAGTCAGCACAAACAAAATAAACTTATTGAGCTATTTGTTGTAGGTGTTACTGCTCGAACAGCCTCTGAATTGGTAAATGTAAACAAAACGACCGCAGCCTATTACTTCCATCGTCTACGATTACTCATCT
>NZ_MLHH01000022.1 GCF_002000125.1 Rodentibacter heidelbergensis
CAACACCGGTTTGCAGATCAGCTTTTTCTTGGTTATCCGGTAAAGCTTGGATCGCATCGTTCGCTTTCGCTTTAGCGGCTTCTACGGCTTCTTTTAATCCTTGAAGCTTATTCGCCTCTTCCTTGCTAATCACACCATCTTTTTGGGCTGCTTCAAATGCTTTTTTATAGGCTTCGGCAGCTTTTTCTGCAGCAGCTACCGCCTCTTTGGCTTTGTTTATTTCTGCTTTGTTATTTGTTTTAGATGAATTGTTATCATTCGAGGCAGATGAACCACCACTGCCACCACCACTTGCAGCAAGCGCAATCCCCCCTGCTAAAGCAGAAAGACCTAATAACCACCATGGATTAAATGCCCAAAATACAGAAGTTAACTCCGTTCCACCTAATGTTTGCGGGACAATCGTTTGATCAGCAAGCAAACTAACTGCCTCAGATTGCAAACCTGACTCTGGAACATAAGCATAAATACGACCATTCTCATGCTGTCCTACTAATAGGTTTGTGGTTTCACCCGTTTCATCGGTATAGTAATTTTTGATGATAATATCTTCACTCATATCACCATCATTGAAGTGAATCTTTAAATTTTTTCCATCACGCTGAGTGATAATATTATCTGGGGCAAAACCTGTTTTATCATCAATTAACTGATAATTTGATTTTGCTCTTGCCTCAATAATCAGTTGTTCAGCTTGATTAATTTTGTGACTTGCCATCACTTTCTTTATGCTTAATACTTTTAGCGTTATTGACATAACTTAGTCTCCTTAATTTCTTTCCACAATCGATATCATTACAACGTAGTGCATGAACACGGGAAAGTATTTGATTCTCTTTTGGCAACTGGGCCATTTCTTAATACCTATCGCTACGGTTAGAAGAAATTTCTTCATAAAAACTCCTTTCAAGTAATTAAGAAATTTTTGTTTAAAATATCGCCGACCCTATTTTTGAGAAAAAAATAGGGTCAGCCGAGAGGAGGAATAATCTCTTCCCCCTCTCGGCTGACCCCAAATAAAAAAGTCTTTATCTCAGGGATAATCTGTAATCAATATCGGAATTACATCACCCTGAATCATTAAACAAATATCTATATTATTTTATTGCTTGCCAAAAAGCTGTGTAATTATCTTTATAAACCCCATTAAAGAAATCCGACCTCAGCCCCCCCCCAGTGGTAATACCTGTTTGTTTTATTATTCACACTCTCAATTTAGGTATACAAAAGAAACGATGAGTTAAATAGCGTAATGATAAATTTCAGATCACTCGTTGAAGATCAAAAGGGGGATTTACTAGATAGACTGTTAGAGAAATGGCGTCAAAAAATTTGAGCTCTGTACAATACAGAGCTCAATATGTGTGAGCAATTTATGAACGATCCTCGTTGATGAAGACCAATCACAAAGTGCAGTTATTTGTTGAGTTGGTCGATAAGCCGAGTTCTGTCGTGGACAATCATTCCTCTAGGCGACGAATTACTCCGCCGCTCAAGCAACCTACCCGAACTCTAGACGGGCCATCCATTGAGTTCCTATTTGGTCTTGCTACGAGTGGAGTTTACCCTGCTGCCAACCGTTACCGGCGACACGGTGCGCTCTTACCGCACCCTTTCACCCTTACCGTTTACACGGCGGTCTGCTCTCTGTTGCACTAGTCGTAGGCTCACGCCTCCCGGACGTTATCCGGCACTCTGCCCTGTGTAGCTCGGACTTTCCTCTCGTTTACTTGTCCCGCTAGGTCGTGCGAACACGGTTTAGGGCTTCAGTAAACCAGCGATTGTCTAACCAACTCGGCGCGTAGTATAAATGATACGAACTCCAGGCTCAATCCAATTTGTCATATTTCACTCCAGTTTATCACTTTAAAAATAAAACTCGGTTACAAACTTTACTTTCTAGCGCATATCCCTATAATGCCCAGCCACTTTAATCAATTACAAAGGAAATAAAATGAATAATATACTCATCTTAAAATCCAGTATTCTCGCGGATAATTCTCAAACTAACAAATTGGTAGATCATGCTATTGAAAAACTACAAGGTCATACAATTGTAGTTCGAGATTTAGCCAAAGATCCCCTTCCGCATTTTGATGCAACAGCGGCAGTTGCCGTGCGTGGCGAACCCAAAACAGAAGAAGAAAAACAACTTCTTGCCCTTTCAGACGAACTGGTTTCCGAACTAAAAAATGCGGATACTTTAATCATTGGTACACCAATGTATAACTTACATATTCCTACTCAATTAAAATCTTATTTTGATTTCATCGCCCGTCCTCGTGTCACCTTTCAATACACCGCAAACGGCCCAGAAGGCTTATTAAAAGGCAAAAAAGCAGTGATATTATGTGCTTTTGGTGGCTTATATGATGAAGAAAATCTTGTTACACAATATATGAAAGCTATTTTAGGTTTTGTGGGAATCACTGACGTACAGTTTGTGTATGCAAAAGGTATCGGTTTTGGCCCTGAAGCGATTGAAAAAGCACTACAATCTGCCAAAGTAAAAATTAATGATATTTTGACCGCACTTTAATTTGATATATCACCTTTTTAAACTTTAAATTTTAAGGTTAAAAAGCCCTATTGATGACAATAGGGCTTTTGACTTTTTAAGTGGTTTTTATCCTTCTGGATAATACTTGTATTACAATAAATACACTCTATAATTGCACCAATATAACACACAAAGGGAGATTACATTATGGCATTAACAGTCAGATTACCTGACGAACTTCAACAACGTCTAGATCACTTAGCCACACAAACAGGTCGAGCCAAATCTTTCTATGTCAAAGAAGCACTAGAAGCCTACTTGGAAGATTTGGAAGATTTACTCTTAGCCAATGCAGTTTTAGAGCGAGTTCGTGCAGGTAAAGAAAAAACTTATAGTTTAGAGGACGTTGAAAATGAGCTCAATTTGGACAGTACAACTCGCTGATACAGCTAAAAAGCAACTGGAAAAATTAGCGAAGAAAAATCCACAACAAGCCAAACGTATTCTTAATTATCTGAAAGAACTTCAAACACTTGAAAACCCAAGAGACAGAGGCAAGGGCTTGGTTGGTGAACTCTCAGGAATGTGGCGTTACCGTGTCGGTGATTATCGTATTATTTGCCATATTGATAATGGAGAGTTATTAATCACCGCCTTGGAATTAGGACATCGGAGAGAGATTTATCACTAATAGCACATTGGTATGAAATAGTGTTTTAATACCTCACAACTATTATCTCCATATACCATAAAAAGGATAAAAAAAGATTTACCCTCTAAAAAGGATATTTATTGACTTATACCCCAAAAGGTATAACATATTCAATATACTTTAAAGGGGATATATTATGATCGTAACCAGTCCAAAAATGCTTTCTCAAGTTGTTCGTGAATTTCGTTATAAAGATAAGCTTTCACAGACCGATATTTCCAAGCAGGCCGGCATCAAACAAGCTACTATTTCCGTTTTTGAAAATACTCCTGAAAGCACAAAAATAGAAACCTTATTCAAAATTCTGACTGCATTAGAATTAGAATTAGTGGTACAACCTCGTCCCACCTCCACAAAACAAGCACAAAAACAAAACCAAATTGCAGAACCTACTGCAATTTATAATAGCGATGATGGAGAAATTTGGTAATGGATAATTCACAACTTAATGTGGCAATGAACGGGATTTTAGTGGGGAAATGGCGACGTTTAAAAAATGGTGCTATGGAATTCCAGTATGATGAAAAATGGCTCTCCTTCTCCCGTTCACGCCCTATTTCTCTTTCACTTCCCCTTTCAACGAAAGTTTATCGTGGTGATGAAGTCTATAATTTCTTTGATAATTTACTCCCTGATAATGAACAAATTCGTTCACGAATTCAGCAACGTTTCCAAACCAGTACGAAAACCCCTTTTGATTTACTTTCAGCAATCGGACAAGACTGCGTAGGAGCAATTCAACTTTATCAGCATAATACACATATCGTAAAAACAGTTTATGCTGAACCACTCTCAGCGCAAGACATTGAAAACACGCTAAAAAACTACCGCACTTTTCCACTCGGTATGGCGCAACAAGAAGATTTTCGAATTTCAATTGCAGGGGCACAGGAAAAAACCGCATTACTCTACTATGATGGACAATGGAGGCGGCCATTGCACACCACCCCAACCAGCCATATCTTTAAACTACCAATTGGCATAGTAGGGCAAGGTCAGATGGATCTCTCAAACAGCTGTGAAAACGAGTGGCTTTGCTTGCAAATTATGAAACAACTCGGGCTCAATGTTCCTTTCGCTTGTATTGAACATTTTGGTGAAATGAAAGCGTTGATTATTGAACGTTTTGATCGCCGTTGGTCTGAAAACAAAAAATGGCTCATTCGTTTGCCACAAGAAGATATGTGTCAAGCACTCAATATTGCGCCTGCCAGAAAATACGAATCAGACGGGGGGCCCGGTATTTTATCCATTATGAAATTATTAAATGGTTCGGCAAACCCAAATGACGATCGAAAACAATTTTTTAAAGCCCAGATCATATTTTGGTTACTTTGTGCTATTGATGGACATGCCAAAAATTTCAGTCTATTTTTAGAACCACAAGGACATTATCGCTTAACCCCTTTTTATGATGTGATTTCAGCCTATCCGCTCATTAAATCAAATAGCTTAGCAAAACAAAAAGTAAAAATGGCGATGGCGTGGCACGGTGAAAATAAGCACTATTTGTGGGATAAAATTAAGTTACGACATATCTTTACAACAGCGAAATTAGCAGGCTTATCGCAAACCACCGTTGAAGAAATTTTACACGAAATAACCAATGGCTTACCAAAAGTTGAGAAAATCAATGTAAGCCATTTACCTAACGAGATTAGCGAACCTATTTTGGATGGTTTAAGAAAACAGGCAAAGGAAATTCAATAACATAAGATTTTTTCAATCTTCCCTTGACTTATTCACCTTGTACTAGTTTAATAGTACAAATTTTTGAAAAGGATTAAAAAATGCAAAACAAGGCTTTTATTGCGGTAACCACACAACCTGTTTCTTATCATTCAGATACTACCGCCATTTTTAATACATTATGCCATCATCCCAATACATTGCTCCTCGACTCTGCTGAAATTGGCAGTAAAAATAGCTTACAAAGTCTTATATTGATCAATGCGGCAGTTAAGATTACTTGTGTTGGTCACAACGTCACATTTAAAGCATTAAATGCTAATGGTAAACAGGTTTTAAAAGGTATTTTTCCTGCTTTAGCTCAGTACAATTCCCTAAGTGCGGTCGATTTTAATGATGAATTTTCTATTGATTTTTCCCCACTTGATAATCAATTAGATGAAGACAGCAAATTACAATCAGCGACAGTTTTTGATGGGTTACGGGTGATTTCAAATCTCTACCAACACAGCGATAGCCCCGTTTTTTTAGGTGGTTTATTTGCTTATGATTTAGTCGCTAATTTCATTCCGATGAATGATATCACCTTAAAAGATGATGGGATTTCTTGCCCTGATTATCGTTTTTATCTGGCTGAGCATTTGATCACAATTGATCATCAAAGCCAACAGGCCACCTTGAAAAGTTACTGTTTTTCGCAAGAAGAACAGGTTAATGTCGCCAAAACCGCCCTCGCTATCACACAACAATTAAAAAACATCGATCACATTTTATCCATTAAATCTGCCAGTGATGAGGTAAAAACGAATTTTGAGGATCCTGAATTTATCAATGTAGTGAGAGACTTAAAACACCATATCAATATTGGGGATGTTTTCCAAATCGTCCCTTCCCGTCGCTTTTCTCTGGCTTGCCCTAACCCACTGGCAAGCTATGCTCAACTGAAACAAAATAATCCAAGTCCGTATATGTTCTATATGAATGATGAAGAATTTATTTTGTTTGGTGCCTCACCGGAAAGTGCACTGAAATATACAGCGAAAAGCCGTCAGTTAGAAATTTATCCAATTGCCGGATCTCGTCCGCGTGGGTTTGATGCACATGGTAATATTGATCCCGAATTGGACACCCGTTTAGAACTGGAATTACGGTTAGATCACAAAGAGCAAGCAGAACATTTAATGTTAGTAGATTTAGCACGCAATGATATTGCCCGAGTTTGTCAAAGTGGTACACGTCAAGTGGCAGAATTGATGCAAGTGGATCGTTATTCGCATATTATGCATTTGGTTTCCCGAGTGGTGGGCAAACTTCGCCCTGAATTAGATGCCCTTCACGCTTATCAAGCCTGTATGAACATGGGAACGCTCACCGGCGCGCCAAAAATCAAAGCAATGCAGCTTATTTATCAATATGAACAACAAAAACGCCACAGTTACGGTGGGGCGATAGGTTATCTCACTTCTGATGGTAATTTAGACACTTGTATCGTGATTCGCTCGGCTTTTGTACAAAACGGCATTGCCCATGTGCAAGCAGGCTGTGGCGAAGTGTTAGATTCCGATCCGCAAATGGAAGCCGATGAAACCCGACACAAAGCGGCGGCAGTATTAAAAGCAATTCGTCAGATCAACACACAAGCCAAATAAGGAATACGTTATGGCAAATATTCTTTTTTTAGATAACTTTGATTCCTTCACCTATAACCTTGTGGATCAATTTCGTGTTCTAGGACATCAAGTTAAAATTTACCGCAACGATTGCGATCTAGAACAACTCGTTGAAACGGCACTCACAACGCCAGATACTATCCTTGCCCTCTCCCCCGGCCCCGGTACACCCGCCGAAGCAGGCATTTTGTTGCCGTTAATTGAACGTTTGAAAGACAAAATCCCGATGATCGGAATTTGTTTAGGTCATCAAGCCTTAATTCAAGCCTTTGGCGGAAAAGTGGTTCACGCAGGTGAAGTATTACATGGGAAAGTTTCTAAGATCACTCATGATAATGAAGCGATGTTTAAAGATCTCATCAACCCGATGCCCGTTGCCCGCTATCATTCTCTTATGGGGCAAGATTTACCGGCAGAATTTGTCGTCAATGCAGAATATAACGGTATTATTATGGCAATTCGCCACCGTAACTTGCCAATTTGCGCATTCCAATTCCACCCGGAAAGTATTTTAACAGTACAAGGATCGCAACTCTTACAACAATCCATTGAATGGTTACTCCAACACTAAAAACAATAAATCTTATAAGGAAAACATATGATTACTGTATTTGGACTTAAATCTCAACTCACACTACGCAAAGCAATGTTAGCGGATGTCATTTATAACAGCCTCTATTTAGGCTTAGATATTCCAAAAGGGAAACACGCCATTCGTTTTTTGGGCTTAGAAAAAGAAGATTTTTACTACCCTTTCGATCGTAGCGATGATTACACGGTTATTGAAATTAACTTAATGGCAGGCCGAATGGAAGGCACTAAAAAACGCCTCATCAAAATGTTATTCAGTGAGCTTGAGTATAAACTGGGTATCCGTGCTCATGATGTAGAAATCACCATCAAAGAGCAACCTGCGCATTGCTGGGGTTTCCGTGGAATGACAGGCGATGAAGCTCGTGATTTGGATTATGATATTTACGTCTAACCGCTTCATTGGCTGAGGTTATAACAAAACCACTTCATGAGGATAATCCACAATAGAATAAGGAACAGATAATGCAACACAACCACTTATTAGAACAACTTTACAACGGTTGCCAACTCAGTCAATCAGAAAGCACCACACTTTTTAACGCTGTCATTCAAGGCAAGCTCTCTAACGAACAAATCGCAGCGATGTTGATTGCATTAAAATTGCGTGGTGCGAACATTGAGGAAATAAGCGGAGCGGTGGCCGCTTCTCTACAAAATGCCAATGCTTTTCCTCGACCTGATTATCCTTTTGCCGATATTGTCGGTACGGGAGGCGATGGCCAAAACACCATTAATATCTCAACAGCAAGTTGTATTGTGGCAGCAACAATGGGTGCCAAAGTGTCTAAACACGGTAATCGCAGTGTATCTAGCCAATCCGGAGCAAGTGATGTATTAACTGCATTAGGCGTTAATATCAATATTTCTGCTCAATCTGCACGTCAAGCACTCGACGAGATTGGGGTTTGTTTTTTATTTGCCCAGCAATATCACCCCGGCTTTCGCTATGTTGCGCCTATCCGTGCGGCATTAAAAACCCGCACAATATTTAATATTCTCGGCCCACTCATTAACCCTGCCCGACCGAATTACCACTTACTGGGTGTTTATACCCCTGAGCTTGTAAAAACCTATGCAGAAACCGCTGTGAGTTTAGGACATGAACATACTTTTATTGTTCATGGTGCCGGTTTAGATGAAGTAGCGTTACATGGTGATACCCAAGTGGCCGAGGTAAACAAGGGAAAAATTGACTATTTCACCCTAACCCCTGCTGATTTTGGATTGAAAAATCAATCCCTTGAAAGTCTACGAGGCGGCGCCCCACAAGAAAATGCCAAAATATTGACCGCACTTTTACAAGGGAAAGGAAAAGCGGAACACGCCAATGCCGTTGCCGTCAATACGGCGTTATTACTCAAATTATTCGGCTATGAAAATCTTAAGCAAAATACGCAAAATGTCTTGGAAACCTTAGCCACCGGCAAAGCATTTGAAACCTTGCAAAAATTAACGCAATATTAACCCCTAGGTTCACCTAAATTTGTATTTAGTAGAAAATAAAATGATTACTCAAGACTTCTCAAAACCCATTGCTTCAGCGACTGTACTGCAAAAAATCGTCCTTGATAAAGCCGCCTGGGTGAAAGCCAAAGAGGTGGAATTTCCACTTAGCGAATTTCAACAAAACCTCACAAAATCCGACCGCTCTTTTTATAATGCATTATCAAAAGGCTCGCACCAAAAACCGGCCTATATTTTGGAATGTAAAAAAGCCTCCCCTTCGAAAGGGTTAATTCGCTCTGAATTTAATTTAGATGAAATCGCCAATGTGTATAAGCATTATGCCTCAGCCGTTTCAGTGCTGACTGATGAAAAATATTTCCAAGGGGATTTTAAATTTTTACCGCAAGTGCGAAATATAGTGCCACAACCGGTGCTTTGCAAAGATTTTATGATAAGCGAATATCAGGTGTATCTTGCCCGTTATTATCAAGCAGACGCGATTTTGTTAATGCTTTCCGTGGTTAATGATGATACTTATCAGGTGTTGGCAAACCTTGCTCATTCATTGGGCATGGGGGTATTAACAGAAACCAGCAACGAAGAAGAATTTGAACGTGCTTTAACGCTCGGTGCGAAAATTATCGGGGTGAATAATCGCAATTTGCACGATCTCTCGGTGGACTTAAATCGAGTTGTCCAATTAACAGAGAAATATGCCGATCGTATACCTTCAGAGGTTCGCATTATCAGTGAATCCGGTATTTATGATCACCAGCAAATCCGTCAGCTACAAAAAGTGGCAAAGGGATTTTTAATCGGCAGTAGTTTGATGGGAAGTGCAGATTTAAACAATGCCGTTCGTGCGGTGATTTTTGGGGAAAATAAAGTCTGTGGCTTAACACGCATGCAAGATGTTAAAACCGTTTATGAAAACGGGGCGCTTTATGGCGGACTTATCTTTGCAGAGAAATCAAAACGTTGTATCAGCTTGCGTCAAGCTCAAGAATTAGTAACGGCGACACCACTTCGCTTTGTTGGTGTATTTCAAAATCAAGACATGGATTTTATTCTTAAAATAGCTCAACAATTAAGCCTTTATGCCGTCCAGCTACATGGTGCAGAAACACCTGAATTTATCGCTGATCTCCGCCGTAAACTACCTGAGCACTGCCAAATTTGGAAAGCCTTATCAATCGACATCCATGAAAAAAGTGCGGTTGATTTTGACGATGATTTCAATGTTGCCCGCTATATCTTCGATAGCCAAACGGCAAACCAGCAAGGGGGAATTGGCAAAGCCTTTGATTGGTCGTTAATTCCTGAAAAGCTAAAATATAAAACAATTTTAGCGGGGGGAATTTCAGCGGAAAACGTTGAACAAGCGATAGCTCAAGGTTGTTTAGGGGTGGATCTGAATTCAGGTGTAGAAAGTATGCCCGGTATAAAAGATGAGGAAAAAGTGCGGTCGGTTTTTGAGAAAATATAAGAAAATCGCTGAAAAATAACCGAATTGCCCTCTCTGATGAAAATTGCCAAACCCAATTTCCGTCATCTCTCTTCTGTAATAAGTCGGGAGGCGGGGGCAACCCGACAACATCTTTGACATTTCAACCTAAAAACCTCCTTTACAAGCCAAGCTTGTAAATTCGCTTCAAACTTTTCATAGAAAAGCCAATACCTCATAAAAAAGCTTACCTAAGGTAAGCTTTTTCTGAGAAATTTATAGGTCGTCAATAACTAAATAAATTTTAGAAACCGGCCCGTGTACCCCAACCACTTTGATTAACTCAATATCTGCGGTTGCACTCGGGCCTGAAATTATATTGACACAAGATGGCATTCTCTCCCCTTGCTTCGCCTTATCATCCAAAATTTTGGCTAATTGTGCGACCCTTGGCAATACACGGCTTTTGCGTAGAACAACAATGGATTTTTCCGGCAATAAGCTTACGGAACGACCAAATTGTTTGTCTGAAAACAATACGATACCACCGGATTCTGCAAGACCATATTCACCATAAACAATACCAATATTCGCTTTTTCAGCGTATTTGATATTGCTCTCACCTTTGGTTTCATCCCAAATAGAGTGATCATATTTGCCTTCAATCGCAGAAATCACGCCAAGATCTGCAAGGCGGGGATCATTATTCAAAATAATTTGACCACCGCCGTATTTTTCACAAATTTCAATGATCGCTTGTTCAATTGCACTTTCTTGTGCCACCATCACATCGGCCATCATCACTTTCGCAAAGTTGATAAACTCATCACATAATTGCTCTTGAGTGAGATCGGTTAAACGTGTCATCGGATAATTATTTACCAACTTCGGCATAGGTTCAGGTGAAGTTTGCCAAGTTGATTTCCCCATCCGTTTCGCTAATTTCGTTAAAAATTGTTCACGATTTTGTAAATCCATCTTGCTTATCCTCTATTTTTAAACCACTCACGGAAACTTTGCCCTTCCGGTGTTGGTAAATCCCGTGCTTTTGTCCATTCACTCAACGCCCCCATTTGTATTGGTGCTTTGCCATTTTTAATGAATTTTCCTGCAATTTTTGCCCCCATGTTTACACCCACTTTCCACACTGTTGGATGGGCATTGGCAAAGGTGAAACCAAAAATAGACAAACGTTCTGTGGCAGGGGTGATCCCCGTTTGTGCCATATGTTCACGATGTTTTAAAATAAGCTGTGCAAGTGGAATTTTTACCGGACAAACTGAATTACAAGCCGTACATAAAGAGCAAGCATAAGGCAATTCTTTAAATTCTTCATATCCCCCAAGCAACGGCGAAATGACAGAACCGATAGGCCCCGGATAAATCGAACCATAACCATGGCCACCAATTTGGCGATATGCCGGACAGGTATTTAAACAAGCACCGCAACGAATACAACGTAATACTTCTTTAAATTCACTCTCTAGGATCTCAGAACGCCCATTATCAACAATAACCAAATGGAATTCTTCCGGACCATCCGTTTCTCCCTCTAAGCGAGGGCCTGTCAACCAAGTGTTATAAGCCGTCAATTTGGCACCCACAGCACTACGAGCCAACATGGTAATCAACACATCGACTTCTTTAAACGTCGGGGCTAATCGCTCCATTCCCATGACAGCAATATGGGTTTTCGGTACGGTTGTAGCTAAACGCAAATTCCCCTCGTTGGTGACCAAACAAACCGAGCCGGTTTCTGCTACGGCAAAATTACAGCCACTAATACCAATATCTGCCTCTAAGAAATCTTTACGGATCACCTGACGGATAAACGCCGTCATTTCTTCCGGTGTTTCAGAACCGTTGTAGCCTAATTGTTCATGTAACTCTTGGCGGATCTTATAGCGATCTTTGTGTATTGCCGGAACAACAATATGAGAGGGTTTATCCCCCACGATTTGTAACAAATATTCGCCTAAATCCGTTTCAACGACTTTAATGCCTTCTTTCTCTAAAACGCCGTTTAAACCGATTTCTTCTGTCACCATTGATTTCGATTTAACAATTTTTTTCGCCTTTTTTTCTAATGCAATTTGACGAATATAAGCCGTGGCTTCCTCTGCGGTTTCTGCAAAATAAACCTTCCCACCATTTTGTTGGACTTTTTCGCTTAATTGGTAAAGATAGGCATCTAAATTGGCTAAAACATGATTACGGATTTGTTTAGACAAATCACGCCACTCTTCCCAATGCCCTAGCTCATCCACCATTTTTTGACGGTTCGCACCAATCGTTTCTTGTGCTTTTACAACGGCTTTACGCATCACTTCATTGTGAATTTGATTATCCACACGTTTTTTGAACGCAAGATTACTGGTTTTTAATGACATACTACTTTCCCTCCTGCATCAACACTTCGGCAATATGCATGACTTTGATATTTTTCCCTTCTCGGCTTAAACGACCACCAATATTCAGCAAGCAACTGACATCAGCACCGATAAGGTAATCCGGTTCAACGTCCGCAATATGTTCGACTTTTTCCGTTACCATTTCTCCGGAAATTTCTGCCATTTTTACGGAGAATGTTCCACCAAAACCACAGCAAGTTTGCTGATTTTTAATCGGTAAGAGTTCTAAACCTTTCACCTTTTCAAGTAAGGCTAAAGGTTCATTCACAATGCCTAATTTACGGAAAAGACTGCAAGAAGGATGATAAACCGCTCTGCCCGGTAAACTTGCACCGACATCGGTTATTCCTAAGACATTCACAATAAAATCAGTAAGATCATAAAAACGTTTAGCGACATTTTCAGCCCGTTTTGCCCATTGCAATTCACCGCATTGTTCAAAATATTCTGCATAATGTTTAATCGCCGATACGCAAGATCCTGCCGGTGCGACAATGGGATAATCATTAACCTCAAAGGTTTCCACTAAATTTTTCATCCCGGGAAGGGCTTGTTTCGTGTAGCCACTGTTTAATGCGGGTTGTCCACAACAACCTTGTTTTTCTAAAAAAATAACCTGACATCCTAGTTTTTCCAGTAATAACACGGTGTTTTTCGCAACACCTGCTTTTACCACATCAGCAATACAGGTTACATAAAAATTAACATTCATAATCACTCCGTAAAAATAGAAATAAAAACAAGCGGAATGTTCTCAAAGTAAGTCCCAAACAAAACCGCTTGTTCTTTTAGCCTCGTTAATGACTCTTATACCGCATAAAATATTGGGATAATAAAGAGTGCAACTAAGGCTGCAATAATACCGTAAACTATCATTGGAACAACGGTTTTCTTAATGATCGTGCCTTCTTGTTTATCAATATTCAATACAGAACTCACTGCAACAATATTATTAATACAGACCATATTCCCCATTGCACCACCAACGGATTGTAATGCAAGAATTAAAGAGGCGGAAAGTCCGGTTAGTTCCGCCGTAGAAAGCTGAACACTTCCGAAGGTTAAATTAGACACGGTATTAGAACCGGAGAAAAATGCGCCCACGGCACCTAAATAAGAGGCAAACAATGTCCAATATTCTCCTGTTGCATGGGCAAAACTTTGACCGATAATTTTAACCATAGAATTATCGCCCCCAACCAACATTAAGTTTACCATGACTAATGCCCCAACTAAGGCAAAAAACGGGTTTTTAGTTTGTTTCAAACTTGTCACAAAAATATCTTTTGTTTTTGACATAGATAAAGCAAATACCGGCACAGCAATAAGCACGGTGACAACAAATGGAATGAATGCCGGCACATAAAGCAATTTATAACTGGCGTTAATTGATGTACCAAAAATATTTTTTAAACTAAAAATTAAACCATGACTGACATCAAACAAACCAAGCGAACCTAACTGTGTACTGAACCAAGAGGTCGCATTATTCATCATGGCTTTAAACGGTAATTGTTGGATACGAGTCACGATTAAAATGGCGATAAGCATCCCGGTTGGAAATAACGCTTTGGCAACCTGAGCAAGAGAAACCGAACTCCCTTCTAAGGTTTTCTCTACTTTAGCCAACCCAATTCCTTTATTTGCCACAATCACAGAAACAAATAAGCCAATTGCGCCCCCCACCAAAGAAGGGAATTCATAGTTGACTTGCGCGAGTAACATATAAGGAACAACACAAGCAAAGATACTGATATAAATAAAGATAAGGTTTTTACGGATTTCACTCCAGCTGACAATTAAACTTAACGCCATAAGTGGAATGACGAGTGCAGCAAAACCATGGATCAATGAGGTCATTGAACCGATTTCTAAAATTTGGCTTTCTGCTAATTGTAAAGGTCCAAATCCAAACCAAGTAGGTGTGCCCACCGCACCAAAGGAAACCGGCACCGAGTTCATCACTAATGCTAACATTGCAACCCGTAACGCAGGAAAGCCTAGGCCCACTAAGATAGGAGCGGCAATAGCAGCCGGTGTACCAAATCCACTGGCACCCTCAATCATAAAAGCGAATGCCCAACCAATGATCATGATTTGAGCAACCGGATTAGGATTAATGTTACCAAGCCATTTACGCAAAATATCTGTTGCACCGGACACTTCTGAGAAACGATTAAATAAAATCGCCCCAAAAATCACGGTGATAGGGGTTTGAACGGCGATCAATGCTGAGGCAATATTGGCACTTACAATGCTGATATCCGTACCAAAGAAAATTAATTGAATAATTAAAACGACAACCGCAATCCAAGGCAGTGCAAGATAAGAAGGCAAAGCATTACGCTTCACCATTAAATAGATAAGTAAAACAATTGGAAAAATACTTAAAAATAGAGCCATAAGCCCTCCTCTAAAATAACAAATAAAAATGCTGTGCGATTTTAGAGAAAAGTATTAAATAAAAAAAGCCAAATGTTACAACTTTGTGAAATTCGTCACATTTTTAAATTCTATTTTTCAAATAGAAATAGGTATTTAACCTCAAAATGACAAAATCTACTCAAAACGAGTGATTAACATCTTCGATACAATTCAGCATGAAATTAAAAACTGGAAGTATCTTGGAATAACCCGACTTTCAGATCCGTTGCCGTATAGATCACTCGCCCATCAACCTCAACTTCACCATCAGCCATCCCCATGACTAATTTACGATTAATTACACGTTTCATATTAATACGATAAATCACTTTTTTCGCTGTGGGTAAAATTTGACCGGTAAACTTCACCTCACCCACACCGAGCGCACGCCCTTTTCCTTTGCCGCCAGCCCAACCGAGGAAAAAACCCACCAATTGCCACATGGCATCTAAACCTAAGCAACCCGGCATAACTGGATCACCGATAAAATGACAGCCAAAAAAAGGCAGATCCGGATGAATATCCAATTCAGCCTCAATGTAGCCTTTATCAAAAGCGCCGCCTTGTTCTGTCATTTTAACAATACGATCCATCATCAACATGGTTGGTGCCGGAAGCTGTGGGCCTTCTGCACCGAATAGCTCGCCACGCCCGGAAGCGAGCAAATCTTCATAGGTATAACTTTCCTTTTTATTTGGTGTACACATGTTTTTCATTTTTCTTCCTCAAATGGGGTTAAAATTCAGAAAATCACTGATGGTCCTCATTCTAGAATGAATAAACACAATTGTAAATAGAAACAAGTGTTAGCTGAACTGTTCAGATCTGTTTAGAATAAATGAAATTGAGAAAGCGCTAAAAAGCATAAGAGCGAACACCTGTTCGCTCTTATGCATTGAAGGAAGAAAGGAAAGCTAAGTTCGAAAAAAACTCAATAAACTTTTCTTGGCAGGCTCTGCACGAAAATCTATTCGTTTTTGGATCAAGCGGGAAATCGGACGTTTGCTTTCTTCATAAATTTTGTCTTCTTCCAGCAAATCACGCTGAAAAATGAGTTCACAAGTTTGATGAATATCTTCTACCGGAAAAATAAAAAACTCGCCTTTTTTGACAGCACTGACCACCTCATCAGAAAGGCTCAGTTGCTGAAGAGTGGTTGCAGGAATAACTACCCCTTGTTTTCCGGTTAAACCACGTCGCTTACAGATCGCAAAAAAGCCTTCTATTTTGTCATTTACCCCACCAACCGCATGGATCAAACCAAATTGGTCAATCGCACCGGTTATCGCAATAGACTGTGGCAACGGGAGATCTGCCAACGCACTCACTAATACACAAAAAATAGCAAGGGAAGCACTATCGCCGTCAATTTCACCATAAGATTGCTCAAACACCAAAGAGGCGGAAAATGGCAATTGTGAAGGCAGCTCTAAAATATTGGATAAACAAGCCTGTGCAATCATCATCCCTTTGCTGTGTAAATTACCGGCAAGCTCATTTTTACGTTCCACATCCACCACTTCCCCTTCGCCAAATTGCACAATGCAACTAATGCGTGAAGGTTCGCCGAATTTTACCGGGGTGCCGGGGTACTCAATCACCGATAAACCATTAATTTGCCCAACGATTTCCCCTTCGGTTTCCACATAAACCTGCTCATTGAGAATATCCGCATAGGTCTGTTCTTTCAAAAACCCTTGTTGTACGCTCTGCTGCTGAAAAACAGCCTCAAAATCAACCGCACTTAAGGTATTTTTTTGTGAGAATGTTGCCGCATTTAGCAGCATATTGTTTAAGATTCTTGGAGAAAGATGAATTAAAAAGCGATTTTCACTTTCCCTCACTAAAAGTTGATAAATTTTATTGAAGGAAGAAAGATCGAGGGTTAAAGCATTTTTTTGGGCAAGATGCTGAACATAACCCGCCCAATTTTTCTGTTCATTCACATCTGCGACAGAAAGATAACTTTCCACTTCAGCATAATCGGCAAGACGATACAAATCCTCTTCTAATTCACCAAGCGTGGCAATTTCTGTGCGATCACCGAGTATCACCACTTTTACATCAAGAGAATAACCGGGAATTTCACAAGGGAGAGGTTTGAAAGGATGGGCGGAATACCAATCAAATCTTTTGGTTTGGAGAATATGTTTTAAACGCTGCCATAAATCAAACTGCGACAATAAAGTGGCTGCATTAAGAATTAATACCCCACCATTTGCTCGGTGGATTAGGCCCGGAATAAGCTGAATATCTTGCGAGCTAGGATGAATTTTTATATGACCAAAAAGTTGAAATTGATCGCAATATAACGCACTGATGACCTCCCCAGAAGAAGCGAAGTTATCCTCTAAGGATTGTGCCGCTTCCACTTCAATTTTGGGAAATGAAAAAGAGTCCCCCTGTTCAATACGATAATTCACACCAAAAATGGACCGCTCTTTTGGTTTCATTTGCTCAATCAATGGTTTTAATAAAGCGGCATAATCGGCTTTATCCTCCGCTTTGAGCAGCATTAAGGTTTGATTAGGGTGATGTAAAAATAAAGAAATTGCCCGCTGAACATTCATCTGTAATGTCCAAAAATCAACGGGTTGGATAGGATATTCTGTGAGGGCTAATTGAGGTTGTAAGGCATCCCAAGCCAGAGATTGCTCTTGAAAAAAAGATGAAGTCACACTTGCGTTCTCATGAGTAAAATGGGCGACATTATCGCATATTTAGACACATTGTAAAAATATGCTGGAAAATTTGTTATAAAAGACGTATATTAGCCGAGTTACAATGTCACTAAATAAGTCACTATGAAATATCAAAAATTAGAAAATCAGGAAGCGAATTGGAAATGGCTTTATTTGATTCGTAAATACCGTGAAGGTGAAAATATTACCCGCTACGAAGAAAAAAGCCGACAAGAATCCGTTGTCGCAACGCTCATTGAAAGCCAAAACTATCCGGAAAAAATTGAGAATTGGATCAAACAGCACCTTTCTTCAACATTGCCAACTAAACTGGATCAAGCTATTCGGGCAAGAAGAAAACGCTTTTTCAATGCGGAAAAACAATCTACAAAAAAGAAATCCATTGATTTGGAATATGCAGTTTGGTTACGCCTGTCAAAATATTCACGGAAAATGAATATGACACTTTCAGAAACCATTAGTTATATGATTGATGAACGGGAGAGCAAAGCGTTGTATGAAAGCCAAATGTCGGCAATGAAAAATAGCCTAAAGAATTTATTAAAATAAAAAAGACAGGGTGGTAAATCCTGTCTTTTGCATTAGACTAAATAGAGAAAATTTAAGAATACATTTTTATATTCTTGGTTATTCCACGACAGGAATAATTTTTGTGGCGTGAGATCCTTTATCACCGTGAATGACTTCAAATTGCACTTTTTGTCCTGCTTTGAGTGAACGATATCCGTCCATTTCAATCACGGAATAATGTGCGAAAATATCAGCATCCACGCCTTCTGCGGAAATAAAACCAAATCCTTTCGCATTATTGAACCACTTAACTACACCAATTTCCATAATAGACCTCTTTTAGGCTTCGCCTATACAATCATAAATCAAATAAGACTAATGCCTTATCACCTTTAATTGGTGTGCAATATTTAAATATTTTGAGTTCCTATGCAACAAGCAATATTAAAAAATGCTAGGGAGATCACAAAATATCGCTATTTTCCGGCGATTTTGCATATAATTCACGCAATTCTTTTGCCACAATTTGAATCGCTTCCCCGCTATTTACCCCTTGTGCCATCAGCGCCTGGATTTTTTCAACAGCTTTTTGCTGTTCCTCATGTGTTAATTGAATATCAAACATTTTCTTCCCACCCTAATAATTTCATTAAATTTTGCCATTGTTCATCAAATGGCGCATCAATTGTTATTCTGTGTTGCAAAATAGGATGCATAAAACTTAACTGCTCTGCATGTAATAATAAACGTTTACAACCGGTGTTTTCCGTCAATGCCCGATTTTGGTGTAAATCACCATATTGAGTGTCGCCCAAAATAGGGTGAAAAATATGTTTACAATGACGGCGTAACTGATGTTTTCTTCCCGTATGAGGAATTAAACGCACCAAAGAATAACGTGAAGTTAAATAGCGTCCTGCTGAATAAGGCATTTCTACGGTTTTTAAACCAATATATTCGGTTACTGCCTCTTGTGGTGCTTTGTCTTCCTGTGCAAATTTATCTGCAATTTTGTCATACTGAACCTTCAAAGGATAATCAATTCTCGCTTCCCCCTCCAAATAGCCTCGGACAATCGCTAAATAGGATTTTTGTACCGTTTTTTGTTCAAATTGCTGACACATTAAATTGGCGATTTCACTGTTTAAGGCGAACAATAATACACCGGATGTCGGACGGTCTAAGCGATGAATAGGAAAAACATGACAACCTATTTGGTCACGCAATGTTTGCATGACAAATTGTGTTTCATGACTATCCAACCAACTACGATGCACTAACATGCCGGCCGGTTTATTCACCGCAACCAACCATTCATCTTGATATAGGATATCGAGTATCATTGATTTTGTAGTAATTCTTCTAACGCCACGAGGGGTTTAAGCAACTGCTCTAGATCATCAAATTCTTTCAGCGCCTCTTCAACATAAGGGGAAATCGCGATTTTATTCGGTAGCGGCGAATGGTTGTCTAACAAGGCGTGCATACGCGGAATAAACACCCATTGCAACCATTCTTCCGGCTCCATCGTATCAAGAAAAAAAGGTTCTTGGCTGAGAAAAGCCTCTTGCGCCGGCGGTACGGTCTGCCATAGGTTCAAACGTTGCATAGTTTGCCGCAACTGTTCAAGATGAAATTTTGTTTGGTCACGCATAATCGTCTCTATGTCAAATTCACAAGGTATAAAACCGGCACATTCTACGCAAAATCAGCGCACTTCGCAAAAGTGCGGTCAGTTTTAACGGCGAATTATTGAAAAATGATCCGCAATGATGTCGGTATGCTCATTCACGATCACGCGCTCCACTCTCGCGGTTTTCGGCCCCTCCTTTAACCATTGCTCAAATCGCATTAATTGCGCTTCATCACCTTGCGCAATCACTTCCACAGAACCATCTGCACGATTTCTTACTGTCCCTTTTATCCCTAACTTTTCCGCCTCTTTCCACGTGAAATAGCGAAACCCGACACCTTGCACACGACCATAAATAAAAAATTGTTTTGTCATACCATCCCCCCTCTAACTCTTACTAAGTATTTTCTTGATTTTGGCGGTCATTTTATCAAGAAATGAAATTTCAAGCTTTCCATTTTCCTTAAAATACCCTACTATTTTTATCGGATTTATTTAACTTAAACATAGATGGAGTGCTTATTATGTCTTTTGCTCAACAAAAACTTAGTGAATTAGCCGTTTCAATTCCGGGTGCAACAAAAATTTTCCGTGAATATGATCTTGATTTCTGTTGCGGCGGTTCTGTTCTTTTAGGCGTTGCCGCACAACAAAAAAACCTGAATCTCACCGAGATTGAAGCGCGCTTAGCCAATTTACAACAGCAAGAAAATACGGAAAAAGATTGGTCCAACGCGCCTTACGATGAATTGATCGCACACATTATCGAACGTTTCCATAACCGCCATCGTGACCAATTGCCGGAATTGATTACATTGGCAGAAAAAGTAGAAAGCGTTCACGGTGATCGTGAAGATTGTCCTATCGGCTGCGCAGCCCAACTGGAAAAAATTTATGCGGAACTAAGCCAACATATGATGAAAGAAGAAAACATTCTTTTCCCAATGATTAAAATGGGCAACTATGCCATGGCTGCGATGCCGATCCGCGTAATGGAGATGGAACATGATGAAGCCGGCCAAGATGTTGAGGTGCTGAAATCTCTCACAAATCAGCTCACCCCGCCGGAAGAGGCTTGCTTTAGCTGGCGCGCGCTTTATAGCGGCATTAACGCCTTTATTGACGATTTAATGCACCACATTCACCTAGAGAATAACATTTTGTTCCCACGCGTATTAAACGAGAAATAACCTTCGATAAATAAAACGAAAGTGCGGTTGAAAACTTTTTCATTTTTAACCGCACTTTTTTATTTTCATTTTATACAAATTAGCATAGCATAAGCAGCGAATCTTATTTTCGTCACAATAAAAGGAGTAATTATGAAATTACAGGCTGCGGTATTAGGCATCTCAGCGTTATTTGCCAGCACGGTAAGTTTTGCAGGGATGGTTTCCAGTTCATCAAATATTGATTTTTTAGCCATCGATGGACAAAAAGCAAGTAAATCCCTCTTAAAAGAAACCCGTTCATTCAACGTAAACGATACCAATACTCACCAAGTTGTCATTCGTGTCGGTGAAATTGTTGGCAGCGGTTCCAGCCAATCATTATTTGAATCAAGTCCGATTATTGTCACTTTCCAAGGTTCTGCTGAAGATATGGTGATTTCAGCACCTACACTTCGTACTAAAGCCGATGCCGAAAAATTCAAGGCGGCACCAGTCATTACAGTTAAAACCACCTCAGGCCAAGAAATTCCGGCAAAAATTGATATTTTAAAACAAGAAGGCTTATTCCCATCAGCCAATGTTGTTAATGACTTAGCCGGTTATAACGCCTCCGGAGCGGCCGCTGCAGTGCCTGCATTTGCCAGCGCAACGATGCCGGCAGCCCCGATGATGGCCATTGCCCCTGCAGCAAATGGTAAAGCCACAAAAGGTCGGGTTGTTGTTCAAGGTGAAAATGTGGCAGAACAACAATTACAATATTGGTTCCAACAAGCGGACAAAGAAACCCAAGCCCGTTTCTTAAACTGGGCAAAATCCCACAAATAATGACCGCACTTTATACGAAAAGTGAGCAATGCGCTCACTTTTCTCTTTTTGCAAGGAATAAAAATGAATAACTGGTTAAATGCAAAAGTCATTGCTGCCATTCCAATCTTTATTGCCGTCAACCTTGCCGCTTTCGGGGTTTGGCTTTTTGATATTTCCAGCCAATCTATGCCGTTAATTTTAGGGATTATTGCAGGCGGCTTAGTGGATCTCGATAATCGTTTAACCGGTCGCTTAAAAAATATTTTTTACACCTTAATTGCCTTTGCAATTTCCAGTTTTGTTGTTCAGCTTAATATTGGAAAACCTGTCCAGTACATTGCATTAATGACGCTGTTAACATTCACTTTTACCATGATAGGCGCCATAGGACAACGTTATAGCACCATCGCTTTTGGCACCCTTGTCGTCGCTCTTTATACCACCCTGACTTACCACCCTAACACCTCTGGTAATGATTTTATCAACCCAGTAATGATTTTACTCGGCACATTACTGTATAGTGTGGTGACCCTTATTGTGCATCTCTTTTTTCCCAACCGCCCCGTGCAGGAAAATGTCGCCAAAGCCTTTTGTGCCTTGGGAGAATATTTAGATGCGAAATCCATGTTTTTCGATCCTGATGAAATAGAAGATATTGAACAAAAACATCTCAATTTTGCTTTGAAAAATGCCAATGTGGTCAATGCCTTTAACCTTGCCCGCACCGCATTGTTTTATCGAATTCGAGGGCAACATCGCCACCCTCGCACACAAAAAATGGTGCGCTATTATTTTGCCGCACAAGAAATTCACGAACGTGCTAACTCAACACATTTTGACTATCATCAAATTGCCGAAAAACTGAAAAATACCGATTTGATTTTCCGTATTCAACGACTGCTTGAATTACAAGCCCAAGCTTGCCAAGAGGTTGCCCAAAGTTTACGTCAAAACAAACCTTATCATTATCATCAACGCCTAGAAAAAGCACTCAACGGCACCGTCCAATCCTTTGAGCTTTATCGCCAAAAAGCACAGGCTGATGAAAGCCTTATCCTTGATATTCAAGGTCTGTTAGACAATCTACAAAACATCAGCCTACAACTTAACCAGCTGGAGCAAGAATCCAATACCAACGAACCGCTAGCACAAATTCATACGGAACAGGTCACCGGGTTGAAAAATATGCTTTCAACCATCGCCGGTCATTTCACCTTTGAATCTCAATTATTTCGCCATGCTGTGCGTTTATCCATTGTGGTATTTCTCTGTTGTACCATTGTCGATTTTTTCCAATTTAACCTCGGCTATTGGATCCTTCTCACCGCCATTTTTGTGTGCCAGCCCAATTATTCCGCCACCAAAGCACGCTTACGCCAACGTATTGTCGGCACAATTTTAGGGGTGATCGTGGGATCACTGCTCCCTTATTTAAACCCAACACTGGAATTAAAATTAGGTCTTATTGTACTCACCTGTACCCTCTTTTTCTTCTTCCGTAGCAATAATTACAGCTTTTCAACCTTTTTTATTACACTTCAAGTCTTATTAAGTTTTGATGTGATGGGATTCAGCACAGAAGCCGCTCTACTTCCTCGATTGCTTGATACCCTATTAGGGGCGGCCATTGCTTGGTTTGCGGTTTCCTACTTATGGCCGGATTGGAAATATTTACAATTAGATAAAGTCAGCCGACTTGCTATTCAAAGCGATGCCCAATATCTGTTACATATCATCGGACAACTCCAATTTGGCAAAACCGATGATTTAAAATATCGCATTGCCCGCCGCAATGCCCATGAATACAACGCCGCCCTAAGTACCGTTATTTCAAATATAAGTAGCGAACCGGTGAAATATCAAGCCTATTTGCAAGAAGGCTTTAATTTACTCAAAATTAATTATTCTTTGCTCAGCTATATTTCTGCTCTTGGCTCATATCGAGATAAAATGCGTCAATTACAACAAACGAAAAGCTTTTTATCCGGCTTCTATCCCACCGCGAAAAAAATCATTTATACCCTTGAAAACATTGAAAGGCTTTCCCCAGAGATCTTTGCAAAATTGTATGAAAACATTGAAACAAGCCTAAAAGATATCGCCCAAACAGAAATCTCACCCTCTGAAAACAAGGCATTTATCCTGCCCTTTCAGCAATTAAATCTTATTACACAATTACTGCCACAAATTTACGATTATTTTCAAAAATATCAGAAAAACTGACCGCACTTATTCCATTTACTAATAAATATTGCGCAAAAATATAGATATCGTAGAATCTCACGAAAATGAATATTATAAGGGAAAATTATGGTTTCAATTCAACAACGAGCCGAACTTCAACGCAGAATTTGGCAAATCGCCAATGATGTACGAGGTTCAGTCGATGGCTGGGATTTTAAACAATATGTACTAGGCACATTATTTTATCGTTTTATCAGTGAAAATTTTACCAATTATATTGAAGCAGGCGATGAAAGTATAAACTATGCAGAGTTGCCTGATGATGTAATTACGGCTGAAATTAAAACAGATGCAATAAAAACTAAAGGCTACTTCATTTATCCAAGTCAACTTTTTAAAAATGTAGTTGCTAATGCAGCTAGCAATCCTGATCTCAATACCAATTTAAAACAAATTTTTACAGATATTGAAAGCTCAGCTACAGGATTCCCTTCGGAGGATGATATCAAAGGGTTGTTTGCTGATTTTGACACAACAAGTAATCGTCTAGGTAACACTGTTAAAGATAAAAATGACCGCTTAACTGCCGTATTAAAAGGGGTTGCCGAACTGGATTTTGGTAAATTTGAAGACAATCATATTGACTTATTTGGTGATGCCTACGAATATCTCATTTCTAACTATGCCGCCAATGCAGGTAAATCAGGTGGAGAATTTTTCACCCCACAAAACGTTTCAAAACTTATCGCCAAACTTGCCTTACACGGGCAAGACAAAGTGAATAAAATCTATGACCCCGCTGCAGGTTCAGGCTCCTTGCTTCTACAAGCAAAAAAACAATTTGATGAGCACATTATTGAAGATGGCTTTTTCGGGCAGGAAATTAATCACACCACTTATAATCTTGCTCGTATGAATATGTTTTTACATAACATCAACTACGACAAGTTTGATATTGCTTTAGGTAACACCTTGCTTAAACCACAGTTTGGTGATGACAAACCTTTTGATGCCATCGTTTCTAACCCACCTTATTCGGTTAAATGGATTGGCTCAGACGATCCAACTCTTATTAACGACGAACGTTTCGCACCGGCAGGCGTACTTGCACCAAAATCGAAAGCCGATTTTGCTTTTATTTTGCACGCATTAAGTTATCTTTCAGCAAAAGGCAGAGCGGCAATTGTCTCATTCCCAGGAATTTTTTATCGTGGCGGTGCCGAGCAAAAAATCCGTCAATATCTAGTCGATAACAATTTTGTGGAAACCGTTATTGCTCTTGCTCCTAATTTATTTTTCGGCACCAGCATTGCGGTGAATATTTTGGTACTTTCCAAACACAAAACCGACACGCAAACACAATTTATCGATGCAAGTAGTCTTTTTAAATCCGTTACCAATAACAACATTCTAGAAGACGAACATATTGAACAAATCCTAAAATTGTTCGCCGATAAAGAAGACGTTCCCCATTTAGCAAAATCCGTTAGCAATGATGAAATAGCAAATGATAAGAATAATTACAATCTTTCTGTCAGTTCTTATGTAGAACAAAAAGACACTCGCGAAATAATCAACATTGATGAATTAAACGAAGAAATTCGTAAAACCGTCGCCAATATTGACCGCTTGCGTGCCGAGATTGATAAAATTATGGCGGAGATTGAGGGATAAAAACACCATGAAAAACAACCGCACTTTTTTAGATAAATTATTAGATGGGGCTGAGGTTGAGTGGAGAACACTTGATGAAATCTCTTCAATCTACGGTGGACTAACTGGGAAAAATAAATCTGACTTTGAAAATGGAAATGTATTCTATGTTCCTTATAAGAACATCTTTAACAATATAGAAGTTGATTTTGATAATCTTGAATTAGTCAATGTATCAGATGATGAAAAGCAATATGAAATCCAATATGGAGATGTTTTATTTACTGGTTCTTCTGAAACAGCTGAAGAAGCAGGAATGTCTTCTGCAGTAACAACAAAAATAAATCAAAAAATCTATCTGAATAGTTTTTCATTTGGGCTTAGATTTAATGATGATATAAAAATATTGCCTGAATTTTCAAAATTTTTATTTAGAACTCACTCTATAAGAACTGAAATAGCAAAATCGGCAAGTGGAGTAACGAGATTCAATATTTCTAAAGCTCGTTTTAAGAAAATTAAAATCCCCATCCCCCCGCTCTCCGTCCAAACCGAAATCGTGCGAATTTTGGACGCATTGACAGCGCTTACCAGCGAGCTTACCAGCGAGCTTACCAGCGAGCTTATACTACGCCAGAAGCAATATGAATACTATCGAGAAAAATTATTATCTTTTGATAGTTTAGAGCGATTGAATAAGGGGGGGGTGAAGAAGAAACTTATTGATGTTTCTGATATTCAATGGCTACCTCTAAATAAAATATATAAATTTCAATATGGCGTAGGTAATAAAATACCGACTATTGGAGGGAAATATCCTGTTTATGGAAGTAATGGAATTGTGGGTACCCATAATGAATATAACAGTGAAAACTCACCTGTCATTGGACATATAGGCGCCTATGCAGGAATAGTAAATTGGGCTGAGGGTAAACATTTTGTAACCTATAATGGCATTATTTGCAAAAAAATTAATGATAATGTAAATGAACGGTATGCATACCATCTTCTACTCTTGCAAAACTTTATTGATAAAGCTAATAAAGCATCACAGCCATTTATATCTTACGATATTTTAAATAAATGCATTGTTCCTATCCCCTCACTCGAAGAACAAAACCGCATAGTTTCAATCTTAGACAAATTTGAAACTTTAACCAATTCCATCACCGAAGGCTTGCCTTTAGCGATCGAACAAAGCCAAAAGCGGTATGAGTATTACAGAGAGCTTCTGCTAAGCTTTCCAAAGTTAGATAATTAATATGAACCAACAATTAAACGATATTGCTCAAGCGTTAAAAAGCACCAATAAAAAAGTTCAACTGATCTACGCCTTTAACGGGACAGGCAAAACCAGATTATCAAAAGAATTCAAAGAATTGATTTCACCGAAAAATAATGAAAATGAAGAATTATCAAGAAAGAAAATTCTTTATTTTAATGCTTTTACGGAGGACTTATTTTACTGGGATAATGATTCGGAACCAAAACTGAAGATCCAGCCAAATTCTTTTATTAATTGGTTGATTGAAGATCAAGGGGATGAAGATAAAATAATTAGTAAATTTCATCATTATTGTGATGAAAAACTTATGCCTAAATTTGATATTAAAAATAACCAAATCACATTTAGTTTTGCGCGCGGAAATGATGAACCTGAAGATAATATTAAACTTTCAAAAGGTGAAGAAAGCAATTTTATCTGGAGTATTTTTCATACATTTATTGAGCAAGCTATATCAGAACTCAATATTCCTGAAGCGGATGAACGTTCAACAGATAAATTTGATGAGCTAGAATATATTTTTATTGACGATCCAGTAAGTTCATTAGATGAAAATCACCTCATTCAGTTAGCTGTAGATTTGGCAAAACTTATTAAAGATACCCAATCTGAAATTAAATTTATCATTACCACTCATAATCCTTTATTTTATAACGTGTTATATAATGAAATTGGAAATAAAGCGTGTTACATGCTGAGAAGAAACGAAGATGAGACATTTAAGCTTGAAGAGAAAAATGGTAGTTCCAACAAGAGTTTCTCTTATCACCTCTTTCTGAAAAAACTATTGGAAGATATTGAAGCTAAGGATATTCAAAAATACCACTTTATGTTGTTACGTAACTTATATGAAAAAACAGCGAATTTTCTTGGTTACGATGGCTGGTCAAATTTATTACCTAATGATGATGCCAAACAAAACTATTACACCCGTATTATTAATTTTACCAGCCACTCTACTTTGTCTAATGAGGTGATCTCTGAACCCACAGATGCTGAAAAAAATATTATTAAATATTTACTTGCACATCTAATTAAGAATTACGGTTTCTATATAGAAAAAAATATTGAAGAATCACAAATTGATAATACAGCAGAGTAAAAATATGAATGACTTAATCATCTACAACACCGATGACGGAAAATCTCACGTTGCTTTATTAGTTGTCGAAAATGAGGCTTGGTTGAGCCAAAATCAGCTTGCAGAACTTTTCGACACCTCTGTACAAAATATAGCCACTCATATAAAAAATATATTAGAAGACAATGAATTAGACAAAAATTCAGTTATCAAGGATTACTTGATAACTGCCCAAGATGGTAAACAATATCAAGTAAAACATTATTCCCTTGATATGATTCTGGCAATCGGATTTCGTGTGCGTAGCCCACGTGGTGTACAGTTTCGTCGCTGGGCGAATACACAATTACGTACTTATCTAGATAAAGGTTTTCTATTAGATAAAGAACGATTGAAAAACCCGCAAGGTCGATTTGACCATTTTGATGAATTACTGGAACAAATTCGTGAAATTCGAGTCAGTGAGTTGCGGTTTTATCAAAAAGTACGGGAATTATTTAAATTATCCAGTGACTACGATAAAACGGACAAGGTCACTCAAATGTTTTTTGCCGAAACACAAAATAAGTTGATCTATGCTATTACACAACAAACTGCAGCAGAACTCATTTGTATGCGTGCCAATGCCGAATTACCTAATATGGGTCTAACCTCTTGGAAAGGTACTGTTGTGCGTAAAGGCGATATTATTACCGCTAAAAACTATTTGACTCATGATGAATTAGATTCTTTGAATCGTTTAGTGATGATCTTTTTAGAAAGTGCCGAATTACGTGTTAAAAACCGTCAAGATCTGACATTAAATTTCTGGCGTAATAATGTAGATAATTTAATTGAATTTAATGGTTTTCCGCTACTCATCAGAAATGGAACCCGAACTGTGAAACAAATGGAAGCCTTTACCAAAGAACAATATGCCTTATTTGATCAAACCAGAAAACAGCACAAACGTATACAAGCAGATAGTGAAGATTTACAAATTTTAGAAAAATGGCAAAAAGATCTGAAAAAGTAAAAGAATCAATAAGTAAGGAACACTAATGACCCAATACAAAACCATCGCCGAATCCAATAATTTTATCGTTCTGGATCAATACACAAAATGCGTGGAAGAACCACGGGCAGGCTATCAAACGGAAGATAGTTTAGAACGTGAATTTATCCGAGATTTACAAGGTCAGGGTTATCAGTATTTACCTGAAATCAATAACCACGAAAAACTACTGATAAACCTACGCCATCAGTTACAACATCTCAACAATGTTATCTTTTCTGATGCTGAATGGACGCGATTTTTAGAAGAATATTTGGATAAACCTGCTGATAATCTCATTGATAAAACCCGTAAGATTCATGATGATTATATTTATGATTTTGTATTTGATAACGGGCGAATTCAAAATATTTATTTGCTGGATAAGAAAAATATTACCAATAATAAATTACAAGTGATTAATCAATTTGAGCAAACCGGTAATTATGATAATCGCTATGATGTCACTGTTTTGGTAAACGGTTTGCCCCTTGTTCATATTGAACTTAAAAAACGTGGGGTAGCCATTCGGGAAGCCTTTAATCAAATTCATCGTTATAGTAAAGAAAGTTTTAATAAAAACAATTCTCTTTTTAAATATATTCAAATTTTTGTCATTTCCAACGGCACGGACACTCGCTATTTTGCCAATACCACCAAACGCGATAAAAACAGCTACGATTTCACAATGAATTGGGCAACGGCAAAAAATATCGCCATTCGTGATTTAAAGGATTTTACGGAGACATTTTTCCAAAAAAACACCTTATTAAAAATCTTGGTGGATTATTGTGTGTTTGATACGTCTGATACGCTACTGATTATGCGTCCTTATCAAATCGCTGCAACCGAACGGATTTTATGGAAAATTAACAGTTCTTATCAATCGAAAAAGTGGCGTAATCAAGAAAGTGGCGGTTATATTTGGCACACCACAGGTTCAGGCAAAACCTTAACCAGTTTTAAAGCGGCTCGCCTTGCGACGGGGCTAGACTTTATTGATAAAGTGTTTTTTGTGGTGGATCGTAAAGATCTGGACTATCAAACCATGAAAGAATATCAGCGCTTTTCACCTGACAGCGTCAATGGTTCAGAAAGCACAGCGGGGCTAAAACGCAACATTGAAAAAGAAGATAACAAAATTATTGTTACCACCATTCAAAAACTCAATAACCTGATGAAATCAGAAGATAAGCTACCGGTTTATGATAAACAGGTAGTTTTTATTTTTGATGAATGTCATCGTTCACAATTTGGTGAAGCACAAAAAAACTTAAAGAAAAAATTTAAAAAATTCTACCAATTTGGTTTTACCGGCACGCCAATTTTTGGCGATGATATTGTTGATGGAAAACTTATCCGTAAAGGCAACGCATTAGGCGCTGAAACCACAGAAAGTGTTTTTGGCATTCAGCTACATTCCTACATTATTACCGATGCCATTCGTGATGAAAAAGTGCTCAAGTTTAAAGTAGATTACAATGATGTTCGTCCACAATTTAAAAGCATCGAAACGGAAAAAAATCTTGAAAAACTGACCACACTTGAACAAAAAGCAGCTTTTTTACAGCCCAAACGCATTGAAGAAATCACACAATACATCTTGAATAATTTCAAACAAAAGACACATCGTTTTAACGCCAGTAATCAAGGCTTTAATGCGATGTTTGCAGTGAGTAGCGTGGAGGCGGCAAAATTTTATTATGAAGCGTTTAAAAAGCAACAAAGTGCGGTAGAAAATCCGCTTAAAATTGCTACCATTTTTTCTTTTGCTGCTAATGAAGAACAAGACGCGGTAGGAGATATTGCCGATGAAAGTTTTGAAGTTGAAGCCATGAATTCGAGCGCCAAAGAATTCTTAAAATCTGCTATTGATGACTACAACAATTATTTTACAACCAACTATGGTGTAGATGGAAAATCCTTCCAAAATTATTATCGAGATTTGGCAAAACGGGTAAAAAATAAAGAAGTTGACCTGCTTATTGTTGTCGGTATGTTTTTAACCGGTTTTGATGCGCCGACACTAAACACCTTATTTGTCGATAAAAACCTACGTTATCACGGATTAATTCAAGCCTTTTCCCGCACCAATCGAATTTATAACGCCACCAAAACCTTTGGCAATATCGTTACCTTCCGCGATTTGGAACAAAACACCATTGATGCCATTACGCTTTTTGGCAACGCCAATACGCGTAACGTAGTACTGGAAAAAAGCTATCAAGAATATATGGAAGGCTATACCGACGCGGGTATCGATCGCCGTGGCTATTTAGACGTCATTAGCGAACTCAGTGATCGTTTTCCTGATCCGACTGAAATTGAAACGGAAAAAGATAAAAAAGCCTTTGTTAAATTATTCGGTGAATATTTACGCGTTGAAAATATCCTGCAAAATTATGATGAATTTGCCGCTTTACAAGCATTTCAATCCGTTGATAAAACTGATGAACAAGCAATACAAGCCTTTAAAGAAAAGTATTATCTCAGCGATGAAACCCTTGCTGAAATGCAAAAAATTGATATACCAAGCGAACGCTCTATTCAAAATTACCGTTCTACTTATAATGACATTCGTGATTGGCTTCGTCGGCAAAAAGATGGCGAAGAAAAAGGAAAATCAACCATTGATTGGGATGATGTAGTCTTTGAGGTGGATTTATTAAAATCCCAAGAAATCAATCTGGATTATATTTTAGAGCTAATTTTTGAGCACAATAAAAAAACCAAAGACAAAGAGACCTTGGTTGAAGAAATTCGTTCAATTATCCGCTCAAGTTTAGGAAACCGTGCCAAAGAAAGTTTGATCATTGATTTTATGCATCAAACAGATTTAGATGCTATTGCTGACAAGGCAAGTATCATTGAAGCGTTCTTTAAATTTGCTCAAACGGAGCAACAAAAAGAAGCTGATGAACTCATTGCTTCGGAAAACTTAAACATAGAAGCGGCTAAACGTTATATTAATGTTTCATTAAAGCGTGAATACGCCAGTGAAAATGGTACAGATTTAAACGATACTCTCCCGAAAATGAGCCCTCTTAATCCACAATATTTGACGAAAAAACAAACCATTTTCCGGAAACTTTCTGCATTTGTGGAAAAATTCAAAGGAATTGGAGGGCTTTTGTCATAAAAACTCCGTAAAAACCTTACACCTATTTTTCGTAGGAAATAGAGAGGGGGAAATTCCCCCTAATTTATCATTGCCCTTAATTTATCTTTTCCCACAATTCCGTAACGGTATGAAATGAGCCGAAAATTAAAACAATGTCATTTTTCATTGCAGTTTTTAATGCCCTTTCCGCACCTGATATGACGGAATTCGCTGCGAAGGCGTTGGCATTAGGAGAAAATAGGGTGAGCTTTGCCAATAAATCTTCACCGGATTGTCCCCGATCGCCTGCTAAGGTGACACAATGCCATTCATCCACAAGGGGGATAAGATGAGTGAAAACACCTGTGGCATCTTTATCTTTCAACATACCGCACACGGCGATAATCCGCCGCTGTTGTTGGTTTTTAAGTGCGGTTAATTTTTCTGCTAAATAAGCGGCAGCATGAGGATTATGCCCCACATCAAGAATGACTGTCGGTAAATCATGAGGTGATTTATCAGATAACTTCGCCAATTTTTCCCTTTTATCGGCATGAAGTGTTTGAAACCGCCCCACTAATTCCACATTTTGTAAAGCATGACGAATTGTTTCTTCACTAATATTGAAAGGTAATTGCTCCACCACCGCTAATGCGGTAGCCGCATTCATAAGAGGAATTTGGCAAAATGGGAGATTTTCTAACCGCACTTTTTGGCTTTGCCATTGCCAACCTTCAGAATGAGATTGGAATGACCAATCCACACCTCGGCGTGATACCGGACAACCTAAACTCACCGCCTGCTCCAACATTGAATTTGGCACATTAGGCTCACCAATCACCACCGGGGCATTTTTACGGAAAATCCCTGCTTTTTCAAAGGCGATCGCCTCTCGGGTATTGCCTAGAAAATCCGTATGATCAATATCAATACTGGTAATCACCGATAAATGACTATCCACGATATTTGTGGCATCCAATCGCCCGCCAAGCCCGACTTCTAAAATCACCACATCTAAATTCGCTTGTTTAAACAGGTGTAGTGCTGAAAGGGTGCTAAATTCGAAATAGGTTAGAGATTCCGTCCGATGTGCTTCAATAAATGCAAAAGAAGCGGTGTGTGCCTCATCGCTCAAATCTTGGTTTTGAATACGAACACGTTCGTTATAACGTAATAAATGTGGGGAAGAATAAACACCGACACGCAATCCGTGATCGAGCAAAAGGGTTTCTAGCAAGCGGCAAGTGGTGCCTTTGCCATTGGTTCCTCCCACCGTGATCACATAGGGGGCCGGATTTAACAGATCTAACTTTTCTGCCACAGATTTAATGCGTTCTAAGCCGAGATCGATGGCTTTAAAATGGCTATTTTCCAAATAAGAAAGCCACTCGGCGAGTGGCGAAGTGGCTTTTAAATGCAGATTACGCTTCATCTTCAATAAGTTCAGGTTCGCTAAAAGGAGAAGGTTGATGAGTTAATTTACTTAATACACTTGCAAGGGTATGGCGCATATCGCCCCGTTTAACAATCATATCAATCGCCCCTTTTTCCAATAAAAATTCACTGCGTTGGAAACCTTCAGGCAATTTTTCACGAACGGTCTGCTCGATCACTCGAGGACCGGCAAACCCGATTAAGGCTTTAGGTTCTGCAATGTTTAAATCACCTAACATGGCAAAACTTGCAGAAACCCCACCCAAAGTCGGATCAGTCAACACAGAAATAAAAGGCACGCCTTTTTCACGCATTTTGGCAAGCACCGCACTGGTTTTTGCCATCTGCATAAGTGAAAATAGCGCTTCTTGCATACGCGCCCCACCACTGGCTGAAAAGCAAACGAAAGGACAATTAAGTTCTATCGCTTTTTCAGCCGCTTTAACAAATTTCGCGCCAACAACCGATCCCATTGAACCGCCCATAAAAGCAAAATTTGAGGCAGCGACTACAATCGGCATATTATAAAGTGTCCCGGTCATGGTAATCAGTGCATCTTTTTCACCGGTTTCTTTTTGAGCCGCGGTAATACGATCTTTATATTTCTTTAAATCTTTGAATTTTAAGATGTCTTTTGGCTCTAATTCTGCCGCAATTTCATGGCTTGAGCCTTCATCCAATAAACGTAAAAGACGCTCACGGGCATCAATACGCATATGGTGATCACACTTTGGACAAACATAAAGATTACGTTTTAACTCTTCGCTATAAAGCACTTGTTCACAGGAAGTACATTTTGTCCAAACCCCTTCCGGCACATTGGCTTTGCGTGTTGAAGGAGGGGGGCTTTTGCTAAAAATTCGGTTAATCCAGCTCATTATATTTACCTATTTATCCACTAGAAAATCCTGCGTATTAAACCATAATTTGCCCGGCCTTGCTAGTCAGACAACGTGAGCTTTTAAATAAGCCTGTCTTCAAGAAAAAGTGGGCCTAACTTATTTTGCGGAATGGCAAATTTTTCAGGGTAGATCACTTTCACTAAATAAAGTCCGTCCGGTTTGGCGGTGGGGGCGGCCAATTTCCGATCTCGTTGTTCTAACAACCATTTCATCCACTCAATGGGCTGATGCCCTGTGCCAACCTCAATTAAACTCCCGACAATATTTCTCACCATATGATGCACAAAGGCATTAGCCTGAATATCAACAATAATATATTCCCCTTTCTGCACAACATGAAGATGATGAACATTTCGCCAAGGTGTATTGGATTGACATTGTGCGGCACGGAAGGAAGAAAAATCATGTTCACCCAATAAAAACTGCCCTGCTTGGTGCATTCTTTCTGCATCCAATGGCAAATGGCAATGGGTTATCCCCGCCGGTAAAATGGCTGAACGTAATTTATTAGAATAGAGAAGATAACGGTAGCGACGTGCTGTGGCAGAAAAACGTGCGTGAAATTCATCATCCACTGTCTTTGCCCACTTCACCGCAATATCATCGGGCAAATTGGCATTGGTACCGAACGCCCAGGCTTTTTCAGGACGAATAGCCTGGGTTTCAAAATGAACCACTTGCCCTGTTCCATGTACGCCGGAATCCGTTCGACCGGCACAAAATACTTCAATTTTTTCGTTCGCGACAAAAGATAACGCATTTTCCAGTGCTTCTTGTACGCTGCGCACCTTTTCTTGTCGCTGCCAACCAAAATAATGTTGCCCGTTATATTCAACACCTAAGGCAATTTTCATTTTTTTCCTCTATTTCTAGAAACAATAAAATTATGCGGATAGTATCAAATGGTTAAACAAAGTCATAGCGCACTTTTCCTATAAGCCCAAAAACAACACCAAAAACGACCGCACTTTTCCCCCGAGGCTAACCAAAATTTCTTATTGTTCTTCCCGCCATAAATAGGGATAATAACGCCCTTATCGAAAAGGCAAATAACCATGACACATTATATTTTATTGATTATCGGTACAGCATTGATTAACAACTTTGTGCTGGTGAAATTTCTCGGGCTATGCCCGTTTATGGGGGTATCAAAGAAAATTGAAACCGCCATCGGTATGGGATTAGCCACCACCTTTGTGCTCACTGTGGCCTCTCTTTGCTCATACTTAGTGGATCATTATATTCTTCTACCTTTAAATGCCTCATTTTTACGCACACTCATCTTTATTTTGGTGATTGCGGTTGTCGTGCAATTTACCGAAATGGCGATCAATAAAACCAGCCCGACCCTTTATCGTTTACTCGGGATTTTCTTGCCTCTAATTACGACAAACTGTGCGGTGCTTGGTGTCGCCTTACTCAATGTTAATCTTGCCCATAATTTAACAGAATCGGTCATTTATGGTTTTGGTGCAGCATTAGGCTTTGCCTTGGTTTTAGTGCTTTTTGCCGCATTGCGGGAGCGCTTGGTGGCAGCAGATGTGCCTATCGCATTTCGTGGCGCATCCATTGCATTGATAACAGCAGGAATCATGTCGCTTGCCTTTATGGGCTTTGCCGGGCTTATTAAATAATATTGTTCATCCTATGATTTATCTTTTAATGGCGATTACCGTACTGATTTTATTTATCGGGCTTTATCAAAAATTTTCAGGAAAAAGAAAGAAATAATGACTACGCTACTTATCGTCATCAGCCTACTCGCCTTGATTTTTGGTGCGATTTTAGGCATCGCTTCCTTAAAATTAAAGGTGGAAGCCGATCCTGTCGTAGAAAAAATTGATGCCATATTGCCCCAAAGCCAATGCGGTCAGTGCGGTTACCCCGGCTGTAAACCCTACGCCGAGGCAATCTGTAACGGTGATGTGATCACAAAATGTATTCCGGGTGGACAGCCTACCGTGGTAAAAATTGCAGAAATTTTAGGTGTCGATGTGCCAGCAATGGACGGCGTTGAAGAGCCTATCGAAATGGTGGCGATCATTGATGAAAATATGTGTATTGGTTGCACCAAATGTATCCAAGCCTGTCCGGTGGATGCCATTATTGGGACAAATAAAGCCATGCATACCGTTATTCCTGATCTTTGCACAGGTTGTGAACTTTGTGTCGCCCCCTGCCCAACGGATTGTATTTCGATGATTCCGGTAAAAAAAGATCTTAACAGTTGGGATTGGAAATTTGATGCAAAATTAGTCATTCCGGTCATGAATGTGAACGGTAGTGAAAAAAAATGGGTTGTGGGGGAATAAATGGCGGACGTATTATCTCGTTTTAATTCCGGTAAGATTTGGGATTTCAAAGGGGGAATTCATCCACCTGAAATGAAAGATCAATCTAATCATCAACCGCTTCAATCGCTTCCTTTAAGTTCGGATTTTTATATTCCGCTCAAACAGCACGCCGGACTTGCCGGCAATGTATTAGTGAGCGTTGGCGATTATGTTTTAAAAGGCCAGCCCTTAACACAAGGTGACGGTCTACGCATTCTGCCGGTTCATGCGCCCACTTCCGGTACGATTAAAGCCATTAGCCCTTATGTTGCAGCTCACCCCTCAGGATTGGATGAACCGACTATTCATTTACAAGCCGATGGACTGGATCAAGCTATTAAATCCCACCCCATTGAGGACTTTCTGACACTCACTCCGGAGCAATTGATTGAAAAAATTTACCTTGCCGGGATCGCAGGTTTAGGGGGTGCCGTCTTCCCTACTGCGGCAAAAATTCAATCTGCCGAGAAAAAAGTGAAACTGCTCATCATTAATGGTGCAGAATGTGAACCCTATATCACCTGTGATGATCGCCTGATGCGAGAACGTGCCGATGAAATTATTGAAGGGGTGCGTATTTTACGTTATATCCTCCGCCCTGAGAAAGTGGTGATCGCCATTGAAGACAATAAACCTGAAGCGATCGACGCCATCAATAACGCACTGCATGGCGCTAATGATATTGAAGTGCGTGTTATTCCAACAAAATATCCCTCAGGTGCAGCTAAACAACTCATTTATTTGCTCACCGGTATGGAAGTCCCAAGTGGTGAACGTTCCTCCAGTATTGGTGTGTTAATGCACAACATTGGCACCGTATTTGCCATAAAAAGAGCGGTCATCAATGACGAGCCGTTAATTGAACGAGTGGTTACCCTCACGGGTAATAAAATCCAACAAAAAGGCAATTATTGGGTACGCCTTGGCACACCTATTCATCACGCACTTCGTCACACCGGTTATCAACTTGATGAGCGTTTTCCTGTTTTTGCAGGTGGGCCAATGATGGGACTGGCATTGCCTAATCTCAATGCACCGGTTACCAAAATCGTCAATTGCCTACTCGCCCCGGATTATTTTGAATATGCCGAACCCGAAGCGGAGCAAGCCTGTATCCGTTGTTCCAGTTGTTCTGATGCCTGCCCGGTTAACCTTATGCCACAGCAACTTTATTGGTTTGCACGCAGTGAAGATCATAAGAAATCGGAAGAATATGCCTTAAAAGATTGCATTGAATGTGGGGTTTGTGCTTATGTTTGCCCAAGTCACATTCCACTTATTCAATATTTCCGCCAAGAAAAAGCCAAAATTTGGCAACTGAAAGAAAAACAAAAGAAATCCGATGAAGCCAAAATTCGCTTTGAAGCCAAACAAGCCCGTATGGCACGGGAAGAACAAGAGCGCAAAGCCCGTTCACAACGTGCAGCCCAAGCCCGCCGTGAAGAATTAGCCAAAACCCAAGGTGAAGATCCGGTGAAAGCGGCACTTGAACGTTTAAAAGCGAAAAAAGCAACGGCCACAGAAACGACACAAGTTAAAACCATCAACACGGAAAAAGGGGAAATTTTACCGGATAACACCGATATGATGGCATTGCGTAAAGCCCGCCGTCTGGCTCGTCAGCAAAAGGAAGAAAGTGAAAATCACTCAATTGAGCAAGAAACTTCATCACAAAAAACGCAAGAAAATTTAACCGCACTTGATCCGAAAA
>NZ_MLHH01000023.1 GCF_002000125.1 Rodentibacter heidelbergensis
GTTGCGTTGCGTTGCGTTGAACATTTTTGCGATCCTTATATTAGTGTGTCAAGTAAATAATCATTGTTTTTCAGAAATTTCTTTGAAAGAAATTGAGAAAGCCTCTTTTAGGTTTTCGGGCATTGAGCGGTAATCTGAAAGTAATTTTTCTTCTTGCTCTGATATGGCTGTTTCTTGCTCTACGTTCTGAAACATTTCCCCTTCACCGCTCACAAGCCAATTTAAATTCACTCCAGCTTTAGCGATACCAGTCATTCCCTCTGCATTTGGTTCACGTTCGCCACCGATATAGCCTTGCAAGGTGCGGTAAGCGATTCCTGTTTGCTCGGCAAAATCTTTTATTTTCCAATTCTTAGCTTCACAAACCTGTTTTAATCTTTCTGATATGCACATTTGAGCGTTCCTTTTCAATTTAAAATTGACAAATACCGCAAATGAGCGTATATTTGATATTAATTAGAACGTATTTTATCACGTTTGAGCGTATATTGAATATCCTGTAAACAGATTTTAGACTATTTAAAGAACAACTATATGGCCCAACATTTCCTCCTCTCAAGCAAAGCCCGCACGCTTTCGTCCTATGAGATTGCTCAACTCTCGGACGAACAGGCGTTTGATTTGCTTTGCGAACTTCGATGGGGAAGTAAAGAGAATGTGGTTTGTCCGAAGTGCGGTGTTCAACACGTGGCGTATCGAATCTCCACCCGTAACCAATGGCGTTGCCGTCACTGTAATCATACTTTTAGCGTAACGTCCGGCACAATTTTTGCCAATCGTAAGAAACCGATTAAAGTCTATCTTTTTGCCTTGATGGAGTGGGTCAATGCCGTGAAAGGTTTATCTTCGCTCCAATTGGCGCGTAACGCCAAATTAAACCCTCGCACTGCCTTTGTGTTATCCCATAAATTCCGTAAAGCGCTACTTGAAAGCCGTGATATGCAGCCGCTTTCCGGTGAAATTGATATGGACGGGACTTACGTTCATCCTTCACCCCGCAAAGCAAATAAAAAATCCGACCGTATCGACTACCGTTTAAAAGAAAATCAAAATCCAAATAAGCGTTGTGTGATGGTCGCTCGTGAGCATTATTCGGCGGATGAGAAAGCCAACAATGTTTTACATTGTGGTGCAAAACGTTCGCACGTCTTTGTCGCTCATACGGAATCCCAATCCGTAGTAAAAAATTTTGCTGATAAATTCATTAAACCTAATGCGCGAATCAATACCGATGAAAGCAATGCCTATGATATTTTACTGCCGTATTATGATTTACGCACCGTCAACCATAAAGAGGAATATCGCAGTGATTTAGGCGTAACGAATAATCAGGCGGAAAGCCTATTCAGCCGGTTCAAACGAATGTACTACGGGCAAGTTCACCGCATCAGTAATGAATACTTGCTCAACTATGCCAATGAAATTGCTTATCGTGAGGATAATCGCCGTCAATCCAATAAAACCCAATTTATTGATGTACTCAGTCGATGTTTAAAAACCACCAACGATAACAACGAATGGTGCGGGTACTGGCAACGCAAAATTGTTCATCAAGAGGTCATCTGGCAATAAGTATGGCATACAATTTAGAAAAGAAGATTAAAGAATTTGAGTTTGAGCGTAAACAGGTTTTACACCATTTAGCCTTGCTTGATGCCAATATTGCAACACTCAAACGCGCCATTGATTTAATGCAGCAGGAAAGCGATATTACGCTTTACAACACCCAAAACTTTGTTTATCGCCGTAAATTTAAGTTATTCAAAGGCAAAATCCGCAAATACCTTGTTCAAATCCTACGCAATGAACCCAACAAAGGCTTTACCATCGCCGACCTCACCCAACGAATTTTTGAGATTGAACAAAATCAAGATACGCCCACCGAAAAACATCTAGATTCCGTCCGTAAACAACTCAATGAATTTTATCAAAGAGATTGGATTACCCGAACGCAAATCAGCCGCAAAGAAGTGCTTTGGCAATGGAAACTAAAATAGCGGTATTTCTACCGCTATCAACTATTCTTCACTCTCTATCGGCTTTAACCGCCATTCGGATGTATCAAACATTCCTCTTTTCTTGATTTTGTAATGCAAGTATTTTTCTTTCCGTTCAATAATGCCTTGTTTATATAGTTTACGCAATGCGTTTCCGATAGCACATTGATGCTGTATTGTGACTTCTGGATAAGATGTAGGTAATAGGTCCTTATCTATTTTAATCGCGTAAGATGTAATTAAGTGTAAATCCAACCAACAATTATACTGCTTAAAGACTTGAGAAATCAGATAGGATAAATTCTTATTAAACGGCTTCTGACGAAGTAACTTCGCCGCATCATAGTCTTTTTTAATCGTCCTAACGTCAAAATTCGGATCGATATAACCCAAAGATTCCGTAAAGCTACTAATCTGTGCCTTTAAACATTTTTCTTGCTCGGCAAGCTCTTTTAATTTATAAGAAATAATCGCTTTTTCTTTATAACATTTCTCTAGTAACTTTACCATTTGCGAAACAAGGTAGGTTTCTGACATAATAAAATCCCCATTGAGTTTAAATTTCAATGGGGATTTTAAGGCTTTTAATCGGTTAAATCTTTGTGCAACTGCTACATAATACCGGTTTTTTTGACCGCACTTTTATTTTTATCAAATCCTTGCCTCACAAAGCAGAAAAGAAAATATCGCCGTGATATTTTAGGGTTGGAGTAACCATGTTCAAATTTATCCTTAAACGGGTGTTGGAAGCCATTCCCACGTTGTTTATTTTAATTACCTTTTCGTTTTTTCTGATGCGCTTAGCACCGGGCAGCCCTTTCACCTCAGAACGGGCTTATCCACCTGAAGTGATGGCGAATATCGAAGCGAAATACCACCTCAATGAACCCTTACACAAACAGTATCTATTGTATTTAGAAAATCTTTCCAAAGGGGATTTTGGCCCTTCCTTTAAATATAAAGATCAATCGGTGAATGATTTAATCGGTGCGGCTTTTCCTGTTTCGCTCAAATTAGGCTGCATTGCTTTTTTGTTTGCCCTCACCCTGGGCATTTCTGCCGGTACTCTTGCCGCATTAAAACAAAATAGTCGATGGGATTATATTTTAATGAGTATGTCGATGACAGGGGTAATCATGCCAAGCTTTGTCTTTGCGCCACTTCTTGTTTTATTTTTTGCCATTTGGTTAGGGTGGTTACCTGCCGGGGGTTGGAATGAGGGGGCATTACCTTATTTAATTTTACCGGTCGCTTCACTCACTATTGGCTATGTAGCAGGCATTGCACGGATTATGCGGGGTTCAATGATTGAAGTACTTCATTCCAATTTTATTCGCACGGCGAAAGCCAAAGGGCTTTCTACCCACCGAATTATTTTAAAGCACGCCCTTCGCCCGGCGCTTTTGCCTGTCATCACCTACCTTGGCCCGGCTTTCGTGGGCATTATCACCGGCTCCATGGTCATTGAAAGTGTATTCGGCTTACCCGGTATGGGGAAATTATTTGTCAATGGCGCGCTAAACCGTGATTATTCTTTAGTATTAAGTTTAACCATTCTTGTGGGCACGCTCACCATTTTATTTAATATGATTGTAGATATTTTATATGCGGTCATTGACCCGAAAATTCGTTATTAGGAGTGCGCAATGACCCAACCGATTAATCAAAAAAATACTGAATTTGTGGAACAACTCGCCGAACGAATGGAGGAAATGCAACTTGAGGGACGCAGCCTCTGGCAAGATGCAAAACGGCGTTTCTTCCGCAACAAAGCCGCTGTCGTCAGTTTAATTTTATTACTGATGATTGTGCTATTTATTACCTTTGCTCCCTTCTTCTTTCCCTTTACTTATGAAGATACGGATTGGAATATGATGGGCGTTGCCCCAACTTCCGAGGGATTGCATTTCTTTGGCACAGATTCCTCAGGACGGGATTTGCTTGTTCGGGTGGCGATTGGCGGGCGAATTTCGCTTATGGTCGGCATTGCCGGTGCCTTAATTTCAGTGATGATTGGCACCATTTATGGCGCAATTTCCGGTTATTTCGGCGGTAAAGTGGATATGGTGATGATGCGTTTCTTAGAAATTCTCAGCTCCTTTCCTTTTATGTTTTTTGTCATTTTGCTGGTTACCCTTTTCGGACAAAACATTTTCCTTATTTTTGTGGCAATCGGTGCCATTGCCTGGTTAGGCTTAGCACGGATTGTGCGGGGTCAAACCCTCAGCCTCAAAAACAAAGAATTTGTGGAAGCCGCGATTGTTTGCGGTGTGCCACGCCGTCAAATCATCCTCAAACACATCATTCCCAATGTATTGGGCTTAGTGGCCGTTTATGCCTCTCTAGAAGTGCCGGGATTGATTTTATTTGAATCCTTTTTAAGTTTTTTAGGACTGGGCACACAAGAACCCATGAGCAGTTGGGGCGCATTACTCAGCGATGGTGCTGCCCAAATGGAAGTCGCACCTTGGCTTTTAATTTTTCCGGCTTTCTTCCTTTGTTTAACCCTATTTTGTTTTAACTTTATCGGCGATGGCTTGCGTGATGCCCTCGATCCGAAAGATCGCTAGGAGCGGTTTATGGAAAAACACCCCAAAAATCAACCGCACTTATTAGACGTGCAAAACCTCTATGTCAATTTCCACACGCCCGATGGTATTGTGACTGCCGTCAATGATCTGAATTTTACCTTAGATGCAGGGCAAACCCTCGGCATTGTGGGTGAATCCGGTTCCGGTAAATCCCAAACTGCTTTTGCTTTAATGGGCTTACTTGCACCGAATGGCAAGGTTTCCGGCTCTGCCATATTTAACGGTACGCAATTAGTCAATTTACCCACCGCACAACTGAACAACATCCGTGCAGAACAAATCGCGATGATTTTCCAAGACCCGATGACCTCATTAAATCCCTATATGAAAATTGGTGAGCAATTAATGGAAGTATTGATGTTGCACAAAGGTTATGACAAAAAAACGGCATTTGATGAATCGGTGAAAATGTTAGATGCGGTAAAAATGCCCGAAGCCAAAAAACGCATGGGAATGTACCCTCACGAATTTTCAGGTGGGATGCGGCAACGTGTAATGATTGCTATGGCATTGCTTTGTCGCCCGAAATTACTCATTGCCGATGAACCCACCACCGCCCTTGATGTCACCGTTCAAGCACAAATTATGACCTTATTGAACGAACTCAAACAGGAATTTAATACTGCAATTATTATGATCACCCATGATCTTGGGGTGGTTGCAGGCATTTGCGATCAGGTTCTGGTGATGTATGCCGGTCGCACTATGGAATATGGCACGGCAGAACAAATTTTCTATCACCCCACCCATCCTTATTCCCTCGGATTAATGGAGGCGATCCCTCGTCTTGACGGCAAACATGACAGCCTCATCACCATACCGGGAAATCCGCCTAACCTGCTCCATTTACCGGCAGGCTGTCCGTTTTCACCCCGTTGCCGTTATGCCGCTGAACAATGTAAAACAGCGCCAAAATTGACCGCACTTTCCGAAGGGCATTTGCGAAATTGCTGGCTTCCTGCCACACAGTTTGAGGGACGAACCCTATGATGAAAGCGAAAAATTTATTATTAGAGGTAAAAAATCTGGGTGTATCCTTCAAAATCAAAAATGATAAAGCCCTATTTTTTGCCAAACCGCAAACCTTAAAAGCGGTGAACAATGTGTCTTTTCAACTTTATGCCGGTGAAACCCTAGGCGTGGTGGGCGAATCAGGCTGTGGGAAATCCACCCTTGCCCGTGCCATTATTGGTTTAGTGGAAGCCAATGAAGGAGAAATTATTTGGTTAGGTAAAGATTTACGAAACCAATCACCAAAACAATGGCGTGATACGCGTAAAGACATTCAAATGATTTTCCAAGATCCCCTCGCCTCGCTCAACCCTCGGATGAATATCGGGGAAATTATTGCAGAACCGCTTAAAATTTATCAACCTCACTTGAACGCAGAACAGGTGAAAGAAAAAGTGCAGGCGATGATGTTAAAAGTCGGCTTATTGCCCAATTTGATCAATCGCTATCCCCATGAGTTCTCCGGTGGACAATGCCAACGTATCGGTATTGCCCGTGCATTAATTATTGAGCCTAAAATGATTATTTGTGATGAACCGGTTTCCGCACTGGATGTGTCTATTCAAGCCCAAGTGGTAAATTTATTGAAATCTTTACAAGCAGAAATGGGCCTATCACTCATTTTTATTGCCCATGATCTTGCCGTGGTAAAACATATTTCCGACCGGGTGTTGGTGATGTATTTAGGCAACGCCATGGAATTAGGCAGCGATGATGAGGTGTATCATCACACCAAGCACCCTTACACCAAAGCGCTGATGTCTGCTGTGCCCATTCCTGATCCTAAATTGGAACGAAATAAAAACATCCAGCTCTTAGAGGGGGATCTCCCTTCCCCGATAAACCCGCCGTCCGGCTGCGTTTTCCGCACAAGATGCCCTCTTGCCGATGGGGACTGTGGCACTCAAAAACCCACATTCCATACCGACAATGGCACGCATTTTGTAGCCTGTTTGAAAGCGTAGAAACGGCAATGTGAAGTAACGATAAAATTTAATAGGATTAACAGGTGATGAAAACACTTCAAGGATGAAATGCGAGTGTAATAGTTGATAAATTTTTTTCTATCGGTAAACTCAAATCTCCTCCTTTCAATTTTTCATTGAAAACGGATCATCTCTATCGGTTTTTATTTCAATTTAGAGGATATATTATGAAACTAAAAACAACCTTAACACTTGTGGCCACCTCTTTATTTTTGGCAGCCTGTGATCAATCAGGTACTTCGGATAAAAATGCACAAGCGGCAAATCATTCCGGCTCATCAAATAATACGTTTGTGTATTGTACAGCGAAAGCCCCTTTAGGTTTTAGCCCGGCACTGGTGATGGAGGGAACCTCTTACAATGCCAGTTCACAACAAGTCTATAACCGATTAGTCGAGTTTAAAAAAGGTTCAACCGATATTGAGCCGGCGTTAGCGGAAAGTTGGGAGATTAGCGAAGACGGTTTAACCTATACTTTCCATCTCCGCAAAGGCGTGAAATTCCATACCACGAAAGAATTTACCCCAACTCGTGATTTCAACGCTGATGATGTGCTTTTCTCATTCCAACGTCAGTTAGATCCAAATCATCCTTATCACAATGTATCAAAAGGGACTTACCCTTATTTCAAAGCAATGAAATTTCCTGATTTATTAAAATCTGTGGAAAAAGTTGATGATAATACGGTTCGTATCACTTTAAATAAAAAAGATGCCACCTTCTTGGCGAGCTTAGGTATGGACTTTATTTCTATTTATTCTGCGGAATATGCCGATGCGATGCTAAAAGCAGGCAAACCGGAAACCATTGATAATCGCCCTGTGGGAACCGGCCCGTTTATTTTTGTTGATTATAAAATCGATCAAGCCGCACAATATGTCGCCAATGAAAATTACTGGAAAGGCCGCACGCCACTTGATCGCTTAGTGATTAGCATTGTGCCGGATGCCACTACCCGTTATGCCAAATTACAAGCCGGAACCTGTGATTTAATCTTATTCCCAAATGTGGCGGACTTAGCCAAAATGAAAACCGATCCTAAAGTTCAACTGTTAGAACAAAAAGGGTTAAACGTGGCTTATATTGCCTTTAACACGGAAAAAGCGCCTTTTGATAATGTGAAAGTTCGCCAAGCGTTAAATTATGCGGTGGATAAAAAAGCCATTATCGATGCGGTTTATCAAGGTGCCGGTACAGCGGCGAAAAATCCATTACCGCCAACAATTTGGAGCTATAACGATGAGGTTCAAGACTATCCTTACGATCCGGAAAAAGCGAAACAGCTTTTAGCTGAAGCGGGTTATCCGAACGGTTTTGAAACAGATTTCTGGATTCAACCGGTGGTGCGTGCCTCCAACCCAAATCCAAAACGGATGGCAGAACTTGTAATGGCCGATTGGGCGAAAATCGGCGTGAAAGCCAACCCGGTAACCTATGAATGGGCGGATTATCAAAAACGGGCAAAAGCCGGCGAATTAACGGCAGGTATTTTTGGCTGGTCTGGCGATAATGGCGATCCGGATAACTTCCTCTCTCCATTATTATCCAGTGCTAATGCAGGCAATTCAAACTTTGCCCGTTTTAAAAACGCTGAATTTGATGCCTTATTGGATAAAGCTATCGGATTAACCAATAAAGAAGATCGTGCTGCCCTCTATAAACAAGCACAAGTGATTGCGCATGAGCAAGCCCCTTGGATCCCAGTGGCCCACTCTGTTGGTTTTGCACCACTTAGTCCTCGTGTAAAAGGCTATGTTCAAAGCCCATTTGGTTATGATGCGTTCTACGGCGTGAGCGTGGACGGTAAATAATCAATCCCTTCAATATACTCTAGCCCTTATTTCATATAAGGGCTTTTTTTATGAGTTGAAAAGCGGATATTGTGACTCCCCTTTCATTTTCCCTTCATCTTAAATTTCCGTATAATACAGCCCCATAAAAATATTCAAATCAACTGCATCTTCAAGGATTTCAAATGACACAACCCCGCTTTGTTCACCTTCGCATACACAGTGATTTTTCGATGATTGACGGTATCGCTAAAGTGAAACCTTTAGTCAAAACCTGTGTGGCAAATAATATGGTGGCGATGGCACTGACGGATTTCACCAATTTTTGTGGTGTCGTGCGTTTTTATGGGGAAGCCTTGTCTTCCGGCATCAAACCGATCATTGGGGCAGACGTGCGGGTACGCAGCAATCTATGCGGTGATGAATTATTTGAACTCACTTTATTGGCAAAAAATAATACCGGCTATAAAAATATCACCCTACTATTGTCAAAAGCTTACCAGCGAGGCTATGACGACCTACCTTATATCGATCAAGATTGGTTGATCGAACACCGTGAGGGGATAATTATTTTATCCGGCGGTACAAAAGGTGATGTCGGGAAAAAATTGCTAAAAGAAAATGCCGCCGAAATACAAAGTGCGGTCAAATTTTACCAAGAATTTTTTCCTGATCATTTTTATTTGGCATTAACCCGAACCGGTAAGCCTGATGAAGAACGCTATATTAAAGCCGCCTGTGCCTTGGCTGAAGCGCAACATCTCCCCCTAGTGGCGACCAATGATGTGGTCTTTTTAAAATCCGATGATGCGGAAGCCCATGAAATTCGGGTTGCTATTCATGATGGCTACACCTTAGACGATCCCAAACGTCCTAAACTTTACACCGCACAACAATATTTCCGCACAGAAGAGGAAATGTGTGCCCTCTTTGCCGATATTCCCTCTGCCTTGGAAAATACCCTATTAATTGCTCAGCGTTGTAGTGTGACATTGCGTCTTGGGCAATATTTCTTACCGCAATTCCCAACAGGGGATCTGAGTACAGAAGATTATTTGGTGATGAAATCGAAAGAGGGCTTAGAAGAACGCTTGGCATTTTTGTTTCCCGATGAAAAAGTGCGGTCGGAAAAACGGGCAGAATATGATGAACGTTTGCAAGTTGAACTTGATGTGATCAACCAAATGGGCTTCCCCGGTTATTTCTTGATCGTGATGGAATTTATTCAATGGTCGAAAGATAATGACATTCCCGTGGGGCCGGGACGGGGTTCAGGTGCGGGATCACTGGTGGCCTATGCGTTAAAAATTACCGATCTCGACCCACTGGAATTCGATTTGCTTTTCGAGCGTTTCCTCAACCCTGAACGTGTGTCTATGCCCGATTTTGACGTGGATTTCTGTATGGACGGACGAGATCGGGTGATCGAACATGTGGCGGAAACCTACGGACGCGGTGCGGTGTCGCAAATTATTACCTTCGGTACAATGGCAGCAAAAGCGGTTATCCGTGATGTGGGGCGGGTGCTGGGGCATCCCTATGGTTTTGTGGATCGCATTTCTAAATTAATTCCACCCGATCCGGGGATGACCCTTGCCAAAGCCTTTGAAGCCGAACCGCAATTACAGGCTGCCTATGACAGTGATGAGGAAGTGCAAGCGCTGATTGATATGGCACGCAAACTGGAGGGGGTGACCCGAAACGCAGGAAAACACGCCGGTGGTGTGGTAATTTCCCCTACACTCATTACCGATTTCTCCCCCCTTTATTGCGACAGTGAAGGGCTTCATCCCGTTACCCATTTCGATAAAAATGATGTGGAATATGCCGGTTTGGTTAAATTTGACTTCTTAGGGTTACGCACACTCACTATCATCAAATGGGCATTGGATATGGTAAACAGCCGTATGGCACGGGAAGGGAAACCCTTAGTGGATATTGCCTCCATTCCTTTGGATGATCCACAATCTTTTGAATTACTCAAACGGGCTGAAACGACCGCCGTGTTCCAATTGGAATCGCGGGGTATGAAAGATTTAATTAAACGCTTACAACCGGACTGCTTTGAGGATATCATCGCTTTGGTGGCGCTCTTCCGTCCCGGCCCGTTGCAATCCGGCATGGTAGATAACTTTATCGACCGTAAACATGGGCGTGAAGAAGTTTCCTACCCTGATGCCAATTACCAGCACGAAAGCCTCAAACCCATTTTAGAACCCACCTACGGCATTATTTTATATCAAGAGCAAGTGATGCAAATTGCTCAGGTTTTAGCCGGTTATACTTTAGGTGGTGCGGATTTATTACGCCGTGCAATGGGTAAGAAAAAACCGGAAGAAATGGCAAAACAGCGTTCCGTCTTTGAGGCAGGGGCGATTAAAAATGGCGTTGACGGTGAACTTTCTATGAAGATTTTTGACTTGGTAGAAAAATTTGCCGGTTATGGCTTTAATAAATCCCACTCGGCGGCCTATGCTTTGGTTTCTTACCAAACCCTTTGGTTGAAAACCCATTTCCCGGCAGAATTTATGGCAGCAGTGATGACATCGGAAATGGACAATACGGATAAAATTGTCGGTTTGTACGATGAGTGCTTGCGGATGGGATTAAAAGTCACCCCACCGGATATTAATGTGGGCAAACATCATTTTAGTGTGAATGAAAACGGTGAAATTGTCTATGGAATCGGGGCTATCAAAGGGGTGGGCGAAGGCCCTATTGAAGCCTTAGTAAAAGCGCGTAACGAGGGGGGATTTTTCAAGGATTTATTTGATCTCTGTGCTCGTGTGGATTTGAAAAAAATCAACCGCCGTACCTTTGAAAGCCTGATTATGTCTGGGGCATTTGACAAACTCGGGCCACATCGTGCTGCACTGTCTAAAAATTTAGAAGATGCCTTAAAAGCCTCCGATCAACATGCAAAAGACGAAGCTATGGGGCAATCGGATATGTTCGGTGTATTAACCGAAACCCATGAAGAAGTGGAAAACGCCTATGCCAATACCCCACCTTATACAGAAAAACAAATTTTAGACGGCGAGCGTGAAACCCTAGGGCTTTATTTAAGCAGTCATCCTGTTAGCCGTTATTTGAAAGAACTTTCTCATTATAGCTCAACACGATTAAAAGAGCTCACACCCAACCGTCGAGGGCAAATGAGTACCGCTGCCGGATTAATTGTGTCATCACGCATTGCTATCACCAAAAAGGGAAATCGACTGGGCATTGCCACATTAGATGATCGCTCCGGGCGTTTAGATATCACCTTATTTGGCGAAAGTCTGGAACAATTTGGCGAAAAATTGCAAAAAGACACCGTCGTCGTGGTATCCGGTCAGGTGAGCATGGATGATTTTTCCGGCGGGTTAAAAATGACCGTACGGGAAATGATGACCTTAGATGAAGCCCGTTCACGCTATGCTAAATCCCTTGCTATTAGTCTTTCCGATGAACAGATAACGCCGATGTTGATTAAGCAACTCAAACAAATACTTGAACCGGCCAGCGGTGGCGCATTGCCAATTAACGTTTATTACCAAAGCCCGCAAGGCAGAGCGTTACTACGGCTGGGTATTCAATGGTCGATTACCCCTACCGATGAAATTTTGACGGAATTAGTCAATATGTTGGGTGAAAATGCCGTTGAATTGGAATTTGGATAATGTACCTAAATTTAGGACAGCGTAAGCTTCCTGTGCTACAATCACGCACCAATTACCCTGAGAAAAATAAGAGAAATTATGGCTGTACTTGATGTATTAATTTACCCCGAAGAACATTTAAAAATCGTCTGTGATCCTGTTTCTGAAGTCAATGATGATATTCGTAAAATTGTTGATGATATGTTTGATACCATGTACCAACAAGAAGGCATTGGTTTAGCCGCCCCACAGGTGGATATTTTACAACGCATTATCACCATTGATATTGAGGGCGACAAACAAAATCAATTGGTTTTGATTAATCCTGAGATTTTAGCCTCAGAAGGTGAAACCGGTATCGAAGAAGGCTGCTTATCCATACCGGGTTTTCGTGCTTTAGTGCCACGCAAAGAAAAAGTGACCGTAAAAGCGCTTGATCGTCATGGCAAAGAATTCACGCTCAATGCCGACGGCTTACTCGCCATTTGTATTCAGCATGAAATTGATCACCTCAACGGTGTTTTATTTGTGGACTATCTTTCACCACTCAAACGCCAACGTATTAAAGAAAAATTGATTAAATATAAAAAACAGATAGCAAAACAATAACCGACATTATGTAGTCCATGTACAACACAGGGATTTCAAAGAAACGTAGGGACACACTGCGTGTGTCCACTTGTAATATATTGAAATTTGATTTTATAACGGACACACGCAGTGTGTCCCTACCCCTGTGCAACAAAGACATCATCACGAAAAGTGCGGTTAATTTTGACCGCATTTTGTTTTCTCTTTATAACGATCTGTAACATTATTCAACATAACGTAGAACATGATGAAACCACTCAATATTATTTTTGCCGGCACGCCGGATTTTGCGGCACAGCATTTGCAAGCCCTACTCCACTCCCAACATAAGGTCATTGCGGTTTATACCCAACCGGATAAACCGGCGGGGCGTGGTAAAAAATTACAAGCCAGCCCGGTGAAACAATTAGCATTACAGCATCACATTCCGGTTTACCAACCTAAATCCTTACGCAACGCTGAGGCACAAGCAGAGTTACAAGCGCTGAATGCCGATGTGATGGTGGTGGTGGCTTATGGCCTCATTCTCCCTAAAGCGGTTTTAGATACCCCTCGTTTGGGCTGTTTGAATGTGCATGGTTCTATTTTGCCTCGTTGGCGTGGTGCAGCACCTATTCAACGTGCGATTTGGGCAGGGGATGAGCAAACAGGCGTCACGATTATGCAAATGGATGAGGGCTTAGATACCGGGGATATGTTACACAAAGTCTATTGTGATATTTTGTCCACAGAAACCGCAGCCAGCCTTTATGATAAATTGGCTCAACTGGCCCCTCCTGCACTCATTGAAGTGCTTGACCAACTGGAAAGCGGAAAATTTATCGCCGAGAAACAAGAGGATAGTCAAAGCAACTATACCGATAAACTTTCTTATGCAGATAAACTTTCTAAAGAGGAAGCCAAATTAGATTGGTCGCTTTCAAGCACACAACTTGAACGGAATATTCGGGCATTCAACCCTTGGCCGATGGCTTATTTCAGCACGGAAGATAAAGAAGGTAATCTACAGACCTTAAAAGTCTATCAAGCAGAAGTATTGCCTCATCAAGATAAACCGGCAGGGACAATTTTGCGTGCGGATAAAACCGGTCTTCAAATTGCCACGGCTGAGGGGGTATTAAATATTCTACAACTGCAACCGGCAGGGAAAAAGCCCATGTCGGTTCAAGATTTGCTCAATGGACGGGCAGACTGGTTTCCTCTAGGTAAGGTGTTAGCTTAATGAAACATACCCCCTCACAACCCCAAGCGGGCAAAGCTAAACCAATGAAAAAAACAGCGAAAAAATCTACCGCACTTTCCACCAGAGCCTTGGCGGCACAGATCGTTTTGCAGGTGCTTGATGAGGGAAAATCCCTTTCAAGCTTAATTCCTTCTGTTCAAGCCTCCCTAAAAACACAGGATTTACCGTTACTCCAAGAAATTTGTTTTGGCATCTGTCGAGTGCTGCCTCGTTTAGAACAGATTATCCAACACCTTGTGGATAAACCGCTTAAAGGCAAAACCCGCATTGTGCATTGTTTATTGTTGGTCGGGCTGTATCAATTGCTTTATATGCGAATTCCGCCCCACGCAGCGGTGGATGAAGTGGTGAATGCCACAAAAGCCTTGAAATCTGACAGTTTCCGTGGGTTAGTCAATGGCGTATTACGCCGTTTTCTGCGTGAACAGGAAAGCATTTTGGCGCAAGTGGATAAACATTGGCAAACCTTGCATCCCGAATGGTTTGTAAACAAATTGAAAAAAGCTTATCCCAATTGGCGTGATATCATTCATGCGAATAACCAAAAACCGCCGATGTGGCTACGGGTTAATGCACAAAAAAATAGCCCAGAAACTTACCGCACTTTATTAGAAAAAGCGGACATTTTGGCAGAAAGTGGCCCCCACCCTCAGGCATTGCGGTTGCGCTTCGCCACAGCGGTAGAAAAATTACCCCATTTTGCGGAAGGGGAAGTGACGGTACAGGATTTGAGCGCCCAATGGGCGGCAGTCTTGTTAGCGCCACAAAATGACGAATGGATTTTAGATGCTTGTGCCGCCCCCGGGGGGAAAACCACCCATATTTTAGAACTCGCCCCACAAGCCAAAGTGATCGCCTTGGATATTGAAGCCCAGCGTTTGAAACGGGTGGAAGAAAATCTGACACGTTTAAATCAGCAGGCAACAGTGGTTTGTGGTGATGCCACACAACCCGACGAATGGCTGGCTGAAATCGGGCAAAGTGCGGTGCAATTTGACCGTATTTTATTAGATGCCCCTTGCTCTGCCACCGGTGTTATTCGCCGTCATCCCGATATAAAATGGCTACGCCAAGAAACGGATATAGCCCAACTTACCGCATTACAAAACAATATTTTGAAGGCACTTTGGGCAAAATTGAAGCCCAACGGTATTTTATTGTATGCCACCTGCTCCGTATTACCGGAAGAAAATCATGAACAAATTCGCACTTTTTTATCTGAACAACCTGATGCGGAATTATTACCTCTCCCCTTTAAAGAAGCCGTAAGTGGTGATAAAAGTGCGGTCGGTTTTCAGTTTATTCCGCAAGAAAAAGGCGGAGATGGGTTCTACTATGCCAAATTGCGTAAGCGTGTCTAGCCAAAGGAGACAAAGATGTTCCCCCCTATTGACGTGATTATTCCCTGCTATAATGCCGAAAAAACCTTGAACCGAGCAGTAGAATCAGCGTTACATCAACCTTGTTTGGGCAAAATTTGGCTGATTGATGATGCCTCTAAAGATAATACCTTCTCCTTAGCACAAAAATGGGCAAAAGATTATCCCGATAGAATTCGGGTAGAAAAAATGCCAACCAATAGCGGTGTGGCAAAAACGAGAAATTGGGGCGCATTACAATCCAGCAACGAATTTATCGCTTTTTTAGATGCTGACGATGCCTATGAGGCGGGTGCATTGGAAGTGGCTGCCGCCACCTTTCATTTTCAACCGGACACCTCGGTGGTACGTTTAGCCTTAAAACCCATAGGGTTAGCAAAGTGCTATGCGGATCATCCTAATTTTGATTTTGCTTGGCAGCACATGAGAATGACCTGCGGTGGCAATGTAGTATTTCGCCGTGCTTTTTTCCTAGCCTGTGGCGGTTTTCCTCAAGATGCCTTATTCCGAGAGCTGGGCGGTGAGGACGGCGCTTTAGGCATTGCGACAACAAGAATTGGGAAAGTAACGACCTTATTTGATGAGGTAGGGGTGTTACATTATTGTCGAGAAGGCATGCACGCCGAACGATTATTAGAGGCAATTTTGTTTCAAAAAAAACCTGAAGGGGTCACAGAAGAAAAAATGGCTCAGGCCAATGCTGTAACGGATGAAATCTGTCGCCAAATGGACGCCTTAAAGTGCGGTCTAAATTCGCCGCAAATGGGGATTTTCCCTCTGATCTTAACAAGGAGTGACACATGAAAATAATGATCCTTGGTGCTGGGCAAGTCGGCACAACATTAGCGGAAAATCTGCTGAGTGAAGATAACGATATTACGCTCGTAGATAATGAATCACCACGACTTCAGGCCTTACAAGAAAAACATGATTTAAGAGTAGTGCAAGGCTCTCCCTCCTCCCCTAAAGTATTGCGTGATGCCGGTGCGGCAGATGCCGATTTAATGGTGGCGGTCACCTCATCAGATGAAATCAATATGGTGGCCTGCCAAATGGGTTACACTTTATTTAATACGCCAACCCGCATCGCGCGTATTCGCAATTCGGAATATTTGCGTGAAAAAGACAAACTGTTTAATGATGAAAATATCCCCATCGATCACCTTATTTCACCGGAAAATTTAGTCACCGATGAGATCACTCGCCTTATCGCCTACCCGGGTGCATTACAGGTGGCACATTTTGCTAAAAATCGTATCAGTGTCGTGGTGGTAAAAGCCTATTATGGTGGGGCATTAGTCGGCCATGCTTTATCCGCTTTTAAAGAGCATATGCCCCATATTGCCTGCCGTATTGTGTCTATTTTACGTCATGATAAAAGTATTCGTCCGCAAGGTTCGACCATTATTGAAGCCGGTGATGAAATCACCTTTGTTTGTGCAACAGAACATATCAAAGCCGTTATCAGTGAATTACAACGTCTTGAAAAACCCTATAAACGGGTGATGATTACCGGAGGCGGCAACATTGCAGTGGGAGTTGCCAAACAGTTGGAAGATCATTGCATTGTTAAACTCATTGAACGAGATACCGAACGCGCTCAAATTTTGGCAGAAAAACTCTCAAAAACCTTGGTTTTTCATGGCGATGCATCAGATCAAAATTTATTGTTTGAAGAACATATCGAAAATGTGGATGTGTTTCTTTCCTTAAGCGGTGATGATGAAACCAATATTATGTCTGCCCTATTGGCAAAACGCTTGGGAGCGAAAAAAGCCATGGTGTTAATTCAACGCATGGCCTATATCAATCTTATCCAAGGCGGTACGATTGATATTGCCGTTTCCCCTCAGCAGGCCACCATATCGGCTTTGTTAGGCTATGTGAGGAAAGGTGATGTCAAAAATGTGGCAAGTTTACATCACGGCACGGCAGAAGCCATTGAAATTGTGGCTCACGGTGATGTTAATTCTTCCAATATTATTGGGCGCAGAATACGGGATATTCGCTTACCCACAGGTTGTATCATCGGGGCAATTTTACGCCATAATGAGGTGATCATTGGCCATAAGAACACGGAGATTCAAGATGGCGATCAGGTGGTCGTCTATCTCAGCGATAAAAAAGCCGTGTCTGAAATTGAAAAATTGTTCCAACCGAGTGCATTCTTTATTTAATTGTTTACTTTTTAGCTAAAGCTCATATAGAATACAGCCCCATTTATTCATTTATCAAAAGGAAAATTTATGAGCTTTATAAAAGAATTTCGCGAATTTGCGATGCGTGGTAATGTTGTCGATATGGCAGTGGGTGTCATTATCGGTGGTGCATTCGGTAAAATTGTCAGTTCACTGGTCGGTGATGTGGTCATGCCGGTATTAGGTCTCTTAACCGGTGGTGTGGACTTCAAAGATTTAAAATATATTTTAGAACCGGCAAACGGTGACATTCCGGCCGTCACATTAAACTACGGGATGTTTATTCAAAACATCTTTGACTTCGTGATTATTGCATTTGCCATTTTCTTGATGGTGAGAAGCATTAATAAATTGAAAAAACCGGAAGAAAAACCGGCTGATGAGCCTTCTAACGAAGAAAAATTACTTACTGAAATTCGTGATTTATTGAAAAAATAATTTCCGCTAAATCAATCGACATTGCAATGAGTGTTTCCCTTTATCGGCATATCGCTATGCCTAAATAAAAAGGAAACACTCATTTTTTATGTAAAAATCAAGCAATGGCTTTCTCACTGTCTACTTCGCCATTGGCACCGATAAAGCGCACTTCAGGTTGTAAGAATACGCCAAATTTTTCCGCCACGGTTTTACGCACATGTCGGGCTAATTGCACAACATCGCCTCCACTGGCATTCGTTTTATTGATCAACACCAAAGCTTGCTTTTCATGAACCGCCGCCCCGCCGATTTGGTAACCTTTGAGATGACATTGATCAATCAACCAGCCCGCCGCCAATTTCACCGAACCATCCGCCTGGGGAAAGTGCGGTATATTTTCCGCCTGTTTTTGAATTGTTGCGAATTGTGCTGCACTCACGACAGGGTTTTTGAAGAAACTCCCCGCATTCCCCCATTCATCCGGGTTAGGTAACTTACTTTGGCGAATTTGACAAACTTCATCAAAAATTTGTTTTGCTGTAATCCTTTGTGGATCAAAATTTACCAGCGAGCCATATTTCAATACAGGTTGCCAATTTTTAGCGAGTTTTAATCCAATCGCCGTAATCACATAACCCTTTTGATAGCGATGCTTAAAAATACTTTCACGGTAACCAAACTCACATTCTGCCGAATTTAAACGAAATAATTCACCGCTTTCCAAATTCAATACATCCACATAATGACAGAAATCTTTAAATTCCACCCCATAAGCACCAATGTTTTGAATCGGTGCAGAACCGGCACAGCCCGGGATCAGCGCAAGGTTTTCTAGTCCGTTCATTCCTTGTTCAAGGCTCCATGCCACCAATTGATGCCAATTTTCCCCTCCATTAACATGGAGATAATGAAAAAGATCATCTTCCTCATGAGTGATGCCAAGCAAACGATTAATCAGCACCACGCCATTGAAATCCTCTAAAAACAGCATATTGCTACCTTGCCCAAGAAAAAGCACCGGCCGATTTTGAGCCTTCGCCTCTGCCCAAGCTTGTTTTAACTGATCGAGTGTATTGATTTCAATAATTTCATGGGCATTCACCGGAATATGGAAGGTATGAAAAGGTTGTAAGCTTTGCATGGTTTTCCTTAAAATAATGTCTGTGGCAGGGTAATTTTCACCTGCGTACCGCCCTGTGGACGGCGATTAATGGTTAATTCAGCATTCAATTGACGACTACGTTCTGCCATAATATTTAAACCGTAATGGCCATCGGGTTCATCCAAACTAGGAATCCCTACCCCATCATCTTCAATTAATATTTCATATTCCCCTTCTGCATTCGTTTGGGCATTAATCTCAATCAATTGCCCTTTTGAATGTTTAATCGCATTCAATGCAGCCTCTCTTACAATTTGTAATACATGGATAAGTTGCTGTGGATTTAAACTTTGTGAGGGCAATTGGCTATTCACGCTCATCTTCATGCTGGTTTGCGGACGTAGGGAATCAATAACTTGTTCTAAAGCCAATTGTAAATTCGCTTCCTGCACCGTTAATCGGAAAGTTGCCAATAATTCCCGTAATTGGGCATAGCCACTGGAAAGCGCTTGTTCAAAATCCGTAATAATCGCTAGGCTTTTTTGTTTTGCCGATTCATCTTCTTTTTTCAAATTATGTTTCAACAGTGTCAGTTGAATTTGTAAAAATGACAACACTTGAGCCAAAGAGTCATGCAATTCCCGAGCAATGATGGATCGCTCTTCCATTAATAACAAATGCTCTTGTTGTCTTTGGCTTTTGTGGAAGAAAAGCGTACGGGCCAACATTTGCGCTAAATTTTGCATCATACGGGGATCAGGGCAAGGCAAGCCTGCCTGCCAAGAAAGCACGCCGAGCGTGTCATTTTCAATTTTCAATTCTTCTACTTGTAAACTTTGATGAGCTTGTTTTTCTCCAAATGCAATATCCCAATGCTCTGCCCCCAATACTTCTAATTCGATATAACGTAAATGTTCACTGACACGGATATGATTGAGCAATTGGCTCAGAATGGCATCATTAATCGCATTAACAGTGAGTAATTGGGAGCTGTGATAAAGGGTTGTTAGAGAACGATTGGTTTGGCGAAGTTTCTGAGTTTGTTCGTTCACCGCATCTTCAAGGCGGGAATAAAGTTTGCCAAGCTCGGCAGACATTTGTGTAAACACCCTTGCTAATGTGCCAAGTTCATTGTTATTTCCGGTATCAAGAGGAATATGGTTAAACTGCCGCATTTGCACCTGCATACTGGCTCTCGTGAGTAATTTTAAGGGTTTCACCACTTCACGCTGCGTAAACCAAATGACATAAGACACCATTCCCACAATCAACAGCATCGAAAAACACAGCACGGATAAGGCAAAAAGCCATTTTTGTTCACTAAAACGTTGCAATTCAAAGACAAAATAATCCACTTCACTCACGTAATCCGTGAGATTTTGGCTATATTGCAAAGGATTATTTTGACGGGCGTAATTTTCCATCACCGCCCAGTGTTCAAGAATTGTCTGGTAAGATTGTTTCACCACATCCGGAGTAAAAAGCTGATGCTGAATCTCCACCAAACTCGGCGCATGAAGACTTTCTTCATAAAAACGTAAATTTTGTTCAACCACTTCCGGTTGCTTTTCCATTAAATAGAGCAGGCGATAACTTTGCATCCGCAAAGATCCGGAAACATTAATGGCTTCCGCATCGGATTTATTGCTGGTAATAATAGCCAAACTCAAGGCACTGATGATCCCTGTAACAACAATAATCAGGAAAAGATATTTCGCAATACGCAAAGAAACAGAATGGGTCGTTTGCACAGCAATGCCTTGTTCAGAAAAAGTTCAGAAAAAAATTGGCGTTAGTTTACCACGAAAGTGTTGGAGATTTTAAATACAAATCCACCTCATAAGATGAAGGTGGATTTCACAAAACAGGGGGGAAATTATCCATAAATCACTCAAGTGATTTATTCCCCTTGATACGGTTAGCAAAGCCAATGTCCCAAAACGTTGTTTTTTCTGACCGCACTTTACTGTAACGCTTTGCCTTTTAGTTCAGGTATCAAGAAAAGGGTGGCAACCATATCAATCACATAAATAATGGCCAAGAATGCAATGGCAAGGCTAAATGAATAGGCAGAAACAATCGCCCCCACCACAACGGGGCCGAAACCACCCACGGCACGTCCTAAATTGAACAACACATTTTGTGCGGTCGCACGGGCTTGTGTCGGATAGGCTTCTGCCATTAATGCGCCGTAACCGCCCATCATCCCATTCACAAACATACCTAAAAAAGCGCCGGCAATGAGCATGATCGTTGGGTCAGTAAGTTGTGAGTAAGCCACAATACTCACGACTGCGCCCAATTGGAATAATAGGAAACTTGGTTTGCGCCCGATTTTATCTGCCAGCCAACCAAAAATCCAAATCCCCACCATCATTCCGCATACGGTAACCGCTGTCCAAATACCGGATTTCGTTAAGCTAAAGCCTAGTTGTTTGGAAAGGAAATTAGGCATCCAAATCATAATGCCGTAGTAACCAAAATTTTGCACAGAGGTGAGCACCACCACGCCAAGGCTCACCTTAGCAGTGGCTTTATCTTTTACTAACAGTTTGAAGGATTCCAATTTTGATGTTTTTTGGCTAGAAAGTGCGGTCTGTTTTTGGGTAAAAATTTCAGGTTCATGTAAGCGGGAACGTAAATACCAAGCGACAAACGCCGGAAAGATCCCAAGAATAAACATACCACGCCAACCGATATGAGGCAGCAACAGCGGTGTTAATAATGCGGCCCCTAACACGCCCACTTGCCAACCTAATGCCACATAAGAGGCCGCTCTGGCACGATGACGGGCCGGCCAAGCTTCAATCGCAAGTGCCATACCGATACCAAATTCACCGCCTAAACCGATACCGGCAATAGTACGATAAATGAGTAAATCCCAATAGCCTTGGGCAAGTGCGCATAACCCGGTGAACACGGCAAATAATACGATCGTCCAAGTTAGCACCCGTACACGACCATATTTATCACTTAATGCACCGAACACAATACCGCCGAATACCGCACCGACTAATGTCCAAGTCACCAACGAACCTGACTGAGCGGGGGTAAGATTAAGATCGGCGGAAATCGCACTGAGCATAAAACCAAGAATGAGTAAATCAAAACCGTCCATTGCGTAGCCGACGGCAGAGCCAAGCAAGGCTTTCCAGCCATATTGATTGACGTTATGAGTCATATTGATGTCCTTTTACTACTCACAGGTAGTGTTTAAAGTGAAGAGAGGATTGATAAACCTCAAATAACGAGGTTAAAAATCGGGCGTAGTGTAAATAATCTTTTTCTTTTAGGCAATAAAAAAGCACGGAATTTACTTATTCCGTGCTTTTAAAAACGTAGCTCAAATTAACCGCACTTATTCAACAGTCACCGCTTTTGCCAGATTACGAGGTTGATCCACATCGGTTCCTTTAATTAACGCCACATGGTAAGACAACAATTGCATCGGCACGGTATAGAAAATCGGTGCAATGATTTCATTCACTTTTGGCATGGTGATAATTTTCATGCCTTCCGTTTCACTAAACCCTGCCTCTTTATCCGCAAAGACATATAATTGACCGCCACGGGCACGCACTTCTTCAATATTGGATTTCACTTTTTCTAATAAATCATTGGTCGGTGCGACTACGATCACCGGCATATCTGCATCAATCAGCGCCAATGGGCCGTGTTTTAATTCCCCTGCAGCATAGGCTTCTGCGTGGATATAGGAAATTTCTTTTAATTTCAACGAGGCTTCCATTGCAATCGGGTAATATTCGCCACGACCTAAGAATAATGCATGATGTTTTTCAGCAAAATCTTCTGCAAGCAGTTCAATGTCTTTATCAAAGGCTAAAGCTTTTTCAATATCTGCCGGAAGAGAATTCAATGCCTTCACAATTTCTTTCTCTTTTTCATCAGAAATCTGACCGTTCAGTTTGCCCATTGCGGTAACCAACATCAGCATTGCCGCAAGTTGGGTTGTGAAAGCTTTTGTTGAGGCCACACCAATTTCTACCCCTGCCCTTGTCATAAAGGCAAGATCCGATTCACGCACAAGAGAAGAGCCTGCGACATTACAAATGGTCATTGCAGCCATATAGCCTTTTTCTTTCGCTAAACGAAGGGCAGCGAGGGTATCGGCAGTTTCGCCGGATTGAGAAAGAGTGAGCAATAGGCTATTTGGACGAGTAACAAATTTGCGATAACGGAATTCAGAAGCAATTTCCACATCACAACTGACGCCGGCAAGGGCTTCAAACCAATAGCGTGCCACCATACCTGCATTGTAAGAAGTACCACAAGCCACAATTTGTACATGTTGGACGTTCTCTAAAATCGCTTTTGCCCCATTGCCAATAGCTTCCACAATCACATTGTTGTGATTGATACGCCCTTCCATCGTATTAATCAAAGCTGTCGGTTGTTCAAAAATTTCCTTTTGCATAAAGTGACGGAATTTGCCTTTCTCTGCCGCATCATTTTCAAGGTTAGATTCATGGATTTCACGCGCCACTTTATTCCCTTGAACATCATAAATATCCACAGTACGACGTGTGATCTCGGCAATATCCCCCTCTTCCAAGAAAATAAAACGGCGGGTAACACTCAATAAAGCTAACTGGTCTGATGCCAAGAAATTCTCGCCAATCCCCAAACCAATAACAAGAGGGCTACCGGAACGGGCGGCGACTAAATGTGCCGGCTTGCGGCGATCCATTACCACCATACCGTAAGCACCGGTCAGCTGTTTCACCACATTTCTGACCGCTTCGAGTAAAGAATCCGTACTGCGCATTTCCCATTCCACGAGATGAGCAATCACTTCGGTATCTGTTTGGGAAAGGAACACATAACCACGAGATTTTAATAATTCACGCAATTCTTCGTGGTTTTCGATAATGCCATTATGAACCACTGCAAAATTGCCGGAAACATGTGGGTGTGCATTGGCTTCTGAAGGTTCACCATGGGTTGCCCAACGTGTATGTGCAATACCGGTTCCGCCAATTAACGGTTTCACCGCAACCGCTTCATCCAAAGCTTTCACTTTGCCTAAACAACGTACCCGTTGTAATTCATGTTGTTCGTTGACCACTGCCACACCGGCTGAGTCATAACCACGATACTCTAAACGATGTAATCCATTGATTAAAATTTCTGCTACATCACGTTGCGCAACCGCACCGACAATACCACACATAAGTTTTCCTTATTTGATTAACACGTTAAAAATAATGATAATTTTGACCGCACTTTATACGCAGATGACCTCTACGCCTTGGGCCAAAATCGCCTGTTTATCTTGTTCTGACAGTCCACCATCCGTAATCAATACATTAATTTGCTGCCAAGTTAATTCTACATTGGGCATTTTTCTGCCAATTTTCTGAGATTCCACCATCACAATCACTTCTCGTGACACCTCGGCCATCACTTGGCTTAACCCCACTAATTCATTAAAGGTCGTAGTTCCCCGTTCTAAATCGATGCCATCGGCACCAATAAAAAGCTGATCGAAATCATAAGAACGCAACACCTGCTCCGCCACTTTACCTTGGAAAGATTCTGAGCGGGTATCCCATGTTCCCCCGGTCATCAGTAATGTTGGTTCATTTTCTAAAGCCCGTAGTTCTGTTGCCACCGAAAGGGAATTGGTCATCACAATCAATCCTTGTTTTCGATTAAGCTGCTTAATTAACGCCGCCGTTGTGCTACCAGTATCGACAATAATCCGATTATGATCACGAATTCGCTCTGCCGCCGCCTTGGCTATGACAAGCTTTCGTTTCGAAAGTTCTTCATTTTCGTTTTCATCAATCATTTCCTTCGGCATTAAAATTGCACCACCATATTTACGCAATAAAAAACCGCTACTTTCCAATGCGGTTAAATCTTTACGAATCGTCACCTCTGAGGTATCGAACAATTGAACCAGCTTTTCTACACTCACTTCACCTTGCTGTTGTAAAAGTTGCATAATGGCATGTCGGCGTTGCTGTGTATTGCGTGGCTGGCTATTTCGTTTCATTTTGGTGCTCTTATCAGGACTTAAATTTCGGTTCGGAAGTTTATAGAAGGGGTATCGCTTTGTAAAGTAAATTTTAGCCAATAAAAAACCCTGCATAAAAGCAGGGCTAATATCGTTCTTACTTTAATTATTTGATTGCATCTTTTAATGCTTTACCAGATACGAATGCTGGTACTTTAGATGCTGCAATTTTAATTTCTGCACCGGTTTGTGGGTTACGACCAGTACGAGCAGCACGTTGGTTTACTTTAAATGTACCGAAACCGATTAATTGTACCGGCTCACCTTTTTTGAGGCTTGCAGTGATCGCATCTAAAGTTGCTTCTAATGCAGCTTTGGCTTGTTTTTTATTTAACTCTGCTGCACTTGCAATTGCATCAATTAAATCTGTTTTGTTCATAATTTTTACCTTTTGTTAATTTACTTTGTTTATTTAATAAAGCGCGCTACTAAGCATAAAGCGAAGCAACAACAGCTGTGCGAAAGGATAATCTAACTTTTAAAGAAATAAAAGCGAGATTTTCAAAAATTGTGATAAATCTCACGTTATTGGTTAAATTCTATACCGATATTGGAAATCCCCTCCGTTCTGATCTCTTGTTTTAACGCCAATATCAACTCAACATCACGTTTTTCACAATCTTTTAACAGGCGATAAATTTGCCATTGAATATCCAATTCCCGTTGAATATCTTCATTTTCTTTTAATTCTTGTGCTGAGAAATCACGCCCCTGTTCAGTTTCCAATAATGAGCTGATCGTCCCCAAAGAAATTTGGCTAAGTTCAATGGCTTTTTCTAAGGTTTCCCCTGCAATAATGGCATGTAAAACCTCCGCTAACGCTTCTGCAGCATCTAAAGCGGCCACCACGCCAAAATTATCATAATCATTCACATCGGGAATAATGCCTTCTAGCTTTTCAAGCTGATTTTCAAAATTAATTTTGATGTCTTTGATGGTTAAATATTCCCAAACCAGATTGAGAATATTTTGATAGATTTTGCCTTCCCGCTCGTGATGATGCATTTGACAAAACAATTTGAAATTAGGCGCCATACGTTCACACAATGCCGCCATAAAGGTCAAATGCTGCCAGCTTTCAAGGTTTTCCAAACGTTTATGAATAGGATTTCTCAGCGCTCTTTGCATCGCTCTTTCCTATTTATGGTAGGCTTTGGAATAATCATGAACCGCATCCACAAACACTTTTGGAGCACTTTCCGGTACATCTTGATGAATACCATGTCCTAAATTAAAGACATGACCGCTTCCCTCACCAAAATCCGCTAAAATTGACCGCACTTCTTGTTCAATACGGGCAGCCGGTGCATAAAGCACACTTGGGTCCATATTGCCTTGTAACGCCACTTGATGCCCAACCCGGGCTTTGGCTTCGGCAAGGTTCACCGTCCAATCCAAACCAATGGCATCGCAACCGGTGTTCGCAATAGCTTCAAGCCATAGTCCTCCCCCTTTGGTGAAAAGGGTAACCGGGACAACCCGACCTTCATTTTCACGCACTAACCCTTCCACAATTTTGTGCATATATTGCAGTGAAAAATCCACATATTCACGATGCCCCAATACGCCGCCCCAAGTGTCAAATACCATCACAGATTGTGCACCCGCTTTGATTTGGGCATTCAGGTAAAGGGTGACAGCCTTGGCTAATTTATCTAACAGCAAATGTAATGTTTGCGGTTCGGCATACATCATTTTTTTGATTTTACTGAAGGTTTTGCTGCTGCCACCTTCTACCATATAAGTAGCCAATGTCCATGGGCTGCCTGAAAAACCGATAAGCGGCACTTCCCCTTTTAGCTCACGGCGAATGGTACGCACCGCATTCATCACATATTGCAATTCTTGTTCAGGATCAGGAATAGGAAGATTTTCAACCGCACTTTTACTTTCAATCGGTCTGGCAAATTTCGGCCCTTCCCCTGCACCAAAGCTTAACCCTAAGCCCATCGCATCGGGAATGGTTAAAATATCAGAGAATAAAATGGCCGCATCTAACTCATAACGGCGAAGTGGCTGCAAAGTCACTTCACAAGCCAACTCTGCATTGCGACAAAGAGACATAAAATCCCCGGCTTGCGCACGGGTGGCTTTATATTCAGGTAAATAACGCCCGGCTTGGCGCATCATCCATACCGGTGTGCAATCCACCGGTTGGCGTAGTAGGGCTTTTAAGTAACGATCATTTTTGAGTGCTGACATTTAACTTTCCTTTTTTTGATCTGCTGCTTGACAAAGTTCAAGGGTAGCATGAATTAATTTTCGTGCGATAGTACCTGTTGGTGGTAATTCTGGCAAGGGCTGATGATAAGAAAACCATTGTGCATCATGAATTTCCGTTTCCTGTAAAACAATCTCGCCCCCCTCGTAATCGGCTAAAAATCCCACCATTTGTGAATTGGGAAAGGCCCAAGGTTGGCTACCGAAATAACGAATATTTTTGATTTTAATCCCCGTTTCTTCCCATACTTCACGCATAACCGCCTGTTCAAAGGTTTCCCCTGCTTCCACAAAACCGGCAAGGGTGGTGTACATTCCACCATTTGGTTGATAATGACGTTTGTGATTGGCCAGTAAAATCTGCGTGCCACGGCGTACCGCGACAATAATAGAGGGGTGAATAACCGGGTAAGTGCGATAACCACAATGGCAACATTGCATCGCCAGTTCATCTTCCGTTTGGCTATTTCTATGGCCGCACCGACCACAAAATTGGTGGGTTTTCAGAAAATGATTAATTTCTACACCACGGCTTAACAAATAAAATTTTTCTTCGGGCAGAAAAAGTAACGTCCGTAAATTCACATAATCTTTCGTTTCATCATGCTGTTCTTCAAGAAGCCATAAAGGTTCGTTATCCCACTCGCCTATTCTCATTCCCTTCAAGTGATCGAAACCCAGTGATGAAGCCTTGCCATAAGGCAATTTTCCCTGAATTAAATACAATTGGCTCCCCTGTGTGAGGAGCCAATAACCGTCATCTTTCGGCTGAATAGCGTGCATAAAATCTTTTCCTAAAATAACCGCACTTTGCGTATTGAAGATTCATCTTATCATAGAGAAAAAATGAAATGTTGTCCTCTCTAAATATAATAATCTAAATCGATGTTCATTTTCGCTTGTAATAAAAACTGTTTGGTGCGCTCTTTTTGCGGATTGGAAAAAAACCGTGCGGCACAATTTTGCTCGATAATTTGCCCCTCTGCCATCAACACCACTCGATCCGCCACTTCTTTCGCAAAATGTAATTCATGGGTAACAATAATCATCGTCCAGCCTTCTTTTGCCAATAATTTTAAGGTTTGTAACACTTCCCCCACTAATTCGGGATCAAGGGCAGAAGTCGGTTCATCCAATAAAATAAGATCAGGTTGGACCGCAAGCGCACGAGCAATACCCACCCGCTGTTGTTGACCGCCGGAAAGTTGTGAAGGAAAAAGCATCGCTTTGTCTTTCAATCCCACCTTTTCTAACAAAGCCAAGGCTTTTTCATGCGCCTGCGCTTTGGGTTGTTTTTGAACCACCACCATTCCTTCCATCACATTTTCAAGGGCGGTACGATGAGGGAAAAGGTTATATTGCTGAAACACCATGGAAGAACGACAACGTAATTTTAATTCATCGGATTTGCTGATTTTTCGGCTGAAATCAATGTTTAAAGGGTCATCGCTAAAGGTTAAGTTTCCTTGTTCCGGTCGTTCTAATAAATTTAAACAACGTAAAAACGTGGTTTTTCCTGAACCGGAAGGCCCTAAAATAGCCACCACTTCCCCTTTGTTGATTTCGAAATCAATGCCTTTTAATACTTGATTGCCATTAAAATTTTTCTGAATATTGCTCACTTTTAACATAACAATTCCCTATAAATGGCGTGATAGACGCTTTTCTAAACGCATTTGCCCCATAGCAAGAAGGAAACAGAAGATCCAATAGATCAAGGCCGCTTCACTATAAATCAGAATAAATTCATAGTTTTCAGCGGTGATATTTTGCGCCACCCGAAATAACTCGGCGATCCAAACCAATGAGGCAAGGGAGGTGTCTTTTACCGTACTGATAAAAGTATTGGATAAAGATGGAACAGAAATGCGTAAGGCTTGTGGCATGATGGTGCGGATAAAGGCTTGCCAATAATTCATTCCAATGGCATAAGAGGCCTCCCATTGCCCTTTAGGAATGGCTGAAATCGCCGCTCTCACCGTTTCTGCCGCATAGGCCCCGATATTGATAGAAAAAGCAATAATGGCCGTTGGGAAAGGATCAAGCGTGATGCCCACCTCAGGCAAACCATAGAAAATAATAAAAATTTGCACCAACATGGGCGTACCACGAATAATCGAAATATACACCCGACAAAGGCTTTGCAAAATTTTGGTGAGAACATTGGGCTGGGGTAAGGTGCAAATCACCGCCACCATCACCGCAATCACTAATCCCAAGGAAAAAGCGATCACAGCCAGAGGAATTGTATATAAAATGGCAGCTTCCAACATAGGCCAAAACGAGCTGATCACATAATCAGCCCGTTCTGTCGTCATAAATGGAAGGTTTGCCAATAAATTATTGAGTAATGTCATCACCAAACCATTTTATTGAAAGTTGTTTTAATGTGCCTTCTTGGCGAAGTTCCTCAAGGGCTTGATTGACCTTGGCAATTAATGCTTCTTCGCCTTTCAGAAAAGCAAATCCTGTTGGGATTTTTTTATCACTTTCTACGGCAATTTTTAAACCGGAATTCGGTTGTTTTTTGAGATAGTCCAATACTGCTAATTTATCGTTCACCGTCGCATCAACACGCCCTTGTTTTACCGCCTCAAGGTTTTGTGCAAGGCTATCAACGGTCACAATTATTGCCCCTTGTTCGCGGGCATCTTTACTCCAATTGCTGGTAGCAGATTGTGCGGATTTTTTCCCTTTTAGATCCGCAAAGGTTTTAATACTGTCATTATCGGCCCGGGTCACAATCACCCCGGCGGAGTAATTATAAGGCGCAGAATAATCGTATTTTTTTAAACGTTCCGGACTTGGGTTGGTTTGATTGGCAATCACATCAAAGCGTTTTGCATTTAAACCGGCATACATTCCATCCCATGCGGTTTCTTTAAATTCAATTTTCCAGCCTAATTTTTGAGCAATTTTCTCAATAATTTCCACATCAAACCCGGTGAGTTTGCCGTCTTTATCATGGAAAGTGAAAGGGGCATAAGTACCTTCTGTTCCTACTAATAATGTTTTCGTTTTTTCTACACGATCGGCAATTTCACCGGCATTTACCAACGTGGAAAACGCCAATCCTACGGAGAAAAGTGCGGTGGAAAAAAAGGATGTTTTCATAATCAGTTCCTCTTAACTATTGTGTTTGCAAGGCTAGGATTATAAAAGCCCCATTTAACAAAAAACAAGACGATTTATTTATGAGTTAGATGATTTAGTTATAAGAAAATGCTCATCCCCAAATAACCAAACAACCCCCCCTATTATTTCATAATAGTAAAATATCTTTTAACAAAACACCTATTTATTCACTTTCTGCTAAGCGTATAATGCACGCCATCAACAGAACGATAGGTTCTAACACAAATTAAGGAGATAACAATGAAAAAAGTCGCAAATGTTTTCAATGCACCAGAAAAACACTGGGTCGGTAATGGTTTCCATGTGGCATCCATGTTTAGTTATAACGACAAAGATAAAAACCTCGATCCATTTCTTTTAATGGATTACAACCCACCTAAATTTTTCCAAGGTGGCCGTCGTGATAATTCAGAATTTGATTTACGAGGCGTGGAAGAGCATCCACATCGTGGTTTTGAAACCGTTACTATCGCTTATCAAGGCGAAGTCTCTCACCGTGACTCGCACGGTGGCGGCGGTACTATCGGTACCGGAGATGTGCAATGGATGACCGCAGGTTCCGGTGTGATGCACGAAGAAATGCACTCAGAAAAATTTGCCAAAGAAGGCGGATTATTTGAAATGGTTCAACTTTGGGTCAATTTACCGGCAAAAGATAAAATGACCACACCGAAATATCAAGCCATTAAATCAGCGGATATTCCGGTGGTGACACTCCCAAATAATGCGGGTTCCGTACGGGTCATTGCCGGTGAATTATTGGATACAAAAGGTTCAGCTGAAACCTTTAGCCCGATTAATATGTGGGATACCACCATGAATGCGAATGGAACACATACTTTTAGTGTGCCGGAAAGTCATAATGTGGTGATCCTGGTATTAGAAGGGACAATCCAAGTGGGTGGCGATGCCATTGCACGCCGTGGTGAATTAGTCACTTTCGAGCGTGGCGGTCGTGATGTCCTGATCGAAGCAAACAATGAAGCCAAATTGTTAATTTTGACCGGAGAGCCACTCAATGAGCCAATTGTGGGTTATGGTCCGTTTGTGATGAATACCCGTGAGCAAATTATTGAAGCATTCAATGATGTGCATGCCGGCAGATTTGGTCGCTTAGACTAAGCCCTCTAAAAACCACCCGAAAGGGTGGTTTTTTATATTCCAACCGACATTTATTTTCAATCAATCCATTTCCCCCTCTCAAAAATGGATGAAAAAACATCGATTATTTTTAATGTTCGGCTATCCTCTCCCCCCTAAATAAAAAATCTGTAAGAAATGGAAAGAGCGCTCGTCTAAACCATATCATTTGATGATTTAAAGGAGAACCTCACAATGAAATTTTCAAAACTTTTTCTATTAATCGGGGCATTTTGTGCCACAAGCCAATGGATTTGGGCTGTGGAAAAAAACAAACCAACACACAATATGGAGCAAAAAACCATGATGAAATCTCAACAAAATCTGCGTGAAATTTATTTAGCCGGTGGCTGTTTTTGGGGTGTGGAAGCCTATATGGAACGTATTTATGGCGTGAAAGATGCCAGTTCAGGCTATGCCAATGGCAATCGGGATAAAACCAGTTATGCACTGCTTGCTATCACAGATCACGCCGAGGCAGTTAAAGTCACTTATGATGCCAACCAAATTTCACTGGATAAACTGCTGCAATATTATTTTAAAGTAATCGACCCAACCAGTGTAAACAAGCAAGGAAATGATAGAGGCCGTCAATATCGCACTGGGATTTACTATCAAGATAGTGCAGATAAACCTGTCATCGACCAAGCGATTGCTACACTACAAACAAAGTACAAAAATAAAATTCAAATTGAAGTAGAACCCCTTAAAAATTACACGGAAGCGGAAGAATATCACCAAGATTATTTGAAAAAAAATCCCAATGGCTATTGCCATATCGACATCACACAGGCAGACGAACCCATGATTAATGAAAAAGACTACCCTAAACCGAGCGATGAAACCCTCAAAGCCACATTAACACCGTTGCAATATTCCGTCACGCAGAAAAAACACACCGAACGTTCTTTCAGCAATGAATATTGGGATAACTTCCGGCCGGGAATTTATGTGGATGTCACCACCGGTGAACCCTTGTTTTCCTCTAATGATAAATTTGAGTCGGGCTGTGGTTGGCCAAGTTTCACTCACCCTATTGCCAAAGAGGTGGTGCATTATCAAACCGATAATAGCTTTAATATGCAACGCACTGAGGTGCTAAGTCGCAGTGGTCAGGCTCATTTAGGACATGTTTTTGATGACGGCCCAAAAGACAAAGGCGGTTTACGTTATTGTATCAACAGTGCCTCTATCAAATTTATTCCTTTGGAAGAAATGGAAAAAGCCGGATATGGCTATTTAGTGAAAACCATTAAAAAATAACGCAAGTCAGGGGTGTAAATGCCTTACACACCTGACAAAATAGTAGGAAAATCAAATCATGTTAGACCAACAACTGCTTATCGGAACAGTATTTTTAGCGGGAATTGCCTCTTTTCTTTCCCCCTGTATTTTTCCGATCATCCCGATTTATTTTGGTATTCTCAGTAAAGGCGGGAAAAAAGTCCTCAATACCTTTTTATTTATATTAGGGCTTTCCCTTACCTTTGTAAGCCTGGGCTTTAGCTTTGGTTTTCTCGGGAATATTTTATTTAGCGAAACAACCCGTGTCGTTGCCGGGATCATCGTCATTATTCTTGGAATTCATCAACTTGGGATCGTTAAAATCGGCTTACTTGAACGCACGAAATTAGTGGAAATCAAAACCTCGGGAAAATCCACCGCACTTGAAGCCTTCGTGCTCGGGCTAACCTTCAGTCTTGGCTGGACACCTTGCATTGGCCCTATTCTTGCCTCCGTTCTGGCTCTTTCTGGCGAAGAAGGCTCGGCACTTTACGGTGCAGCAATGATGTTAGTTTATGTTTTTGGCTTAGCCACCCCTTTTATGCTTTTCTCGTTGTTTTCCGACAGTTTGCTAAAACGAGCAAAAAGCCTGAACCGCCATTTAGAGAAATTCAAAATTGCCGGGGGAATATTGATTATTGTGATGGGCTTTTTATTAATCACCAATAATCTTGTGTAATGTACAAAATACCCTTTCACCAATAAAAAGGAAAAAACAAATGAAAAAATTACTCTCAATCTTATTCATGACATTCAGCCTTCAAGCTTTCGCCACCAATTTGGCAGATATTCCTCTTAAGGATGTCAACAATCAACCGGTATCCCTTGAGCAATACAAAGGCAAACCGGTGTACATCAAAATGTGGGCATCATGGTGCCCTATCTGTTTAGCCGGCTTGGCAGAAATTGATGAGTTAAGTGCTAATCCACCGCAAAACTTTACCATTATCACGGTGGTTTCACCTTCTCATAAAGGGGAAAAAGCGACCGCAGAATTTATTGAATGGTACAAAGGTTTAGATTACAAAAATATCACCCTATTACTGGATGAAAAAGGGGAAATCATTGAGCGTGCCCGTGTGCGTGGTTATCCTTTTAATGTTTTTTTAGACCCTGAGCTGAAGGTGAAAAAAACCGTACCGGGGCATTTAAATCCAGAGAAAATTCGCCAATTTGCCGAACAATAAGATGAAAGTGTGGCTAAAAAACTCGATGATTTTTCGACATTATGCAGCAGTTGCACAACGTTGTTTTTTGTTATCTTGTAGGGACACACTGCGTGTGTCCGAATTTTAACCTATTGAAATAATTTGATTTTATAACGGACACACGCAGTGTGTCCCTACGTTTTGGTTAAAATTTCTGTTTTGTGCATTTGCTACATAATACCGGTCTTTTCTCCCATAAAAAATGCGGCTATTTTTAGCCGCACTTTAGTTGATAGATAAAACTTCTATTAGGCCTCAATGCCTTCAAATAACGCTGTACTGAGATAGCGTTCTGAAGCGGATGGAAGCACGACAACGATAAGTTTATCTTTAAACTCCGGCAATCTTGCGATGCGATCGGCTGCAGCAACCGCCGCACCGGAAGAAATTCCCGCTAAGATCCCCTCTTCAGCCATTAAACGGCGGGCAGTCGCAATGGCGGTGTCGCTGTCCACTGTTTCTACACGATCGATTAACGATAAATCTAAATTTTTCGGCACAAATCCGGCACCGATGCCTTGAATTTTATGCGGGCCCGGTTTGATTTCTTCACCGGCTAAGGTTTGGGTAATCACCGGGGATTCGCTAGGTTCCACCACCACAGAGGTAATCGCCTTGCCAAAGTCTAATTTAATGGCACGGGAAACCCCTGTAATCGTCCCACCTGTGCCGGCCCCAGCAACCACCACATCTACTTTCCCTTCCGTATCTTTCCAGATTTCAACACCAGTGGTTTCACGGTGAATTTGTGGATTCGCCGGGTTTTCAAATTGTTTTAACATGACATAACGATTTGGATTAGAAGCCACAATTTCTTCCGCTTTGGCAATAGCACCTTTCATGCCTTTTGCCCCTTCGGTAAGCACAAGGTTCACCCCTAAGCCACGCAATAAACGCTTACGTTCTAAACTCATGGTTTCCGGCATGGTAAGTGTGATTTTATACCCACGCGCAGCCGCCACATAGGCAAGTGCAATACCGGTATTACCACTGGTGGCATCAACAATTTCTTTGTCTTTGGTGAGGATCCCGTCTTTTTCTGCTTGCCATACCATATTGGCACCAATGCGGCATTTCACACTAAAACTTGGATTTCGGCCTTCAATTTTTGCCACAATATTACCCTGGCCAAAATGTTTTAAACGTACCAGCGGTGTGTTGCCAATACTGTAAGAATTATCTGCATAGATTGTCATATGCTCTCCTTATGAAGATGATTTACGATGATTGATGAGGCAGTTATAGCATTGACGATAAAATAAAAAAAATAGTTATTTGATCTATTTTATAACTAAACGCTATTTCACAATTTGATGATTGTTTGTGCGAATATCCGTGCTGTTACTGCGTGTTGCCACTTCTCTAGAAGAATGACCGTGTTGATACTTGAAATTCATATCAAAGCGTAAACGATCACGGTAATTTTCTACCCACATCACCGTTGCACCACATACAGCAACGGGAATAATCACTAAATTCACGATAGGTAAAAATGTGCAACAAGTGACTAATCCACCAAAAGTAAGACTTTGTGAACGCTGCTCACCCAAGGCGTTTTTCATCACATTAAAGGAAATTTTGTGATTATCAAAAGGATAGTCACAATATTGAATTGCCATCATCCAAGCGGTGAATAAAAAGGTTAAAACCGGCACGATGGTCTGCCCAACCACGGGGATAAAGCCTAATAAGAATAAACCGACAATTTTAGGCAAGCTATACCACAATTTTTGCCATTCTCGATGTAACATTCGAGGCACATCTTTCATGATATCCAGCCAACTGTCATCATTAATCGGCTCGCCGGTGAGCATTTTTTCCAATTTTTCCGATAATAATCCGTTAAAGGGCGCAGCGATAAAACCGGATAATGTGGTGAAAGTGAAGTAAAATAGCAACAAAATCATCCCTGTGGACAACACAAGCAAAACGACACTCAAAAAACCTAACCAATCAGGAACGAAGCTCATCACCCAGTCGATCATTGTACTAATTTGCGAAATAAATAGCCAAAATAATCCGGAAAGTAAGACCACATTCAAAACAATAGGCATAATCACAAAACGGCGTAGCCCTTTTTGTGTAATAAAATGCCATCCCATCACAAAATAATGAAAACCGGATTTAATTTCTTGTTGATTAATCATGCTTTTTCCTTTTTAACGCTCACATAAGTGCGGTCAGTTTTGACCGTATTTTTGCCACAAAATTCCCCATTAGCCCTGTTTTTTCACCTTTTAAAATATGGTAGCATTGACGCAGTTTTATTGCCGATAGGAAGCAAAAATGGATCTGAATACTATCTTGATTATTTTGGGTGTTGTGGCACTTGTCGCCTTGGTTGCCCACGGATTATGGTCAAATCGCCGTGAGAAATCAAAATATTTTAAAAATGAAACCACATTTAACCGTGCGTTTAACCAAACGCAACAAACACCGTCAGAATACACTCCGGAAGCGACTCCGGTGTCGGTATCCCCTCCCTCTTTTACGAATACACCGCAATCTTTTGATTACACCCCACCGGTGTCGCAGGTGGATTATCGTGAAACTGAGCGTACCGTCGATGATATTAAAATTTCCATTCCAAACAGTGCGCCTGTGCGTGAGCCGGTTCGTATGGAATACAATATGAAACCGACACAACCACAGGCTGTGCCAAATCCTGCGGCAATGACCCTTGAGCAATTGGAAGCACAAAGTGATGAGTTAGAAGGGATTAATTCTTCCTCGCCTGAATTGCGTGAACAGCTTTCACAAATGGCTCGAGGTGAGTTAGAGGAAGTCAAAGCCACCGTTCATTTTAATGAAGTACGTCAAGCTGAGCCTGAAATCCAAAAGCAAACATCGGGCTATATTCAACTCTATGTGATTTCACCGCAACATCGTGAGTTTCATGGCTCTCGCTTAGTTCAATCCCTTGAAAACTTAGGCTTTATTTTTGGTAAGCATAATATGTATCACCGCCATTTTGATTTAAGCGTGGCAAGCCCTGTCTTATTTAGTGTTGCTAACTTACAAGGGGAAGGCAACTTTGATCCCTATAATGCGGATTTCCGTACTATCGGTGTCACCCTATTTATGAAATTACCTTCACCGGGTAATGACTTGGCTAATCTTAAATTGATGATTCGTGCTGCCAAAACCCTTGCGGAAGATTTAGGCGGCGCTGTACTGACAGAAGATGAACAACTCTTCGATGATTACCAAGAACAACATTACCTTTCACGGGTATAATCCCTATTTATTTTCAACCACACTTTAGCTTTTGGCGAACATTGAGTTCGCCTTTCTTATTCCAAGCAGTTAAAAGTGCGGTCGGTTTTTATTGAGAATTTTATGAACACGATCCAAACCCAACTTGAAACCTTACGTCAAACCCTTCGCCAATACGAATACGAATACCATGTGTTAGACAATCCCACCGTGCCGGACAGTGAATATGATCGTCTTTTCCACCAGCTCAAAGCCTTGGAAGTAGCACATCCTGAACTGATTACCGCAGACTCCCCAACTCAACGGGTGGGTGCAAAACCCCTTTCAGGATTTAACCAAATCCGTCATGAAATTCCGATGCTGTCCCTCGATAATGCCTTTTCTGATGAGGAATTTGATGCCTTTGTGAAACGCATTGAAGATCGTTTAACGCTTTCTGCCTCCCCACTGACCTTTTGCTGTGAGCCTAAACTTGATGGGCTAGCCGTGAGTATTTTGTATGTCAATGGTGTATTAACACAAGCCGCAACCCGAGGCGATGGTACAACAGGCGAAGATATTACGGCGAATATTCGTACTATTCGTAATATTCCATTACAGTTATTGACAGAAAACCCACCGGCGCGATTAGAAGTGCGGGGTGAGGTGTTTATGCCACATCAAGGGTTTGAAAATTTGAATAAATATGCCCTTGAACATGGTGAAAAAACCTTTGCCAACCCACGCAATGCGGCAGCCGGGTCGCTACGCCAGCTCGACCCGAAAATTACCAGTAAACGCCCGCTCGTACTCAATGCTTACGGCATCGGGGTTGCAGAAGGTGTGGACTTACCCTCCACCCATTATGAGCGTTTACAATGGCTCAAATCGATCGGTATTCCGGTCAATCCTGAAATCCGTCTTTGTCACGGTAATGACGAAGTGCTGGAATTTTATCGAGCGATGCAAAATAAACGCAGTACGCTGGGTTACGACATTGACGGTACAGTGTTAAAAATTAACGATATCGCTCTGCAAAATGAATTAGGTTTTATTTCTAAAGCACCCCGTTGGGCCATTGCCTATAAATTCCCTGCCCAAGAGGAACTCACCGTATTAAATGATGTGGAATTCCAAGTAGGACGCACCGGTGCGATTACACCGGTGGCAAAACTTGAACCGATATTTGTCGCCGGGGTGACAGTGAGCAATGCCACCCTACACAACGGCGATGAAATCGCCCGTTTGGATATTGCCATTGGCGATACGGTGATTGTTCGCCGTGCCGGCGATGTCATTCCGCAAATTATTGGGGTTTTACGGGAACGCCGTCCTGAAAATGCGAAACCCATTGTTTTCCCGACAAATTGCCCAGTGTGTAATTCGCAAATTATTCGCATTGAAGGTGAAGCAGTAGCACGTTGCAGTGGTGGATTATTCTGTGAAGCACAAAGAAAAGAAGCCTTAAAACACTTTGTTTCACGCAAAGCCATGGATATTGACGGCGTAGGCGGAAAATTAATTGAACAGCTTGTTGATCGTGAATTAATCCACACACCGGCAGATTTATTTAAACTTGATCTGACCACGCTAACCCGTTTAGAACGCATGGGGAAAAAATCAGCAGAAAACGCCTTAGAAAGCCTTGAAAAAGCCAAGCATACTACCCTTGCCCGTTTTATTTTTGCCTTGGGGATCCGTGAAGTGGGTGAAGCCACGGCATTAAATTTAGCCAATTATTTTAAAACGCTCGATGCCTTACAAAGTGCCGATTTTGAACAACTCCAACAAGTACCTGATGTGGGTGAAGTGGTGGCGAACCGCATTTTGGCATTCTGGCGTGAGCCTCATAATGTTGAAGTAGTGAAAGATTTACTTGCCCAAGGAGTATATTGGGAAGAGGTGGAAGTTAAAGAAGTGCAAGACAACCCGTTCAAAGGAAAAACTGTCGTCCTCACCGGCACCCTCAGCCAAATGGGGCGTAATGAAGCGAAAGCCTTATTGCAAGAAATGGGGGCAAAAGTCAGTGGTTCCGTTTCTGCTAAAACCGATTTTGTAATTGCCGGTGAAGCCGCCGGTTCAAAACTGACGAAAGCACAAGAATTGGGGGTGAAGGTACTTTCTGAAGAGGAATTTTTAGTGCAAGTTCATCATTAAATCACAAAGGAAAACACACTAAGCTAAATGTTTCAAATATCACCATAAACCGATAAAGATATTAGTGGTTATTACGATGAAGAGATAACCTCTCTTACTATAATTTAACCCCATATCATTGCGAATATCGTATTTTACCTGTCATAAAAAATGCCCGAAGTTATCTTCTTCGGGCATTTTAATGTCATTTAAACACTATTTCCTTACTCTAAATTTTTTCTGCGCTTGATCAACTTTTAACAAATAATTTCTCGCTTGGGAGGAAGGATGTGCCGTAGTTAAAATACGATAAACCTGTTCCGGATACATTTGGTTGATTTTGTAAATCGCTTCATCTTTATCGTTATCAAACACCCGTAGCACAGCACCCGCTCCACTGTTATAAGCAGAAATCATCGCAAAACGTTTAGAGGTTGGGTTCGTAATGCCGTCTAAATACTGATTTTGCAGAATCCATAGATAGGCCACCCCTGCATCAATATTATTTGCCGGATCATACAAATAACGTGTTGATGGTTGACCGCTTTTTCCTTTCATCGCAAAAATATCACGCCCTGCGGTATGAGGCACTACCTGCATTAATCCAATCGCATTGGCATAACTGATGGCATAAGGGTTAAAGCTAGATTCCGTTTGCATAATGCCTAGAATTAAACTTTCATCAATGCCATAACGCTGTGCCGCTTTTCTAACCAAAGGCAAATATTTTTGTGCACGCACTTCAACGTGGTTTGCAATCATCGGAATGGTGACAAACTGCACCATATTGCCATTTTGCAAACGGCGGGTCTGCAATTTATTTTGAATTAAATAAGTCGCAAAATTGCCTGCAATAAACTGATTTGAAATTTGCTGACCATTATTATCGACCACCTGTCCTAAAAGAAAAGGACGTGTACTAATAGGCACATCGCCCGAGGCAAATAAATCAATCCCTTTTGCATCAGACCCCATTAACAATGTATGCACAATCGCATTATGTAAACGGTTAAGATCTTGTTGTGTTTCAATGATAATATTCCCTTCATCAAAACTCACATGACTACGGGTATAAAAAGAATCCGTATATTTCACATAATCTTTACGGCTCGCCACAAGCAATTCATTCACCCCCCAAATACGATCAATATTATGGGAAAATTGCCCGGTGAGAATATCTAAACCCTGTGTATCTTTTGCAAAAACCTCATCATAATTGATACTACGACGGTTAGGCGAATCACTACACGCATAGAGAAGTGGCAACAATGCCAATAACAAATACTTTTTCATTATTTAATGCCGATTATTGGGATGGGGGAACATAGCCTTCAATATGAACATCTTTTCCTTCAAAGAGGAAACTGACCATTTCTTGTTCAAGTAATTGACGATGTTCCAAATTCATCATATTCAGTTTTTTCTCATTCACTAACATCGTTTGTTTTTTTATCCATTCAGCCCAAGCCTGCTTGCTGATTGAATCAAAAATGCGCTTCCCTAATTCTCCCGGATAAAGCTGGAAATCAAGGCCTTCGGCATCTTTTTTGAGATACTCACAAAACACTGTTCTCGCCATAATAATTCCTTGCAAATTGTGTTAATAAATTTTTTACAGGCTGTGCCAGCCCGATCTGTTCAGAATTTTGCGGATCATACCAATATTTGACCGCACTTGATAGACTTGGTTGATATTCTTTTGGTTTTTCCATCACTTTTCGCCAATCTCGATTTACCCGCTCGACCTGATTATTTCCCAGTTCCGCATAAATCGGATAAATATCCAAATGAAAATGGCTGAAAGTATGACGAAAACTCGGCCATGCCTGATAATGGGAAATGCCCTCATTGGCTAAATAAGCCAATAACGCCTCTTTTGATTCAAATTGTGGAAAACAAAATAAACCGCCCCATAAACCGGAATTTTCCCGTTGTTCCAACCATACTTTGCCATTTTTAGTCAAAATCAAAAAATAGGTTTCTTTTTCCGGTAGCGGTTTTTTCGTTTTTTTACCGGGGAATTGCGCCCAACTGTCGTTTTTATAAGCCGAACAATCTTTCATCAAAGGACAAAACTCACACTTTGGTTTAGAACCTGTGCAAATCATCGCACCAATATCCATCATTCCTTGATTAAAATCCGCCACCCGCTCCACTGGTGTGACTTCTTCTGTTAAATGCCATAAACGGCTTTCCACCTTATTTTCACCTGGCCACCCTTCTACGGCAAAATAACGTGCCAACACACGTTTCACATTACCATCTAAAATGGGATAAGGTTGGTTTAACACGGAAGATAAAATCGCCCCGGCGGTAGAACGCCCCACGCCCGGTAATGCCCAAACCTGTTCAAAATCCGTAGGAAAATCACCGTTAAATTCATCCCGAATTTTTTGTGCGGCCTTATGTAAATTGCGTGCCCTTGCGTAATAGCCCAACCCTGTCCACAAATGCAACACCTCATCTTGCGAGGCATTAGCAAGTGCGGTCAAATTTGGAAAAGTTTCAACAAACCGCTCAAAATAAGGGATCACCGTTGCCACTTGGGTTTGTTGAAGCATCACCTCTGAAAGCCAAACCTTATAAAGGGTTTTATTTTGCTGCCAAGGTAAATGCTTACGCCCCAATTTGTCGTACCATTGCAATACAGATTGGGCAAAAGGCGCATAGGGGGAAGATTTCGCTAACATAACTTCGTTCAAATTCATTCTAAAGTGCGGTTAAAAATAGCGATAATTTTACACCAAAACAGGGCTTGTTTATCTCTATTTTTTCAGTATAATCTGCACCCTATTTGGTGCCAATTATGGCGTATTATTCACTCACGCGGTGTAAGGAGAAAGTTCTTATAGCGGCGTGGCTTCATTTTGAGGTTTTCTATGAAACAAGGTATTCATCCAGAATATAAAGAGATCACAGCAACTTGCTCTTGTGGTAATGTCATCAAAACCCGTTCAACATTAGGCAAAGACATCAACCTTGATGTGTGCGGTAACTGCCACCCATTCTACACAGGTAAACAACGTGTTGTAGATACCGGTGGTCGTGTTGAACGCTTCAACAGCCGTTTCAAAATTCCAAGCACAAAATAATTTAAATGTGTTTATAACCCCACCGATTGGTGGGGTTTTGTTTTATACCTATTCAAGCTAGAATAGCCAAAAAACAAATCCAATATTACTCATTATGCATACTAATTACGTTATCAGCCTTGCTACGGCAACTCATCGACGTGCACACATCAAACAAGAGTTTGGTCGCCATAATATTTCCTTTGAATTTTATGACGCACTCAGCCCTTCAGAACATCTTAATCAGCTTATTCAAACACATTTACCTAATCTTGCTCATGCTAAACTTTCAGAAGGTGAAAAAGCTTGTTTTATGAGCCATTACATGCTTTGGCAAAAGTGTATTGATGAAAATTTACCTTACATTTATATTTTTGAAGACGATGTATTACTTGGTGAAGATGCTTATCAGTTTTTAGAAGAAGATGATTGGCTGAATGAACGATTTACCAAAAATGATGCTTTTATTTTGCGTTTTGAAACCTTTCTTAATTATTCAAAATGTGCTGAAGCTAATATAAAACCTTATTGCCAGCGCCAAATATTAAAATTAGTCGTAGAAAATTGTGGTACAGCTGGTTATGTGATCTCAAATAAAGAGATTATTGAATTAGTGAAATTTATTAAGACACTTTCAGCACAAGCATTATGCTCAATTGATCTAATTATGTTTAACCGATTTAATCAAGACACCTACCAATTAGTACCTGCGTTATGTATTCAAGAAAATCAATATTATCCCAATAATTCAAATCTCAATAGTCAATTACAAAAAGAAAGAGAAGACATTCACAATAAAAAAGAAAAAAGAACAATATCTAGCTTGCTTATATCTTTAATTAATAAACCTAAGAAAATATATAATAAACTCTATAAGAAGTTGTATATTTCTCGCCATATTGTGCCGTTTAAATAGGTGGTATTTCATGAAAAGTAACGCCCAAAGTATAGAAAATAATCAGATTATAATTGTCACTGCTTTTTTCGATATAGGTCGTGGAAACATTCCAAAAGATAAAGGTTATCCTGAATATTTAAGCAGAACAACAGATACTTATTTCGAATATTTTTCTAATCTAGCTACTCTAGAAAATGAGATGGTGATATTCACTTCTCCTGATCTCAAAGAAAGAATTAATAAAATCAGAAAAGATAAACCAACAAAAGTAATTACACTAGATATAGATAAAAAATTCAAACACATATTAAATAAAATAAAAGCCATTCAAGAATTGGATGAATTTAAAAATAAGGTATCACCTAAACAAATTAAGAATATAGAATACTGGTCTAATTACTATACACTTGTCACTAATTTAAAAACATTTTTTGTCAATCTTGCAATAAAAAATACTTTAGATAGTGTCGAAATAACTCAACCTCAATTTGCTTGGGTAGATTTTGGTTATGTTAGAAATATGAAAACACTAGATAATATTTCTAGTTGGTCTTATGAGTTTGAAAAGGATAAAATCAATTTTTTCTCTATACAAGATATTTATAAAATAAGAACGATAGAAGATGTTTATCATGCTATCTTCTATAATGAACCTTACATCATAGGTGGCTGTATCATTGGTAATATTAATGCATGGAAAAAATTCAACAGATTAGTTTTTAACTGTCAAAAAAATTTTATAAAAAATAATATCATTGATGATGACCAAGGGATCTTCCTTATGTCTTATTTCAATGATAAGACCTTTTTCAAAATAAATGAATTAGGTAAAAATAACTGGTTTGGTCTATTCAAAAAATTTAGCAATAAAAAGCCTTCTTTAATAAAAAGAATAATGGATAAACTAAAATGGTAAAAAGTAACTATTTTTCATATTGTAGATGGATAAAAATAGCGACCTTTCTTAGAAGACCTATTATAAAGAATATCTATCGAGGTCTTATCCCAAAACAAGCGAGAAAAAATTTCGAATACTTCTCGGATAAAAAACAACAACTTCACACCGGAAAACATTTTCAGCATTTTATTGATCTTTATTTTGATAAAAAGTTAAAAAATTTTAAACTAGATCCATTAAAAAAAGATTTGGTTGGCAAAAAGATCATTTGGCAATATTGGGCGCAAGGGATAGAAGATGTTCCTCCTATTGTTAAGGTATGTTTTATTTCTGTCGATCATTTCAAAGGTGAATATGAAGTTATTAGACTAGATGATAATAATTTATCTGAATACTTAAAATTACCCGGTTTTATTCTTGAGAAAAAAAATCTTAACTATAAATTTAAACATGCTTTCTTTGCAGACCTTATTAGGCTTGCTCTGCTTGATGTATATGGTGGTGTATGGCTTGATGCGACAATATTTCTTACAGGAAATCTCCCTAAAAAACTCTTAAATATGGACTATTTTATGTTTCAAAGGGATTTTAATACACCAAATAAGAAAAAATGGATAGAATATGACTCCGCATATTTTGATTGGAATGACGCTCATAAAGTAAACATTCTTAATAGTTTTATTGTTGCTAAAAATAATAATTTTGTTATACATACATTATTTGACTTACTAATGAATTTCTGGCTTACACAAGAAACACCTCCTCACTATTTCTTTTTTCAGATCATGTATAATGAATTACTCAATAAAAATTTGCAGGATAAATCTTGTGAAATTATTGATGACACCTTACCCCATCTTCTACATTACAAATTAAATACACCATTTAATGAAGATGAGTTTAATTCAATAAAAGAAAAAATGAATATACACAAATTAAGATCTATCAAAGATAAAGATATAAAAAAAGGTTCGTTTTATGAATATTTAATAAATAAATCATCATAAAGGAGTAAAAATGGAGAACATTACTTATAAGAAAAATATTTCTTTAGACTGCATGAAATTCCAATACGGTGGGGGAATGGAAAGATATGTTGTTGAGCTCGTCAATGGATTTCATCAACGAGCAATTAAACCAACTATTTTTGCAACAAAATTTAACGAAGAGCTTGCTGAATATCAATTTATCAATCCTATAAAAGTTAATTTATCCTTTGTTCCTAAACCGCTAAGAAATCTGTTTCTTTCTTATCTTTTTAATCGAAAAAAACAACAAAATAACCTTTCTATGACAACTGTTTACACGCTATCGGATATCGTTATTTGTGGGGGAAATCATTTAGGCTATCTTGAGGCAATGAGAAAAGACACAAGCAAGCAAGCAAGCAAGCAAGCAAGCCTAACTGATAAATTAAAAATTGCAAATGAGCAAAAATCTCTTACAAATTCGAAACTTGTCATTGCGCATTCTAAAATGATGGCGAATGAGTTAGTAAAATATTACAACGTTGATAATAATAAAGTTTCTGTTATTTATCCTCCGGTCGATATTCATAAATTCACATTACCAGAAAGCAATAATAAAAGACAAACACTAAGAAGAAACTTTGGATTTAGCGATGAGGAGATCATCTATTTATTTCCTTCTACCGGGCATAGAAGAAAAGGATTTGATATCCTAAAACAATATTTTGAAAAATCAGATTTACCTATCAAACTCGTCGTTGCAGGTACCCCCGTAAAAGAAAGCAAGAATATTAAATCATTAGGCTATTGCAAGAATATGCAAGAATTATACCAGGCTGCTGATTATACTGTTATGGCATCAATCTATGAGCCTTTTGGATTAGTGGGTATTGAATCAATTTTATCCGGCACACCCATCATATTTTCGGAGAATATGGGTTGTTTAGAAGTGTTAAAGAATGACTTTGGCTACACATTCTCTAGAGAAAATATCAACACCTTGGATCATGCTATCAACGAATCTTTTAAAAAAGCACAGGCTGCTGAGCACCGAATAGACAATCCTTTTGATTGTATAAATTATGACCCAAGCCTACTTTCGCATATAGAAAAATTATTAGAAAATATCAGCCTGTTATAACCTGTATAAATTGGGGAAAAAACATGACTTTTGCAGAAATTTTAGACACACTTCCAACCATTGATCATCTCTCCGGGTTAAATGTAAAACAAGGGGATGAAGTAATTCACCATATTCCGGCAGTGCCTGGGAAGCTGGGTTCTTTGCGTCTTTACCATGCTTTGGCAGAAAAATTTAACGGAAAATTAGACCGCACTTCCGCACAACAAGGTATCGTATGGTTTGCCGAACATGTGGAAGATGCCAAAAACAATCCGGGTAAACATCCAAACATTGATTTGCTTTTTGATGTGATAGAAAATCATCGTCTTTTACACCTTGAATTATTAAAAAATTAATCAATTGAATTGAACTTTTAATAGGTAAAACCTGTCTTATAAAGCAAAATGAGTTCAATAAAATCTTTTATTGTGCTATAACTGTGTCTTAATTGGTTGATACCAAAGAAAAAGAAGGGAAAAGATGGATAAAGAAACACAAATGATGTTAGTTCCTCAAGGTAGTATTGAAGGCTATATTCGTGCAGCAAATGAATACCCGATGTTAACCGCTGAGGAAGAAAAAGCCTTAGCAGAGCGTCTATATTATAACGGTGATATTGAAGCAGCTAAAAAATTGGTATTGTCCCACCTTCGTTTTGTCATTCACGTTGCACGCGGTTATTCCGGTTATGGTTTACCGCAGGCAGATTTAATTCAAGAAGGTAACATCGGCTTAATGAAAGCGGTGAAGCGTTTTAATCCTGAAGTGGGCGTACGCTTAGTTTCCTTTGCTGTCCATTGGATTAAAGCAGAGATTCACGAATATGTTCTGCGCAATTGGCGTATCGTGAAAGTGGCCACCACCAAAGCACAGCGTAAATTATTCTTTAATCTACGCAAAACAAAACAACGTTTGGGTTGGTTTAACGAAAACGAAGTGGATATGGTCGCAAATGAGCTTGGGGTGTCAAAAGAAGATGTGATCGAAATGGAATCACGCATGACCGGGGCGGATGTCGGCTTTGATTTACCAACAGATGATAGTGAGGCAGAAACCTATTCTCCTTCACTTTACTTGGAAGATAAAAGTTCTAATTTTGCCGCCGAGCTTGAAAATGAAAATTTTGAAAGCCAAGCCGTAGAGCAATTAAGCGTTGCCTTAAAAAATCTTGATGCGCGTAGTCAGGATATTATTCAAACCCGTTGGTTGGATGATGATAAAGCAACACTACATGATTTGGCAGCAAAATATAATGTTTCAGCAGAGCGTATCCGACAATTAGAAGCGAACGCCTTGAAAAAACTGAAAAGTGCGGTCAATTTTTAGAAAATATTTAAGGAAAAACCTGCCAATCGGCAGGTTTTATTTTTTCTTTAATTTTGACCAAATTTTGTCTTCTTGCCCACGCCATAAACGCTGAATATTATCGTGATGACGATAAACCAATAAGCAACAAACTAAAGCAACCGGGAACGTAAATTCAGGTTTAAACCACCAAACATAAAAAGGCGCTAACAATGCGGTCACCACAGCGCTTAAAGAAGAGTAACCGCTGATTAAGAACAAAATCATCCAAGTGCCAAATGTGGTTCCGGCCACTGCCCAAGCAATGGGAGCGATAGCGCCAAATGCGGTCGCCACCCCTTTCCCTCCCCGAAATTGAAAGAAAATAGGGAAAATATGCCCTAAACAAGCTGCCAGAGCCACCATACCGAGTTCAAATTGTGTTAAACCAAGGTAGTAGCCCACCCAAACGGGTATCATTCCTTTTAAAATATCAAAAATCAGTACGCCTAAAGCAGCCCATCTTCCCCCAATTCGAAGCACATTTGTCGCACCGGGATTATGAGAACCATGCTGACGAGGATCAGGCAGACCGGCTATCCGACAAATTAAAATAGCACCGGAAACTGAGCCTAAAAGATAGGCAAAAATCATATAAAGCGTGGCAAATAGGCTCATTTTTACCTCAAAATGATGAAAGTGGTTCGTTATTCTACCTAAACTTGATAGCATACGCCTACAATAATTTTAGAGGAAAGAAATATGGATAAAATTTTTATTGAAGAATTGACCGTATTTGCTCAAATCGGCGTTTATGATTGGGAACAAAAAATTAAGCAAAAACTGGTTTTTGATTTGGAAATGGCATGGGATGCCCGAAAAGCGGCGGAAACCGATGATGTGCAATATTGCCTAAATTATGCAGAAGTGAGTCAATGTATTCTTGATTACGTCCAATCAAAGGCTTTTTTATTGATTGAAAGTGTGGCTTATGAAGTTGCCGATGAGTTACAACAACGTTTTAACATTCCATGGCTACGATTAAAACTCAGCAAACCTCAGGCAGTTGCACAAGCTCGCAGTGTTGGGATTATGATTGAACGGGGAACGCAATAAATAAGCAAGAGGCAGATAAATCTTACTCTCTTGCGGTAAGGATACTGCCTAAAGAATGATCCAGTTGCTGAATTCGGGTTTTCAGCACCTCTTCAATTTGCGAATTTTTATTTTTTTCTTGAGTGAGCTCAAAACTTAGATTTAACGCCACAATGGAAAGCACACGATCAAGCTGAATTAAACCGGTTTTTTCTTTCATTTCGGAAACCAAACCATCTAAATGGCGTGCTGCCTGACGTAATGCGTCCTCCTGCTCTTGTGGCACATTTAAACGTAATACTTGCCCTAATACGACAATTTCAACCAGTTTTAATGACATTGTATTTCCCTTATTCGCATTTTTTGAATGTGCAATATTATGCCATAGGCAAGTTTTTTCGTCATATATTTTACTCTGCCCTTCTCTGCTATCTGTTCACCCCCTTTCGGAATTTACGCTATAATGCCCCCACTTTATTCTATATAAACGAGATTTTTATGGCACAGATCGCAGCAAATCCCCTTGTCTTAGTAGACGGGTCTTCTTATTTATATCGTGCATTTCACGCCTTTCCTCCCTTCACCAATTCAGCCGGTGAGCCAACGGGGGCAATGTATGGCGTATTAAATATGCTAAAAAGCCTGATTTCTCAGGTACAACCAAGCCACATTGCGGTCGTATTTGATGCCAAAGGGAAAACTTTTCGTGATGAATTGTTTGAACAATATAAATCTCACCGCCCTCCAATGCCGGATGATCTCAGAAAACAAATCCAACCGCTGCACGATATGATCCGTGCCCTTGGTATTCCGCTTTTAGTGATCGAAGGGGTGGAAGCTGATGATGTCATCGGTACGCTTGCCGTGCAAGCCTCCCATGCCGGCAAAAAAGTGCTAATTAGCACAGGGGATAAAGATATGGCACAGTTAGTTGATGAGAATATTATGCTCATCAATACCATGAACAACACCTTATTAGACCGTGAAGGGGTCGTTGAAAAATACGGCATCCCACCGGAACGCATTATTGATTACCTCGCACTGATGGGTGATAGTTCGGATAACATTCCCGGTGTTGCCGGTGTAGGAGAGAAAACTGCACTTGGGCTGCTACAAGGGCTAGGCAGTATGGCTGAAATTTATGCCAATCTCGACAAAGTGGCTGAACTCCCTATTCGTGGTGCGAAAAAACTCGGCGAGAAATTACTGGCAGAAAAGCAAAATGCGGATTTGTCTTACACCCTCGCTACCATTAAAACCGATGTGGCGTTAGATATCACGCCTGATGAATTATTACTCGGTGAAAGTGATAATGACCGCCTGATCGAATATTTCGGACGTTATGAATTCAAGCGCTGGTTAGGTGAAGTGATAAATGGCGCCGATTCTATCACTCAGGCTAACGAACAAGCGGTGAAAATCAATCCTTATCAGGCGACACCGACAGTTTCCGGCGAAAGTGCGGTGGAAAATCAGCCTGAATTTCACATTGATCGCAGCCAATATGAAACCCTGCTCACAGAAGCCGATTTAACCCGTTGGATTGATAAATTATCAAAGGCTAATTTATTCGCTCTCGATACAGAAACTGATAGCCTGAATTATATGGCGGCGAACCTTGTCGGGCTTTCTTTCGCACTTGAAAATGGCGAAGCGGCTTACCTACCGTTGCAATTAGATTATCTCGGTGCACCAAAAACACTGAAAAAAACCACCGCACTTTCCGCCCTCAAACCTATTCTGGAAAATGCTGAGATAAAAAAAGTGGGGCAAAATCTCAAATATGATCTTACTATTTTGGCTCGCAATGGTATTGAAGTGCAGGGTATCGCCTTTGATACCATGTTGGAATCCTATGTATTGGATAGCACCGGTCGTCACAATATGGACGATCTCGCTAAACGCTACCTCGGGCATCAAACCATCAGTTTTGAAGAAATTGCCGGCAAAGGCAAAAATCAGCTGACATTTAACCAAATTCCCTTGGAACAAGCCGCCGAATATGCAGCGGAAGATGCGGATATCACCATGAAACTGCAACAAGTTTTATGGAAAAAATTACAAGCAGAGCCTAGCCTCGCAGCCCTTTTTGAGAATATTGAATTGCCATTACTTAGCGTGCTTTCACACATGGAACGAACCGGGGTATTAATTGATAGCGATGCGCTTTTTATCCAATCCAATGAAATCACCACCAGATTGACCGAGCTGGAAACCCGAGCTTATGAACTCGCCGGTCAAACTTTCAATCTCGCCTCCACCAAACAATTGCAAGAAATTTTGTTTGATAAATTAGGATTACCGGTTTTACAAAAAACACCGAAAGGTGCGCCCTCCACCAACGAGGAAGTGCTGGAAGAATTGGCTTACAGCCATGAATTACCCAAAGTTTTAGTGGAACATCGAGGCCTGAGCAAATTAAAATCCACCTATACGGATAAATTGCCACAAATGGTGGATTCGAACACAGGACGTGTCCACACCTCTTACCACCAAGCGGTTACGGCCACCGGGCGATTATCCTCCAGTGATCCTAACTTACAAAATATTCCGATCCGCAATGAAGAAGGTCGCCGTATTCGCCAAGCATTTATTGCCCGTGAGGGGTATTCTGTGGTGGCGGCTGACTATTCCCAAATCGAATTACGCATTATGGCGCATTTATCTCAGGATCAAGGGTTGATTAACGCCTTTGCACAAGGGAAAGACATTCACCGCTCTACCGCAGCGGAAATCTTTGGTGTGCCGTTAGATGAGGTCACAAACGAACAACGCCGCAATGCCAAAGCCATTAACTTTGGGCTGATTTATGGTATGTCCGCCTTTGGGCTTTCTCGTCAGCTCGGTATTCCAAGGGGCGATGCACAAAAATATATGGATTTATATTTCCAACGTTATCCGGGTGTACAAACCTTTATGCAGGATATCCGAGAAAAAGCCAAAGCACAGGGTTATGTGGAAACCCTATTCGGTCGCCGTTTATATTTGCCGGATATTAACTCTAGCAACGCCATGCGCCGCAAAGGGGCTGAACGGGTCGCCATTAATGCCCCAATGCAAGGTACGGCAGCCGATATTATTAAACGAGCCATGATTAAACTTGATGAGCTGGTTCGCCACGATCCTGATATTGATATGATCATGCAAGTACATGATGAATTAGTGTTTGAAGTGCGGTCGGAAAAAGTGGAATTTTTTAGCCAACTTATTAAGCAAAATATGGAAAGTGCCGCTGAATTGGTCGTCCCACTCATTGTCGATGTGGGCGTGGGGAAAAATTGGGATGAGGCCCATTAATATTAAATCATTCATAACGCCATTTTTGAAAAGATGATGAACCAAGAAAGATTACAGCAAATTGAAACGCCCTTACTACATATTGTCGAACGTGATGTCGTGCCCGCATTAGGTTGCACCGAGCCGATTTCCCTCGCCCTTGCGGCAGCAACGGCGGCAAAATACTTAGGCAAAACACCCAGCCACATCAAAACTAAAGTTTCCCCTAATTTGATGAAAAATGGTTTAGGTGTCGCCGTACCCGGCACGGGTATGGTGGGGTTGCCTATTGCGGCCGCAATTGGTGCATTAGGCGGTGATCCTGAGGGGGGGCTGGAAGTCTTAAAATCAATCACGAGAGAACAAGTTTTGGCGGCGAAAGCCATGCTTGAGCAAAAGCGGGTGAGTGTCGATATTCACCCAACAGAGCATATTCTCTATTCTGAAGCCGTGCTTTTTGCAGAAAATGATTGGGTAAAAGTCGTCATTCAAGATCAACACACCAATGTTATTTTGATTGAAAAAAATACCGAGGTCCTCTTTGAAAAAACAGAAAATGAATGTGCGGATGCCGATCCCTATAAAATCTTCAAACAAGTTTCTGCCCGTGAGATTTTTGAATTTTCCTGCGAAGTGGCCTTAGATAAAATTCGCTTTATCGGGCAAGCGGCTGAACTCAATCGGGCTCTTTCCAACGAGGGGTTAAGGGAAGATTACGGTCTACATATCGGGCGAACCCTGCGCAAACAGGTAGGGAGCGGTTTAATTTCAGACGATTTACTCAGCAGAATTATGATCGAAACCACGGCCGCTTCCGATGCCCGAATGGGTGGTGCGGCCTTACCCGCCATGAGCAATTCCGGCTCGGGAAATCAAGGGATTACCGCCACCATGCCGGTTGTCGTTGTTGCCGATTATTTGAACATTGATAAAGAAAAACGCCTGCGTGCCTTATTTTTATCCCACCTAATGGCGATTTATATTCACAGTAAACTGCCTAAATTATCTGCACTTTGTGCTGTTACCACCGCTTCAATGGGAAGCTGTGCCGGCATTGCCTATTTATTAACAGGGAAATTTGAAACCGCCAGTATGGGCATTTGCAGTATGATCGGCGATATCAGCGGTATCATTTGTGATGGGGCGGCAAACAGTTGTGCAATGAAAGTGTCTACCAGCGTAGCATCAGGTTATAAAGCAGTACTTATGGCCATGGATGAAACCCATGTAACCGGCAACGAAGGCATCGTTGAACACGATCTCGACCGTACTATCGATAACCTCTGTGCCATCGCCTCGAAGAGTATGCCACACATTGATCGCCAAGTGATTGAAATAATGGTGAACAAACCCTGTCCTTAATTGGCTATCATTTAACGACCTGTATCGCTGCAAAGCCATCGGATACAGGTCTTTTTTATTCTATGAGAAATCGTTAATAATCCCCGCACTTTCGCCCCCCTCTCCCTACCAATTTGTACGGTTTTGCGGTATGCTATCTGCCATTTTATCAGATAAAAAATTCCGCAAAGTGCGGTCAAAATTGAAGGTGATTTTATGCAAGAACAATATCGTCCCGATATGATTGAACCGAAAGTTCAGCAGTATTGGGCTGAAAATAAGGTTTTCAAAGCCGTTAAAGATGTCAATAAAGAGAAATATTATTGTCTTTCCATGTTCCCTTACCCGTCAGGTCGTCTGCATATGGGGCATGTGCGTAACTATACCATCGGTGATGTGGTTTCACGCTATCAACGTATGAACGGTAAAAATGTGTTGCAACCTATCGGTTGGGATGCTTTTGGTTTGCCAGCAGAAGGGGCAGCCATTAAACACAAAACCGCACCGGCAAAATGGACATACGAAAACATTGAATACATGAAAAATCAGCTCAAAATGTTGGGCTTTGGTTACGATTGGGATCGTGAAATTGCGACCTGTAAACCGGAATACTACAAATGGGAGCAATGGTTTTTTACCGAGCTTTATAAAAAAGGTTTAGTGTATAAAAAAACCTCAACAGTAAACTGGTGTCCGAATGATGAAACCGTACTGGCAAACGAACAGGTGCATGACGGTTGTTGCTGGCGTTGTGATACGCCGGTGGAACAAAAAGAAATTCCTCAATGGTTTATTAAAATTACCGATTATGCCGAGCAATTATTAGGCGGTTTGGATCATCTTCCACAATGGCCGGATATGGTGAAAACCATGCAACGCAACTGGATTGGACGCTCTGAAGGGGTAGAAATCACCTTTGATGTTGCCGATACCAATGAGAAAGTCGCCGTTTACACCACCCGTCCGGATACCTTCTATGGAGTTAGCTATTTAGGCATTGCCGCCGCTCATCCTTTGGCAAGCCTAGCGGCACAAAACAACCCTGAGTTAGCTGCTTTCATTCAAGAAGCGAAAAATGCCAAAGTAGCCGAAGCCGATCTTGCCACCATGGAGAAAAAAGGTATGGCGACAGGCTTGTTCGCTCTTCATCCCCTAACCGGAGAAAAATTACCGATTTGGGTGGCAAACTTTGTGCTTATGCACTATGGCACAGGCGCAGTAATGGCAGTACCTGCCCACGACCAGCGGGACTATGAGTTCGCCCAAAAATATGCCTTGCCATTAAAACAAGTGATCGCGCCGGTTGAGGGGCAAAAAATTGATTTAACCAAAGAGGCTTTCACTGAACATGGTGTGTTAATCAATTCTGCTGAATTTGATGGCTTAGATTTCGATGGTGCTTTTAACGGTATCGCCGATAAACTTGAGAAATTAGGTGTGGGTAAACGCCAAGTAAACTACCGCTTGCGTGATTGGGGCGTATCCCGTCAACGTTATTGGGGTGCGCCAATTCCTATGCTCACCCTTGAAAACGGTGAGGTCGTGCCGGCGCCACTGGAAGATTTACCGATTATTCTCCCTGAAGATGTGGTAATGGATGGGGTGAAAAGCCCGATTAAAGCGGATCCAAATTGGGCGAAAACCACCTTTAAGGGTGCACCTGCGTTAAAAGAAACGGATACCTTTGATACCTTTATGGAATCGTCTTGGTATTACGCCCGCTACACTTCCCCAACCTTTGCAGAAGCCATGTTAGATAAAGAGGAAGCCAATTATTGGTTACCTGTAGATCAATATATCGGTGGTATTGAGCATGCCACAATGCACTTGCTCTATTTCCGCTTCTTCCACAAACTCTTGCGTGATGCCGGTTTTGTGACAAGTGATGAACCAACGGTGAAATTATTATGTCAAGGGATGGTGCTGGCCGATGCCTTCTATTATACCAGCCCAACGAACGAGCGGATTTGGGTGAGCCCAACCCAAGTTACCCTTGAGCGTGATGAGAAAGGTCGTATTGTCAAAGCAACCGATCCAGAGGGACGCGAACTGGTTCATTCCGGTATGACTAAAATGTCGAAATCGAAAAACAACGGTATCGACCCACAGGAAATGGTAGAAAAATACGGTGCAGATACCGTTCGCTTGTTTATGATGTTTGCCTCCCCTGCGGAAATGACCCTTGAATGGCAAGAATCCGGTGTAGAGGGAGCAAAACGCTTCTTAGGTCGGGTGTGGAATCTGGTGTATCAATACCAACAAAACCCGGCAAAAACAACCTTAGAAGTGACCGCACTTTCTGCTGATCAAAAAGCTCTTCGCCGTGAAGTCCATAAAACCATTGCGAAGGTCAGCGATGATATTGGCCGCCGTCAAACCTTCAATACGGCTATTGCGGCAATTATGGAATTGATGAACAAACTCACCAAAGCACCATTGGATAATGAGCAAGATCGTGCCGTTATGGCAGAAGCCTTAAGTGCTGTCGTGCGTATGCTTTATCCGATTACCCCGCATATTTGTTTTGAGCTATGGCATGCCCTCGGCAATGAAAATAGCATTGACACAGCAGAATGGGTGAAAGCCGATGAAACGGCGATGGTGGAAGATGAAAAACTCATTGTTGTGCAAGTCAATGGCAAAGTGCGTGGAAAAGTGACCGTTTCAGCCAATGCTACCGAACAGGAAATCAAAGCAATAGCGAAAGCGGATGAAAACGTGGCGAAATTCCTTGACGGCATGGAAATTGTCAAAGAAATCTATGTGCCGCTTAAAATGGTCAGTTTTGCAGTAAAACCTGTATAAAATTAATCTAAAAGGCTCGTTTGACGAGCCTTAATTTTAGGATAGCGACAATGCAAGATATTCGCTGGCAACAACGCTTTGATAATTACAAAAAAGCAGTACATTATTTGGCTAATGAAGTAGAAAAATATGCAAATACAGATTTAGATATTATTAAAAAGGGAATTATTCAAAGTTTTGAAATAACGCATGAATTGGCATGGAAACTGCTGCAAGATATCTTAAAATATCAAGGTGAAGTGGAGCTCTGGGGTTCAAAATCCGCAACACGGTTGGCCTTTAATCGCGGACTTATTCAAAACGGTGAAATATGGTTAGATATGATTGAAAGCCGTAATATTACCGTCCATACTTATGATGAAAATATTTTAAACAAAGAATTTAATAAAGTAGTGAAAGATTATTTACCTTTATTTATTCAACTAAAAGAGCGTATTGAACAATTATGGACGAATTTGGCTTAAGTATCAGAGCAACAGAAACAATTCAGAATATTCTAAAAAAGTACCCAGAAGTTGAACAAGCCATTATTTATGGTTCAAGAGCAAAAGGGAATTACCGTGAAGGCTCCGATATTGACTTAACCCTCAAAGGTAACCATTTGACCCGTTCAATACTCAGTAAAATTTGGTTAGATTTAGATGATTCAAATTCGCCTTATCTATTTGATTTGTCTATCTATCATGAACTATCCAATCAGGATTTAGTTGAGCATATTAATCGGGTTGGAAAGATGTTTTATCAGCGGATAGCCTAAAAGAATCGCTTTTGGTGATACAGGGTTTGTGCTAGAGTAGCGAACAATTTTTGTCATTTTCTATAACAAGGAATTTTAATATGTTGAAAAAATCCGTGCTATTTTTTGTCCTCTTTTTAAGTGCCTGTGGTTGGCATCTTCAAAATGGCGCATTAATCCCTCAAGAATTACATACCCTTGCCTTCGAAAGTTCAGATCCTTACAGTGAAATGTCGATGGCAATGCGTCGTCAATTACAAGCCAATAACGTCAATCTGGTGAATGCCGAACAGGGTGTGCCGGTATTACGCATTAACAAACAAATCACGAATGATGAAGTGTCTTCTATTTTCAAACGTGGACGTGAGGCTGAGAAAACCCTGATGTTAGAAGTGGAAGCCACCGTGCGTTTGGCCAATGGTCAAAGTTATCCAATCAATGCAAAAGTTAATCGTACTTTCTTTGATAACTCTCGAGCGGCATTGGCTAAAGCTGCAGAACGTGACGTGATTTGGAATGATATGCGTGAACAAGCGGCTCGTCAGCTCATCACGAAAATGGTGGCATTACAACATCAATTAAAAGAGAAATAATGAACCGCATTTTTCCTGAACAACTGCCTCATCATCTTGCCCAAGGGCTAGCCAAGGTTTATTGCTTGGTCGGGCAAGATCCGCTGTTGCTCAGTGAAACTGAAGCGCATATTTATCAAGCGGCATTCCAACAAAACTTTGATGAAAAAAATACGGTACAAATTGACAGCCAGACCGATTGGGCTGCATTAATTGAATCCACCCAATCAATGGGCTTGTTTTTTAACAAACAAGTGCTTGTGCTCAATTTACCGGAAAATTTGACCGCACTTTTGCAAAAAAAACTGCAAGAATTCATTCCTGTATTACATGAAGAAGTGCTATTGGTGCTAACAATGCCCAAACTTGCCAAAGCGACCGAAAAACAAACATGGTTTTTGGCATTGACAGAATATGAACCCAAAGCGGTTTTGGTGAATTGCCAAACACCCACTGCGGAACAGCTCCCCCGCTGGGTAAAAAATCGCCTTCAAATGATGGGATTGACGGCAGATAACGAAGCCATTGCCCAGCTCTGTTACAGTTATGAAAACAATTTACTTGCCCTCAAACAAACCTTACAACTCTTAGATTTACTGTATCCCGAGAGCAAACTGACTTATCATCGGGTCGTTTCGGTGGTTGAGCAATCATCCCTCTTCACCCCTTTCCAATGGATTGATGCCTTGCTTGTCGGTAAAGTTAATCGGGCTAAACGTATTTTAGTGGGCTTACAGGCGGAAGATGTTCAACCCATTATTTTATTGCGAACCTTACAACGTGAGCTACTTACCTTACTTGAGCTGACAAAACCTCAGCAACCTATTCGTATCACAGAGGGGTTACCCGTTCAATCTCTTAAAGCGGAATTTGATCGTCTCAAAATTTGGCAAAATCGCCGACCGCTCTTTTTAGCTGCAGTACAACGGCTAACCTATCAAAAACTCTATGAGATTATCCAAGAATTGGCAGATATTGAACGCCTTGCCAAACAAGAGTTTAGCGATAATGTATGGGAAAAATTAACGGATTTATCGGTGAAAATTTGTTTATAATCTATTGTTTTTTTTTTAAGCTAAAATAGTATAATAAGTCGCCTTTTGGCAATAATCTTATTTATTAATTTTCGTGAGGAAATCACAATGAAAAAAACATTAGTCGCACTTATCTTTATGGGATTTGGTCTTTCCGCTTCTGCCGCAGAATTATCTGATAGTTGTAAAGCCTATTTTGCAGAGGTTGATTCATATCTTGCTTCTATGCCGGCAGCTCAAGCCAACTCAATGAAAGCACAGTATGAATCCAGTAAACAACAGTTTGCGATGATGCCGGTAGCGGCACAAGATCAGGCTTGTGGACAAGCTGTAGAGCAATTGAAACAAATGAAAGCAGCGATGCCAAAATAGTTTTAAATGATGTCATAAATGGATTTTGATGAAAATAACCCCAGCCTAGGCTGGGGTTCGTATTTATGGAATTTGCACTTCGCTGAGCAATCGGTTGATTAACTTTGCATTGGCGGGTGGAAATTGTCCGGCATCTAATGCTTTCTGTTCTATCCAAAAACCTTCTTGCCCTTCACGTCCAAAAGGTTCACCAATCCATTCTTCCACGAGATAGAAGAAAAATGAAATCACCTTGGTGGGATATTCAAATTGAAAGCGTTCATAAAGTTCAGCATTTAAAACGACAATGCCGATTTCCTCTTCCAACTCACGTTTGAGTGCTTGTTCCGGTGTTTCGTTTTCATCCACTTTCCCCCCGGGGAATTCAAGAGATTGGGCAAAATCCTGACCTTCCAAACGCTGGGTTAAGTAAATTTGTCCAAACTCATTGCGAATAATACCGGCTGAAACTTGTATGATTGGTTTTTCCATGTTGTTTGATCCAAAATGAAAAAAGTGCGGTCAAAAACAACCGCACTTTTAGAATATTAATTGTATTTGGCACGGCTACCGTGGCAATGTTTATACTTTTTACCCGAACCACAAGGGCAAGGCTCATTACGGCCGACACGGCGATCAGCATAATCCTCTTCCTGTGTTTCGGCGTGATTCTCCCCTATCGGGCGATGGGTTTGGCTTTCTCGCTCTGCCATTTCTTGACGAAGACGTTCTGCCTCTTCAATCTCTTCTTGGGTTCTTACTCGAACACGGGTTAATGTTGTGATCACATGGTGTTTTAAAGAATCTAACATTTCCGTAAACATACGGAATGACTCTTTTTTATACTCTTGTTTCGGATCTTTTTGAGCATAACCACGCAAATGGATCCCTTGACGGAGATAATCCATCGCCGCTAAATGTTCTTTCCAAAGCTCATCAAGAGTTTGTAGCATCACCCCTTTTTCGAAATGACGCATACTTTCTTCACCCACTAAGGCTTCTTTCTCTTGGTATTCTTTTTCAGCAATATCAATAATGCGTTCACGCAGATTTTCTTCATGAAGATGATTATCTTCTTCTAACCAATGTTCGATAGGCAATACCATGCCAAACTCTTGTGCCAATCGCTCTTCAAGCCCTTTGACATCCCATTGTTCCTCTAAGGATTGTGGCGGGATATATTGGTCGATAACATTATTGAACACATCATGGCGAATAGCCTTGACCGTTTCGGAAATATCGTCGTTATCCAATAAATAATTGCGTTGCTCATAAATCGCATGACGTTGATCGTTGGCGACATCATCATATTCAAGGAGATTTTTACGACCATCAAAATGGAAAGCTTCCACTTTCGCTTGGGCAGAAGCAATCACTTTTGCCAACATTTTGGATTCCATGGCTTCACCCGGCACGGTGAAGGCTTTACGCATTAAGTTGAGTTTGCCCTCATTGAGGTAAATTCGCATCAAACCGTCTTCCAAAGACAGGTAGAAACGAGAAGAACCCGGATCCCCTTGACGACCGGAACGACCACGCAACTGGTTGTCGATACGGCGTGATTCGTGACGCTCCGTACCAATAATATGTAAACCGCCGGCTTTCATCACGATATCGTGATTTTTCTCCCACTCGGCTTTTAACGCATCAAGTTGCGCTTGGGTAGGATTGTCTAATTTGGCTGCCTGAGCTTTCCAGTTACCGCCAAGGATAATATCCGTTCCCCGTCCGGCCATATTGGTGGCAATCGTCACCGCCCCCGGGAAACCCGCTTCTGCAACAATTTCAGCTTCTTGTTGGTGGAATTTTGCATTTAACACATTGTGTTTAATGCCCGCTTTATCCAATGCTTTCGACAAAACTTCCGATTTTTCCACCGAAATCGTCCCCACCAATACCGGTTGTTGGCGTGCCACACAATCTTTAATATCATCAATAATCGCATTGAATTTGTATTCTTCATTTTCAAACATCAAGTCTGTGCGATCATCTCGAATCATTGGGCGGTTTGTCGGAATGACGACCGTTTCTAACCCATAAATTTGTTGGAACTCAAAGGCTTCCGTATCTGCCGTCCCCGTCATACCCGCCAATTTTTCATACAAACGGAAGTAATTTTGGTAAGAAATGGAGGCGACAGTTTGGTTTTCACTTTTAATCTCAACCCCTTCTTTGGCTTCAATCGCTTGGTGTAAACCGTCAGACCAACGGCGTCCTGCCATCGTCCGTCCGGTATGTTCATCAACAATGACGATTTCGCCGTCTTTCACAATATAATCCACATCACGCTCAAATAAGGTATGTGCACGCAATGCCGCCATAATATGGTGCAATAAAACAATACGGCCCGGTGAATAAAGAGAATCCCCCTCCGGCATTAACCCTTGTTCAATGAGCCAATTTTCCACTTTTTCCTGACCACGTTCGGTTAAGTGAGCTTGTTTGGATTTGAGATCTAAGGTGAAATCCCCTTCCCCTTGATATTCATCGGAATCTTCTTTTTCTTGCTTAATTAAACTTGGAATGAGTTTATTCACCGCAATGTAAAGATCGGAACTATCTTCTGCCTGACCGGAAATAATTAACGGTGTACGGGCCTCATCAATTAAGATGGAATCCACCTCATCCACTAAGGCATAACCTAAAGTTCGTTGGAAACGCTCTTCTTTCGAATGAGCTAAATTATCACGCAAATAATCAAAACCCAATTCACTGTTTGTGGCGTAAGTAATATCTGCAGCGTAAGCGGCACGTTTTGCTTCAGGCGGTAAACCCGGAATGTTCACGCCGACACTTAATCCTAAAAATTCAAATAACGGGCGATTGGTTTCTGCGTCACGACGAGCTAAATAGTCGTTCACTGTCACCACATGTACCCCTTTTCCTTCAAGGGCGATTAAATAACAAGGGAGTGTGGCGGTTAAGGTTTTCCCTTCACCGGTACGCATTTCGGCAATACAGCGGTTAGTCAACACCATTCCCCCAATCAGCTGAACATCAAAATGACGCATGCCTAATACCCGTTTACTCGCTTCACGCACGGTGGCAAAGGCTTCAGGTAGGATGTCTTGCAAGGTTTCACCCGCACTCAAACGCTGGCGAAACTCATCGGTTTTCGCGCGAAGCTGTTCATCACTTAAAGCTTCAAATTCAGGCTCTAATTGATTAATTTTGCTCACTTGTTTTTTAAGTTTGCGTAAAATGCGGTCGTTACGGCTACCAAAAATTTTCGTTAAAATGCTCATAATTTCTCTTTCTAAATCATTTGTTAAAATTAAGGAATGAGTGAAATGTTGCTCACTCATTGTCATCATTAATGGTGTGAACCCTTTAATTTCATTGTGTTAAAGGGACAGCGTCTATGAAATTAAATGAGCAAAGGGCCGGCGCGAATAGGGGCTTGACGATTGAATACCGCCACCACAAAGTGCGGTTGAAAATCGGGTTGTTTTTTTTCGAAATAGGCTGTCGGAAAAGGTTGGAGGGAAGGTCGTTGCACATGGCAAACCACCTTTGCCCTTTCCAACACCTGTTGGATAGAAACCTCAGAAGAATAATTTTCTGCCCGGTTATTTTCTAAACTTTGCGTATTAGGCAAAGCAAAAATCGCGATAACACTTAATAGTAATCGCGACCAAAAATAAGGGGGGCTTTTGCCTAAAATCATCATCTCGTTGTTTCTGATAAAAATTGCGTGTATTGTAGCGGAAATCTAAACTGATGTCATTTATTGGGGCTATTTCATGGAAAACAAGGCAGAACGTTATCAAAAAGCAATGAATATCGTGGAAGTGATGGAGCAATCTTCTTTTTCTCAAATGATGAAAAAAGGCTTAGCCATTCACGAGTTAAATCAAAAAATTCACCAGATTTTTCCTCAAGAATTTCAAGGTTTAGTGCGTATCGGTCAGATTAATGGCGAAAAACTTTTTATTGAAGTGGCTAATGCCATTGTACGACAAGGGATTTTATTTCGTCAGACGGAATTGCTCAGCCTTATCCAACATGAATACCCACAGGTTACAAAATTAGAGGTAAAGATTAATCCCGAATTTAAAGGCGTTACGCCTTAAAAATCGCAATGAGTTCTTTCACTTTTACCCGTTTTGCCGAATTTTGGCTAATGGAACGTTGCACTTTCACGGCTTTAAATTTTGCCCCTTTGTAGATTTCACGAGTGAATTTGGTATCGTGATTGGAGATCAACACAGGAATTTGTTTTTCTTTTTGTATTTTTTTTGCCGCTTCCGCTAAAGTGCGTTGATGGGTCAAGCCAAAATCATTGCCGGCATAACCGGTGAAATTGGTATGTTGATGTAGCGGGGCATAGGGGGGATCACAATAAATCACCGAAGTCTGATCAGCCAATTCAAAAGTTTCTTGAAAATCACCACAAAAAAAGACCGCACTTTGTGCCTTATGTGCAAAATAACGCAATTCATTTTCCGGAAAATAATGGGTTTTATAAGCCCCAAAAGGCACATTAAATTCATTCTTGCTGTTATAACGGCACAAACCGTTGAAACCAAAGCGGTTGAGATATAAGAAAATCACAGCACGTTCAAAGGGATCGGAGGATTCGTTAAACTGTTGGCGTTTGGCGTAATAATATTCAGGCGTATTGGCATTCGGTGCATCGAACAGTGGTTTGCAGGCTTCAATGTAGCCCTCAACATTTTCTTTGACAAGATTAAATAAATTAATTAAGTCAGGGTTAATGTCAGCCAAAATGTAGCGTTCAAAATGGGTATTTAAAAATACCGCACCTGCCCCAACAAAAGGTTCTACCAAACATTGTTTTTTCTTTGGAAAGGCCTTGTTGATTTCGTCGGTTAAACGAAATTTACCACCGGCCCATTTTAAAAATGGGCGGTGTTTGATTTTGGACTTAATTGGCTTTTTCGGACGTGGCATTTTAGTCCGTTTGCGTACAACGTCGAATGGCGTTTAACACCAAACGATGATCGGTATCTGTCGCCACATAGGCTTGGCCAAGGGATTTTAGCAACACAAGACGCAGTTTACCGGCCAGCACTTTTTTATCACGCATCATATGAGGTAAATAATCTTCCGGTTGCATGGTATCCGGCGATACTGTCGGCAAATTGGCTCGAGCAAGAAGTTTTTCCAGACGGGAAACATCGCTGATAGAAAGATGACCTAATGCTTCAGACAGAGCAGCTGCCATCATCATTCCAGTGGAAATAGCTTCACCATGTAACCAATTGCCATAGCCTAAATGGGTTTCAATGGCATGCCCAAAGGTATGACCAAGGTTGAGTAAAGCCCGATCGCCTTTTTCCCTTTCATCACGAGCCACCACATCCGCTTTGATCTGGCAACAACGTGCAATACAGTATTGCAGGGCATCTTGTTTTAGCGCAACGAGATCATCAATATGTTTTTCTAACCAAACAAAAAATTCATAATCAAGAATTGCCCCGTATTTAATTACTTCCGCAAGACCGGCATTGACTTCACGTTTTGGCAGGGTATTGAGTGTCAATGTATCAATCAACACCAAGGAGGGCTGATAGAACGCCCCAATCATATTTTTGCCTAATTCATGATTGACGGCGGTTTTTCCGCCAACAGAAGAATCCACTTGAGAAAGTAATGTGGTAGGAATTTGAATTAAACGCACGCCACGTTGATAACTTGCCGCAGCAAAGCCTGCCACATCGCCAATCACCCCGCCACCTAAGGCAATAATAGTGGTATCACGCCCGTGATTGCCTTTTAAAAGTGCGGTAAAAATGAGATTTAAGGATTCAAGGGTTTTGTATTTTTCACCATCAGGAATAAGCACTGACTCAACCACGGCACCTCGTTTTTCAAGGGTTGTGGTGAGTGTATCCAAGTAAAATTGTGCAATCGTAGGATTGCTCACAATCATCACCCGCTCCCCTTTATTTATCGGGTAATTTTTTTCCTCTTGGAGTAAACCACTGCCAATTAAAATCGGGTAACGACGTTCTTGTAATTCTACATTGACGCACAACATAACTTATCCCTTTTTGTATTAAAGCGAACTATTTAATCCGTTCATATTGTCAATTAAATCAACAATTTGATTAACCATCACTTTGGTGTTTTGCTCATCGGTAGGGAGTGTGATATCGGCAATTTCTTCATAAAGCGGATTACGAACTTTCGCTAAATCCTCTAACACTTGACGAGGATCTTCTACGCCTTGTAAAAGAGGGCGTTTTTTATCACGTTGCGTACGCTGAAATTGCTTATCTACTGTTGTTTCCAAATAAATCACAATGCCACGGGCAGATAAATAATTGCGGTTATCTTTCGACATCACAGCGCCACCACCGGTAGAAAGCACGATACCTTGCATTTGCGTTAATTCATTAATTACCCGTTCTTCACGCTTACGAAAGCCCTCTTCGCCTTCCAAATCAAAAATCCAGCTAATATCTGCACCGGTACGTTCTTCAATCACTGCATCCGAGTCTAAAAAATCCATGTTTAATTGTTGTGCCAATTGACGACCAATGGTGCTTTTGCCCGCCCCCATTGGCCCTACTAAAAAAATATTACGTTTTTCAGCCATTGTTCTTTTCTAATAATAAATTTACCTAACTTGATCTTTTTTAAGGAGAAGGCAAAACCACGGAGGTTGCCAAAAGATCACCCAAAAATCTGTGGGATTATCGCAATAAATCACCCTAATTTTCAACCTTTAGCGGAAATTTATTTTGTTATCCCTGAAAGTGCGGTCAGAAAATGAATTTTTCTTTGCCTATTAAATTAACAGATTGAGCTTTTATTCTTGTAAATGTATAGTAGCCCTAATTTTTATGAGGGATTTTATGAATACACTGTTTCACACTTTTTTAGGGTTAAACCCGGTATTACAGGCGTTGTTCGCCGGTTTATTTACTTGGTTTTGCACTATTTTGGGGTCAGCTTTTGTTTTCTTTTTTAAACAAGCCAATCAAAAACTGTTAGACAGCATGATGGGGTTTGCCGCCGGCGTGATGATTGCCGCTTCATTTTGGTCGTTGTTAGAACCTTCTTTTGAATTTAGCAAACAAAACCAAAGCGAGTGGTATTGGCTTCCAACACTTATTGGTTTTTTAGTGGGTGGATTATTTTTGCGTGGGGTGGATTACCTTGTACCCCATTTACATTTAAGTAAACCCATTGAAGAAGCAGAAGGGATGCAACCACGCCGTAGATTATCAAAATCGATGCTACTTTTCTTAGCCATCACCATTCATAATATTCCTGAAGGCCTTGCTATTGGTGTAGCCTTCGGTGCGGTGGCTACCTTAGGTGAAAATGCAGATACCTTGCCATTAACATTAAGTGCCATTGGGCTTACCATCGGTATGGGGTTACAGAATGTCCCTGAGGGTTCTGCGCTTTCTATGCCTCTTCGTGCTGAAGGGCATAGTCGTAAAAAAGCCTTCACCTACGGGGCATTTTCCGCCATTGTTGAGCCGATTGGCGCAGTGATTGGTGCATTATTTGTGATCTCGATGACATCCATTCTTCCTTATGCTCTCGCTTTTGCCGCCGGTGCAATGATTTTCGTAGTGGTTGAAGAACTCATTCCCGAATCTCAAAGTAATGGTAATACGGATATCGCCACCCTTAGCCTTATGCTCGGTTTTTCATTAATGATGATTTTAGATGTGGCATTGGGATAGGCTCAAAAACAAAAGTGCGGCTAAAAATCATGGTGAATTTTAACCGCACTTTGAGATAGTTTTAGCCGATGTACGAATACTGAAACCTCAACAACGACCTCATGCTTTGCTATTCCATTTCTTCAGCTTTTTCAACCGTACCTCTAATGGTTAGGCTGATTTCCGTTGAAATGAGATGTTCAAGGATAGATGAAAGCGCATCCAAATAAGGGCGATTGCCTTGACCTTGTTCATCAAAATAGCCTTCCTCTTTTAAATTCGCAATAAATGTAGAGAAGACGGCTTTATCAAAGAATTCCGGGGCATTAATGCCATGTAGCACAGAAAGGCGTTGTGCCACTAACTGGCTTTCCTTTTCTAATATCGAACGTGAAACCTGTGGCTCTTTTTGTAAAATCGTCACAGTAATATAGTAGCGTTGCAAAATTTCACGCACGCCGGCAGACCAAAGTTGTAAAATACGCACTTTTGAACGATTAATAGAAAGGAAATTCTCATTGCTATGGATCACCTCTTGGCGGGTAAACTCTGCAATAATTCGATGAATTTGTGCCTTTAATTCCTCTTGGTTGAAATGTAAGAACAGCTCCCCTTTCAAGAATGGGTAAATTTTGCTGACGGCATCTAATAAAAGATCTTTTTGAATTGCCTCATAATGCAACACCACACTTGCCACCAACGAAGGCAACACAAAGGCGTGTTGGATATTATTGCGGTAATAGGTCATTAACACCGCTGAAGTCCGCTCCAAGCGAACAATTTCACCAAAGTTATCTTTTTCCAACAAAACCCCCACACGATCAAGGCTTAATACATGCTCTAACATTGCTTTTGGAGAAGAGGTTGGAAGCACCATATCTTCTGAATACGGCGCATTTTGTAACATTTGTTGATAGCTGTCTAACTGCTCAAACAATTGCTCACGGGCCAGTGCACGTTGGCGGGAAGAAAGTAATGCGGTTCCCACTAAATTCATAGCATTGACTGCAGCGGCTTTATTGATATTCACCATCACTTGATGGGAAACCGCATCAACGGCAACATTAAACCATTGAGGCTTCTCTTCGTGAGTGTTTTCTTTCCATTCCGGAAAATGTTGATTAAGGTAATTCGATAAGGTTATCGGTTCACCAAAATTCACGAACCCTTGCCCTAAATTCCGTAATTTTTTAATCACTCGAATCACTAAACCGGCATTTTCTTTTTCTTTTGCTGCGCCACGCAATTCTTTGGCGTAAGTGTCCACTTCTAACACATGCTCATAGCCCACATACACCGGCACCACAGAAATCGGGCGGGTTTGGTGACTTTGCAACGCTTGCAACGTCATAGACATCATACCGGTTTTCGGTGAGAGTAAACGCCCTGTGCGGGAACGCCCTCCCTCAATAAAATATTCCACCGAATAACCACGATGAAATAATTCCGCTAAATATTCACGGAAAATCGCCGAATAAAGGCGATTCCCTTTAAAGGTACGGCGAATGAAGAAAGCCCCCCAGCTACGGAAAATACGCCCTACCGGCCAGAAATTAAGGTTAATGCCTGCAGCAATGTGCGGAGGAACCAAACCTTGATGATAAAGAACATAAGAAAGTAATAAATAATCAATATGGCTTCGATGGCAAGGCACATACACCACCTCATGCCCCTCCAATGCTAGTTTACGAACTCGATCGGCATTTTGCACATCAATACCGGAATATAATTTATTCCACAACCAACCTAAGAAACGATCTGCCGCACGGAGGCTGGAATGGCTCACATCTGCGGCAATTTCATCTAAAATCTTATAAGCCTCTTTTTCCGCTTTTTCACGGCTGATATTCTTGCTTTTCACCTCATCTTCAATTGCCGCTTGAATGGTGGCGGATTGCAGAAGTTTATTGAACATCGCTTTGCGATTGGGTAAACGTGGGCCTGTTGCAGAGATACGTTGGCGGGCAAAGTGCATTTTGGCGACACGGGCTAATTTTTGCGCCATTTTTTCATCCGCACCGTGTTCATTAACCATATAACGCAATGAAACCGCTTGGGAAAAACGCACAAAGGTATCCCGTCCAAACCAAATGGCTGCAAAGGTTTTTTGCACACCGTTCAATAAACGTAAATTAGGCAACCCCGCTTTGTCTTCATGCCCCGGTGAGCGCCCCCAAAGGACAGAAACCGGCACAATTTGTACATCTAAATCAGCAAAAGTGCGGTGCAATTCGAGGTATTTATTAAAGGTTTGAATGGTTTCATCTTTTGCGCCTTTGGATTTAAAAAAGCGTCTTCCCTCATCTAAATAGACATAACGGGGTAAACTGACACCTTGCACATCATTTTTTTCAGCAGGATCAGGCAGCCCTAAATCTAAACAGTGGCGGCGGAAAATCACAAAATCGGTTTGTGAGGTGTATGGTAAAACATAAACAATAGGTTGGGAAAGATTAAGTTGAAGTTCTTCAATGGGATTAGCCGGGATAGGATTATTTTTTACTAAGAACGATAAAGGGAATTCTAACAGTTTGCGATAGGCATTCACGATACTCGACATAATCAGGTTCTCTTTTGTTATCAATTATCAAGGCAATCATATCATATTCGCTCATTTATCACTCTCTAAAATTTTGAATGGAAGCTAAATAACGGTTGCAACCACTTTTCTTCTGTATATAATGACAGAAGCTCTGTATAAAACAACAGGAGTGGATAATGAAACCATTAACAAACAGACAGCAAGAAGTATTAGATTTATTAAAACGACATTTGGAAACCACTGGTATGCCCCCAACTCGGGCAGAAATTTCTCGTGAATTGGGGTTTAAATCACCCAATGCGGCGGAAGAACATCTCAAAGCCTTGGCTCGAAAAGGGGCGATTGAAATTATTTCTGGTGCATCACGAGGTATTCGAATTCTTGATGAAAGTTCAAATGATGAGCAAGAAGGCCTCCCTTTAATTGGCCGAGTAGCCGCCGGTGAGCCAATCCTTGCCGAGCAACATATTGAAGGCACCTATCGGGTTGATGCGGATATGTTTAAACCTCAGGCGGATTTTTTGCTTAAAGTCTATGGCCAATCAATGAAAGACATTGGTATCTTAGACGGCGATTTACTTGCCGTACACAGCACAAAAGACGTGCGAAACGGGCAAGTGGTGGTTGCCCGCATCGAAGATGAGGTCACCGTAAAACGCTTTGAACGCAAAGGTTCGGTGATTTATCTTCATGCAGAAAATGAGGAATATCAACCTATCGTGGTTAATCTTGAAGAACAACCTTATTTTGAAATTGAAGGCATTGCCGTCGGCATTATTCGCAATAACGCTTGGATGTAAGCATTATCCTGTAAAAAGTGCGGTCAAAATGATCGCATTTTTTGCCTTTTCTCTCATTTGCCATTCCCTCTGTTGCTCACTATAATGCCTTCAACTTGTATTAAAGAATTAAGGATAGGAAATGCACTTTTCCAAAATGCACGGTTTAGGCAATGATTTTGTGGTCGTCGATGCCATGACACAAAATGTTTATTTAACACCGGAAGTGATTAAACGCCTTTCTGACCGCCATCGTGGTATTGGTTTTGATCAACTTTTGATTGTTGAACCACCTTATGATCCTGATTTAGATTTCCACTATCGCATTTTTAATGCCGATGGGAGTGAGGTTTCCCAATGTGGCAATGGTGCACGTTGTTTTGCACGTTTTGTGACCCTGAAAGGGTTAACCAACAAGAAAAATATTGCTGTCAGCACCCAAAAAGGCAAGATGATTTTAACCGTGCAAGAAGACAGTCAAATTCGTGTCAATATGGGCGAACCCATTTGGGAACCAGCAAAAATTCCTTTTATTGCCAATAAATTTGAAAAAAATTACATTTTACGCACCGATCTTCAAACCGTATTATGCGGTGCGGTTTCAATGGGAAACCCACATTGCGTGGTACAAGTTGAAGATATTCAAACCGCAAATGTGGCGCAACTCGGCCCTTTAGTTGAAAACCACGAACGCTTCCCTGAACGTGTCAATGCCGGGTTTATGCAGGTGATCAACCAAAATCATATTAAATTACGGGTTTATGAACGTGGTGCCGGTGAAACCCAAGCCTGTGGTAGCGGCGCCTGTGCTGCTGCTGCAGTGGGGATGATGCAAGGCCTACTCGATAATAAAGTACAAGTGGATTTACCCGGGGGAAGCCTTATCATTGAATGGCAGGGCGAAGGACACCCTCTTTATATGACGGGCGATGCCATTCATATTTATGATGGGAAAATTCAGCTCTAAGACAAAAGTGCGGTCAAATTTGACCGCACTTTTACTTGAAGGGAACGGGTTTCCAAATAATCGTCTTTTTACTCTGATCCACTCTTTTTTTATTTTTTCCAAAGGTGAAGATTTTATTTGGTTATGGCTCACTTGTGCTCTCCCCGCTGAGAGGCTACTTTCAAAAGGATTAGGATTAATAATAAAATCCTGCACACAGATACCGGGTAAAAGTTGCACCACGTTATAATCTTTTTGGCTCAAAAATTCCACAAAAAGAATATCATCGGCGGGAAGTGTAAGTTGCTTATTTTGTACCTTACTGAGTAAATATTTTGCACCTTTTGGGGTAAGTGTATAGCCGGCAGCCCCTGATTGTTTAAAAGTTAAGGGAATAATTTCACGGTTGCATTTTATTTTACTTGGCTCGCCACCAAAAATTCTTCCATTCGCTTCTAATTTTAAAACATCCGTATCATCGGGTAGATAGTCAATTTCTAACAATGCCTTGGCATTTTCCCCTAGGTGAATATCGTCTTCAAAAATATTAATGTAATCTAATTGATTTTCCAGCATAAAGTGCCAAAGGAAAATATGGCTTAACGCACAGCCAATTTCCGTATCGCTTAAAAGGGCTTTGGGAGAGCGATCAAGAATGATATTGAGTTTTTCCGCCACTTCCTCAATATTTGAAGGGGTCACCGCATCGAAAAATGAAAAGGGGATATTTTGTTTGCCAAATTCATTTTCAATATGTTGGCGCCGTTTTTCGGCGGTGGTTAAACTAATGACGTAATTGTGCGTCAATGTGCCATGCATAAATGTAACTACCTATAAATTCAATAAAATCGCTAAAATACCTTTGCCTACCCAATCTCATTTACTTTTAAGAAAACCTTATTCTTTTAATTAAACAACCGTCTTTGTCTTCGGGTTTTCTTTACCTGCGCGATAAGTATCACCACAAGCACGATCACATAGACGGCAAAGATTGCCACAAGCCATTGCACCATGGTGATGCCAAATAACGACCATTGGCTGTTATCGCAAGTGCCAGTTGGGTTGAAAATACTGGGAAACCACTGATGGAAAGGGAGGGTCTCCGGAAAATTAGGGAGAAATTCGCATTGTTTCCATGGCGCAGGGTTCATTTGAAGATCAAGGTGACGAATCGAAATCATCAGCCCTTTTATCCCACTAAATAAACCTAACGCCAGTGCAATCAAACGAATAATAGGTGAATGAGGGGCAAGAAGACCAATGATGCCCGCAAAAAATAAACCGATCATGGCTAAACGTTCATATACACAAAGTACGCAAGGCTGCAAGCCCATACCATATTGGAAATAAAGTGCGGTCAATTCTAAAGCTAAACTCGACAATGCCAGTAATAGCCAAGATGAACGTTTTTCTGAAAATTGTTTAAAGAATGCGAGCATGTGTTCTCCTTAAATTGGCTGGATCAGCCCTAAATTTGCCAACCACAGGGTCGCAGCCGGTAAAATATATTCAATCGCCAATAAGCCCACTAAGGATAACACAATGGTGTAAGGTAATGCCATGTAAACCATTCTGCCATAAGAAAGGCGGATTAACGGGGCAAGGGATGAGGTTAATAAGAATAAGAATGCCGCTTGACCATTTGGTGTCGCCACAGACGGTAAGTTTGTACCGGTGTTGATTGCCACAGCAAGAAGTTCAAATTGATGTGGACTAATCACGCCATTAGTGAGGGCGGCTTTCACTTCGTTAATGTAAACCGTTGCGACGAATACGTTATCGGAAATCGCAGAAAGCAAACCATTGAAGGCGTAGAATAATACAAGCTGCGCACTTTCACTGGCAGAAAGCACATAGTGAATAATCGGTGCGAACAGTTTTTGATCAATAATCACCGCCACCACGGTAAAAAAGACCACAAGTAATGCGGTAAAAGGTAAAGATTCTTGGAAGGCTTTACCAATGACATGTTCATTCGTTACACCGGTAAATGCCGTAGCAAGCACAATCACACTTAAACCGATTAAACCCACAGCGGCTAAATGGAAAGCCAAACCAATCACAAGCCAAAGGGCGATGAGTGCTTGAATAAAGAGCTTCATTTTCTCTTGCTGTGACATTTTTTGCGTATTATTACGATCCAAACGTGCCAATACCGCCCAAACCTTACGAGGCAGTTTTGCCCCATAACCGAATAACTTAAATTTTTCTACCAAATAGCAAGTGAGCAACCCAAAAACTAAAACCGGTAAAGTCACCGGTGCCATACGGAAGAAAAATTCCATAAAATTCCAATTGGCTTGTTCGGCAATAATTAAATTCTGAGGTTCTCCCACCATTGTCATCACCCCACCGAGTGCCGTTCCCACACCGGCATGCATCATTAAACTTCTTAAAAAAGCACGAAATTGTTCTAATGTGGTGCGGTTATCCCCTAATTTATCGTCATTCGTAATATCCACAAGATCATTTAATTTGTTGCCGGATGCCACTTTGTGATAAACGCCATAAAAGCCCATCGCCACACTAATAATCACTGCTACAACGGTGAGTGCATCTAAAAAGGCGGATAAAAACGCCGCACTGGCACAGAAAGCTAAAGAAAGGGTGATTTTAGATTCAATGGCAATCAGCAAACGGGTAAAGACAAACAGTAACAGTTGCTTCATAAAATAAATGCCGGCAACCATAAACATCAGCAATAAAATCACTTCAAAATTAGCCATAATTTCCGCTTTGACGTGCGATGGACTGGTCATACCAATGATAACCGCTTCAATCGCCAGTAACCCTCCGGGGGGCAACGGATAGCATTTTAATGCCATTGCAAGGGTAAAAATAAACTCAGCAACAAGTACCCAGCCCGCTACGAAGGGACTGATAAAAAAGAAAATAATGGGATTGGCTATCAGAAAAACGAGAATAGCGAGCTTATACCAATCAGGGCTCGCCCCCAGAAAATTCTTCATTAAAGCCTGTGTGTACGTCATAAATTACTCCTGTTATTTCAAGTGTGTACATTGTAATATAGACGCCCCGAAAGGGATAATACTAAAAACAAAGATTTATTCTATAAATCATCTTTTTTTGATCTTGTTAGACTTTTCTAATTATTTTTTAATTATTATGAATACAGACAACACAATTTTAAAAGCACAGAGTCCTGCGGCACTTGCTGAGGAGTATATCGTTAAGTGCATTTGGGAGGATGTTTTTCCCGCAGGATCCAATTTACCCTCAGAACGTGATCTCTCTGATAAAATCGGGGTGACACGCACCACATTGCGTGAGGTGCTACAACGTTTAGCCCGGGATGGGTGGCTCACCATTCAACACGGAAAACCCACGAAAATCAACAATATTTGGGATACCGCCAACCCAAGTATTATCGAAACCTTAATCACTCTCGATCAAAATTCAGCGCCGTTGATTATTGATAATATGTTATCGCTACGCAGTAAAATGTCGGAATTTTACATTTATGAAGCGGTAAGAAAATCCCCCCAACAAGCCGCGCTATTATTTAATGCGTTAAATGAATTGGGTGATACGGCAGAAGATTATACGGAATTTGATTATCATATTTTTCGTCAGTTTACCGTATTGGCTAATAAGCCCTTTTATCGTTTAATTTTCAATAGTTTAAAAGGGGTATATCAAAAAATTGGGTTGCTATTTTTTAGCCATGAAGAACATCGTAAATGCACCAAGCAGTTTTATATGGAATTGCAGCAGATTTGCCAAACCGGCAATGCAGAGGCAGTAGTCAACTGTATCCGTAAGCATAATTTGCGTTCTGCCACTTATTGGAGTGGGATTTTGGAACATTTACCTCATAATCTTTCTGACTAATTAAGAAAAAGTGCGGTAAAATCAACCGCACTTTTCTTTTATTTTTTCATCACATTATGCGTATACCTCGAATTTATCATCCACAACCTCTCGAAACCCTCTCTCACTGCACCCTTTCCGATGAAGCGGCAAATCACGTTGGACGGGTGCTACGCATGACAGAAGGCGAACAGATTGAGCTTTTTGACGGCAGTAATCATATTTATCCGGCTCGGATTATTAGCGCCGGTAAAAAATCGGTGAGTGTTGAAATTTTAGGACGTGAATTTGTCGATAAAGAATCCCCCCTCAACATTCATTTAGGGCAGGTGATTTCTCGTGGTGAGCGTATGGAATTTACTATTCAAAAATCCGTTGAGTTAGGTGTCAATATCATTACACCGCTTTGGTCGGAACGCTGTGGCGTGAAGCTGGACGGCGATCGTATGGATAAAAAAATTCAACAATGGCAAAAAATCGCCATTGCCGCTTGTGAGCAATGTGGCAGAAATGTGATCCCACAAATTCGCCCCTTAATGAAATTGCAAGATTGGTGTGCAGAAAATGATGGGGCATTAAAGTTGAATTTACACCCGCGTGCCCAATATTCCATAAAAACCTTGCCCCTCATTCCAAAAGAAGGGGTGCGTTTGTTGATTGGCTCCGAGGGCGGATTATCGCCTCAGGAAATAGCCCAAACGAAGCAACAAGGTTTTACTGAGGTGTTATTAGGAAAGCGTGTATTGCGTACAGAAACGGCCTCTTTAGCCGCAATCAGCGCACTACAAATTTGTTTTGGAGATTTAGGCGAATGATGGATTTACAAGGACAATTTTTAATTGCAATGCCACATCTAACAGATTATTTTCACCGTACGGTTGTTTTTGTTTGTGAGCATAATGAGCAGGGTTCCATGGGGGTTGTGATTAACCAACCTACCGATCTCAGCATTGCGGAACTTTACAGCAAATTAAATTTTATGATGAAAAATGACCGCACTTTTGACGACACCATGGTGTTAGCAGGCGGACCAGTGCATACCGAACGTGGTTTTATTGTGCATAAAAATACCTTCAATGATTTTCAACACAGCTATAAAATCACCGATGATCTTAGTCTGACAACCTCCGCAGATATCGTGGACACGTTTGGCTCTCTACAAGCGCCGGAAAAATACCTTGTTGCACTCGGCTGTGCAGGCTGGTCAGCGGGGCAATTAGAACAAGAAATTGCTGATAATGCTTGGCTTGTCGTGCCATTCAATGAGCATATTTTATTTGATACACCTTATGAAGCGCGTTATCTTGCCGCAAACCAATTGCTCGGCATCAATATGCATAACTTTGCCACATCACAAGTAGGGCATAGTTAATGAATATCACTGCTCTCGCCTTTGATTTTGGCATGAAAAGCATTGGTTGTGCCGTAGGACAAAGCATCACCGGTACTGCTCAAGCCTTACCGGCATTTAAAGCACAAGATGGCATCCCCAACTGGGATGCCATTGAAAAATGTTTAAAAGAATGGAAACCGGATATGGTTGTGGTCGGACTTCCGTTAAATATGGATGGAACTGAGCAAGAACTCACCTTAAAAGCAAAGAAATTTGCCAACCGTTTAACCGGTCGTTTTGGCGTGAAAGTCGCATTACAAGATGAACGCCTCACCACCACCGAAGCCCGAAGTGAAATTTTTGAACGGGGCGGTTTTAAAGCCTTAAAAAAAGGCAAAATAGACGGTATCTCTGCTTGTTTAATTTTAGAAAGTTGGTTTGAAACCCAAGATACTACTTATTAAATAAAATAAAAAAACGTTGATTATCCATTATGGGATCAACGCTTTTTATTCCCTCTAAAAGAGAACCATAAAAAATGCGGTGATTTCTCACCGCACTTTCCACTAAAGACTATTGTCTTGCCATGACCTTATCATCCACATAATCCACCGTCACCACTTTGCTTGGTAGCAATTGACCGGAAAGGATTTGTTGTGCCAACGGATTTTCGATCTCTTGTTGAATTGCCCGTTTTAACGGACGTGCACCATAAACCGGGTCATAGCCCACTTCACCAATGAAATCAATAAGTGCTTCACTGAACACAATCTCATAACCACGGGTTTCCATACGTTTTGCCAAGCGTTCTAATTGAATACTTGCAATGGCACGGATATTTTCTTTCGCAAGCGGATGGAACACGACGGTTTCATCAATCCGGTTGATAAATTCCGGACGGAAATGTTGTCCGACCACCGACATCACTCGATTTTTCATTTCCTCATAGCCTTCGCCTTGATGTTCCTGAATAAGATGAGAACCCAAGTTTGAAGTCATAATCACCACGGTATTGCGGAAATCGACCGTTCTGCCTTGTCCATCAGTTAAACGACCATCATCTAACACTTGTAACAAAATATTGAACACATCAGCATGGGCTTTTTCTACTTCATCAAGCAAAATCACCGAATAGGGGCGACGACGTACGGCTTCCGTTAAATAACCGCCCTCTTCATACCCCACATAACCCGGAGGCGCCCCCACTAAACGGGAAACACTGTGTTTTTCCATAAATTCCGACATATCAATACGCACCATGGCATCGTCACTGTCGAATAAGAATTTTGCCAAAGTTTTACACAATTCCGTTTTCCCGACACCTGTTGGACCAAGGAATAAGAAAGAACCAATCGGAGGGTTTGGGTCTGACAACCCTGCACGGCTACGGCGAATGGCATTAGCGACAGCATCTACCGCTTCGTTCTGTCCAATCACACGTTTGTGCAATTCTTCTTCCATACGCAACAGTTTTTCTTTTTCCCCTTCCATCATTTTGGACACCGGAATACCTGTGGCTTTGGAAAGCACTTCGGCAATTTCTTCATCGGTAACCCGATAACGCAACAAGCTCATTTCTTTGCCTTCGCTAGTTTCAGCCTGTGCCAGTTGTTTTTCCAATTCAGGAATGCGCCCATATTGAAGTTCTGACATTTTGCTTAAATCACCGGCACGACGGGCTTGCTCCATTTCGGTTTTTGCCGCATCCAGTTCTTGTTTAATATGTTGTGAACCGGAAAGGGTAGCTTTTTCGGATTTCCATACCTCTTCTAATTCTGCATATTCACGCTCTTTGTCAGCCAGCTCTTTTTCTAACATTTCCAAGCGCTTGCGGCTTGCCTCATCTTCTTCTTTTTTCAACGCCTGTTGTTCCAATTTTAATTGGATAATACGGCGTTCAAGACGATCAAGCGGTTCCGGTTTGGAATCAATTTCCATTCGAATACTGGAGGCCGCCTCATCAATTAAATCAATGGCTTTATCCGGTAATTGGCGATCGGAAATATAACGATGCGAAAGGGTCGCCGCTGCTACAATGGCCGGATCGGTAATATCCACATGATGGTGAATTTCATAGCGTTCTTTTAAACCACGCAAAATAGCAATGGTATCTTCCACACTCGGTTCATCCACAAACACTTTTTGGAAACGGCGTTCCAATGCGGCATCTTTTTCAATATATTGACGGTATTCATCAAGCGTGGTCGCCCCCACACAGTGCAATTCCCCCCGTGCCAAACTTGGTTTTAACAAGTTACCGGCATCCATTGCGCCATCGGTTTTACCGGCACCCACCATAGTGTGTATTTCATCAATAAATAAAATGACCCGACCTTCTTCTTTTGCCAGCTCATTTAATACGGCTTTCAACCGCTCTTCAAATTCACCTCGGTATTTTGCCCCAGCAATTAATGCCCCCATATCTAAGGAAAGCACACGTTTATTTTTCAGCCCTTCCGGCACTTCACCATTGACGATACGTTGTGCCAACCCTTCGACAATGGCGGTTTTCCCCACGCCCGGTTCACCAATTAAAACCGGATTATTTTTAGTTCGGCGTTGTAACACTTGAATGGTTCGGCGAATTTCTTCATCACGTCCGATCACTGGGTCAAGTTTGCCGCTTTCTGCCCGTTTGGTTAAATCAATGGTATATTTTTCCAGAGCTTGTCTGCTTTCTTCTGCATTTTGATCGTTCACGCTTTGTCCTCCACGAATTTGTTCAATAGCTTGTGCAATTTGTTCTTTTTTAGCACCACACTTGGTGAGAATATCTTTTAACGAACCTCGTTCTTCGAGTGCGGCAAGCAAAAACAATTCGCTTGAAATAAATTTATCTTGTCTTTGTTGTGCGAGTTTGTCACATAAATTCAATAGGTTAAGTAATTGGCGGGAAATTTGCACATCCCCACCATTGCCAGAAACCTGTGGCAATTTATTCAATTCTTGATTTAATTCATTCCGTAATAGCGTAACATTGACGCCACTTGCGGTTAAAATCGGCGCAATTGAACCGTCCTGTTGGTTTAAAAGTGCGGTCAATAAATGCACCGGTTCGATAAATTGATTATCTTTTCCAATCGCAAGAGATTGCGCTTCACTCAAGGCTTGTTGGAATTTTGTCGTAAATTTTTCTATATTCATTGGTATCTTTTCCCTATTCATTGATAGTCAATTGGCTTTCGCCGTTCACACTGGGTAAGTAAGATCGTTTGAGATGATTTCAAGGGGAAAGAGGAAATATTTTTGGTTTTACCTATCAATTAAATTGAAATGATAGATTCATCCAACCAAAATATCAAAAAGCGGTACATCCCAATGTTCGATAGGTAGGGCTTCCACTTGCTGGCAGGAATGAGCTAAACCAATAGGGAGAAAAGATTTTTGTTGCCAATTCTGCAGAGTTCGATCATAAAAACCCCCGCCCATACCCAGTCGGTTACCTTGTTTATCAAAGGCAACTAAGGGGGTAAAAAGCATATCCAGCTCATTGAGCGGCAACACATGTTGAACATTTAATTTCGGCTCCCAAATACCAAAATGATTTTGAACCATCGGGGTGCCGGGTAAATAACGCAAAAACAATAAATGATGTTTAGCAAAGGGATGCAAAACGGGCAAAAACACCTTTTTATCTTGTTGCCATAGGGCTTTGATTAACAATTGAGTGGAAATTTCACCATCAAAAGCCAGATATAAAGCGATATTTTTTGCCTGATAGGCCTCAATTACATCAAGCGCTTGAGCAGTTATCCTATGCTCTGCCTGTTGCTGTTGAAGTGCGGTCAAATTGGCGCGCGTTTTTCGAATTTGGCGGCGAATGTATTGGCGTTGTTGTTGGATATTCATAGAGATGAAAGAAGAAAGGACCCAGAGTGCCGTTGCGGGTGGCAGTCCTTGAACCCGACGGTTCAAGGAAATCGATAAGGTCATTTTTAGGTTTCTTAGTTCCTTTATTATTGAATAATAAAGGCCAAGCCTACACACCAATGACGGGAAACCGATTTATAAGATTTTAAGTATCGGCTCAGGGACATAACCCACTGACGAACACTCCAGGAAATCTTTATGTGAGCTATACTAGCGGAAAGCTTGCTTTTTTGCCAGTCTAATTTTTAAAAATTATTATGTTGTTTATACGCCCTAAAACAGCCCCGATTAGGGCACAAAATAATGTGGCACAAAATGGCTATCATTTCCGGTGACGGCCGTGAAATCCTCACGCAATCCCATACCACAAGCCACATCGCCAATGACCCAAGAACCAATGACGGGATACATGCCGTCAAAGTTGGGTAATTCAAATTTTTGTTGGTAAATATAGCCTGAGGTATCATAAAACGCTGAATGTTCACTCCCTTTAGCGGCAAACTCGATGCCATTACTTTTCTCATAATAGAATACGTTCGCCCCTTCCCGACCAAGCAGTGGTTTTTTCACCCAAATCGCATTTTGGTCGGTAATATCAAATGGGTTGAAATAAGCCGGCAGTAAATTCGGGTGATTTGGATAACGCTGCCATAATTTGGCAAGTAATGCCTTGTTGCTTAAGAGCATTTTCCAAGCCGGTTCAATAAAATGCGTGTTTGCAGTCGGGATATGTTGAGCAAATTCCGCGCCGCTTAACCATTCTAAAGGATAGAGTTTGAACAGCATCTCAATAGGTGCATCGTTTAAATCAACAAATTCTTTGCTTGCTTTGTTATAGCCAATATCTTCCACCGCAAGTTGATGAATGTTCCACCCGGCATTGTAAGCCACATCGGCAAGATAATCTAAATTTCCCCAATCTTCTCGTCCGGCTTCTTGCATAGCACTGAAATAGAAATCACTTTTTCCACTTTGCTGTTTGAGAAAGGTGAAATGTTTAAGTAACTCTTCGTGAATCCAATTAAATTGGTCACGATGATGAAGGCCTTCGATTTGTTCTAACCATTGCCATTGCACAATGGCTGCCTCTAACAAAGAAGTGGGCGTATCGGCGTTATATTCAAACATTTTCAAATTTTCGCCATCATAACCAAAGTCAAAACGGCCATATAAATAAGGCGCTTGCTTACGCCACGCATCTTCAATCAACTGCTTTTGCCAATCGGTGAAACGATAATGGGCATAATCACCCTGTTTAATTTCATTAGCGACAAAATCTAAACACATGGCGTGCAGTTCATTTGTGGTATCTTCTATGCGATCAATTTCCGCCAAAGTAAATTCATAGGCGACATTATCCGACCAATAATGAGAACCATCACTAGAGGGCAAATTGTAGTAATCAAACCCGACATCAAGCAGTTGTTTCACCATATCTGGTCGGGTTGGAAAACCGGTTACACGTTTCATATTATCCTCCGCTACTGCGGTTTGAATTGTTTGGACTGGTAAAACCGCCTCGTGAAACTGGTTTGCTGTTCATACTTCCTGCATTGCCTTTTACCAACATAGGTTTGCCCACAGAACGGTTGGTCTGCGGTTGGATCACCTGCCCTGTCGGGGTGGAAACCGCACGGTTACTTGGATGATAACTTGGGCCTAAGAAATTACTGATCGCACGGGCCGCCATATACCCCATAACACCGCCGGCAATCGCCGCCCCCAAGGAAGGATCACGGCTTTCGGCATTGGCCGTGGTTTCACCATTTGTATTGTTGGCGTCTGTTGTTGAGTTATTTTGATTAGCGTTTTGCCATTCATCATTGACTGTATTGGCATTTTCACCCTGATTGCGTAACCCTAACCCGGAAAGCGAATGGGTGTTTTGTTGGGACTGCTCAGGTACATTAGCAGGCGCAGCCTGTGCATTTTCTGTATTTTTATCTGCCTCACATAACTCAATTTTTTTCCAATCTGCAAGACAGTCTTCAAGAGAGTGATACACATCTCGTTGTACTTCTTCTTCCGAGCAGCCGCCTAATAAAGCCACAATGGAAAGGGTAACAAGAATTTGATTTTTCTTTTTCATAGCCATAATAATTCAGTTAAATGGTTAATTTCTAAGGTAGGTAACAGGGTTGCTTGTGGAAAATCAACGAGATGTTTATCCGATAGATTAATCCATACCGCTTGGCAACCAGCTTGAACTGCCCCCTGAACATCTGTGGTTAAATTATCGCCCACATGCAAAATTTCCTGTGGCGAAACATTGAAATAGCGTGAGGTTTTATGGAACAGGTCTTCATGAGGTTTTGCTCTGCCATGTTCACCGGCCCGCAAAATCAGGTCAAATTGAGATAATCCAATGCGTAAAGGATCCACATTGCCATTGGTAATAGCACAGAGTTTATAATGTGTTTTTAATTGATTTAATACCCTTAGCGATGCTTGGGGAACATCAATTTGGTGACGCCAATGTAAAAATTCTTCCATGGCGTACGATAAAGTGCGGTCAATTTCAGCCACATTTTTTCCCTTCGCCTTTAAAAATTGGCGTAACGCCTCTTCCCGCCACTTCGTCACATCTTCGCTTAAAAGTGGATTTTCTTGTGCAATACGGTCTTTCCAATCCAACCACTCTGTTTCAAACGTTGGGCATTGAGTGAGCGCTTGAGTGAATTGCACAAAGCGTGAAACCGCCTGACGAATGACATCATGGTTATCATAGAGTGTGTCATCTAAATCAAAGCTAATGACTTTGAAAGGCTGAAGATTGCGATAAAATTTCATTTACTTGATAGTTTTCACGCCAAGCCATTGCTCGGCTTTATCGTTGGTCAGTTCTTCTCGTGTCCACAGGCTCATTAAATTCGGTTGTGGATATTTATTACTGTTATAACCGACTAAACGGGCAAAATCAAATACCGCATGGGGATAACCGTTAATTAAAAGCAAAGCTAAATAACCGCTTTCATCCCAACAAATTTCTAATTTACGGGCTTCATGATGATTTGAAGTGGAATCCACATTATAAACGTGCAACACATCAACAATAGGTTGACCGTTTTGACGCATATCCATCGCATAAAAATAACCGGTTTCACCGTCATCTTCAAACATCACCGCAAAGTGATCATAAACCGTAGAATGTGTGCCAACTTGTTTGGGTTGCCCAAGAAAAAGTTCATCTTCAAGAGTGAGGTGGAGCATATCAATTCCTATTTTTTAGAATTGAGAAGAAACGGCTTATTATAGTCGAGGATAAGATTATCGGCAGTCATAAAGTAAATATTTTCTGCATCTGCTTGTGCTAATAACAACCTGTCAAACGGATCTTTATGTACAAAAGGATAGTTTGATGATTTAACAATATGAGAAAGCTCAATCGGCAATAAATGGCATCCTACGGAAATAAGCCCCTGTTCAAGCTTTTCGACATCAACATTAAAGTGAGGTTTTCCTAAACTGGATTTTATTGATATTTCCCAAAGACTTGCGAGGCTAAAATATAATTCATTTCTAAAATCCTCCAATAATTCAATGGCTTGATGAGAAAGTTTTGATTTATCATCAAAGGCTAGCCAAAGTAAAATATGTGTATCTAATAAAAAAGCGTGCGGAACTTTATTTTCCACGCGCTTTTATCTTTGATTAACGTTCTTGTAATGCCTGTTTCATACGGGTGATTGGTTTGATGAGATATTGAAAAACGGTTTTTTCACCGGTTTTAATATCGACCGTTGCCGTCATCCCCGGCGTAATATCCAATTTTTGACCTTTACTATCCGTGATGGCTCTTCCTTGCGTTTCAATCAAAATCCGATAATAGGCTTGATCCGCATTTAAGTTCAATTCACTGCGACGGCGCTCGTCTTGTAATGTATCCGGGCTTATCAGCGTAACCTTTCCTTCAAGCCCACCATAGATAGAATAATCATAGGCACTGATTTTGACTAAAGCAGGTTGCCCCGGTCGAATAAATGCCACATCTTTCGGGCTAATGTAAGCCTGCACAAGTAGAGTGTCATCTAAAGGGACAATTTCAAGGATATCTTGTCCTGCCTGCACCACCCCACCTACGGTATTGATACGGATATTTTTCACTACCCCACGCAACGGTGCTTTGATTTGCGAACGTTCTACCGGATCAGCCCGCATTGCCATATTTTCACGGGCTTGGGCAAGCTCGGACTCTGCCTGCACCAGTTCATTATTCGCATCAGCTGAATAACGGTTACGGCGCTCTGCGATTTGCTGAGCAAAATCAGACGATTGTCTTTGCATTCGGAGCAATTCTACTTGAGAAACCACCCCTTTTTTTACCATAGGCTGTGTAATAGCGATCTCTCTATCCAAAAGTGATTTACTTTCGCTCAAACCATTTACCGCATCAAGCATCGCTTTACGACGCGCATTATAGGCGGCAGTTTCCCGTGAAACGACCTCTTCAGGAATATCGTCGGCAAAGACTAAAGGTTTATTGGCAGACTCTGCTTGTAAACGAGCCACCACCGCGCGTAGGTTTTGTACTTTTGCTTCACTTTCACGCAATATTGCAGAACTACGGGTATCATCAAGGGTTAGTAGCACTTGCCCCTTTTCGACAATATCCCCCTCTTTTACTTTCATTTCTTGAATAATCCCCGGATCCAAACTCTGAACAATCTGTTCACGGCTACTTGGAATAACACTGCCTTGTCCACGGGTGACTTCTTCAAGCGGGCTAAAATACGCCCATATAACAAAAGTGACGAGGAAAAGAAAAAAGAGAATAATGACTGAAAAAATACCTCGGTGTTTTTCAACCTGCAGTGCGGCATTCAAATCATTAATTAAAGCTAAATCCGATTGTTTTATTTTTTCACTCACGATTGTGCTCCTTCATCCTTATCAGCTTCCGACTTTTGCTGTGGCTGTGGCTGTGGCTGTGGCTGTGGCTGTGGCTGTGGCTGTGGCTGTGGCTGTGGCTGAGTTTGATTTTTTTGTGCTTGCTGCTCAACTTGTTTTTGTTCATTGTTTCTTAAATGTTCCAATACCGCATCCCTTGGGCCGTCAATCACCACTTTGCCGTTATCCATCACAATAATACGATTGACTAATTTCAACACTTGAGGACGGTGGGTCACCATAATCATCGTTCGATTACCTATCCAACGGGCAAGGGCTTGTAAGACCATTTCTTCCGTCCCCTGATCAAGATCGCTGGTCGGTTCATCCAGTAATACAACACGAGGATCTTTAATGGTTAAACGAGCAAGTGCAACCAATTGTTTTTGACCTCCGGATAAACCTTGTCCGTTTTCACCCAACGGCATATCTAATCCTCTCGGGTGGCTATTCACCAAATGCTCTAAACCAAAGCGATGTAAGGCATTAATCAATTCAACATCACCGGCAAAATTATCCGATCTGGCAATGTCCAAATTGTCACGCAATGATCCCAAGAATAGTCGAGGAGATTGTCCAAATAACGCGACTTGATTGCGGATATAATTCGGATCAATTTGACGCAAATCCACATTATCTAAAGTCACATTGCCGGCATTAGGCTCATATAAACCGGCCGCAAGTTTTAATAAGGTACTTTTACCGCTCCCGATACGCCCCAAAATGGCGACCTTTTCACCAGGGTTGATAGTAACAGACAGTTTCGATAATGCATTTGGCGTTTCTTTATTATATTGAAAATCTACATCGTTAAAGGTGATCTTGCCTTGCGTTTGCTTTAAGGTGATGTATTTACGGTCTGCCACCCGTTCTATCGGACGATTGACAATATCATCCACCCCTTTTAATGCCAAACGGGCTTGCTGGAAACGAGTTGCCAATCCGGCGATTTGAGCAAGAGGAGCTAATGCCCGTCCGGATAAAATTACCGAGGCAATTAACGCCCCCATGGTAATACGGCTAGCTTCGTCTTCACTATGGATTAAATAGGTCCCTAAAAGCACTAAAAACACGGTATTGAGCTGCTGTAATCCGACAGAAAAATTCACGACAAAGTTACTTAGATCTTTCACTTTAATCTGAGAAGCCGATGTTTTTGCTGTGTACATATCCCAACGTTGCTGTGCCCAATTTGTGGCATTATTGGCTTTCAATGTTTCAATGCCATCTAATGCTTCAACAATCAACCCCTGACGTTGTGAGGCTTCACGCATTGATTCATTAATTCTTGCTGCTAATTTAGGTTGTACGGCAATGCCTACAAGAATGACCGTTGGAATAATAATGAGTGGAACAATGGCTAATTTCCCACCAATTAAATAAATAACGAAAACGAATAAAAAGAGGAAAGGTAAATCCACCAACACAAGCAAACTTGCACTGGTCATAAATTCACGGACAGATTCAAAATCACGGAGATTATTGGCATAAGATCCTGACGATGCTGGTTTATCGATTAATCTCAATGCCATCACCCGTCTAAATAACGCCGAGCTAATAATGAGGTCTGCTTTTTTACCTGCAATATCTGTTAAATGTCCACGGATCATTTTGGCGGCAAACTCAAAACTAATCGCCAAAACCACCCCGATACTCAATGCCCATAGGGTTTCATAGGTTTTATTTGGAATGACACGATCATAGACATTCATCACATAGAGTGAGCTCACCAATGCCAAGAAATTAATAATAAAAGTGGCTAAAATGACCTGACCATAATAGGCTTTAAAACGCCAAATGACTTTCCAGAACCACGCCTTTGGCAAATGATATTCCGGTAATTCAGAACGAATATCAGAGGTCATCTTTGGCTTAATAAACCAACAGTAGCCCAGATAAATGTCTTGAAGCTCCTGATAATCTAATATCCGTTCTACATTATCCGTTTGGCGAATATGAAAACGGCGGTTTACTCCCGCACCTTCAATTTTGCTAATCACCAAAGCTTCTTCATTTTTTAAAATCGCGAGAACCGGTGTGGCAAGACTAGGAATATCCGTCAGTGGACGTTTTGAAATAGAATTCTCAAAACCATAGGTTTTCAGTACTTCTCTTAAAGAGGATAAATTTACATCTAACCGCTGATCTCTCATCACTTGTGCAGTTAATGCTTCCTGTGCAATAGGCGTTCCATGTAATTGAGTCACTAACGCCAAATGTTCAATAATTGATTTCATATAGGTTATGTACTTCTTTTATTATTTATTTAAATTTTGTGGATGATTTTTCTGAATCTACCCAATTGGCGATACGAGATTGAGAAGCTAAATAAGCCATCGCTGCATCACGAAAATCATTACGCGCGGTTACTTCATCAAGCTGTACCCGTGAAAGCTCTTGATATGAGTTTAAAAGATCGATCAAACTCTTTGCCGCCACATCAAATTGAAGCCGATTATCCTCAACCACCTTACGTTGCAATGCAATTTGCTTCCTTGCGACTTCTGCCAATCTTTGGTTTCTCACCATATCGGTTTCAGAAGTTAAGGATTTTTCTTTCACCGAAAGCTCAATTTCACGCAATTTCGCTTCTGCTGCTTTTTGTGAATAGTAACGTTGTTGTTCTTCATATTTCGTTGCAGGATTATAAATATCCCACGACATATTCAGATAAACCTCATGCTCATGACGACTTGCCGTACTTTCTAAATTAATTGCCGGTAAACGTCTTGCTTTTGCCGCCTTCACTGCCGCTTTTGAGCTGTTAAACTCGGCTTGTTGGGCTAAATAACTGGGGTTTTGTGTGATGTCCGCATTTTTATAACGGCTAATAAAGGTTTTAACATTGATATGATTGAAGGGATCAACTAAATCTTTTTCGGTTAACACCTGCCCACGATTGTAGCGACTTAAACGGTTTAACGCAGATTGCATAATTCGCTCTTGCATTAAAATCGTGGTTTCCACCTGATTTTTACGGGAAAGCGCCTCGTTAACTTCTGAATAACGCCCTTCATCATAAGTCGCAATCACACCTAAATCTCTTAGAGTTTTCTGATGCCAACGTAAGCTTTCTTTATATACTGCAATGGTTTCTTTTGCCCGAAGTGCGGTCAAATAAAGCTGAGAAATTTCTAACCCCATATTTTCCTGGGTTTCGGTTAAAGCGTGTTGATAGTAAGTTTCACGATGTTTATCACGCTCAATTTCTGCTTCAACCCCACCCCAAGCATAAAGATTAACCCGAGCCGCCACGCCCGGCCCGGAACGACGTTCACTCGTATAACGATGTTGTTGACTTAATACGGAAGTCCCTGTTAAAGACACCACAGGCAAATGCCCCGCCTCAGAAACTTTTGTTTGACTTTCCGCCGCCGCAATATTCGCTTTTGCCTCATCGAGTGTTGGATCAGCAACAAAGGCGTATTGTAAAATTTCGTTTAATGTGGTTTTCGCAAAAAGATTTGGCGAAAATAAAGAAAACACACTGGCAAGTGCCAATGAATATTTTGCAAAAGGGAAATATTTCATAACATTCCTTTCAAATTTGTGATTTGTTTCAGTTGTTCGATTTCATTAGTTTTTTCTAAAGATTTGCATTGTTGAAGACAATGGAAAACGAGGACAAATTTATATCTATTTATCTTAAAAAATCTTACGCTTTTCTACTTTTTTTTCAATTGGAAACTGGTCTGATCTACTGCCTTTAATCCCCTCTCATAAGATAAATATGTTTTACATTAAAAAAGCGATATTCCTTATATTAATTTGAATATCAGATTGAAAATAAAAAAGAAGGTGTCTTAATCATCATATTGATGCGCGTCCTTTACATCATTCTATTCTGTATAAATAAAATCTTATAAAAATTTAACCGCACTTTTATCAAAAATCCCCAAAGTGTCCACTTAGGGGATTTTGATTAAGTTAAATCACTAAATAATATTAGATGATTTGGATGCCTTGTTGGATATAGATAGCTTCATCGTTGACACTACCATCAGAACCACGATAAGTATATTTATCATAGATAATGCCCTCATGATTAACATCAGATTCTGTTTTTTCCCAGAAATTCCAGTTAGATTTAATCACACCGCCACTATCTTTAAATTTAGTACCATTTATTGCTTTGCCGTTATCACCAAAGTCAACAGTATCATTTGTACCGCCTTTAATATAGATAGCTTTTGTAGTGTCATTAGCTTGAGTAATATACGCATTAGTTATACCAATGGTTTGTGCTGCTGGATCAGTTAAATCAATTACTTCAAAATTTAATACATTTTGTAAGCTAACTTTTCCATCTGATTTGGTTAATACTAAGGTATCGTTACCATCACCACCGTCGAGGCGACCATAGGCTGCACCGGTTTCAATTTTGTCTCCCATAATAGCAACGTCATCCCCGGCACCAAGTTTCGCTTCTTGCCGTGCAAATAATCCACTGACAGAGAACGTATCATCACCATCTCCCATATCAATTACACCACTAGCCGGTGCTTTTGTTCCGACGGATTTAGCAATAAAGACATCATTACCATTACCAAAGGTAATTTCATTTTTATCGTGCATAACACCAACTTCCATATAGTTATCGCCATTACCAAAACTAATTGTTTTAGTTCCTGCGAAATCTTTACTGGTGTCTGCTCGTAACACATCATTACCATCACCGTAACTAATATCAAGAGTAGCGGCTTGAAGTGTTGTTCCTCCAAAATTGAGTACGTTATTACCTTCACCCATTCTGATGGTATAACGACCAATTTCAAATTTACCACCGAAGGTAATTTTATCGTTCCCCTCTCCCATATCGAAATAACCTTCTCGAGCGGTTCCCATAGATTGAAGAGTACCACGAACCTGAATGTGGTCATCACCGGCTCCCATTTCGATACGATCTGTCCCACCGATATAGACACCACGCCCCACAGAGCCGTTATACCAACCCATCTCACCAAAGTTATCTAAGCCAATGATAAGAGTATCATTTCCATCTGTAGCTGCAAATGTCTGAGGATTATCTGCAACAAGGGAGGCTGATTGTCCTCCTACATTAGGTGAGAACCCTGCGATGACACCATCATCAAAATTATTACCATTAGGGTTCAAACCTTTTTCTAATGTGTAATCATTAAATAAGTTTCTTACTGCATTAACTTTCGTTTCAGAAACATTACCTGCCGCATCAATAACCTGAATAGTAATACTACCTGCAACTTTACGGTTCCAATTCGCTAAATTAAGGGTATAAGTACCATCACCATTATCAGTAGCATCATGAGGGCCAGTCTCGCCTGTACCATTATGATATTTATACTTAATAGTGGCGCCAATCTCTGACACTCCATCAGCTTGAATAATCATAGTATTGGTATCTGCATTTAACTCCTTAACATCCATTGCTTCAACAATAGTATCTAGACGATAATTAAATACTTTTTCCGATAAATCTGCACCATTAGCATCTTCAACAACTACTTTATAACGATAAAGCGCATTTGTTGTTTCTGCTTGTGGTGTTGTTGGCTTAACTGTGTAATCAAGACCATTATTTGTCATTTGATCTGTCAAGTCCTCAACACGTCCCTCATTACCGTCAACAATTGTATAACGCAATACCTTAACCACTTGACCTGATTTAGGTTCTTTATCCAATGTGAAGTGGAGTTCTGCACTCGGATCATTAGTTAAACCAGTCTGACGACTAATTGCTTTCGTCGCATCAGTATCAGCCATTCCATCGATACGTCCTACATATTTATCTGTATCCGTATAAAAATCAGTCACATTTGGTGCATCATCCGTTAATTTATCTTGAAGATAAATATCAGTTACAACTGGTGCTGCTTCAGTTTTATCCGTATCGGTTGCTTCTTTTCCATCAGCAATTGCTTTAGCCGTAACTTCATAAGCAGTATCAAATTTAGGGCTATTGAGTTCAGTTGCTACTTCTGTAGTTTCCTCTTCACCTTCACCAGTTACAGTTGTTGTTACTGTTTTTGTAGGAACTTTAATTTCCCAAGTACCATCAGCACCAACTGTCGCTTTACCAGTGAAATAGGCTTCCCCATTAGCAGTGATTGTAACATCAACCTCTGTATCAGCAGGAACATTAGCACTTGTACCTTTTACTACAAAGCCATTAACAACTTTTGTTACACCATTTTTTGTCGTATTACTGATTTCTTCAGTTGCAATATTTGATGGTAAGAATTGAGCATAGCCATCTGTACCTTCAGCGACTTGATCCTGACCGGCGATACTTGTGATATCGATTGATGGTGTCGGATCCTCTACATCTTTCGATGTATCGTTAACAGTAACTTCGTTACCCTCAATACCGCCAACGGTAAATTTACCTTTTTCTGCACCTTCAGTCGTTGTATCTTCTTTCACAGGTGTCGTAATCGTGAACTCTTTCACACCAGCTGGAACATTTAATGTGCCATCTGTATTTAAGGTTACATCATTGCTGAATGTAAATTCAGATTTATCCGCAAAGTCGCTTTCACCTAACTGACCTTTTTCTGTACCATTTGGTAGGGTAAAGGCAAGTTTATCGTTACCGTTGTTGTTATTCAACTTCACAGTGGTAACGATTGCTTTACCTTCATCGGTTGGTGTAGTAGAAACAACTCCATCACCATTGGTATTATCAACGGCTGCATCTTTTGCATCAGTACCTGCATTCTTCTCTTCTGCATCAGCAGTGTTACCTGCATCATTTGTACCTTTCGCATTCACCGGTTCACCATCTTTCACTTTGTCAGATGGGATAGTGATAACGCCCGTATCTGGATCTACAGTTGCACCTGTATCACCTGCATCAGGAATTGTCCATTTACCATCAGGACCTTTTTCTGCTGTGACAGTCTTATCCTTACCATCTTCGCCTTTAAAGGTAACATCCACTTTCTTGTTGTCTTCACCTGGTGTTACGGTGACTGTACCGTCATTGTCTGGTGAAGCAATGGTTGGTTTGTCAGCA
>NZ_MLHH01000024.1 GCF_002000125.1 Rodentibacter heidelbergensis
TCGCTGCCGCTATCGCTCGAGCAAAAGCGAAGAAATTGGCACAAGCCAATGATAACCCAAACAGTGAACAGGAAACGCCCGTTCAAAAAACACAAGAAAATTTAACCGCACTTGATCCGAAAAAAGCTGCCGTCGCTGCTGCTATTGCTCGAGCAAAAGCGAAGAAATTAGCACAAGCAACGGATAGCTCAATCAGCGAACAGGCAACCTCAGCACAAAAAACACAAGAAAATTTAACCGCACTTGATCCGAAAAAAGCTGCCGTCGCTGCCGCTATTGCTCGAGTAAAAGCGAAGAAATTGGCACAAGATCAACAAAAATTAGAGAAATCTCAGGAATAGATCCATGTTTAAAATGACCAGTTCCCCTCATGCACATTCGGGAAAATTAACGGCACGCATTATGCTTTGGGTTATCTTTGCAATGATGCCCGCATTGCTTGTTCAAATTTATTATTTTGGCTTCGGTGTGCTAATTCAATCAACGCTTGCCATTAGCGTTGCACTATTGGCTGAATTTATCGTACTAAAATTACGGGGTAAAAAACCTTTAGCTTACCTTTCTGATTTCAGTGTCACTTTAACAGCATTGATTTTAGCCATGGCTATTCCACCCTATGCCCCTTATTGGGTTATTCTAATTGGCACACTTTGTGCCGTTTTACTTGGCAAACAGGTTTATGGCGGTTTAGGGCAAAATTTATTTAATCCGGCAATGATTGGTTATGTCATCCTGCTGATTTCCTTCCCATTACAAATGACTACCTGGCTCCCCCCTATTCATTTATTACAAGAGCCGCCCACATTCCCCGATGCTCTCTCTCTGATATTTTCAGGGGTTACCACCGATGGTTTCACCCTGTCACAACTCACCCAAAGTATTGACGGTATCACTCAAGCAACGCCATTAGATAGCGCCAAAATCTTTTACGCTCATCACAACGCATTAACGGATTTTTATGAACTCATCAAAATGCCGATTTTTATGGCTAATGGTACCGATTTCGCACAGGGCTGGTGGCAAGTTAATCTCGCCTTTTTACTTGGTGGCCTCTTTCTCATCTTAAAGCGCACAATTCATTGGCAAATTCCGGTGGCAATGCTCGTTACCTTTTTCTGCTTGGCAACCCTTACCGCTCTGATGGGCAATCTCCATTTAAGTGTCATGAGCCAGATGTTTAGCGGGGCAATGATGTTTGGTGCATTTTTCATTGCAACCGACCCTGTCACGGCATCAATCACACCTCGTGGAAAATTGGTTTTTGGTGCGTTAGTTGGGCTTTTTGTCTACCTTATTCGCTATCAGGGTAATTTCCCTGATGGGGTCGCCTTTGCCATTTTACTGAGTAACATTTGTGTGCCACTGATTGATCATTACACGAGACCTCGTGTGGCAGGTTATCGCTTAGAAGGAAGAAAATAATGAGCATTGTTAAAACCACCTCACGCTATGGGATTATTTTAGGATTAGTGGCATTAATCTGTACCGCGATTTCCTCAGGCATCTTTTTCCTGACAAAAGATAAAATTGACGAAACCATGGCGACACAACAACGTGAACGCTTACTACAAGTGATTCCCCATGATTATTTTGATAACCCGCTTGTGGAAAGTGCGGTCATTCCAAAGAGTGAAAATTTAGCCGGAATTCAAAAAGTTTATTTTGCTAAAAAAGGGCAAAACATCACCGCTTATGCTTATGAAACCACCGCACCGGATGGCTATTCCGGTGATATCCGCTTACTGGTGGGGCTAACCCCTGAAGGGGAAATTCTTGGTGTGCGTGTGATTGAACATCACGAAACCCCGGGATTGGGCGATAAAATAGAGCTACGAATTTCCAATTGGATTTTAAGTTTTAATCATAAATCCATTAATGAAACGAACCTCAATGATTGGGCGGTAAAAAAAGATGGCGGGAAATTTGATCAATTTTCCGGTGCAACCATTACACCTCGTGCCATTGTTAATCAAGTAAAACGCTCCGCTTTATTGATGCTTAATCATCAAACCGAACTTCAGCAACTCGCTCTCCCATAAGGACTGCGATAAAGGACTGTGATATGACAAATTCAACCGAAAAAACGACCGCACTTTTTGAAGAGGAAACCCCTCAGCAGTCTGTTGAAACTACCCAAAACACCACTGAATGGAAAGCCATTTTCACGCAAGGCATTTGGAAAAATAACCCTGCAATTGTTCAATTACTCGGGCTTTGCCCATTGTTGGCGGTGTCCAGTACGGCGACCAATGCACTTGGTTTAGGCCTTGCGACGATGTTGGTTTTAACTTGCACCAACACGGTTATTTCTCTCTTTCGCAAACAGATTCCTCATGAAATTCGTATTCCTATTTATGTGATGATTATTGCCACCACCGTTACAGTTGTACAATTATTGATGAATGCTTACACCTACACGCTCTATCAATCCTTGGGGATTTTTATTCCGCTTATTGTGACAAACTGTATTGTGATTGGCCGTGCGGAAGCCTTTGCTTCGAAAAATCATCTCTTACATTCCGTATGGGACGGTTTTTCCATGGGATGTGGTATGGCATTAAGCCTTACCCTGCTTGGTGCGCTGCGTGAAATTCTCGGACAAGGCACATTGTTTGAAGGGATTGAGCATCTTTTTGGTGAACAGGCTAAATTTCTCACTTGGCATGTTTACCAAACAGACAGCAGCTTTTTACTTTTCATCCTGCCACCGGGTGCCTTTATCGGCTTAGGTTTAATCCTCGCCCTAAAAAACAGAATTGATAGCCATCAGAAAGTGAAAAAGTAACCCTTGAAGCTCCATCTAATTTGCCTGAACGACTTAGGATTTTTAGGAAAATTTTTCCTATCTGAGCGAAGCGAGTTAAAAATTTTCCGTTAAGAAAATCCTAACCAAGTGAAGAAAAGCAAATTAGTTGGAGTGTGTTCTTTGCTACTTTCTTGCACAAGCAAGAAAGTAGGGGAAAACGTGTTTTTGCTACTTTTTACACAAGCAAGAAAGTAGAAGGAAAAAGACTATGAACCAAAAGAAAAGAATTGAAATACTCACCCGATTACGGGATCAGAATCCCCACCCTACCACTGAATTACAATATAATTCGCCTTTCGAATTATTAATTGCAGTGATTTTATCCGCACAGGCTACCGACAAAGGGGTGAATAAAGCAACAGAGAAACTTTTTCCCGTTGCCAATACGCCACAAGCCATTTTGGATTTAGGCTTAGAGGGGTTAAAAAGCTATATTAAAACCATTGGGCTTTATAATAGTAAAGCGGAAAATATCATTAAAACCTGCCGTGATCTCATCGAAAAACACAAGGGTGAAGTCCCTGAAGATCGTGAAGCTCTCGAAGCTCTTGCCGGTGTTGGGCGAAAAACAGCGAATGTGGTGTTAAATACTGCCTTTGGCCACCCGACAATTGCGGTCGATACCCACATTTTCCGGGTATGCAATCGCACCCATTTCGCTCCGGGTAAAGATGTTGTCAAAGTGGAAGAAAAGCTCTTAAAAGTCGTACCCGATGAGTTTAAAGTGGATGTCCACCATTGGCTCATTTTACATGGTCGCTACACTTGCGTAGCAAGAAAACCCCGTTGCGGTTCCTGTATTATCGAAGATCTTTGTGAATATAAAGAGAAAACCGAATATTAAAAATCATTTATTTTTTGACCGCACTTTTATTAATAGGAAAAACAATGACAACAAATAAACAACAACGTCAAACTTGGTCAAGTCGCTTAACTTATGTGATGACCGTTGCCGGTGCAACGGTGGGTTTTGGTGCAACATGGCGCTTCCCTTACCTTGTGGGCGAAAATGGTGGCGGCGCCTATGTGCTACTTTTTTGTCTTGCGATGATCGTGATCGGCATTCCCATGATCCTCGTAGAAAATGTGATTGGTCGCCGCTTGCGTGTCAATTCCATCGATGCCTTCGGCGATAAACTTCAAGATAAAGGAAAACACATTTCCCCTTATTGGAAAATTATCGGTTATATGGGCCTGTTGGGGGCTTTTGGCATTATGGCCTATTATATGGTATTGGGTGGCTGGGTGATTTCTTATATTGTGAGCTTACTTAGCGGTACACTGGATATTTCCGCCCCGATTACCAAAGAGGTAGCCAAAAACTTCTACGATCTTCACATTGGCAATAGCCCTTATGAAATTATGAGCTACACTTTTCTCTTTGTGGTGGTGAATTACATTATTTTAGCCAAAGGCATTATTGGCGGTATTGAACGCTCGGTAAAATATTTGATGCCCCTACTCTTTATTTTCTTAATCGGTATGGTGATTCGCAACATCACCCTACCCGGTGCGATGGAAGGGATCACTTTCTATCTAAAACCGGATTTCAGCAAAATCACACCTCAACTTTTCATTTTTGTATTAGGACAAGTGTTCTTTGCTTTAAGCCTCGGTTTTGGTGTGTTAATCACCCTTTCAAGCTATCTGAATAAAGAAGAAAACCTCATTCAAACCGCTGTGATTACCGGTTTTACCAATACCATTATTGCGGTACTGGCAGGCTTTATGATCTTTCCCTCATTATTCACTTTTGGCATCGAACCGAATGCCGGCCCAACCTTAGTGTTCCAAAGCTTACCTATCGTCTTTTCCCATTTATGGGGCGGTAAATTCTTTGCCATTATTTTCTTTAGTTTATTATTAATCGCCGCCCTCACCACCTCTATAACCATTTATGAAGTGCTTATCACCGCATTACAGGAAAAACTTCGTATGCGTCGTGGAAAAGCCATCACACTGGTGTTAGGCGGCATTTTCCTACTCGGCAATATTCCCGCCATTTTAGGGGACAATGTTTGGAAAAATGTGACGTTCTTTGGTAAAAGTATTTTTGATTTTTATGACTACGCCAGTGGTAACATTTTATTTATGCTCACGGCTTTAGGCTGTGCCATTTTTGTAGGCTTTGTGCTGAAAGATGAAGCGAAAAAGGAACTCTCTCCGACACCGAATTCGACCTTCACCAAAATTTGGTTTAACTATGTAAAATTTGTTGTGCCTGTCATTATTATTGTGATTTTTATCAGCAATTTATTCTAATCCATAAAAAACCGAGCCTATGCTCGGTTTTTCTTTTAACGCTGATTTTCTGCGATGCTTTTCTTCTCTTCCAATTCTTCCCAACGCAAAAAAGTTTGTTCCAGAAGGGCTTCCGTATCTGCCAATGCTTTAAGTTTCGCATCAGTGATATCATGAGATTGTTGGAAAAAGGTCGGTTCACTCACCTCTGCCTGAAGTGCAGTCAATTTTTCCTCTAATTCTTCTAACTGCTGTGGAAGCTGCTCTAATTCACGCTGTTCTTTATAAGATAATTTAATGGATTTTGGCTTAGAAGTGCGGTCAGTTTTAGCAAGATTTTCTTGTGGTTTTGAAGGTGATTTTTTCGCCACTTCTTGTTCTGCCCTGCTTGCCCAAAAGTTGGCTTGTTGCTGTTTAGCATCAAAGAAGCCACCAACATATTTATTGACAACGCCTTCCCCCTCAAACAAATAACATTCCGTTGCAGTATTATCAATAAATTGACGGTCGTGACTGACGATCAATAAGGTGCCTTGATAATCCGTTAAAATTTCTTCCAGTAATTCTAAGGTTTCCACATCTAAATCATTGGTGGGTTCATCAAGAATGAGCAAATTATTGGGTTTTAATAATAATTTCGCCAATAACAAACGGTTACGTTCCCCACCTGATAAAGCTTTCACCGGGGTCATCGCCCGTTTAGGCGGGAATAAGAAATCTTGTAAATAGCCTAACACATGGCGTTTTACCCCATTGACTTCAATATCTTGCTTGCCATCAGCAACGTTATCCATCACGGTTTTTTCCGGATCAAGATCAGCACGGTATTGATCAAAATAAGCGATATCCAGTTTTGTTCCCGTACGAATTTTTCCCTCCGTAGGTTGGATTTCACCGAGAAGCAGTTTGATAAAGGTTGTTTTTCCACATCCATTTGGCCCGACTAGAGCAATTTTATCCCCCCGTAAAATGGTGGTGCTGAAATCTTTTAACAATTGCTTTCCTGCGACCTCATAGCTCACATTTTCCATTTCAAACACAATTTTTCCGGAACGGGTTGAGGTATCAAGCTGTAATTTTGCCGTTCCCATCACATCACGACGTTGGCGGCGTTCTTCACGCATCGCTTTTAATGCTCGAACTCGCCCTTCATTGCGGGTACGGCGTGCTTTTATACCTTGGCGAATCCACACTTCTTCTTGTGCTAGTTTTTTATCAAATAATTCATTTTGGAGGGCTTCGACACGGAGATTTTCTTCTTTTGTGGTGAGGTATAAATCATAGTTCCCCGGATAGGATACCAACTGCCCGCGATCTAAATCCACAATGCGTGTCGCCATTTTGCGAATGAAAGAACGGTCATGGGAAATAAACACAATACTCCCACTAAATTCTAAAAGAAAGGCTTCCAGCCATTCGATCGCCTCCACATCCAAGTGGTTGGTTGGCTCATCAAGTAATAATACGTCAGGATCGCAAACCAAAGCACGAGCTAATGCGGCTTTACGCAACCAACCACCGGAAAGCTCAGTCAGTTTGGTGTTAGGATTTAAGCCTAATTTAAGCAACACTTCATGAATTTTATTTTCAAATCGCCAACCATCAGCATGTTCTAATTTAGCTTGAATTTGTTCTAATTGGTTTAGAATTTGATCCGTATAATTTTCTTCAAGCTCAACAGAAATTCGGTGATATTCTTTTAATAAATCCGTTAAATGGCCAATTCCCTCTGCCACATAATCAAAGACATTGCCTGCCGTGTTGCGGGGGGGATCTTGCTCAAGACGGGACACCACCAAATCTTTTTCATATTGGATCTTACCATCGTCCAACAAGACATCACCGGCAATAATTTTGAGCAAAGTGGATTTCCCTGCACCATTTCTTCCCACCAAACAAACCCGTTCGTTCGGCTCAATATGCAGTTCGGTATGATCTAATAAGGGCGCATCACTAAAAGAAAGATAGCCATTGGTTAAGCTAATTAATGCCACAATCACCTCATAAAAATTTGATTAACATTATGCATAAATCACTCAAGTGATTTACTCACGCCTTGACGCCATTGGCAAAGCCAACATTCAAAAAACCTTATTTTTGTCACCGCACAGTTTTATACGGTTGGCAAAAACGAATGATAGACGGAGGATTTTACCGACAACGATGAAAATAACCCATCATCGCTAAGAAAAAAGGACGCTTTTCAGCGTCCTCATTCTCTAAACTTTAAAATTAAAGTGCAGATTTTGCTTTCTCAACTAATGCAGCGAAGGCGACTTTGTCGAATACGGCAATATCAGCTAAGATCTTACGATCGATTTCAACAGAAGCTTTTTTCAAGCCATTGATGAATTTGCTGTAAGATAAACCGTTTTGACGAGCCGCTGCGTTGATACGCGCAATCCATAATTGACGGAATTGACGTTTACGTTGACGGCGGTCACGATATGCGTATTGACCAGCTTTGATCACCGCTTGGAAAGCAACACGATACACGCGTGAACGTGCACCATAATAACCTTTAGCAGCCTTAAGAACCTTCTTATGGCGTGCTCTTGCAATAACACCACGTTTTACACGAGCCATTATTTAATCTCCTATGTCTATTTTCTACTAAATGAACTAATCGTACGTTTCGCTTAAATAACGGCTTATGCGTATGGTAAGCAAGCTACGACTAAAACTTGGTCAGCTTTCGCCACCATGGATTTATGACGTAAATGACGTTTACGTTTAGTTGTTTTTTTAGTCAAAATATGACGTAAGTGAGATTGTTTACGCTTGAAACCGCCAGAAGCTGTTTTTTTGAAACGCTTCGCTGCACCGCGTACTGTTTTGATTTTAGGCATTGTTAAAATAACTCCGCATTTTTCGTTTAAAACAACATAATCAGGCGAACTAAAAAGTTACTTGGAAGGCTCTGATTATTTCCATCATCAGGCAAATGAATTGCCTCTTCCCAAAGTAGTTAGGCTGCGTAGTCTGCCCAACCTACAATGACTTTTCACCGCAGTGAAAAGATTTTTGCCAAGATTGCGATCTCAACAAAAAATTCTTATTTTTTCTTCGGTGCTAGCACCATGACCGCTTGACGGCCTTCTAATTTACCGGGTGCGGATTCCACTACTGAAATATCCGCCAAATCGTTTTTCACCCGTTCCAACACATCTAAACCAATATCTTGGTGTGCCATTTCACGACCACGGAAACGCACGGTAATTTTTGCTTTATCGCCGTCTTCTAAGAAACGGATAAGACTGCGTAATTTAACTTGGTAATCCCCTTCGTCAGTACCCGGACGGAATTTAATTTCCTTCACTTGTACGACTTTTTGTTTTTTCTTCTGCTCTTTCGCGGTCTTACTTTTTTCGTAGAGGAATTTACCGTAGTTCATAATGCGGCAAACCGGGGGTTCTGCATTTGGGCTAATTTCAACAAGATCAAGCTCCGCTTGCTCTGCCATATCTAAGGCTTGTTGAATAGAAACAATGCCTAATTGTTCACCATCTTGGTCAATTAAACGAACTTCTTTTACACGAATTTCATCATTAATGCGATTCGGGCGATTCACTGCCGGTGCTTTTTTTACGGTTTTAATAATCGTATTCCTTCTATTAATTTATGTAAAAACCTTTCACAATAAGCAAAAGATTCCAAGTTTTCCCAGGTTAAAAGTGAGTAAAACGGGCGGATTTTATAGTATCCACCGATTTTATGCAACAGAATTTAGCCCTTTACCTCAATTTCCACACCAACACTTTCCCCAAATGCTAATAAATGTTTAATTCTGGCCGTTTCCAAACAAACCATATGCTGATAGGCTTGCTCGCTCATTGCACTGGTCGATTTATGCCACGGGTTCCAAAGAACAAGCTCTCCGGCATTATGATGATGCAATCTAATTGTGCGATTAAACCGCTTATCTACAATTTGGTTTTGTGTGTTCTCGGCAGAATAAATACAATCTACATTTTCTGTAATCACACGGGGTGAAGGCACATTTTCTTGCTGTTGTGTGAGGCTGTTAAAACAGGTTGTGGGTAAATTTTCAATGACAATGTGATTAATCTCACCCACATTAAAATAACTATGTAATGCCACTTGTGCCGGCTGTTTTCCATAATGCGTAAAGGTGATACGGCAGTTATCCGTAAAAATCATCTCCACCTTTGCTTCAATAATATTCAAATCGGAAAACAACGAAAAAACTAACCGCACTTTTTCTTTCGCCAAATCATAATGGCTTAATTGCCATAAACGAATGCGTGCCGTGCCATGAGAGGGTTGTTTCACCGAGCCAAACCATGGATAACAAATGGGGATACCACCACGAATAGCCGTCCCCATTTGAAAAGGCTCAATTTCGCTCAGCCATAAAACATCTTGTTTTGCCCCTTTGGGCAACCAACTGAGCAATTGTGCCCCTTGAAGTGAAATTTTGGCCTCACCAACCTCATGGCTCAAATGTAATACGGGAATATCGTTTTGTTGCACCAGAGTTAACTCCGGCGCAAGCCTGTCAAGTAATTGTATTTTCATCTGTACTCTCATTGAACAAGAGAGGGCATTCCTCTCCCTTTGGGATTTTGGGAAATAAATAGGCCCACTCTGCTTGAGTTTGTTCTCCATATAGTTGCCTAACTGATTATAGGCTACCTCTTCCTTTATTCTAATTTTATTCCGGAAAAATCTCTTCCAAAATCAGGGCTAATCCATCCTCGTTATTTGTTGCGGTGACACGTTTGGCGGCTTGTTTAATTTCTTCGGGGGCATTGCCCATTGCCACACCAAGCCCGACATTTTCCAGCATATCCAAATCGTTAAAATTATCTCCAAAGGCGATGGCTTCTTCCATTTTGACATGGAAATAATCTTCTAAGAAACGCACGGCATTGCCTTTTGTGGCGGATTGATGCATCACTTCTAAGAAATTTTGGTGAGAGCGGAAAATACTTAAATGAGGAAAAGCCGCTTTCAAGCGTTTTTCAACCTCAATAATTTCATCAGCTTCACCAATAATTTGAATTTTGTGTGGTGAATAAACCGCCTTTTCATCATAAGGATCGATTTGGATTTTCGTGACACTCTTTTCAAAAATAACCCATTTATTATTCACATCACGCGCCACACAGTCGTCATTGGTGTAATAGTTCACTCCCAGTTTTGGGTGTTGTGCCAAAACCTGATTAATTTTTTGAATATCCTCTGAGGAAATGTTCACCGAATAAAGAGCGGTCAAATTTCGATCTAAAATCAATGCGCCGCTAAATGCCACAATCACATTGTAATCTTCAATTTGCTTGGCGTAAGGCAAAATACCAAGGGGTGATCGGGCTGAAATCGGTACGAAAGGGATCCCTTTACGGGTGATACGTTGAATAGCAGCCAAAGTTCTTGGGGTAATTCGATGATCTGAGGTGAGTAAGGTTCCGTCAAAATCACTAAATACGGCTTTATACATGGTTACTCCAAATGTTGCTCTTTTTCCAATAAATAAGGGTCGGTAAACCCTAACTGTTGCATAATCTGTGTTTCGAGGCTTTCCATTTCTTCGGCCTCCTCATCTTCAATATGATCATAACCCAATAAATGCAAACTGCCGTGCACCACCATATGCGCCCAATGCGCCATCAGTGGTTTTTCTTGCTCAATGGCCTCACGCTCTACCACTTGGCGGCAAATGACTAAATCCCCTAACAACGGCAGTTCAACCTCATCAGGACATTCAAAGGGAAAGGAAAGTACGTTTGTCGGGCGGTCTTTTCCACGATAAGTGAGATTGAGATGATGACTTTCCGCTTCATCCACAATACGCACCGTCATTTCCACCTTCTCGCTTTCCGGCTGAACAGCTGTGGTTGCCCATTGGGTAATTTGTGCTTCCGTTGGTAAGCCTTGCGTATTTTCGGTGGCGATCTGTAAATCAATGATCATATTGCCCACATTATTCTCCTAAATTCTCGATTAAAATTGACCGCTCTTTTTCTCGTTCTGCTTTGCGTTCTTCCGCTAACGCCTTGCGGCGGATTTCATCTTGGATTTCCCAAGCTTCATAGGCTTGAACCACTTTTGCCACCACAGGATGACGCACAATATCTTGGCTATCAAAATAATTAAAACTCAACTCAGGGACACTTTCTAACACTTCAATAGCGTGGCGTAAACCTGATTTGGTGCTACGAGGTAAATCAATTTGTGTCACATCGCCGGTGATCACCGCTTTGGAATTAAAACCGATACGGGTGAGAAACATTTTCATCTGTTCGACTGTGGTGTTTTGGCTTTCATCTAAAATGATAAAGCTATCGTTTAATGTGCGCCCCCGCATATAGGCTAACGGCGCAATTTCAATCACATTACGCTCCATCAATTTTTGCACTCGTTCAAAGCCGAGCATTTCAAATAAAGCATCATACAGTGGGCGTAAATAAGGCTCGATTTTTTGCCCTAAATCCCCGGGTAAAAAACCGAGTTTTTCTCCCGCCTCAACCGCCGGACGGGTTAATAAGATACGGCGGATTTCTTGCCGCTCTAAGGCTTCCACCGCTGCGGCTACGGCTAAAAAGGTTTTTCCCGTCCCCGCAGGGCCGATACCAAAACTGATGTCATGGGTTAAAATATTATGCAAATATTGAATTTGATTTTCACCACGCGGCTTAATCACACCCCGTTTTGTTTTAATTGTTGTGCTATAAACCTGATTTTCAGCGCCACTTTCCGATTGAGAAAGCATTCGGCTTTCTTGTAAAGCAATATGCACTTCTTCCAAATCCAACTCTTTCACTTTTCCCTTAATCGGCGCGGTTTCCACATATAAATCTTGGATTAATTTAGCCGCACGTTGAAGAAGTTTTTCATGGTGAGGTTTGGGATTCTCTTCATTGGATTTGAGGGTAAAGGTGAAATTATTGCGGGCGATAGTCAAATTAAACTCTTTTTCGATCAGTTTAAGATGCTCATCAAATGCGCCACAAAGGGATTGAAGGCGTGCATTATCTTGGGGTTCTAGCGTCAATGTTGTCATTAATGTTGATATGAGTGATTTAAATTAGGGGCTATTTTAGCTTAATCCGATTTTATTTACATCGTCTTTCATCGTTGAGTAAAACCTGATTGCCTATAAAAAGCCTCTATTTCTTTCCTGATAAGCCTATCGATAGAAGTAAGCAATCAAAGTGCGGTCATTTTTCCTTAAAATTTTGCTAAAAATAAATGAGAATTATTCCTATTGAATCAATTAATCATTTTCGGTTATACTTCTGCGCCGTTTTTAATGCATTTTATGACTTAAGGAAAGCCGCAATGAATTTTAAATATAGTATTATTTATACCGCACTTTTTGCCGGGTGTTCTCTTTCTGTATTCGCTGCTCCGCCTGCGCCTAATGAAGCGGAAATAGTATTAGATCAAATTCATGTTCAAGATACCGGGATTAAACAAAACGGTTATCAAACAACCGGTACCTCTGTGGTATCGAAAGCGGAAGTCCCGGTTTTTGACACGCCCAATACGGTCAATATTTTATCCACACAACTCTTAGAAGACCGTAAACCCGACTCGCTTATTGATGCCCTTTATAATGTCAGTGGTGTCAGCCAAGCCAACACCTTAGGCGGTATGTTTGATGCCATCCAAAAACGGGGTTTTGGGGGCAATCGTGATAATTCGATTATGCGTAATGGCTTGCAAGCAGGCCCTGCTAAAAACTTTAGTGCCACCACCGAAACCGTTGAAGTGTTAAAAGGGCCAGCATCGGTGCTTTATGGTATTCAAGATCCCGGTGGTGTGGTGAACATTATTACGAAAAAACCGCAACAAACACCGCAATACATTGTCGGTGGCAGCGTTGGAACTCACAATACTTGGGGAACCCAATTAGACTTCACCGGTGGTTTAGGCAATGGTTTTGCTTATCGCTTTATCTATGACAAACAAGAAAAAGATTATTGGCGTAATTTCGGTAAAATCAAAAATACCACTTATGCCCCATCACTTTCTTGGGAAAATGACACAACCAAAGTGCTACTTTCTTACGAACATAAAGACATTCTTGAACCCTTTGATCGTGGCACGAATTTATTAACTGCAACCAATTCAGCTCCTGATATTCCGGTTACCCGTCGTTTAGATGAACCGAATAACGAAACCACAGCGAAAACCGATAACATTGATTTTAAAGTTGAACATAAATTAAATGACAACTGGAAACTCAATGCGGGTTATAGCTACGCTCGTTATAAATATTTCTACAACCAAGCACGGATTACCAATATCAATACAACCAACCGAACCGCCCGCCGAGCCATTGAGCAGCAACAGGGAGATCAACGTGTTCATAGCGGAACGGTCAATTTAGTGGGGGAATTCGGTATCGGTAATGTTGCCAATCGACTTGTTGTTGGGGTGGATGCGATGAGAAACAATCGTGATCTTGGCCCAATTTATAACCAAGGTATCACCAATTCAATACTCAACATTGATAACCCGATTTACACTAACCCAACCGCACTCCATAAAAATGGTAACGGCAATGCCTACCAATATAATTATCTAAAAACGGTGGGTGTCTATGTTCAAGATACCGCTTATTTCACCGATAATTTTATTGTGACCGGTGGTGTGCGTTATGAGTATTTTGATCAATTCGCCGGTCGTCATTGTTTAAATGCGGCAAACTGTAAGAAAAATCAAAACCTCAGCAAAACAGGCAATACGGATCAACATGATGGAAAATTGCTCTATCAATTAGGGGCGGTGTATAAATTCACCCCAAGCTTTGCCACCTTTGCCAACTATGCGGAATCTTTCCGCCCACAAACCAGTGTGGCAACCCCTATCAATGGTGATCTCAAACCGGAACAGGGAAAATCATTTGAAATGGGTGCGAAATATGAAAATACCGATTTCAATGCAACCCTTTCCCTCTTCGACATTAACAAACGTAATGTGGCAGAAGTGGTCGGTTCCGGCGCCAATGCCGAATTAAATATTGTGGGTAAACAACGTTCCCGTGGTGTGGAGTTCGATTTAAACGGACAACTCACCGACAACTTAAGCATTGCCGCCAACTATACCTACACCAAAGTGAAATCCTTAGAAAATGAACGCTATCCTGATGCAGTAGGCAAACAATTATCCGGTGTACCAAAACATCAAGCTTCCCTTTTCCTCGCTTATAATGTGGGTGAATTTGATTTTGGCAATATCCGTATTGGAGGCGGAGCCCGTTATTTAGGTTCTTGGTATGCTTATAACAGCGCATATAGCAACGCTTATAAATTACCTCATGCCGTTGTCTATGACGCTTTCATTGCTTACGATACGAAAATTTCCGGCAAAAAAGTGTCATTCCAACTCAATGGTAAAAACTTGACCGATAAAGTTTACCACCCATCCACCTCCGGTAATGCCAGCAACACGCTCGTTCCTGTTGCCTTAGGCTACGGTCGTGAAGTCGTATTCAATGCCAAAATAGCATTTTAATTGGGATATTAACTTTAGGGCGAAAGCATTTCGCCCTTTTTTAGTTTATGGAAATTTATGAACTGGCAAACCGAGCTCAATAACAGTTTTAGCTGGATTTTAACCGCACTTTTTTGGGTCGTGATCTGTTTTACACTCAGTATCGCTGCCCTCAAGCAAACCACGTTTGGTAAGAAATTTTGGCGAATTACCGCGCCCTCTGTCACAAAGAAAAATCGCTTTAAGCTTCTCGCCATGTTGCTGTTGCTTTTCCTGATGATTTTGCTTGAAGTGCGTTTTAGTGTCCTTAATTCCTTTTTTTACAATGGCTTATACAGCTCAATGCAAGAATTAAATGCGGATAAATTTTGGTTCTTTGCAAAACTCAATGCCCTTTTAGTGCTTATTCAAGTATTACACGCCATTATTGATTATTTTCTACGCCAAGTTTTTGAAATCCGTTGGTTAGAAAGCCTTAATGGTATTTTGATTAAAGGTTGGCTGAAAAATAAAAACTATTACCGCCTCAAATATGAACGGGAACTGCCTGATAATATCGATCAGCGTATTGAACAAGATGCGCGAGAATTTATCACTAGCACCGTACAAATTGTGCGTGGAATGATTAATTCTGTGCTCACCACCATTGAATTTACCATTATTCTTTGGTCGCTTTCCGGTGTGCTGAATATCTTTGGTTTAAATATTGAAAAGGGGGTGGTGTTCTTTATTTATGCCTTTATTATTTTTGCCACGCTGATGTCAGTGTGGATTGGCTACCCACTCATAAAACTCAATTTTAATAAAGAAAAACTCAACGGCGATTATCGCTATTCCTTAATTCGAGTACGCGATAATGCAGAAAGCATCGCCTTTTATCATGGCGAACCGAAAGAACAAATTTTACTCAAAAATAAATTCGCTCAAATTATTCAAAACCGCTGGGCGATTGTATTAAAAATGTTGGGCTTAGACGGATTTAATAATGGTGTAACCCGTTTTGCCAAGTTATTTCCCTTAATGTTGCAGGCCCCACGTTTTTTTACCGGACAAATTAAATTAGGCGATATGCACCAAACCGTCCAAGCCTTTAATCGGCTGATGACCGCCCTCTCTTTCTTCCGATTGTTTTATGAAGAATTTACCCTTTATCAAGCCCGTCTTAATCGTTTATATGGCTTTATCACAAAATTAGATGAGTTGGATCTCACCGAAATCAGCCAACCCTACAAATGCTCAAACCATGTCGCGCTGAAAGATTTTGGGGTAAAAGATGAACAAGGGCGTATTCTGCTTAACAATATTAATATCACCCTCAAAAATGGCGATGCATTGCTCATTCAAGGGGCATCCGGCACGGGGAAAACCACATTACTTAAAGCCATTGCAGGTATTTATCCTTTTGAAACCATTGGGATTGCAGAACATCCTTGCATGGGGAGTTTATTCCTACCACAGCGACCTTATATGCCACAAGGCTCACTGCGTGAAGCCATTTGCTATCCGGATATTAATCCCCATCATACTGATCTGATTTCAACCATGCGTGATTGCTGCTTGGAAAAATACATCAATGCCCTTGATATCGAAAACGACTGGCAAGCGATTTTATCCCCGGGTGAATTACAACGTGTTGCTTTTATTCGTATTCTGCTCACCAAGCCGGATGTCGTGTTCTTAGATGAAACCACCTCAGCCCTTGATGAAGACACGGAATATCAACTTTATAAAACCATTAAAGAACGCTTGCCGAATATGATTATCCTCAGTATCGGACACCGCAACACCCTCCAACAATTTCACAATCAACAACTGAAATTGGAGGTGTGTATTGTGTAGAAAAAAGTGCGGTTAAAATACCTTGAATTTTGACCGCACTTTGCATAGAAACAGTGATTATTCTGTCGCTTCAGCAATTTGATCTCTAATCGCTAAATAAATCCCCACGCCTAGCAAAGCACAAATCAAAATTACCCCTGAAGTGGCATAAAAAATGTCGCCAATTCCCACTAATGGTGAAACGATCCCCCCTAAAAAGAAAGGGGCAAAACCCAATAAAGCTGAAGCACTGCCGGCATATTGTCGTTCGCTTTCCATTGCTAATGAAGAAATAGCGGGGAATGTCATTCCCATTAAAAGCAACATGAAAAAGAACCCCACTTCCACAAATAGCCAATAGGGCTGAACGAATAAAGTGGCGATAGTATAACCGGCTGCAATGAGAAAGCCCCATACGCCCACAGAAAGTGCGGTTCGATTTGATAATTTTCCGCCAATATTTGCCCCGATAACTAAGGCCGCTCCATTTGCGCCAAAACACAGGCTAAAGGCAAAAGCAGTCAATCCATAGAAACTTTGTAAAATAAAAGGGGAAGCGGCGATATAAGCGAACATGGCGCCAAGTAAGAAACTTTCGATCCCCACATAACTCATAAACAGGTGGTTTTTCACAATCATCCCAAAGGTTGAAAAGCTGAAAAGCACGGAGCCTTGTAAACGATTTTCAGGGTTTAAACTTTCTTTTAATCGGAAAGAAAAAGCAAAAACCAACACACCGATTAAAGCAAGAAAAATAAAGACACCTTTCCAACTCACATATTCTAATAAAAGGCTACCTAAAATCGGCGAAATAATCGGTGCCATTCCGTTAATTGTCATTAATAACCCGAAAAAACGGGTCATTTCACGACCCCGATAAAATCGGTCGCCACCGCACGGGAAATCACCACACTGCCGGCAGAAGACAGCCCTGAATAATGCGTAACACAATCATACTTTCAATATTCGGAGAAAATATAATCAATACGGTGCTAACAATATAAACTAGCAATGAAATCATCAGTGGTTTTTTACGTCCGAATTTATCGCTAATTGGCCCAAGTAATAACTGCCCTACGGCAAGCCCTATCATCGCGGTGGTCAAGGTGAGTTGTGTCATGGAGGTGGAAGTATTAAAAAAATCGGCCAACTGAGGAAGTGAGGGAAGATAAAGATCCACCATAAAGGGGCCGAATGCTGAAAGCACACCGAGTAAAATCACTAAAAAGGCTTTGGAATTAGCTTTTGTCATACACAGCTCCGAAAAATAAAGATACTGATTATACAAATCCCGTTTTTCCTTTCAATCCATTTTCACTCTTGATTATTTCATAATAAGAAAAAGTCTATTTCTAAATCACAGACTGGTTTTAAGCTATAATTTCATTATAATGTGCCACCTTTTATTCAACTATGAAGGATTTTTTATGAAAAAGATGCTTTTAACCGGCGCTCTTTTGGCTTTCTCAACCGGGGGATTGGCTTCAACGCCGGAACAAAATAAAGCAGCGGCACTGGATTTCTATGAAATGGTGTTCAATCAACATAAGTTACAAGAAGCCAGTGATAAATATATCGGCAAGGAATATTTACAACACAATCCAACGGTGGCAGACGGTAAACAAGCTTTTATTGATGCCTTTGCGCCTTTTTTAAAAGCGCATCCAAAATCAAAAGCCACCGTAAAACGTGTATTGGCTGACGGCGATTTGGTGGCTTTGCATGTTCACAGTCAGTTAAATGATGAAGATCGTGGCGAGGCGGTTGTGGATATTTTCCGTTTTGATAAAGAGGGAAAAATTGTAGAACATTGGGATGTCATTCAAGCCGTTCCCGAAAAAACAGAAAGCGGACGGAGTATGTTCTAAGAAAAAGGCGTGGAAATGATAATCCACGCTTTTTTTATTTATAGCGTCTTTTCACCGCACTTTTATCGGCCTCACGCAGACGATCCAATTTTTCTTTAATTTGAATTTCCATTCCCCGATTTGTTGGGAAATAATACTGCGTATCCTTCAATTCTTCAGGGAAATAATTTTCTCCGGCGGCGTAAGCATTCGGCTCATCATGGGCATAACGATACTCTGCACCAAACCCGAGATCTTTCATCAGGCTAGTAGGCGCGTTGCGTAAATGAGGCGGCACGTCGTAATCAGGTAGATTTTTGGCTTGCGCTTTTGCGGTATTGAACGCGGTATAAACCGCATTACTTTTCGGGGCGACAGCAAGATAAATAATAGCTTGTGCAATGGCACGCTCCCCTTCATAAGCCCCGACACGGGTGAAACAATCCCAAGCGGCAAGTGCCACTTGCATCGCTCGGGGATCGGCATTTCCAATATCTTCCGAGGCAATGGCTAGCAATCGTCTTGCCACATAAAGGGGATCGCCCCCTGCCGTTAAAATGCGGGCATACCAATATAATGCAGCATCCGGCGCAGACCCTCGAACGGATTTATGCAAAGCGGAAATCAGATCGTAGAAACGATCCCCTTGCTTATCAAAACGGGCTTGTCGCTCACCTAGCACGGTTTTGAGTAAAGTGCGGTCAATTTTTTTGCCTTTTTCTGTTTCATCTGCCATATCCACCATCATTTCAAGGCAATTTAACGCCAAACGGGCATCACCATTGGCATATTCCGCAAGCACTTGTAATAAATTCTCTTCTAAAATTAACCGCTCTTTTGCCAATCCTCGCACCGGATCTTGCAACGCTTGTTGTAGCACCGCTTCAATTTCATTAACGGTTAAGGATTTCAACACATATACCCTGGCACGGGAAAGCAACGCATTATTCAGTTCAAAAGAAGGATTTTCCGTTGTTGCACCAATAAAAATCACCGTGCCATCTTCAATATGAGGAAGAAAAGCATCCTGTTGGCTTTTGTTGAAACGATGTACTTCATCCACAAATAAAATGGTTTTTCGGGAGGCCAAACGATTTTGTTTGGCACGATCAATGGCTTCACGAATTTCTTTTATTCCACCGGTCACCGCTGAAATACGTTCAACATCAGCATGAATTTGATTGGCGATAATTTCGGCTAATGTGGTTTTGCCGGTGCCGGGCGGACCCCAAAAAATCATTGAATGGATATGACCCGATTGAATGGCTTTGCGAAGTGGTTTGCCTTCACCGATAAGATGTGATTGACCAAAATATTGATCGAGATTTGTCGGACGCATTCTGGCAGCAAGGGGACGAAAATCATTTTCCGAAAAATCAAAATCAAGATTAGCCATAAACTTATACCATTAGAGAATTGAATACAAAAAATTGAGGGCGTCATCAATACGCCCTGAGGATTATTTCTTACGTTGATCGTCCAATTCTACCCCTTTTGGCGGTTTGAATTGGAATAAACTCTCGGAAAGAGAGGCGTTAGTAATATTGCGTAATACATAGAGATTGGTTTGCCCGTCTTTCTCTGTAGTGCTGAAATTTTTCAATACGCCATTGGCATCCACTCGAATATCAAATTGTTTAATATTACTTTTCGCCGATTTGGGCTTTAACACAAAGGTATCAGCCTGTTGTGTCACCGAATATTGGTTCCAATGGCTTTTATCATCACTGGTTAATAAAACAAAAGGAGTATTATTTATTGCATCTTTTACCCATTGTGCCGTGACTTGTTGTACAAAAGGATCGTAATACCAAAGAGTTTTACCATCAGCGATAATCTGAGTTTCCTGTGGCGATTTGGTTTCCATTCTAAATAAATTCGGGCGTTTAATTTGAATTTTTCCGCTGCCCTGTTGCACATTTTTTCCCCCCGCAGAGGTGACGGTTTGGGAAAAATCGGCACTTAATACATTCACTTGGCTTAATCGTGATTGTAATTCACTGGTGGCATCGGCAAAGGCGTTATTGGCAAACCCAATTAGCCCTAACCCCATCAAACTAAGTGCGGTCATAAAAAAGGTTGTTTTTTGAACCTTGGCTTTGCCAACTGGCTCGTGAGAGGTGAACAAACGAGCGAGCGAGTTTGTGAATAATTTTAACGATGTTTTTTTCATTTAACTTTCCTTTTTAAAATCGAAATTAATAATCCGGTCGGCGTGCAAGAATTTCACGTTTTCCATTTTGCATGGCACTTACAATACCCTGTTCTTCCATTTGATCCATAATTCTGGCAGCTCGGTTAAAGCCTACGCTAAATTTACGTTGCAAAGCGGAAACAGAGGTGGTGCCGGTGGTTAATACAAATTCCATCACTTCATCAAACAACGGATCCAGGTCTCCGCTACTTCCTGCGGATTTTTCCACACCCTCTTCTTCATCTGCACTTTCCAAAATACTATCAATGTAATCCGGTTTTCCACGAGCACGCCAATCATCGGCAATTCGAACCACTTCATCATCGCTCATAAAGGCACCATGTACACGAATGAGATCTGAAGATCCTTGACCTGAGTAAAGCATGTCACCACGCCCCAATAAGGCTTCTGCCCCCCCTTGGTCTAAAATCGTTCGTGAATCAATTTTACTCGCCACGGTAAAGGCAATACGGCTTGGCACATTAGCTTTGATAAGACCGGTAATCACATCAACAGATGGACGTTGGGTTGCCAAGATTAAATGAATACCTATCGCACGGGCTTTTTGAGCAAGGCGGGCAATAAACTCTTCTATTTGCTTTCCTGCCACCATCATGAGATCGGCAAACTCATCGACAATCACCACAATATAGCTTAATTTTTGCAGTGCCGGTGGCATTTGATCCATGGTATCTCCCGGTTTCCAAATTGGGTTTGGAATTGGCATTCCCATTTTTTCATACTCATCAATTTTTTCGTTAAACCCTTCAATATTTCGTACACGAAGAGCAGAAAGTAATTGATATCGGCGTTCCATTTCATCCACACACCAGCGTAATGCATTGGCCGCTTTTTTCATATCAGTCACCACTGGGGTGAGTAAATGTGGAATATCGTTGTAAACAGAAAGCTCTACCACTTTCGGGTCGATCATAATAAATTTCACTTCTTCCGGTTGAACTCGGAAAAGTAAACTTAAAATCATGGTGTTCACACCCACAGATTTACCGGAACCCGTTGAACCCGCCACCAATAAATGAGGCATTTTTGCGAGATCCACCACAACAGGCTTACCACTGATATCTTTCCCCAATGCCATTGGTAACAAGGCTTGAGAGTCACGAAATTCATGACTATCTAACACATCACGCAGCGGCACCATTTGACGATGGGCATTCGGGGTTTCAATACCGATATAAGGTTTACCCGGAATGACTTCCGCTACACGAATGGAGCGGAACATTAACGCTCGAGCCAAATCCGTATCAATATTAGTGACTTTTGAGGCTTTTACGCCCGGCTGTAATTCTAATTCATAACGGGTAACCACCGGCCCCACAAGCACATCTTTTACCGTGGCTTTGACATTAAAATTACGCAGTTGTTGCTCAATACGCTGTGAGGTTTCATGGATTTCCTCTCGGGTAATCTCTTGCGCTTGAGTTGGACGATATTCCAATAAATCCAAACTTGGTAATGGTGTACTTGGTTTCTCACGTTTTGTCGTGGGTTGTTGGAATGCCGGATGAATCAATGAATCCCCATAAGGTTTATAAACCGGTGTCGCCTCTTTCTCTTGTTTTTCAGCCTCTTGAAGTGCAGTTTGTGGCGATGTCAAAATCACTTTTAGCGCATCTTCGGCATTTAACGCTTTCGCTCTAGCTTCCATTTCTGCCAAACGCTGTTGCTCTTGTGCTGCAAATTGACGGGCTAAATCATCATTTTCATCTTCAATCTCGTCAGGATAGCTGTTCAAAGTTGAGGATGAATTATTCATCGTTGATGCCAATGTCACAGTGGGTATTGCCGTTTCATTGATCTCAGAAACAGAAACAAAATCCATCGCACCTTGTGCATCTTTAAGTTGAGAAGGTTGGCTTTCCCAAATGGGTGTGTTCACTTGAGCGGAGCTGTCCCCATGAGTTGAAATACTCACTTTCGGTAATTCATCAAGATTTTCAGCCTTGAAGGCCTCGAAATCCACTGCCTTTTCTTGTGGCACTGAAGACAATGGTGCTAAAGGGGATAATCCGCTGATATTAATCAGTGCTTCAGGTTGAACAAGCGGGTTCTCATCGGCTTCCTTCGCCACTTCCGTCACGGCTTCTGAGCCATTTTCATGTTGTTGAAGCGGTGCTTTTATCTCCCCCTCTTCATTGATCACTAAAGGTGCCGGTTTTTGAATGACAATCTGTTCTAATTCTTCCGTCAGTTCTTCAGAAGCGGTGCTGTCCGCTTGATTGTCATTTTTCATGGTTAACCAATGATAGAAACGGACAATAAGGCGAATTAATGAAGCCCCTGAACAAAAAATAAAGCCAATCACCGCAAAGGCCAAACCAAAGAGGATACAGCCAAATTTTCCTAATGTTGGATACAACCACACCACAAGACTTCCGCCTAATACCCCACCGGATAAATAATAGTTGGTGTTAGAAAACAGCAAGGTGGCAACAACGGTCAATCCAATTAATAAGGTGATAAAACCAAAACTACGCAGGAGGACTTTCGTGAGGGATAAAGAACGAATAGCTTTGGTTTTTAATAAAAATGCGGGTACAAGAAAAATTAAAAAAGGAAGCAAATTCCCCACATAGCCAAAGAATACCAAAAAAGTATCCATTAGCCAGGCACCAAATGCGCCGGCTTTATTAATGGTTTCATTCTGAAAACTCGCTGTTGACCAAGAATTATCCAATGGGGTGTAGCTTGACCAAGCGACAATCAGGTATAAACCAAAAAGTGTAGTTAATCCTAACAATAACTCGGCAAGATATTGCTTTGGTGTAAATCGTTCAGTAATTCGTTTAATCATTTTTATTTTAAAACAAGATAATTAGTTTGTTTGACTTCTTCCATGACAACATAAGTGCGTGTATCGTTCACACCGGGCAAACGCAACAAGGTTGTCCCTAATAGTTTCCGATAAGCCGCCATATCCGCCACTCGGGTTTTTAATAAATAATCAAAATCACCGGAAACCAAGTGACATTCTTGAATTTCATCAAGGGCTTGAATAGCGGCATTGAATTCCTCAAACACATCCGGTTTGCCTCGCACGAGGGTGATCTCTACAATCACTAAAAGCGGAGCATCAAGCAGTTCAGGGTTAAGCAAGGCACGATAACCCACGATGACCCCTTGTTTTTCCAAGCGTTTTACCCGTTCCAAGCAAGGAGTGGGCGATAACCCTACTTTTTTGGACAGATCAATATTTGAAATTTTGCCATTGCGCTGTAATTCATTAAGAATTTTTATATCAATCGCATCTAATGGTTTTTTCTTTTCCATCTTGTTCCTATTCTATTTTTGCCCGCTATTTTAATGGATTTTGCCCAAGTTTTCAGTATGACAATCAATTTCTAGAAATTATCCAGAACATCTAATGCATCTGAGAGTTTTTTCACCGTAAAAACCTGCATATTTTCAACCGCACTTTTCGGTTTATTACCAAAAGGGACAATGGCACGTTTAAAACCGTGTTTAGCGGCTTCACTGATCCGCTCTTGTCCGCTCGGAACCGGGCGAATTTCACCTGAAAGTCCCACTTCGCCAAAGATCACTAAATCTTGAGGCAAAGGACGATTACGAAAACTGGAAATCAACGCCAACAATAAGGCAAGATCCGCACTGGTTTCACTGACTTTCACCCCGCCTACCACATTGACGAACACATCTTGATCCGCCATTTGTAACCCACCGTGGCGATGTAATACCGCAAGTAATAAGGCCAAACGGTTTTGTTCTAACCCAACAGCAACACGGCGTGGATTGGCTAACATGGAATGATCCACTAGGGCTTGAATTTCCACCAACAGCGGTCGGGTGCCTTCCCATAATACCATTACCGAACTGCCCGAGGTTTGTTCATCACCACGACTTAAAAAGATCGCAGAGGGATTTTTTACCTCTCGCAGCCCTTGTTCCGTCATTCCAAATACGCCGAGTTCATTCACCGCTCCAAAGCGGTTTTTATGGCTGCGTAGGGTACGATAACGGGAATCGGACTCCCCTTCTAAAAGAAGGGAACAGTCAATAGCGTGTTCTAACACTTTAGGCCCTGCAAGGGTGCCGTCTTTGGTGACATGCCCCACCATAATAATGGCAACTTGACGGGTTTTCGCATAACGGGTGAGGAAAGCGGCACATTCCCTGACTTGAGCGACACTGCCGGGAGAAGATTGAATATCCGCTAAATGCATCACTTGAATGGAGTCAATCACAATAATTTGTGGCTTTAACTGATCCGCAAGATTGCAAATTTGCTCTACCGAAGTTTCGGAAAGCATATTGAGTTTGTCATTGGGTAAACCAAGGCGATTTGCCCGCATGGCGACCTGTTGAAGCGATTCTTCCCCCGTTACATAAAGTGCGGTCATTTTTTGCGCCAAACCACACATCACTTGTAACAATAAGGTACTTTTTCCTGCACCGGGATGCCCCCCAATCAAAATGGCACTGCCCGGTACAATTCCTCCGCCTAATACCCGATCCAGCTCTTTAAACCCACTGCTGAAACGAGGGGTTTCCTGCAAGCTGATTTCAGATAGGATCTGAATTTTAGCTTGGGTTTCCCCCGCATACCCACTGAAACGATCATTTTTGCTTTTACTAGCAGAAATCAGACGTACTTCACTAATGGTATTCCAAGCTTTGCATGCAGAACATTGCCCTTGCCAACGGGAATATTCCGCCCCACAATCATTGCATACATAAGCGGTTTTAGGGGCTTTCGCCATGCTATTTCTCCGTAAAATAAAACTGTTTATCAAACAAAGCGATGTTTAATGATACTGATTGATCTCATCTAATAGTGCAAGACGCATCAATTTAATCATTCTCGCCACATATAAGCCTGTGCTAAAAAGTGCGGTCAATTTTTCAATGGTTTTTTCATTGTCTTTGGTTTCACTATGAAAACGAATCAACGCCTGAATTTCGCTGAGAAAAGTTTGATTGCTTTCAAGTAGCTGTGGAATGATTTCATCACTTAATGGATGAGCTTGATGACTTTTTACCAGTGCTTCAAATAAGGGTTTGCTTTCTTCATAATAATGATACAAATTGAAAAATGCACCGACCCGTTCTACCGTTTTCATAAAATCTTGATTAAAAAGTGAGGGTGGTAAAGAAAGGGTTTCTTCTACCAAGGCTTGTTCCATTTTAAAAAGGCGATGAAAAGTTGCCTTGGCCTCTCCCCCTTTTTCTTGTTCAGCTTGTAAGAAATCCCGCCATTGATTTAACCAATCCGTTAATACGACGGGTTGAGCCAGTTGATAGCCCCGCTTTGCTTTACTCACACTGCTGAAATAAACATTTGTCAAAATCGGTAATTTTTCAACAAAAGTGAAAAGATCTTCGATCTCCCCTTCTTTTAATTCAAACTCAATTTCACAAATCCCTTGAGAACCCTCGCCGCTTATGATCTCGCCTTGATCAAAGGCCACCTCTATTTTGGAGTTCCGAAATTGAATGAGCCAAAAAGTGCGGTTGAAATCTGTTGAGAAAATCGGTTTTAGGGGCATATCCGGCAATTGTTCAAAAGGATATAACGCTAATAATTGATCTTTCGTTGGTTGTTGGTTTTCATCTAACGGTAAATGATATTCAGGACGGCTATGCAACCCACCAACAACCTGCCCATTGGTTTTTAGGGTGAGCGTAACCTGTTGATCTTCTTGACGAACCCGTAACCCCATTTTTTGCTTAGCGAGGAAGTGATCCGGAAAGTCATAGTAGGTGTTTGCTAAAAAAATACGTTGATGTTCCAGTGGATGAAATTGTTGGAGATGATGTTCAAGAATATTGAAGGCCTCTGGAGAAACCCGCAATTTGAGTTCGATTTCGTTGATCATGCGTATAAATCCCAATTAATTTTAACTGGTTAAATATACAAGTAAATACAAATAAATCAAGGGTTTTATGAGATGTCCCCACTATCCTCCTCACTCATCTCAGTAATGTAAAAAGCGAGTTCAATGACTGATCTCGCTTTTCCACCTCTTCATTTTAGAACATATTTTTTATTTATAACAAATGTGCCATCGCTGTTTCCTCTTGCTTAATTCGTATGGCTAAAAGAATGAAATAGACAGGCAAACCGATGGTTGCAGTCGCCATGGCGTGACAAAACAGACTAAGACCAATTAATTCAGGAATAATATTCAAAAAATAATTAGGGTGGCGAATATATTTGAATAAAAAGGAACGATTAATTTTATGATGAGGCAAAATATAAATTTTAACTGTCCAAATTTCATCAAGGGTGTAGATCACATAAAACAAGATCACAAGGGAAAAAATTAATACCGCCAACCCCACTTGCGAAAGTTGATCAAACTCAACAAATCGTTTATTTGCCTCATAAATAGCCGCAATGTAAAAGGTGACATGAGCAAGAGAAAGCAAAATGGAATTCACTTTTCCGTATTGAATCGCCCCTTTTGCAATTAAACGGCTTTCATTACAGGCGGAAATAAATAATGTGTAAAGACGAAGACTTAAAATAATAATAAAGGTGATGTTGATAAATTGCATAGGCTCTCCTTAAGGGAAAATAACATAGCAAATCATATAATAAGCTTCATTAATAATTTAACTGGTAAGAGGATTGCCTATTCCACCGCCTCAGCCAATGACATTTTCCTCTCTATTCAGACGAACTCCTCTTCATCAACCTTACTTAACTATTTCACCTTCTTCATTTTTCATATAAGCTACGCAGCATTGTTGTTATCTTTCAGGCCCGATAAAAGGAAGAATTATGTTAGAACAGATGGGAAAACAAGCCAAAGAAGCGGCTTTTATTTTGGCACAATTAAGCACAGCAGAAAAAAATCAGGCATTAGGGATGATTGCCGAACAATTGGAACAACAAGACAATCGTATTTTAGCTGAGAATGCCAAGGATATTGAATTGGCAAAGCAAAACGGACTGTCGGAAGCATTAATTGATCGCCTTCTGCTTACCCCTGAACGTTTACAAAGTATCGCCAACGACGTACGTCATGTAATTTCTCTTGCCGATCCTGTGGGGAGAATCATTGATGGGGGAACGCTCGACAGTGGTTTAAAAATCGAGCGGGTTCGTACGCCTATTGGCGTGATCGCCACCATTTATGAAGCTCGCCCTAATGTTACTATTGATGTAGCAAGCCTTTGCTTAAAAACAGGCAATGCGGTCATTTTACGAGGTGGAAAAGAAACCCAATTTTCTAACCATATTTTGGTGGAAGTAGTGCAAAATGCTCTTGAGCAGGCGGGATTGCCTAAATTTGCCGTGCAAGCTATCACCGATCCTAATCGTGATCTCGTGATGCAATTATTAAAACTGGATCGTTATGTGGATATGATTATTCCTCGTGGCGGAGCCGGTTTGCACGAACTTTGCAAACAACATGCCACCATTCCGGTGATTGTGGGCGGCGTGGGCGTTTGCCATACCTTTGTGGAAGAAAGTGCGGATCAAAATCAAGCACTTTTGGTTATCGACAATGCGAAAACCCAACGTCCAAGCACTTGCAATACTTTAGAAACGCTACTTGTTCAAGCCTCAATTGCAGATGAATTTTTACCTAAACTGGTGACCCAGCTTTCAGCAAAAAACGTTACATATCACGCCAAATCAACCGCTCTTGAGATATTAAAACAAGCCGGAGCAAAAGTTGATGAACTGACCGATCAACAATTGCGTGAAGAATGGGGATCACTTGATCTCAATGTAGTGATCGTAAAAGATATTCAGGCGGCCATTTCTCATATTCGGGAATATGGCACACAACATTCTGAAAGTATTTTAACCTCCTCTCAATCTCTCGCCCGCCAATTTATAAACCAAGTGGATGCGGCAGCCGTTTATGTGAACGCCAGTACACGTTTTACCGATGGCGGACAATTTGGCTTAGGTGCAGAAGTGGCCGTCAGTACACAAAAACTCCATGCTCGAGGCCCAATGGGATTGGAAGCGCTCACCACCTATAAATGGGTGTGTGAAGGAAACTACACCACAAGAAAATAACCATTATTTCGACCGCACTTTCTGATTATGAAACTAAAGTGCGGTGATTTTTAGGAGGATTTTATGAAAAAATTACTTTCATTACTGATTATCATAGCAGTATTAGTCGGTATTGCGGCAATACAGCCTTCTGCAACATCTGACAATGCTGATGACGGTAAACGAAATTTCGTGGTTTCTCTCGTTGCAAAGTACTTCCCTTTTGAAGCGGAGGAGCTAGTGGCATGGTATGACAAAAATATTGTTTATGCGGATAATCCAACAGACAGCGCCGTGACCTTTAAGTTAGACGAAAAAGAAATCACCCTTGCTCCGCATCAAACACAAAAACTGATTTTAGAACCGGGGCAACATCGCCTTGTTTTGGCTGATGGAAAAGAGGTTGAATTAACACAAAAAGAAGGCACTAACCGTTCTATTTTAAATCCGACCGGCTCACCCTATTTCTTTTGGAAAACCGTTTATGGTTCGGTGAATTTACCTATTGAATACAAAACGGTGGCCATTGCCGGCAAACCCTATGAGGGACCTTTTGAGGTAAGTAATGAGTATTTGATTACACGCATAGGCAATCAACCTTGGCGTTTTGGTTTGGATGAAGCCATTCCTGATACGGTTGCGGTGAACAATGATCGGAACACTTACACCTTAATTTTTAGTAAAGCCTATCGCTTAGCCGATTTTATCAAAGCTTATCCTATGTTATCGGCACAATAAACAAAAAGGGTTGATACCATTTCTGATATTGATCTGACCCCAAAAAG
>NZ_MLHH01000025.1 GCF_002000125.1 Rodentibacter heidelbergensis
CCCAAAAACACTTGAGCGTTGTATAGTTAAGCCTCTCGGGCAATTAGTATGGGTTAGCTCAATATATCACTACACTTACACACCCCACCTATCTACGTCTTAGTCTTAAACAACCCTTACACACTTTCATGTGGGAGAACTCATCTTAAGGCAAGTTTCGTGCTTAGATGCTTTCAGCACTTATCTCTTCCGCACTTAGCTACTCGGCAATGCATCTGGCGATACAACCGAAACACCAGTGGTGCGTCCACTCCGGTCCTCTCGTACTAGGAGCAGCCCCTCTCAATTCTCCTACGCCCACGGCAGATAGGGACCGAACTGTCTCACGACGTTCTAAACCCAGCTCGCGTACCACTTTAAATGGCGAACAGCCATACCCTTGGGACCTACTTCAGCCCCAGGATGTGATGAGCCGACATCGAGGTGCCAAACACCGCCGTCGATATGAACTCTTGGGCGGTATCAGCCTGTTATCCCCGGAGTACCTTTTATCCGTTGAGCGATGGCCCTTCCATTCAGAACCACCGGATCACTATGACCTACTTTCGTACCTGCTCGACTTGTCTGTCTCGCAGTTAAGCTTGCTTATACCATTGCACTAACCTCACGATGTCCGACCGTGATTAGCAAACCTTCGTGCTCCTCCGTTACGCTTTGGGAGGAGACCGCCCCAGTCAAACTACCCACCAGACACTGTCCGAGACCGCGTTTCGCAATCTTCGTTAGAACATCAAACGTTAAAGGGTGGTATTTCAAGGACGACTCCATGCAAACTGGCGTTCACACTTCAAAGTCTCCCACCTATCCTACACATCAAAATTCAATGTTCAGTGTCAAGCTATAGTAAAGGTTCACGGGGTCTTTCCGTCTAGCCGCGGGTACACCGCATCTTCACGGCGATTTCAATTTCACTGAGTCTCGGGTGGAGACAGCCTGGCCATCATTATGCCATTCGTGCAGGTCGGAACTTACCCGACAAGGAATTTCGCTACCTTAGGACCGTTATAGTTACGGCCGCCGTTTACTGGGGCTTCGATCAGGAGCTTCTCTTTCGATTACACCATCAATTAACCTTCCAGCACCGGGCAGGCATCACACCCTATACGTCCACTTTCGTGTTTGCAGAGTGCTGTGTTTTTAATAAACAGTTGCAGCCAGCTGGTATCTTCGACCGGTTCACCCTTCACGTGCAAGACGCTACAAGCTACGCCGGCGCACCTTCTCCCGAAGTTACGGTGCTATTTTGCCTAGTTCCTTCACCCGAGTTCTCTCAAGCGCCTGAGTATTCTCTACCTGACCACCTGTGTCGGTTTTCAGTACGGTTTAGTAAAGCCTGAAGCTTAGTGGCTTTTCCTGGAAGTGTGGTATCAGTTACTTCAGCACCTTAGTGCCTCGTCATCATCTCTCAGTGTTTCATAGGAGCCCGGATTTGCCTAAGCTCCCCACCTACTAACTTAAACGTACACATCCAACAGTACGCTAACCTAACCTGCTCCGTCCCCACATCGCAGCTTTACCAAGTACGGGAATATTAACCCGTTTCCCATCGACTACGCTTTTCAGCCTCGCCTTAGGGGCCGACTCACCCTGCCCCGATTAACGTTGGACAGGAAACCTTGGTCTTCCGGCGAACGGGTTTTTCACCCGTTTTATCGTTACTTATGTCAGCATTCGCACTTGTGATACGTCCA
>NZ_MLHH01000026.1 GCF_002000125.1 Rodentibacter heidelbergensis
CTTTTCCCGGAATGACCGTCAGCACCAACATTCCTGAACGTAAATCCTGTGGTTCAACCAGTACTCGGGTGGTGATATAACCAAAATCAATCAAGCGATTTTGAATACGGCGCAATAAAACATTAATCCCCTCTGCCCCAATACAAGCCGGTAAGGCAAAATCTCGTTCTTCATAAACTGCATTTAATGCCCAATGAAAACGACTCGGCTGGATGAGTTTTTTATTCTCGTTATTCTCATCAAAATCCGTCAATACCAATTGATGAATGGGAAAACATTGTGCCTCTTGCTGAGGAAAGCCATGGGTTTTCGTTTTTTTCGGCTTCGAATCTGACATTTGGTGATTGTACTTGCTGGGATTGGATTTCACTGTTGAGGGCTGTTTGTTGCTGTTGTTGGCGGGAAATAATCTGTTTTTCAGTCTCTGTTGGCGGACGATTCTGCACCGCTTGCACAAAAGAAGGGAAAAGAAAAAGGGTGTTTAATACTAAAAAGGAAAAAGCGGGCTTCATAAGTAAATGATTAGATTAATATTGTGGGGTAAGATACTTAAATGGAGAAAAAAATTCAAGTTTTAACAATAAAAATCATATAAAAAATAGGGAGATTTAGAGAATTTATCTTTCTCTTTCCATAAAGCCCTTTTCCTATTGAGGAAAAAGGCTTTTTCTCATTTAACGACAATATGTACGGTAATTTCTTCTCTATCGTGGTAGAGGTGTTTTGCTTGGATCTCAAAGGTCAAATTTTGCTTATTCAACATTTCGGTGAGATTTTCTAAGCATTGCATCACTTCTTGATAGCGTTTTTTCATCGGCAGTTTTAAATTAAAAATCGTTTCACGACACCAGCCGTTCACTAGCCATTTACCAATTAAATTGGCGATGCGGCTTGGCTGCTCTACCATGTCGCAAACCAACCAATCCACTTTTTTGCGTTTTGGCGGTTGAAACTTAAATCCGTCTTCCGCACAATGTTCAATACGACCGGTTTCATGCAAACTGTCTGCCATTTTTCCGTGATCCACCGCATAAACAAATAAGCCACGTTTGACTAATTGGTACGTCCAACCTCCCGGACAGGCGCCCAAATCAACGCCTACCATATTGCCATTTAAACGCTTTTCCTCTTCCTTTCTAGGAATAAAGGTCAATATCGCTTCTTCTAATTTCAAGGTAGAACGACTTGGCGCATCTGCGGGAAACTTTAAACGGGGAATCCCCATAAAATGCTCGGAATGGTTATTACTGTAAGAATAGCCCACATAGCAACTATTTGGTTTCACAAAAAAACAATGCAAAAAACAACCGCACTTTTGAGGCGTATTCGCCATTAACCAACCTTTCTTTTTCAAGGCTTGACGTAACGGCACGGTAAACTTTCTGCAAAAGGTGGAAAGGGCTTTGGATTCATTGGTATCTGCCATTTCAACAAAGAGGTTGCTTGATGACTGAAAATTTACTTGTGCTGACAAGGCTTCAAAGGCCGAAATAATCGGGCTAATACGATCGGTTGGATCAAGATTTTCCAATAGATTAGATACCACCAACATTTGACGGACAAAAATGAGCCGGTTAAAAGGCATTTTACGCGCCAAGCGATCTGCCTCATTAGGCTGATAACATTCAAAAAGCACATAGCCCGAATGTTCTTGAACTCGGGCAAACCCGACTATACCTAGGCTCGCCGCATGATCGGTTATTTCTGCCGCCACTTCTTTTTCAAAACCGGGACGACAATACAAAGCGAGTTTATTCATTTTCTTCTTTTTTTATTGCATTAATAATCCAATGGCGAAAGGCTTGGATTTGTTCATCATCAAGGCGATCAAGGTGGTTCACCACATAAAAGGATTTGGGATCGGGTAAATCCGTTGGGAAAACCACTTTCAACGATCCTTGTTCAATTTCTTGTAATGCCAGTAAGCGATTTGATAACACCACACCCTGCCCGTGGATAGCCGCCTGCAACGCCATAAAAGTATGGCTAAATAGAGGGCCTTGTTGAATATTTAATTCATCCAATGCTAGATAATCGGCCATTGCACGCCAATTATCCCGGGTATGGGTATGAATTAAAGTATGGTGTTTTAAATCTTCTTTACAATGAATGGGATTTTTTGCCAACAATGCAGGCGAGGCTAAAATCAGCAAATTCTCTTTCCCTAAGCGATCAACCTGCAAATTTTGCCAATTTCCTTTGCCATAATAAATCGCAAGGTCAATTTCTTTATTAAGCAATCCTTCATCTTGATCCAGCCCTTTTAAGCGAACCTCAATTTCAGGATAAAGGCGGTTAAACTCACTGAGATGGGGAACAAGCCATTGAATTCCAAAGGTTTGTGGCACGCCAATACTCAAGTGAGGATCGTTTTTTAAGATGAGCAACTTTTCCGTTGCCTCATTCAGTTTACGCAAAATTTTATTAATATCGATAAAATAAGCTTGACCAAATTCTGTTAACTCTAAGGCTCGATTTTTACGCTTAAATAATTCAACGCCTAAAAAATCTTCTAACAGTTTGATTTGATGACTCACCGCAGCTTGGGTCACAAAAAGTTCATCAGCCGCTTTTGTAAAGCTTAAATGCCTTGCTGCAGATTCAAAGGACTTCAGTGAATTCAAGGGGGGCAAACGTTTATACATAATGACATCCAAATAGAATTTTTTATTGATACTCGGTGGGCTTTTATTCGAATTACTTTTTTTTATTCGTCAAATAAAAAAACATCACTTGTTCTTCTTATCGCCACTTCCTAAAATGCACCCATACTTAATGATTGGTAATTCCTTATCTAGTTAATGAGTTTCGGACTTAAGTATGATGTTGTGTTTGCATAGAGTTCGGGAAACCGAACTTGAGTAACAAAATAAGTTACTCATTTACTTCCTGTATTCTTTAAACCGTTTGGTTAAACGCTACCCTTTGGGTGGCGTTTTTTTATGCCTGATTCTAACACACTTCTTTTCTTTCTTCTTTCACTTTTATGAGATTGAAATTCCGTCCTTTAAATTTTGAGAAATCACAAAAAATTTCTGTTTTAAGGTTTAAATGCTCAAAATAATGATGTAGATTAGACAGCATTTCATCCAAACAAGAAATAAAGGGAAGCAAAATGAAAGACTTAGATTGGCATAATTTGGGTTTTAACTATATTAAAACCGACTATCGTTTTATTGCTCATTGGAAAAATGGTCAATGGGATGAAGGAAAACTAACCACAGATAATACGTTACATATTCACGAAGGTTCAACCGCACTTCATTACGGTCAGCAATGTTTTGAAGGCTTAAAAGCCTACCGTTGTAAAGACGGTTCAATTAACTTATTCCGTCCTGACGAAAATGCAAAACGTATGCAACACACCGCAGACCGTCTTTTAATGCCACAAGTCCCTACGGAATTATTCATTCGAGCTTGCAAAGAAGTTGTCAAAGCAAATGAACAATGGGTAGGCCCTTATGGTTCAGGAGCAACCTTATATTTAAGACCATTCCTTATTGGTGTGGGGGAAAATATTGGTGTGAAAGCTGCACCGGAATTTATTTTCTCGGTGTTCTGTTGTCCGGTTGGAGCTTATTTTAAAGGTGGCCTAACGCCTTCTAATTTCATCACCACCGAGTACGACCGTGCTGCTCCAATGGGCACAGGCGGTGTGAAAGTGGGGGGAAACTATGCAGCGAGCTTACTGCCTCATGAATTAGCCGTGGAACAAGGAACAGCAGAAAGAAAATTTGCCGATGCCATTTATCTTGATCCGAAAACCCATACTAAAATTGAAGAAGTCGGTGCCGCAAATTTCTTTGGCATTACCAAAGACAACAAATTTATTACACCAATATCGGAATCTATCCTACCAAGTATCACAAAATATTCCTTACTCTATATTGCGAAAGAACGTTTGGGAATGGAAGCCATTGAGGGAGATGTGTATATCGATCAACTTGATCAATTTGCCGAAGCCGGAGCCTGTGGAACTGCTGCAGTGATTTCACCGGTGGGCGGTATTCAACACAAAGACAAATTCCATGTTTTCTATTCAGAAACGGAAGTCGGCCCGGTTACCCGTAAACTTTATGATGAACTCACCGGTATTCAATTCGGTGATATTGAAGCCCCGGAAGGCTGGATTGTAAAAGTGGAATAATAAGAGAAATTCTCCCTAATGGGAATTGAAGTTAGCTTTGAAGTAAGCTGACCTAAACAAGAAAAAATATTAAATAAAAGGACTAAGTTTCTAGATTTAACAGAACTTAGTCCTTCTTTTCATTTAATAAGTGCGTTTTAGCAATGAAGAAATCTTTTTCTTAGCGTAACATCCCAAGAAATAATTCCATAACTGCCGTATTTGCTGTCAACTCCGGATGAAAAGCACAAGCAAGCAAATTATCTTGCCTTGCTAATACCGTATTTCCGTCAAACTCAGCCAGACTTTCCACCTTTTCCCTATTAAAATTCACAATATAGGGGGCTCGAATAAAAACGGCAGGAAAAGTGTCTGCTAAACCACTTACCGCAAGATCAGTCTGAAAACTGTCCACTTGTCGGCCAAAGGCATTACGTTGCACTTCAATATCCATCAGCCCCAAATGCACTGTTGGATCATCTTTAAGCTGTTTTGCTAATAAAATCATGCCGGCACAAGTCCCCAATATGCCTTTTCCTTGTGCGTGGAAAGTTTTAATGGCTTCAAATAAGCCATTTTTTCGCATTAACTTACCTATTGCTGTGCTTTCGCCACCGGGTAAAACCAAGCCATCGCAGAGAGTTAAATCCTCCGGATTTTTCACCATCATTGACTTAGCACCAAGCTGTTCAATTTGCAAGCAATGTTCACTCACAGCCCCCTGTAATGCCAATACGCCAACGGTTAAATTTGCATAACTTTTCATTTTACCAACCACGATCTTGCATTCTTTCTGCGGCAGATAATCGTGAAATTTCAATGCCTTTCATGGCTTCACCTAAATCTTCCGATAAGCGGGCTATCAAATCATAGTCTTGGTAATGGGTGGTGGCTTCAACAATAGCCCGTGCAAATTTTTCCGGGTTTTCTGATTTAAAAATCCCCGATCCGACAAAGACGCCATCAGCCCCTAATTCCATCATTAACGCCGCATCTGCCGGTGTAGCGACACCACCTGCTGCAAAATTTACCACCGGTAATTTTCCTAAGTTTTTGATTTGTAATAATAACTCAAAAGGTGCACCAAGATTTTTTGCCTCTGTCATTAACTCATCATGGCTCATGGCAACAACTTTACGCACCTGTGCATTCACTTTCCGTATATGGCGAACGGCTTCAACGATATTGCCTGTTCCCGGTTCACCTTTTGTTCTCAACATGGAGGCCCCTTCACCAATACGGCGTAGTGCTTCACCCAAATCACGGCAACCACAAACAAAAGGAACCTTATATTCACTTTTGAGTAGATGAAATTCTTCATCCGCGGGGGTTAATACTTCACTTTCATCAATATAATCAACCCCCATGGCTTCCAACACTCTGGCTTCTGTGATATGCCCAATTCGTGCTTTTGCCATTACAGGAATAGAAACGGCATTCATTACCTCTTTAATAATTTTCGGGTTCGCCATTCTTGCCACCCCACCTGCAGCACGAATATCAGAAGGTACACGCTCTAATGCCATCACTGCCACTGCGCCTGCGGCTTCTGCAATGCGTGCTTGCTCGGCATTGATCACATCCATAATCACGCCGCCCTTTTGCATTTGCGCCATACCCCGTTTTACCACCTCTGAACCTGTTATTGTGTACGTCATGTTGTTTCTCCTTTATTAGTATTGATAAAAAAACCACTGGCATTTTGCACAAGAACAGATATGATTAAAAGTGTCAATTTTGGATAAAATGATGAGGTCAGATAATGCAAAAAATTGCCTATCATCTGGATAAAAACGCCACACTCCCCCTCTACGAACAGCTTTACCAAAAAATTAAACAAGCCATTCACCAGCAGGAATTAAGCATTGGCGATAAACTCCCTTCTAAACGCAAGCTTTGCCAACATTTGCGCATTAGTCAAAACACCGTAGAAAATGCCTACGCCCAACTGATTGCAGAAGGTTATATCGACGCTCAACCAAGACGGGGATTTTATGTTTGTTTCCAATCGGAATTCACCTTCCCCCAATCTCCTCCTCCAGTGCAGAGCAAGCATCAGAATTTACCGATGAATGATAAGCAGATTGACTTTAATCCCAATCGCATTGACACTCAGCATTTTCCCTTTCAGCAATGGAAAAAAAGCGGTCAAATGCTTTACCAGAGCTCACAGCAACATTTATTAACCCTCAATGACCCACTGGGTGATCTCAATTTACGTCAACAAATTGCACATTACCTTTCGGCTTCAAGAGGAATTCATTGTCAAGCAGAACATATAATGATTGGTGCCGGTTTTGAATACTGTATTCAGCATTTAATTTTACTTTTTAACCAGCTCTATCCTCATCAACCTCTTAATTATGCGATAGAAGATTATGGCTATCCTAAAGTAGAAAAAATATTAACCCTTTATCAAAAAAATCGGATCAAACTTCCTCTTAATCCGCAATATCAATTAGATTTAACTTTCTTAGCAAAACAAAAGATCAATATCGCTTATATTACGCCCTCTAACTTATATCCCTTTGGCGAAATTATTCCTATCTCGCAACGGCAAACCTTGTTGGAATGGGCAAATGAACAATCCGATCGATTTATTATTGAAGATGATTACGACAGCGAATTTCGTTATAAAGGCAAACCGATCCCGGCATTAAAAAGCCTTGATCAGCATAACAAAGTGATTTACTTAGGGTCGTTTTCTAAACTACTTATGCCTTCGTTACGTATTACCTTTATGGTATTGCCCCCGCAACTATTTGCCTTTTATCAGCAATATTGTGCTTGTTTCCACTGTCCGATTTCTCGTTTTGAGCAACAAAGATTGGCAACCTTTATTCAGCAAGGCTATTTTGAAAAACACATTCATCGCATGCGCAAAATCTATCGGAAAAAAATGGAACTGCTTTGCCAATTATTAGCCCCCTATAAAAAGCATATCCGATATTATGGGGAAAATTCCGGATTTCATTTACTCATCGAATTACTCAATGAATCTCGTTCATTGGATGAATTAGTGGGTTTAGCCAAACAAAAAGAAATAATTATTTACCCGGTTTATTATCAGAAAAGAACACTCTTTAGCTTGGGATTTGGACATTTATCTGAGCAATCATTGATAGAGGGCATCAATCATCTCTTGAAAATTTGGATAAAAGCGTAACTTCGGCGTGCCGGTGAGCGATTTTATTTTGTCGCCAGCCTGTTATTTGAAAGATGGGTAGTATTTAGCCATAAAAAAATCTGCACCTAATCCGTTAGGTTAAATCCAACTTTTAGCCTGCAGATTTCTTGTTAGCGGGCGGTCTTATCGTTCATTATGAATTTCTAAATTCGTGGCATCTTTTTCACGTTTCTTCTTCGCAAAATCATTACGTTGTGAAGCGATGCTGTCTAAATATTGCGGTGTAATATCGCCCGTGATGTATTCCCCGGTAAAGACTGAACAATCAAACCCTTTAATCGCTGGATTTTCTTGTTGAACCGACTCCGTTAAAGCATGAAGATCTTGGAAAATCAGCTTATCTACACCAATTAATTTCGCAATTTCCTCCACACTGCGACCATAAGCAATGAGTTCGTTTTTTGTCGGCATATCAATACCATAGACATTCGGATAACGAATTTCCGGAGCGGCGGAAGCAAAGTAAATTTTCTTAGCGCCGGCGGCTCGTGCCATTTCGACAATTTGTTCCGATGTCGTACCACGAACAATAGAATCGTCTACCAACAACACATTTTTATCTTTAAATTCCGCTTTAATGGTGTTGAGTTTGCGGCGAACAGAGCTAATACGTTGGGCTTGTCCCGGCATAATAAAAGTGCGTCCCACATAGCGGTTTTTCACAAAACCTTGTCGATAAGGTTTATTCAACACGTTAGAAATTTGCAAGGCGATATCTGTTGAGGTTTCCGGCACGGGAATAACCACGTCAATATTATCCAATTCCTCTTTCCATTCTTCAGCAATTTTTTGACCTAAACGCTCGCCCATGTGAACACGGGCCGCATAAACGGAAACGCCATCCATAATGGAATCAGGACGGGCAAAATAGACATATTCAAAAATACAAGGATTTAATACCGCACTTTCAGCACATTGTCGGGCATAAAGTTCCCCCTCGAAGGTCACATAAATGGCTTCTCCCGGTGCAACATCACGGACAAAATCATAGCCTGCCACATCCAAAGCAACGGTTTCAGAGGCAAACATATATTCCGTTTTGCCATTTTCTTCACGCTGTCCTAATACCAGCGGACGAATACCGAAAGGATCACGGAATGCCACCATGCCATGTCCAATGATCATTGCAAGACAAGCATAAGCGCCACGGACATCTTTATGGGTTTTACTTACCGCATAAAAAATATCCTGAGGATCTAAATGGTCTTGTGGAATATTATCAAGGTGATTGGCAAAAATGTTTAAAAGCAGTTCGGAGTCAGAATTGGTATTCACATGGCGGCGGGCTGTTTTAAAGACTTTTTCTTTCAACTCAGCCGAATTGGTGAGATTACCATTATGAACCAAGGTGACCCCATAGGGTGAATTGACATAAAAAGGTTGTGCTTCCGAAACACTTGAACTCCCTGCGGTGGGATAACGCACATGTCCCATACCTGCATTACCTTGCAAGCGTAGCATATGCTCATGTCTAAAGACATCGCTGACTAACCCATTGGCTTTACGCAAACGAAAGCGATTTTCATCGTCTACTGTTACGATCCCTGCGGCATCTTGTCCGCGATGTTGTAGCAACATTAATGCTGCATAAATAGATTCATTAACCGGACTTTGGCTCACAATACCGAGGACACCACACATTTCATAATCCTTATTGACTAAATGTTGAATTTAAGAAACTGGAGCTTGCTTGAAGCTGTTGGAAAAACCATTCAATAATAAACCCAAAGTGTGGAATCAAGGTTGATGATTTCCACCAATCGGTTTGTTCAAAATTCGTGAAGGTATCCAAGAAAAATAAGATCGCTGCAACAATTAATGCACCACGCAATAAACCAAATGCCGCACCTAATACACGATCGGTGCCGGTTAGCCCGGTTTTATCTACCAATTGTGCAATTACAAAATTAACAATCCCCCCCACAATTAATGTCAGCACAAACAAAATGCCAATCGCCGTCCCGTTTCGCACATACATTGATTCAATTTGTGTTAAATAACTGGCGAGATAAGGATAAAACTGGCTTGCCACGATAAATGCAACCACCCAACTGGCAAGTGATAAAACTTCACGAACAAAGCCTCGGAGTAAACTGACAAGAATAGAAAAAGCGATAATGCCAATAATAATGTAATCGATCATGAAAAAATCTCTCAATAAAAAGAGCTGCATAAAGCAGCCTGCGTATTCTACAAAAAATAAAGCAAAAAAGAAAACGTTTGCGTAAGATTAATTTTGGCTAAATTTCTTGCCAAAATGAAGGAGCTAACCGTTGCTCCGCTTTCCTTAAAACTTCAGCCAAGTTTTGATATTTGGGGCTTCCCTCAACGATCGGTATAGGCTCATGGATCTTTTTTAGACGTTCACAAATGTCATAAAACCAAACCGCACTTTGCCCGCTTAAAGGGGTTTCGGCACGTTTGCCCAACCAGTATAGCCCTTGTAGGGGAAGTGCCAATGCAAAAAGTGCGGTCAAAATTGCACTCGATAATGCCATCATTTCCTGCTTGGCATAAAGTTGCTGCCACACCACCGCAAACACGGCAATTAACGGCATGGTTTTTTGCGCAAAATCGGTGGCTTTTATAATGCGGTTTTCAGGGAAAATCATGCCCAATTTAGCCTCTTTTGGCCAAGTTTTGAGATAAATCTGCCCCTGTTTCAAAATAGAAAAAAACGACATAAAACTCCCTTAAAAATAACCGCACTTATCATACTCCAGTTCGCCTATGATTTCTATCTCATCAAATAGAGGTAGATTTCACTTTTCTTTGATTGAAGTCAGATTTTTTCTTTCACGATGAATTTATTTTATGAAATAAAAGGTGTATTCTATAGCCGTTTGGTTTGTTCATCACATAACCAATGTGTGAACAAATTTTTATCAACTTTCAATCTATAAATAGGTTTCTTATGTCAAAACTTGTTCTTATCCTTAACTGTGGTAGCTCATCATTAAAATTCTCAATTCTTGATCCCCTTTCAGGCGATGAAAAATTATCAGGTTTAGCTGAAGCCTTCTATTTACCGGAAGCGCGTATTAAATGGAAATTGCACGGTGAAAAAGGACAAGCCGATTTAGGTGCGGGTGCCTCTCACGCAGAAGCATTAAATTTCATTGTTGAAAATATTTTTACCAAAGATCCTGAATTACAAAATAGCATTTCTGCTATTGGTCACCGTATCGTTCACGGTGGCGAGAAATTTACTCAATCTGCATTAATTACCGATGAAGTTGTCCGTGAAATTGAAAATGCAATCCAATTTGCCCCATTACACAACCCGGCGCATTTAATCGGTATTCGTGAAGCGTTCAAATTATTCCCTGCATTAAAAGATAAAAATGTGGCCGTATTCGATACCGCTTTCCATCAAACCATGCCGGAAGAAGCTTATTTATATGCATTGCCTTATTCTTTATACAAAGATCATGGCGTTCGCCGTTATGGTGCTCATGGTACAAGCCACTACTATGTCAGCCGTGAAGCAGCAAAACGTTTAGGGGTGCCAGAAGATAAAGTCAATGTGATTACTTGTCATTTAGGCAATGGTGCTTCCGTGGCGGCGATTCGCCATGGTGAATGTATTGATACCTCAATGGGATTAACCCCATTAGAAGGATTAGTGATGGGAACACGTTCCGGTGATCTCGATCCTGCAATCATTTTCTACATGCATAAAACCTTAGGTATGTCTGTTGAAGAAATCGAAACAACATTAACCAAAAAATCCGGTCTTTTAGGTTTAACCGAAATCACTAGCGACTGCCGTTATGCCGAAGATAACTATGACAGTGAAGTTCCGGCCAAACGTGCATTAAATGTATTCTGTTATCGTTTAGCAAAATACATCGGTTCTTATATGGCGGTGATTGGCGAACGTTTAGATGCCATCGTATTCACCGGCGGTATTGGTGAAAACTCTGCGCATGTGCGTGAAATTACTTTAGATCACTTAAAACTGTTCGGTTACCGAATTGATGAAGAACGTAACCTTGCTGCACGTTTTGGTAATGAAGGGGTTATCACCAAAGACGGTTCACCACTTGCTATGGTTATCCCAACTAACGAAGAATTAGTCATTGCACAAGATACTGCAAAACTTTGTTTCTAATTTAACTTAATCACAAACTGCCGAATTTTCCGGCAGTTTTTCTTTACAACTCAATCAATTAAGGTTTGTTATGTCTCGTACCATTATCCTTATCCCAATCAGCGCAGGTGTGGGTTTAACCAGTGTCAGCCTTGGTTTAATTCAATCTCTTGAACAAAAAGGCGCAAAAGTCGGTTTTATGAAACCGATTTCTCAGCCAAATTCAGGTGAGGATCAATTAGATCGCACCACCTCTATCGTGCGTACCAGCACCAATTTGGAAACTGCCGAGCCTTTTATGCTCAGCGTAGCGGAATCCTTGATCGGTCAAAATCAATCTGACGTATTATTAGAAAAAATTGTTGAAAATCATCAACAGCTTTCAAAGAATAACGAAATTGTGGTAGTTGAAGGGTTAATTCCAACCCGTAAACATACTTATGCCAATAGCATTAACTATGAAATTGCCCAAGCCTTAGATGCCGAAATCATTTTAGTGGCCGCACCGGCGACAGAAACACCGGTGGCATTGAAAGAGCGTGTAGAAGCAGCTGCCTCATTGTTCGGCGGAAAACACAACCCGAATTTATTGGGTGTGGTGGTGAATAAATTTAATGCACCGATTGATGAATCCGGCCGTACCCGCCCTGATCTCACAGAAATTTTCGACTCTTTCCAACACAGCCATAACAGTGAAGCGGAATTAACAAAACTCTTCGCCAAAAGCGCTATCAAACTGCTTGCCTGCGTACCTTGGTCTGCCGATTTAATTGCCACCCGTGCTATTGATCTGGTCAAACACTTAGGGGCGGCGATTATTAATGAAGGTGATATCAACCGCCGTATTCGTGGCATTACGTTCTGTGCAAGAAGCCTACCGAATATGGTGGAACATTTCCGTGCAGGCAGTCTGTTAGTGGTTTCTGCCGATCGCCCTGATGTGATTGTCGCCTCTGCGCTGGCAGCATCAAATGGTGTCGAAATTGGCGGGATGTTATTAACCGGTGGTTACAAAATTGATGCGCAAATTAATAAACTTTGCCAACATGTTTTTGAAACCACAAAATTACCGATTTTCCGTATTGAAGGAAACACCTGGCAAACGGCATTAAACCTACAAAGTTTCAATCTTGAAGTACCGGTTGATGATAAAGAACGCATTGAAAACATTAAAAGCTATATGAGCGCACAATTCGATGCCGAATTTATCAACAGTTTAGTCGCAGGCTCTACCCGTTTACGCCGTTTATCCCCGCCAGCATTCCGTTTCCAATTAACCGAATTAGCCCGGGCGGCGAAAAAACGTATCGTTCTTCCTGAAGGAGATGAGCCTCGTACCATTAAAGCCGCTGCGCTTTGTGCTGAGCGTGGTATTGCAGAATGTGTCTTATTAGCCGATCCGGCCTCTGTTCAACGTGTCGCTGAAGCACAAGGTGTGGAATTAGGCAAAGGCATCACCATCATCAACCCGGCGGATGTGCGTGAAAATTATGTAGCACGTCTAGTTGAGCTTCGCAAAGCGAAAGGCATGACAGAAACCGCTGCTCGTGAACAATTGGAAGACACCGTTGTACTGGGTACGATGATGTTAGAAGCCAACGAAGTGGATGGTTTAGTTTCAGGTGCAGTGCATACCACAGCCAATACCATTCGCCCACCGATGCAAATTATTAAAACCGCACCGGGTAGCTCCATTGTTTCATCTATCTTCTTTATGTTGTTACCGGATCAAGTATTAGTCTATGGTGACTGTGCGGTAAACCCGGATCCGAATGCCGAGCAACTGGCTGAAATTGCTATTCAATCTGCAGATTCTGCGAAAGCCTTTGGTATTGATCCGAAAGTAGCGATGATTTCTTATTCTACCGGTACTTCAGGCAGTGGTGCGGATGTCGAAAAAGTGAAAGAAGCCACCCGCATTGCAAAAGAGAAACGTCCGGATTTATTGATTGACGGCCCATTACAATATGATGCCGCAGTGATGGAAGATGTGGCACGCTCTAAAGCACCAAATTCACCGGTTGCCGGTAAAGCCACCGTTTTCGTCTTCCCGGATTTGAATACAGGGAATACCACCTATAAAGCGGTGCAACGTTCGGCTGATTTAGTATCAATCGGCCCAATGCTCCAAGGTATGCGTAAACCGGTTAATGACCTCTCTCGTGGTGCATTAGTCGATGATATTGTCTATACCATTGCATTAACTGCAATCCAAGCGACACAAAACTAATCGCTATCATAAATAACAATGACCGCACCTTGATTAACCAAAGTGCGGTCATTTTTTTATGATTTTTTAACTGTCAATCGATTTCAACAGTGTCAAAAGCTGTAAGCCGATTTCTCTACGCCACCCAACCAACAAATCCGGTAATTTCTCTTGCGATTCATTGTGTAGCCAAGCCCATTTGATTAACGCTTCTAAACTCCGTTTACTGGCTAAAATTTCTAAGGTTAAGCCTTGTGGGGTGAGTTCATAGGCCTTTTCTTGCAAAAGACGAAGGGCTTTCTTATAACGGGGATCATCAACAATACGCACAATCCGCTTCGGATAATCATAAGGCGAAATGCGGCGTGCCTGGGCTAAAAGTTGTAACATTTTCTTTCCACGCACCCTCACCTCATTATTAGACAGTCCCATTTCAAGCATTTCAGAGGTATTGCGTGGATTATGTTTGGCGACTTTCCATAAACTCTCGGATTTCACCACATAAGAAAGGGCAAGATCCCGCTCTATCGCCACATCTTGTCGCCATTTTGCCAACACTTTTAAGCGAGCCAGCTCTAACGGGTTTAATTTCCAAACATTTGGAATATCCAAATAGGCTTTTTCTCCCTCTCTATCCTGCAATTTTTTCGTTTTACTTAATGCCATCGCACAATCAGACTGTACGGCATTCAACCAAAGGGTTGTCGATAATTCCTTTTGCAAACACTGATAAATCGGTAATAAATAATATACATCACCGGCGGCATAATGTAATTGCGTTTCAGAAAGAGGGCGTTTCATCCAATTGGTTCTTGTCGCCCCTTTATCAACCTCGGTATTTAAATATTTCAAGGCCAATTTTGCCAGCCCCACAGAATTTCCTAACCCTAAGAAACGGGCCATAATTTGGGTATCGATCATCGGTTGCGGTAATTGATCGAATTCCTGTAGAAAAACCAGAAGATCTTCACTACAAGCATGAAGAATTTTCAGTACTTTGCTATCTGCAAGTAAGGCAATAAAAGGCGAAAAATCCGTAATGGTTAAAGGGTCGATTAAGGAAATCTGCTCGCCGTCATAAAGCTGAATAAGCCCTAGTTTAGGGAAATAAGTAGAAACACGCACAAATTCCGTATCTAACGCCACGGCACTTTTTTGGCGAGCTAAGTGGCAACAATCCGCCAGTGATTGATTGTTTGTAATGAGAGAAAAGTGCGGTTGATTTTCATATGATTTCATCATGACCTCTCTTCAAAAATAAAAATGGGATATTGCTATCCCATAATACATGATGTGGCTTAATCTTTGCTGCGTTTGGCAAGTTCTTCATCTCGTAGCACCCGGCGTAAAATTTTTCCCACATTGGTTTTAGGAAGCGCCTCTCGAAATTCGATTTCTTTTGGCACTTTGTAACCGGTCAAATGCTGGCGACAATGCTGACGCAACTCATCACGGGTTAAACTTTCATCTTTTTTCACCACAAAAATTTTAATGGTTTCTCCCGACACCTCATTCGGCACGCCAATCGCCACCACTTCGGACACTTTATAATTTAGCATCACGACATCTTCAATTTCATTCGGGTAAACATTGAAACCCGACACTAAAATCATATCCTTTTTACGATCAACAATGCGTAAATTATAGCTCTCATCCATAATGACAATATCGCCGGTGGCCATCCAACCGTCTTTAAGCACTTCCTGCGTGGCTTCAGGGCGTTGCCAATAGCCTTGCATCACCTGTTCGCCTTTTACCCAAAGCTCGCCCGGTTCGCCAATCTCAGCTTCGCTTCCGTCTTCTTTGATAATCTTAATATCCGTATTGGGTACGGGTACGCCAATGGTGCCATTGTGTTTCACCACATTGATCGGGCAAGCGGCAATAAGCGGGGAACATTCAGTCATCCCATAGCCCTCAATAATGCTACAACCGGTTAATTCATGCCAGCGGGTTGCCACGGATTGCTGCACCGCCATTCCGCCTCCCACGGATAACTTTAACGCTGAAAAATCGACTTCTTTGAAATTTTCATTATTTAATAAGGCATTAAATAAGGTATTCACGCCGGTAATGGCATGGAAAGGGTATTTTTTCAATTCTTTTACAAAGCCGTCAATATCTCTCGGATTGGTAATCAAAATCGCCGTGATCCCAAGTTCCACAAACAGCAAACAATTCACCGTTAAGGCAAAAACGTGATAAAGCGGTAAGGCAAGGATTGCAGTTCTTTGTCGGCTATTGTCCCCTAAAAACGGGTCGGCAATCCATTTTGCTTGAAACACATTAGTAATAATATTGCCGTGGGTGAGCATCGCCCCTTTCGCCACACCGGTTGTTCCGCCGGTATATTGTAAAAAGGCTAAATCTTCCCGCTCCACTTGTGGACGCACATATTGACGATATTTTCCAATGCTCAGCACCTCACGAAAGGTTACCGCATGGGGTAACTTATATTTTGGCACTAATTTTTTGACATATTTCACAATGAAATTAACAAGAGTCCGTTTACCAAAGGAAAGTTGATCGCCCATTCGGGTTAAAATCACATGTTTAATATTGGTATTAAAGACAATTTTCTCGAGAGTGGAAGCAAAATTTGACACCACCACAATGGTGGTTGCACCGCTATCTTGTAATTGGTGTTCTAATTCTCGTGGGGTGTAAAGCGGATTGACATTCACCACAATTAGCCCTGCTCGTAATACCCCAAATAAGGCGATAGGATATTGCAATAAATTTGGCATCATCAACGCAACACGATCACCCCGTTTTAATTTCAGTTCATTTTGCAAATAAGCGGCAAAGGCACGGCTTCGTTCTTCTAATTTTCTGAAGGTTAACACCTGCCCCATATTAATATAAGCAGGGCGATCGGGATGCTCGCGTATTGCCTTTTCAAACATATCTAAGATCGAGGCATATTTTGATGTATCTAATTCCGTCGGAACGCCCTCCGGATAATTTTGAAACCAAATTTTTTCCATTTTTTATCCTTTCTTATGATCATAAGGAAAAGCGGGGGGATTCTATCACCTAATACAAATAATAGCGAATTTGTGGGGGATAAAACCAATCATAGCGCCAGTAATAACCTCGATTAAATCGCCAATCGTCATCATAATCCGGATAATAATCGACCCCAATTTTCCACAAGCGATAATTTTTCACTTTCACTACGGGATAAACATAGTCTGCCTGATCAACCTTGCCTACCTGCTGTTTTTTTAATATCCCGCCCAGCGTAATATATTGGTTTTTTAAGATTTCAGGATCGATAAATCCCTCAAGATAGGCGATAAATCGCCCATTACTTTGGGCTTCCATAAGCGGCTTTGCATTCCATGAGGCAACCGGAAAACTTAAAATTTCAAGTTCTGTTTGGTTTTCTAATGCCTTGGCATGAATGATTTTGCCCCCTAAACGAATAGGGTGACAAGCACAGGCATAATCCTTCGGTTGAATTTGGGTTAAATCTGTTCGGGTAAAATTTTCTGCCTCAAGCCCTTTCGGAGCGGTAACGCAAGCCGTTAATCCTAAAAGTGCGGTGAAAAATAACGTTATTTTCTTAAGCATTATTCCCTCCCGGGTAATTTTTTCCATGCGACGGTATTGCGTAAATAAACGGGTTCAATCTCCAATGCGGAAATGGCTTTCCCCTGTTGCCAATCATTGATCGCAAGAGGCAACATCGATAAAGCACAAGGCAATTTAATTTCTGACCCTTTTTTTCCTTGCTGAGAAAATAGCTCATAGGCCCGCCAACCGGTTCCCACTAAAAAATCCTCTCCATCCCCCATTTGCGCCAAGGCTTGCGATGGCGAGCAAACTTGCTCAGGAACAATCGGCAGCCAATCAAAAAACTCACCCAAATTTGACCGCACTTTTTGACGTTGAAGGCGACAAAAATACACTTCATCCATTCTTGCATCAATGGCAGCGGCAACCTGCTCGACTTGATATTGCTCAAATGCCGCCTGTGCCATTGCCGTTAAATTAGAAATAGGCAATACAGGTAAATCTGCGCCTAATGCCAATCCTTGTGCCACGCTGCAGCCTACACGTACCCCGGTGAAACTCCCCGGCCCCCGCCCAAATGCCAAGGCATCCAGTTGACTCAGGCGAATGCCCGATTGCGCTAAAATGTCATCCACCATCGGCAAAATACGTTGGGTATGAGTACGTTGTGCCAATTCATTGATGACGGTTTTTTCCCCTTTATAATAAAGTGCAACGGAACAGGCTTCCGTTGAGGTATCCAATGCAAGTAAGGTTAAATGATCCATTCTCTTTCCATTAAATTGTTTTTAAAAATTCAATCACTTTCGTTAAATCTCTTGTCCGCTTTGCTTGTGGCAGACTTTGTAAAAAAATTTGTCCATAAGGACGCATCACTAAGCGATTATCACAAATCATCACCACACCTCGATCGCTAACATCCCGAATTAATCGCCCTACCCCTTGTTTTAAGGTAATCACCGCTTCCGGAATTTGGATATCATTGAAAGGCTCCCCACCTTGCAAACGGCAATCCTCAATACGGGCTTTTAATAGCGGTTCATCGGGCGAGGTAAAAGGCAGTTTATCAATAATCACAAGGGATAACGCATCGCCACGCACATCAACCCCTTCCCAAAAGCTGGATGTTGCCACCAATACGCTGTGTTCTTCGTTGATAAATTGTGATAAAAGGGCGGTTTTTGAGCTTTCTCCCTGTAATAAAACAGAGAGTTGGCTCTGTTCACGAAAATACTCCGCAAGACTTCGCATCATCGAATAAGAGGTGCAAAGCACAAAACAACGTCCTTGGTTGGCTTCGATCACAGGCAACAGCATCTTTCCCAATTCTGCTTGTGTATTCGCACGATTGGTAGGGGGCAAATAGCGGGGCACGCAAAGCAGCGCTTGATCCGCATAATTAAAGGGGCTTTGCAAAATCAGTTGTTGGGCATTTTCGATACCAAGCCGATGACAAAAATAATCAAATTTCCCGCCCACTTCTAAGGTGGCGGAAGTAAAGATCCAAGCCGCTTGTTTGGCTTTTAATTGCTCACCAAATTTATCCGCAACCGTCAAAGGCGTGATATGCAAAGCAAACTGGCGGGCAAAGGTTTCATACCAGTAGCAATAACCGGTACGTTCCGTTTCAAGTAACCGTTGTAAATGGGCTTTCAGGTTTTCTGCCCGTTCAAAAAGGTGATCCAAATTTTGCGAGCGACCTAATGCTAATTTCATCACTTCAGTTAAAAAAGCCAATTTTTCAACCAAAATTTGATAGGCTTTTTCTACCGCCGGTTGTCTGAATATTTCACGCCAATTTCCACGTTGGTTTCCCTCGCCCAATAACAGGCGAAAATCCTGTACGATTTTTTGTAGGTTGTCTGCAGCATTGCCAAGCTGTTTCAGATCTTTTAATTCTGTGCGATAGACAATATGGATATCTTTACAAAGGTCAAAAAATTGGCGGGAACTGACCGATTGTCCAAAATATTGGCTTGCAATATCCGGCAATTGGTGAGCTTCATCAAAAATAATATTTTCCGCCTGTGGAATAAGCTCACCAAAACCCGTTTCTTTTACCGCCATATCCGCAAAAAATAAATGATGATTCACCACCACCACATCGGCTTGCAATGCCTTTTTACGGGCAAGCGCCACATAGCAATCCCCATAATTCGGGCAATCTGTTCCTAAACAACTTTCTGCCGTACTGGTTAATTGAGATAAAATCGGGCTGTCTTCTGCAAGATCGGGACATTCCGATAAATCGCCGGTTTGCGTTGAGGTGTTCCATTGACGCACTTTAAATAAATCTGCCAATACGGATTTATCGCCTAACACGCCTTGTGCAATAAGCTGTTCTAAACGCTCTAAACATAAATAATTTGCCCGACCTTTCAATAAGGCGGTTTTGCCGGTGTAATTAAGGGCTTGCTTGATGGTTGGCAGGTCTCGTTTAAACAGTTGATCCTGTAAATTTTTAGACCCTGTTGAAATGATCGTTTTTTTACCGGAAAGCAAGGCAGGAGCAAGATAAGCAAAGGTTTTACCGGTACCGGTTCCGGCATCTACCACTAATGATGTTTTCTCTGCTAAAGCCCCTTCCACCGCAATAGCCATTTCCAATTGTGCTGCTCGTGGACGAAAATCTTTAATCTGTTGTGTTAATGCGCCATTTTCAGCAAAAACATCAATTACCTTAGCCATAATATGAATCATTCCCTCTTATGTTGCCGTAGTGTAGCAAAATTAGGGAAGGGATTAAATCAACCCAGGATAAAATGAAATAAAAATTGACCGCACTTTAAATGACATAGCAGGCTTTCCCTATAAAAAATGCTCATCAAAAGATGAGCATTTCTTCATCAATTATATTACCAATGGTGGTGATGATATCCCCGATAATAACCAAAACCCACGCTAGGGACGATGGCAACCGGCGCCCGTTGATATTTCACTTTTTGAACGCTATCGCTGGCATTCATTTTGATTGGATCATCCATTTCATTGGCGACCCTTGCTTTTTGCGCTGCGCTAACGGTTCTTCCTGAAGCAACCTGTGCCTGATATTCTTGTACCGTTTTCATATCATAAATACCACTATCTTGTGAGGTGGGTTGCTGAGCGCTACAAGCCATCAAAAAGAAGGCCGGCAGTGTGATAAATAATTTTTTCATTTTTTACCCGGTTTACAAATTGTTTTATCTAAAAGTTCTTTTCCACTATAAACGTTATCCTTAACGATATCTTTTGTCTTCGTCATTTCCCGTTGACGAATTTCCTGCTCCAATTGCGGATTTTTAATTGCATAAACCGGGACATATTGCATATTATCCGAACCACGTTCCCGATAAATTGATGCACCGGTAATGCCACCATAATATTGGCTGTCATCGCCTTGGTTGATATAGTGATTGGTAAAATTGGTAAAATCCACCCCGTAATCGCCGTCAAACCCTCTACAAATACCGGCTGCAGATAAATAAACACTGCGTGAGGCCGATTCTTCATTCACCGTATAAACCTCAAACTCAATGCTGTTTCCCAAATCTTTCGCATCTTGCGTTGAGGTATCCGGTGCTAAAGTGCGCTGCTCCGTCATTTCCACATAACGCACCACATTAGAATGGATACGCCCATCCGTTTCATCGGCTACCCTCTCGGCACTAACATGAGCGGAAAGAGAAGAAAACAACAAAATCGAAAGAGATAAAAAATAATCTTTTAATTGTTTACGATGATACATATGGCTTCCCTTCATCATCTGTAATACTCAATAAGTTATACCGATAAATCATATCGGCATATTTTGGGCAAGTTTACTTTATTTGGGTTAATTCATCAACTTGGAAAAATTCCCCCTCCACTGATTTCGATTTCTCTTTCCTTTATAGATAATACTTAGGGTGTCAATTTAAAGACTGACTAATTTTTATTCGGTGTAATGCTTTTTGATTTTTCTTCCTGCTGGCTTTCTAAAGCATCTCGTGCTGCCCGAATACTTTTTTCAATCAATGGGATACGTTCATCATCTTTTGGCATTAAGCGTAGCATCATCGCCCACGTCACCGCTGCCATTTTATAATCTTCCGTTTCAAAATAACGAAATGCCAGCAAACTGAGGGCTTCAATATTGCTATGATCCTGACGAATGACCTCACGCAATAAATCGCCCCCTTTGAGTTTATCGGTGGCATCATCAGAAAACATTAATACCCGTGCATAACCTAATTTATATTGCACATTTTCCGGCTCAAGCTGATTGGCTTTCTGATAGCTATCAAAGGCTAAACGGGCATTGCCCAAATTCATTCCGATTTGTCCCAGTAACCACCATTTTTTCGCATCGGTTGGATTGTTTTGTAAATCAATACGAAGTGCGGTAGAAAATTGTTGCATTTCCTCATCAGAAAGCGGATGGGTATTTTCTTCTTTTATGCGCTCATAAAAATAAGGCAATTTTTCATAAGTTTGCGTGAGCATAGATTCTGCCTGCCAAGAACCCACCATAAAATAGCTGGTACCGGCAACAATCCCCATTGCTAAAAGGCCGCATGCAAACCAAATTTTCCCGTAAGATGTTGCTTCTTCTTTGCTTTTTTCTTCTTGATGAGGCACATCATCCAATAAATTTTTTTGTAATTCTTGTTTGAGCACACCTAAATTTTCCACCAATCCCTGTGCATTATCTTGCTCAATTTCTTGCAGGCGTGAAAAATACAAGGCTTTATTGAGTTCATCACGATTCTGTCCATCTCTTACTTTAAATTGGCGTAACAAAGGATAAAAACAAATCAATGCCACAACCAATGTCAGCAGAAGGAAGCTTACTAACAAATTCATTTAGTTATCCTTTTGTTTTAGTAATTCTGTCAAACGGGTATTTTCTTCTTCCGTTAAACCCGGCTCAGAGGCTTTCACAAATTGGGCTTTCGGTTTGCGTTTTAACAAGAAGAAAAGACCAAATAACACCGAGAGTAAAGGGGCTATCCATAAAATTAAGGTGCTTTTCGTCATCGGTGGATCATAGGTAACAAAGTGGCCATAGCGTGCCACCATGTAGTCCACAATCTCTTCTTTCGATTTCCCCTCTTTGAGCAAATCAAACACTTTTGTACGCATATCTACCGCAATGCTTGCATTGGAATCGGCAATGTTATTATTTTGACATTGAGGACAACGCAAGGATTGGGTGAGTTGATGGTAATCTGTTTCTTGTGCCGTTGAACTAAAATTTAACGCATCAATCGCCGAAAATGCCAAGCTACTGAACAAAAGTGCGGTCAAAAAAAACAGCGTTTTTTGAACCTTGCTTCTGACAACATTAACAAAGCCATCAATCATCATTTCCAACATGCTAAACACCCGTTTTTTCATTATTGTTGCTCCGAGAGTTTGTCATAAATCGGCTTTAAGGTTTCTGTCCAGACTTTTTCATTCACATCTCCCGCTAAACGGTAATGAATAATACCTTTACCATCCACAATAAAGGTTTCCGGTGCACCATATACCCCTAAATCTAAACCGAAAGATCCTTTTTCATCTTTCAATACCACCTGATAAGGATTGCCCAAATCTTTCAGCCATTTTATCGCCTTGGAAGATTCATCTTTATAATCCAAACCAATAATGATTACGCCCTGTTGAGCGAGTTTATTTAAAAATTGATGTTCGGCATAACAGGTCGGACACCAAGTCGCCCACACATTTAACAACAAGGGCTTGCCCTGTTGAAACAATGTCTTATCGTAAGTTTTGTTGTCAAAAAGATCTGTTAGCGCCTTCTCCGGAACCGGTTTTCCAACTAAAGCCGATTCTAAGGCTTTAATATCCTCACCTTGTGCATTGCGATTCAATTGCACTAAAAAGGCCACTGCCACAATTAAAAAGAGAACAAGAGGAATAAATAATTTCTTTTTCATTTTCTACCGCACTTTTAATGAGTACAACCTGCACTCAATGATTATTTTTTCAGTAATAAACCAAACCGATAACGGCGATCAAACATACACAATAATCCGCCTAATGCCATAAATAGTCCGCCGATCCAAATCCAACGGATAAAAGGCTTGTAATATAAACGCAGCGCCCAAGAATGATCATCCAATTTTTCACCTAACGCCACATAGAGATCCCGTGTTAATCCGCCATTAATGGCCGCCTCCGTCATGGACATTCGGCTTACAGTATAAAAGCGTTTTTCAGCAAATAAGGTGCCTTCCGGTTTACCGTCTTTGGTAATGTCAATTTGTGCTTTTCCCCCAATATAATTTGGGCCATTGGCATCACTTACCCCGACAAATTTGAAATCATAATGCCCAATTTGCGCCGAATCCCCCACGGTCATACGAACATCACGTTCTACACTGAAATTTTGGCTAAAGGCAATGCCCCATACTGTCATCGCCACGCCTAAATGTGCTAATACCATTCCCCAATGAGAACGGGAAAGTTTACGAATACCGACAAAAAAGCGTTCTCGATGGGTGGCTCGTTGTTGCAGTTCATAAAGCGCCAACAATACGATGATAACCGTCATCATCGCCCCCAGCACGGCGCTTACGGTGATCTTATCTTGCAACAGATAAGGCAAAGCAAAGCCAGCAATCGCCATCACAATCAGGCTGATAATCACAGGGGTGCGGATTGCCGAAAATTGATCCCTACGCCATTTTACAAGGGGGCCAATTCCTAATAAGAGAGCAAATGGCGTCATTATCACCAAAAACATTTGATCAAAAAACGGTGCACCAATAGAAATCGTGCCTAAGCCAAGTTGTTTATGCACAAGCGGCAGTAATGTGCCTAAAAACACCACACAAAGTGCGGTCATTAAAAGGATATTATTTAACAACAACAGGGTTTCACGGGAATATCGCTCTGCATTATCTCGAGAGCGAATTTGGTTACCCTTATAAGCATAAAGCGCCAAAGAGCCCCCAATCACCACCACCAAATAAGCCAAAATATAAAGCCCACGGGTCGGGTCAGAGGCAAAGGCGTGAACGGATACCAAAATTCCTGAACGCACTAAAAATGTGCCAAGCAAACAAAGGGAAAATGCCAAAATCGCGAGCAATACCGTCCAAGCTTTAAACGCCCCCCGTTTTTCGGTCACCGCAAGGGAGTGAATTAACGCCGTACCGGCTAACCAAGGCATAAAAGAGGAATTTTCAACGGGATCCCAAAACCACCAGCCTCCCCAGCCAAGTTCGTAATAAGCCCACCAAGAACCCAATACAATCCCGAGCGTTAAAAATACCCAAGCTGCCATCGTCCAAGGTCGTGACCAACGAGCCCAAGCAGAATCCAGTTTACCTGTCATCAGTGAAGCAATCGCAAAGGCAAAGGCGACAGAAAAGCCCACATAGCCCATATAAAGCAATGGAGGATGAAAAATTAACCCAATATCCTGCAACATCGGATTTAATTCTTTACCATCTACCGGGAAATCAGGAAAGGTTCGAGTAAAGGGATTGGAAGTGAACAACACAAACAACACAAAGCCTACACTAATGATTCCCATAATCCCCAATACACGGGCTACTGCCTCTTGAGGCAAATGTTTACTGAATAATGCCACTGCGGCAGACCATAGAGTTAAAAGCCAAATCCAAAGCAATAGTGAACCTTCGTGCGATCCCCAAACGGCAGAAAGTCGATAATAAATGGGCAGCGTACTATTAGAATTATTCACCACATATTGCACAGTAAAATCATTGACGGCAAATAAGTAAAATAACGCAACAAAGGCAATCGTTAGACCGGCAAATAACCCGTAGGTCATTGGACGAGCCAATGCCATTAATCGCACATTGCCTTTTTCTGCTCCCCATAAAGGGAAAATAGCCAACATAAGCGACACCCCAAGGCTTAGGGCAAGCGCATAATTTCCTATTTCAGCAATCATTTCCCGCCTTCTTGTTTTTCTTGATGATCACGAGCGCTTTCGCCTTTTAGATCGGAAGCATTAACCCCCATTGGCTGATGCACTTTTTGCATTTTTTCACCCAATTCAGGCGGCACATAGTTTTCATCGTGTTTTGCCAATACTTCTGTTGCCGTTAATACAGTGGGTTCAGTCAACACACCTTGTGCCACAATACCCTGCCCTTCACGGAATAAATCCGGCAAAATCCCTTCATATTCCACTGTAATTGCAGGGCCAATATCATTTAAGTCAAAGCGTACTTTTAGGCTTTTCGGATCACGCTCCACCGTGCCTTCAACCACCATTCCCCCCACTCGGATACGTTGTCCCACTTCCGGTTTTTGGTTTGGATTATTCTCTTTTCCTTGAAGTACTTCAGAAGGGGTATAAAACAAATCAATATTTTGGCGTAATGCATACAACATTAACCCACTGGCAATAGCGATGCCAAGTACCACAAAAGTTATGATTTTAAGTCGAGATTTACGTCTTGGGTTCATAATAAGTTTCCTTTATTGACTTGTTTTAAGCGTGCCTCACGTTGTGTTTCACGTTGAACATTTCGTAATACGCTTTTTCGTTGTTTAATACTTTGTATAATTAACGCCACAATAGCGATAAAACTGATCCCATAAGAGAGCCACACATAAAAACCGTAGCCGCCCATATTGAAAAAATCACTCCAAGTTTGAAAAAACATTGCTATTCCTGCCTCTTTTTATCATCGCTTTTCAATTCCACATGTACAACGCCAAGCTTGCACATGATTACATTTTTTCCGCTAACGCTTTGACCCAAGGGCGTTTTGCCTCTTCTTTGAGTAATTCCACCCGATAGCGAACCAGAGTTAACCAAATGTATAAGGCTAAAAAGCCAAAGATACATAAAATCAGTGGAATTAACATAGGGGTCGCAATAGACGGTTTTTCAAATTTCGTAATACTTGCCCCTTGGTGAAGGGTGTTCCACCATTCCACCGAAAAATGGATAATCGGCAAAATCACCACAGTGGTGATACACAAAATTCCCGAAGCCTTTGCCCCAATAGCTCGGTCGGAAAAAGCAGAATAGAGCGCCAAAATACCAAGATAGAGGAAAAATAAAATCAGCTCAGCAGTTAAACGGGCATCCCATACCCACCAAGTTCCCCACATGGGTTTTCCCCAAATTGCCCCGGTAACAAGGGCGAGGAAAGTAAACAATGCACCAATGGGTGCCATGGCAATCATCGCTAAATGCGCTTGTTTGATTTGCCACACCAATGCCACAACCGCCGCCACTGCCATAGAGCCATAAACGCCCATAGACCAAATGGCAGTGGGAACATGCACATACATAATACGAAAACTATTGCCTTGTTGATAATCCGCCGGTGCATAAGCCAGCCCCCAAAGGATACCAACCGTCAATAAGAGAAAACTTAACACCGCAAATATCGGGCTTAATTTTCCACAAAGGTGATATTGCGTTTCCGCTTTCGCATAGGGATGTAACCACTTCCACATAAAAAAATCCTTCAAAAAAAGAGAAAAAAACAACCGCTCTTTGAGCTAATTATCTAAACTAATCCGTAATGCCGCAACCACTGCAAAAGGCGATAAGGTGATCGCCCCTGTCATCATTGCGCCCAAAATTGCCAATTGTCCGCCATAAGGCACGTTTAATCCCGCCGCCTCTAACACGGAAGAGGCAAAAATAAGTACCGGAATAAATAAAGGCACAACAATTAAACTTAGCAATACCCCACCTTTACGCAACCCCACTGTCAGCGCCACACCAATCGCCCCAATACAACTCAGCACGGGCGTACCAAGAAGCAGTGTCAGCACCAATGCCCACCAAAGATGAACCTCAAGAGAAAGCAATAAGGCAGCAATGGGTGAAAGCAAAATAAGGGGTAAACCGGTTAACAGCCAATGGGATAATACTTTGGCTAAGGCAGTGAGAACAGGCGCTTGTGTTGTCAGCATTAATTGTTCAAGTGAACCGTCAATGAAATCATCACGAAATAAACGTTCGAAAGAAAGGAGTGCAGAAAGCAAGGCTGCAACCCAAGCAATGCCCGGTGCAATACGGGAAAGTAATACGGGATCAGGCCCTATCACAAGGGGAAACAAGGTAATCACAATTAAAAAAAACCACAGCGGATTTAAAATCTCCGCCCGCTTACGCATGGCAATTTGTAATTCACGCTTTACGATTTCCCAAAAAATCATCCGTTTATTCCGCTTTATAGTTGGCTAAATTAAGTTTTTTCAAATGGTGGCTCGGCACATCTTGATGGCTGGTTAATAATACAATGCCACCTTGTTGGGTATGCTCATCAAAAAGTGCGGTCAAAATTTCCACGCCTTTTTTATCAATCGCCGTGAACGGCTCATCCAAAATCCAGAGGGCAGATCGGGAAAGCCATAAACGGGCTAAAGCAATACGTCGCTGTTGACCGGCAGAAAGTTGTGCCGCAGGTAAGTCCTCACGCCCGACTAATCCCACTTTTTCCAGCACCGCCCAAAGCGCTTCCTCACCGGCAGTTGCCTGACTAATACGCTGATAAAATTGTAAATTTTCCCAAGCGGTTAATTCCGGTTTTACACCGGAAAGATGCCCTAAGTAGAGCAAATGCTGGTGATACATTTCCCGTTGTTTGGTGATGGGTTCACCATCCCAATACACCTCCCCCTCCAAGGGTTGTGCAAGGCCGGCTAAAATTCTTAATAAACTGGTTTTCCCAATGCCGTTATGCCCTTCCACCTGAACAAAATCACCGCTTTTAAATTCTTGTGATAAGGCACGGAAAAGCACCCTCTCACCACGCTGGCAAGCGAGATTTTTTATGGATAAGCTATGAGCATCAAACATAATAAAAAAACCACCAAATAAAATTGCCGATATTCTATCATAAGGTAAACATTTGACGAGATTTCTAAGGGTTAAAAAAGCTAACTCTTTAGAAGTAGATCATAGGTTTTATTGATTTAAAACAAGATTTATCAAAAAGGACAATTTCACTAAAAGAAAACATTTAATGATCTAAATCAAATTTTCTGCTACTATTCGAGCAATTTTTGGTGAGGGTTTTATCACCCCAACCAAAATGATTGAAATCACCACTTTATTCTATAGAAGGAACGAATTATGGCTTACACCTTACCTGAATTAGGCTACGCTTATAACGCATTAGAACCGCATTTCGATGCCCAAACCATGGAAATCCACCACAGCAAGCACCACCAAGCTTATGTCAATAATGCCAATGCAGCATTAGAAGGCTTAGCCGCTGAATTTGTTGAAATGTGTCCGGGTCAATTAATTGCGCATCTTGATAAACTTCCGGCCGAAAAACGCGGTGTATTACGCAACAATGCCGGTGGTCATGCAAACCATAGTCTATTTTGGAAATCCTTGAAAAAAGGCACAATCTTACAAGGTGCATTAAAAGAGGCGATCGTTCGTGATTTTGGCTCTGTTGAAGCTTTCCAAGCGGAATTTGAAAAAGCAGCGGCGACCCGTTTTGGTTCAGGCTGGGCGTGGTTGGTGTTAACCGCTGAAGGTAAATTAGCCGTCGTTTCAACAGCAAACCAAGATAACCCATTAATGGGTAAAGAGGTGGCAGGTTGTGAGGGCTTCCCACTATTAGGTTTAGATGTTTGGGAACATGCCTATTACCTAAAATTCCAAAACCGCCGTCCTGATTACATTAAAGAATTTTGGAATGTCGTGAACTGGGATTATGTGGCAGAACGTTTTGAAAAAAAGACGGATTGCCAATGTGCAAAATAACAAGATAGCAGAACAAAAGTGCGGTCAGAATTGACCGCATTTTTACAGCCAACGCCTCACTTTCGCTTGATATTGACGATAAGCCTCACCAAACTTTCTTTCCAAATAAATTTCTTCCCGAGCAATTTGAAAACGGTTCATTAAAAAGATAAATGCCACCACGCCACTCCAAGCCAAGAAATGTCCTAAATACAATGCCCAAGCCATTAAGAGCAGTAACAAACTCAAATACATTGGGTTACGGCTTACCCTAAAAATACCGGAGGTCACCAGATGGGTGCTTTTATCCAATCGCTGAGGATCAACAGTAGTTTTATGTTGATGAAATTGCCAAAGGCTGAGCATCCCAATACAAACAGACAATAAAATGAAACCGCCAATAAGATAAGGAAATGTGGGATATTGTCCCATTGAGGGTAACAAATACATTACTACTCCAACAAAAAAGCAAAGCAGTGGTGGAGGAAGTGGAAAGAGAGATCGCATATAAAATAAAACGCTCTTACGAGCGTTTCCGATTAAAGATTATTCAGCTTCATTTGTGCAGCCTGTTGTTCTAATGGACTGCCCAGTTGAAGTGCTTGTTCAAAACTGATTTTAGCGGCCTGACTATCCCCTTTTGCAAGCTGAATATCACCGGTTAAAAGCGCTTTTCGTGCAGCAAAACTGCTACTTTTTACTTGATTAAGATTGGATAATGCCGAGTCTAACTTGCCTAATTGAAATTGCACCGCACTTAAACGCAATGCGGCAAGTGATGTGAGAATATCGTCTTGAGATTGTGTTAAGGCCTGCTGTAATGCGGCTTCGGCAGAGGCGAAATCTTGTTTCTCAACGGCATTTTTTGCTTCATCAAATAAAGCAAAGACGGCATAGCTGGTTTTACTGTTCGCTTGAACAAAATCCGTTAATTTTGCTTTTTGCGTAGCAGGATCTTGTTCAACAGCATAAACCAATGCCTCATAGCCTGCTGAAGCCTCAACAATTTGATTAGCTTGATGAGATTGCCAATAACGCCAGCCCAACACGCCACCTACACCTAAAATAAAAGCCACAATAATGCTTTTACCGTTTTCTTTCCACCATTCCTTTAACTGGTTAATCTCTTGTTCTTCTTCAATGGAATACGCCATATTCTTTTCCTTTATCAACTAAAATTGAGATTGAATATAATCAATGACTTTTTCGATATCAAGGGTTTGCTGTTCAACTCCACCCTGTAAATGTTTCACGACCACTTGGTTATTAAGCATTTCGCTTTCACCAATCACTAAGGCTAAGGTTGCACCGGACTTATCTGCACGTCGGAATTGCTTTTTAAAGTTGCCTCCCGAACAATGTAGCATTGTCCCTAAGTGCGGTAAAGCGGAGCGGATTTTTTCCGCTAACTGAAACGCCGCTAAAGCCGTGCCTTCACCTTGATAAACAAGGTAAATATCCACCGCACTTTTCAGCGGAATTGAAGCATTGACTTCTTGGACGAGTAAAACCAAGCGTTCTAACCCCATCGCAAACCCAACACCCGGGGCAGCATGTCCCCCTAATTGTTCCACTAAGCCGTCATAACGCCCCCCACCGCATACCGTGCCTTGTGCACCCAATGCAGAGGTGACCCATTCAAATACGGTCTTATTATAGTAATCTAACCCTCGCACCAGTTTCGGGTTAATCTCATACGCAATACCGACAGAATCCAGCAAAGCACACAATTGAGCAAAATGCTCACGGCTTTCGTCATCTAAATAATCAAGCAATTTCGGCGCATCATCTAATACCTGTTGTAATGCTTGATTTTTCGTATCCAAAATACGAAGCGGGTTTTTAATTAAGCGTTCCTTTTCTTCTTCACTCATTAATGCTTGGTGTTGTTCTAAGAAAGCGACCAAGGCAGAACGATAATTAGCTCTCGCTTCTAATGAACCAATGGAGTTAAGTTGAAGAGAAACATGTTGATCGATGCCTAATTTCTTCCAAAGACGGGCGGTTAGAACAATTAATTCCGCATCAATTTCCGGATTGGCAATACCAAACACTTCCACACCTGCTTGATGAAATTGGCGATAACGCCCTTTTTGTGGACGCTCATGGCGGAACATCGGCCCCATATACCATAAACGTTGTTCATTATTATAGATCCAGCCATGCTCAATCGCTGCACGCACACAGCCTGCTGTGCCTTCCGGGCGTAAAGTCAGTTGCTCATCATTATCCCAAAACGTATACATTTCTTTTGAGACCACATCGGTTACTTCACCAATAGCACGAGCAAATAATGGGGTGCTTTCCACAATCGGCATACGCACTTCCGAATAGCCATAGCTATTTAATACTTCACGCACCTGCGTTTCTACCCATTGCCATAATGGCGATTCTGTTGGAGAACAATCGTTCATTCCACGAATTGCTTGAATTGTTTTTGCCACGAGTTTTCCTTAAATAATACGATTTTTCGGGTCCTGTAATGCGACTTTCGCTCGGATTTTTGCTTCTAATTGATTAATAATGTCTTCGTTATCAAAACGCTCTTTTTGGCGTTCACCGTCCACATAGTAACCGCTTTTTTTGTTACCGCCGGTCACCCCGAGATCGGAAACCAATGCCTCGCCCGGCCCATTTACTACACAGCCAATAATGGATACATCCATTGGTGTAATAATATCTTCAAGCCGTTGCTCCAACGCATTCACCGTGCCGATCACATCAAATTCTTGACGGGAACAAGTCGGGCAAGCAATGAAATTAATACCACGGGAACGAATGCGTAAGGATTTGAGAATATCAAACCCCACTTTAATTTCTTCCACAGGATCTGCCGCAAGGGACACTCTCAGCGTATCGCCAATGCCCTCAGCCAGTAGCATACCTAAACCGATCGCTGATTTCACCGCACCGGCTCTCGCCCCACCGGCCTCGGTAATCCCTAAATGAAGAGGCTGTTTAATGGCCTTTGCCAGTAAACGATAGGCCTCTACGGCTAAAAAAACATCAGAGGCTTTCACGCTCACTTTAAATTGATCAAAGTTAAGACGATCTAAAATTTCAACATGACGTAATGCCGATTCCAACAAGGCTTCTGGTGTAGGTTCACCGTATTTCTCTTGCAAATCTCTTTCTAAAGAACCGGCATTCACCCCAATACGGATAGGAATATTTTTATCACGGGCACAATCAACAACGGCACGGATACGATCTTCACGACCAATATTACCGGGATTAATCCGTAAGCAATCCACCCCATATTCCGCCACTTTTAAGGCAATACGATAATCAAAATGAATATCTGCCACCAGGGGCACATTCACTTGCTGTTTAATCATCTTAAAGGCTTCCGCAGCTTCCATTGTTGGCACAGAAACCCGCACAATATCTGCCCCTACACGCTCGAGGGATTTAATCTGCGCCACCGTTGCCTCCACATCGGTGGTGCGTGTATTGGTCATAGACTGTACTGCGATGGGCGCATCACCACCAATTGGGACATTGCCTACATAAATTTTGGTCGATTCACGACGCTTAATTGTCGGTTGAAAAGCAGACATGATTATTCCTTAGGTTGTGAAAGTTTGAATTTTGCCACACGTCCATCTACTTTTAATGGGTAATTTTCACCTTTGTAGGTAATGCGTACATTCGCAGGCGCTCCCACGATTAAAGAAAACTCATTACCGTTAAAGGTAAGCACTTCACCTTCTTTATATTCTTTTTGCACAAGGACTTTTCGATGCTGATCTTTCACACTCAACCAACTACTGTTTTTTAACACTTCCACAATTAAATCCCCTTGGGCAGAAGGTGGAGCGGGAGAAATGGTTGGATTTTCAACCGCACTTTGCGTATCAGGGATCGCCACTTCATTCTCGGCAGAAGTGATGGATTTAGGTAAAGGCTGATCATTTTGTTGAACAGGAAGCGATAATGCTGTGTCGGTTGAGCCTATATTGGTAGGTTCTGTCGTCGTTTCATTATTAGAAGCCATTTCAGCCGAACTTGCTGAGAGTATTGCAGAGGGATTAGGTTGGGTTGTTGAAATTTCCACAGGCTGAGCCACATTGGTTGCCGATTCAGTAGCTTCTGTATTTGAAACATAATTTTGCACCAGCGTATCACGTTCTTCATTCGATTGCTGATAACTCTGCCACCACCATAATCCCGTCATACTTAATGCAATGAGTAGCACTAATGCAGTTAAATAACCCACCCAACGGCTATGAGATGCATATTGATTCACCGAGCGGGTAGCCCGTGCATTTTTATCTAAATCATTTTTCTCATCATCACCAAAAGAAAGATCAGCCCAAAGGTTTTCAGGCAAACGCAAAAACTTCCCATAGCTACGCACATAGCCTTTCATAAAAATTGCAGGGACATTTTTTTGGATAAATTCATTATTTTCGATTTGTTTTAATATTGCCGGACGCAATGTAATTTGTTTGGAAACATCTTCAAGAGAAAGATTTAACGCTTCACGGGCTTGGCGAAATTGCTCGCCCACAGAGATGAATTGTTCAGCTTTCGTTTCTATTTTTTCAGCTTGTGTATTCATACATTTATTCGTTTATAAAATAGAGTTAGACGCTGAATTTTAAAGTCGAAAGCGTAATTTGGCAATGTTTTATTTGATTTGATTCAGTTTTTCCGCCCGCTCCCTATCAAGCTGTCGCAACTTATCTAACGCTTGTTGGTAAATAGACATTTGATTGGAAGCCTTTGCACAAAGCGCCATATTTTCATAGGTATCGGCTTGGCGATAATAATGGGGGGAATGCAAGGCACGTTCAAATTCTTCATAAGCTTGTTGGAATTCGCCTTGGGCACATAAAAACGTACCCAAATTATTATGAGTATCTCCTTGTTTATCATCTAATTTTATCCCTTGAAGATAAGCTTTTCGAGCCGCCTCCACTTCCCCTTGTAATTGGTAAAAATGTGCCATGGCAGAATACACCAAATAATAATGGGGATCATGGGTTAAGGCTTTATCCAGGTTTTGTTTAGCGAGAGGAAAATTATTCTGCTGTAAATAACCCAGTGCCAGCTCAACACGGGCTTTTGCGGCCTGTTGCTGATCAAAATTGGAAGAAGGCGGATGAGAAACACAAGCCGAAAAAACAAGAGGAAAAATGACCGCACTTAGGATCGGTATAGACAAAAATTTCATTTTTCCTCCAATTATTAAGCGTTAATTGACTTGAGTTATCCCAATATTTTGCCCAAATTGGCGTTTCATTGCCGTACGTTTTGTTCGGTCAATCACTTCACCGGCAAGTTGCCCGCAGGCCGCATCAATATCATCGCCACGGGTTTTGCGTACAATCACCGTAAAACCATATTCCATCAGTGTTTTTTGAAAACGATCAATACGACTATTGGAACTTTTCGCATAAGGAGCTTGAGGGAACGGGTTCCAGGGAATTAAATTAATTTTACAAGGGGTGTTTTTCAATATCTCTGCAAGTTGGTGAGCGTGTTCCACCCCATCATTAACATGATCCAGCATGACATATTCAATCGTCACTTTGCCATGGTTGGCATTGGATACGCTAAGGTAGCGATTAACGGAATCAATCAGCATCTTAATATTGTATTTTTTATTGATAGGGACAATTTCATCACGCAATGCATCATTTGGGGCATGCAGAGAAATGGCTAATGCCACATCAATCATTTTGCTCAAATTATCCAATGCCGGCACGACCCCTGAGGTAGAAAGGGTCACTCGGCGTTTAGATAAACCGTAAGCAAAATCATCTAACATAATTTCCATTGCCGGCACCACATTGGCAACATTTAATAGCGGCTCCCCCATGCCCATCATCACCACATTGGTAATAGGGCGAACACCGGTCACTCCGAAATTACCAAGAATTTTTGACGCTCGCCATACTTGCCCGATAATTTCAGACACCGTCAAATTACGGTTAAAGCCCTGTTGCGCCGTAGAACAAAAAGTACAGGCTAACGCACAACCCACCTGAGAAGACACACAAAGGGTGGCACGATCTGCCTCGGGGATATACACGGTTTCTACTTGCTGCTCCCCCACTTGCATTGCCCATTTAATAGTACCATCAGCAGAACGTTGCTCAACAGCCACCTCCGGCGCTTTAATTTCAGCCACGGATTTTAGTTTTTCTCGCAACTTCTTATTAATATTCGTCATATTGTCGAAGTTATCTTCGCCAAAATGATAGATCCATTTCACCAATTGATCTGCTCGGAAAGGTTTTTCGCCCAGTTCTTGAAAAAATTCACGCATCTGTTTGCGTGTTAAATCCATTAAATTAATTTTTTTCGTTTGTTCTAACATGAAAGCCTCGTTGTTACACATTATGGCAATAAAAATTGCGGTAACCCACCGCAACAAAGCCTGATATAAAATAGGCAGCGATTTTACCGATTTGCAGGGGGATAAGCTAGCAAATTTCAAAAAACCAAGCGGTTTTTGACCGCACTTTTTACGAATGAGATCGCAAAAATAACCATTACTTTATAAAAAAGTGCGGTAGAATACGCGCCTGTTTTATTTTTCGGTGTCTGCTATGTTAAAAAAACTTGTTTCCATTTTCTGTTTTCTGCCCACATTCGCCTTGGCACAATCCTATGTAGTTTACGATTTTACTCACGATAAAGTGCTAGAAAGTCGCTCACCTAATCATGTGCAACCCATTGCCTCTGTCACTAAATTGATGACGGCGAATGTGTTTTTGGAGAATAATACCAATCCTCGTTGTACCGCCTCTATTACCGATGATGACGATGATTACATTAAAGGGACACATACCAAATTACCGAAATACACCCCGATTTCTTGCCATGAATTACTCAAAGCCATGCTCGTTCATTCGGATAACCAAGCGGCTCATGCCCTTGCACGTTCTGCCGGAATGAGCCGTCTCCAATTTATTCAGAAAATGAATGAAAAAGCCAAACAATTAGGAATGCGTTCTACCCGTTTTGCTGACAGCTCCGGCTTATCGGATAGCAATATTTCAAGTGCTATGGACTTGGTGAAATTGGCGAAATATTCAATGAATAAACCCCAAATTAAAACCTTCTCTAATATGCCAAGCACTTATATTCAAACAAGCAGACGCAGTGTCTTTGTGAAAAATACCAATAAATTGGTTCGAGAAGAGGTGTTTGATGCGGCAATTAATAAAACCGGTTATATCCGTGAATCCGGCTACAACTTAGTTTTTATCAATAAGCACCCTTGCCGCAATGCGACCATTGGTGTGATTAGTTTAAACAACAGTAGCTCGCAATTTAGAACCAATTTCACCAAAGCAAAACTCGAAGCATATGGTTGTACCGCAGGCCACCGCTTGCATAACTTTACCGAAGAAGATGCCCAATATGAGGAAGGTTACGATGAGGAAGGGCTTTCTAATCTTATTGAACAACTTTCCAAATAGCCTGAAATAAAACAATAAAAGAGAAAAAAGAAAAGCAGGAAAATTGATCTGCACCCCAAAAGTTGGACTAATCTTCCAACTCACAAGGGTGCAGATTTTTTATGACTAAATATAACCAACTTTTCAAACAGCAAGTGCTCGAATTTTATCTCCAACATAATAAAAATCAGTCGCTGACACGCAAACAATTTCATCTCAAAGAACGTACACTATACCGTTGGATTACCCA
>NZ_MLHH01000027.1 GCF_002000125.1 Rodentibacter heidelbergensis
CGGAACTATCAGTGCCACACAACACGCCCGTATTCATTCAAGTAAAACCATTGAAAATACGGGTAAAATTGAAACGAAACAGGGTGATATTGCAGTTCGTTCACAAAAAAATATTGAGCAAAAAGGTTCGATCGTTTCTCGTCAAAATGGCATTTCTCTACAAGCAAAAGACACGATTGAACAAACCGGTGAGACGGTGTCAAAAGGGGATATTGCTTATCAAGCAACACAAGTCAAGGTTAAAAATGGTGCATTGATTGCGGCCGGTGTGAGTGTTCAAGATACCGCTCAAGGTGAAATGAGATGGCTCAATCAACAAAATTTACAAGGTGCAAATGTTATTATTTCTGCAACGGAGGCGATGACCTCAAACGCTAAACATTTAGCAAGTGGAACGATTAACGTTGAATCAAGAAAAGTTGATTTATCTGGAAGTCAGTTAAGTGCCCATCGTGTTGCCATTCAATCGACTCAATCGCTGTTAAATCTTAATCAAGCTACATTATATAGTGAAGACCGCACTTCACTGTCTAATCCAAACGAGATTTCAACCCATCAAGCCCATTTAAATGCAGGATATTTTGAAGTAGACACCGATAAATTAAATAATCAGCAAGGTAGTTGGATTCAACGTGGTACAGAAACGTTCTCTTTAAATCTAAAAGAGGGATTAGATAATACGCAAGGTAAAATGTCAGTTGAAGGCGCGCTTTCTATTCAAAGCCCATCAATTCAAAATCGTCAAGGCGTACTTTGGTCGAATAATCGTTTATCAATTGATACAAACACAGGAAAGATTGATTCTCAATTAGGTTATTTGTTTGGAAAAAACAATATCGACATTCATTCTGCAATATTTAATAACCAACAAGGTGAAGTTTTGGCGGAGCAAGTTTCCTTATCCGGTCATCAAGTAAATAATGAAAAGGGAAAAATTATTGCCGGCAATAAAGCGAATCTGTCCGTTAACCAATTGAATAATCAGCATCAAGGTATTGTTTATAGCAAAGGGGATCTGACGTTAAATACGAAAAATCTTCTGAATCAAGAGGGGATGATTTCCGCAGCATCTCAGGCAGTTTTAGGTGCAGAATATATTGATAATCGCCAAGGTGTGCTTCAAGGCGAGAGCAATTTTATTATTAAAACGGCCTCACTTAATAATGAACAAGGTGATATTTCGGCTAAAGAGGCAGTTATTTCTGCGGCAGAAATAAATAATACTCAAGGTGTGATGACTGCACAAAATTCATTAACCTTATCTGGTTCTCATTTGGACAATCGTGGCGGTATTGTTCAAGCAAAACAGGCTGAAATAAATTTAATCGATCTTGATAATCGTGCAAATGGAACAAGTGGTTCACTTTTAACGGCTTCAAATCGTCTGGCGTTGAATGTAGCAAATATCAATAACCAACAAACTAAAGCGAGCCAATCTACACCAACGCAAGGTATCCAAGCCGGTGAAGTGATTGTTAATGCAGATCATTTAGATAACCAAGATGGTGGAATTTATGTGGGGAGATCAGCCAATATATCGGTAAATCAATCACTTAATAATCAACAGGGGGAAATTTTATCTACCGGTCGGGTTGATATTACCAATCCTCATTTTACCCTTGTTGTGGATAATACCTTAGGGCTGATTGAATCACTTTCTTCAATAATCTTACAAGCCAAAACATTGATAAATGAAGGTTCGATGAAGACAAAAGGCGATTTAAATATCGCTTTAAAAGAGAGTTTCACACTGAATAAAGCGTTGGGTGTTGGGAACAACCTCACCTTTAATACCAAAGGTGACTTTATCAACAATACCCAACTTGTCATTGGAAATCGTGCATCAATTCAAGGTGAAACGATTAAAAATAATAGCAATGCAGAAATTTCTTCCAGTCACACAGATATTCAAGGGAAGAAAGTCGATAATTTCGGATTGATTGACGGTGATACCACGGTGATTAAAGCCGATGAAGTGAATAATCTCGGTGAAGCACGTCTTTATGGTACACATTTAGCGATTGAGGCGGATAGACTGAATAATTTTGAAAATGCAGAAGGACAATCTGCAACGATTGCCGCCCGTGAGCGTCTTGATCTCGGTGTCGGAGAGCTTGTTAATCGCAACCATGCACTGATTATGAGCTTAGGCACGCTCCATATTGGCGGAAAGTTAGATGAAAACCATCAAGCTATTGGCTATGCAAAGCGTGTCGATAATGGCAGTGCGACCATTGAATCTCTCGGCAATGCTTGGATTCGTTCATATCAGCTTTTAAACCATGATCTGCATTTAAAATTAGGGACAAAAGTTGAAAAAGAATGGATAAGAGAACTAGCCTTGGGCAATGATACCCACCGCTATCGTGATGGTGTAGATGGATACTATAATGTCAATAATGGTAGCCGTAGTCGTTATTCTTATTTCCAATTAAATGATGGTAAGCGAGTTGCTGGAGAAGGTTGGAAAGATTGGCGATATACGAGAACAACCACGACAACCACAATTGAATATCAAGATCCAGCTAAAATTTTGATTGGTAGCGAACTGCATCTTTCTGGTGAAGATTTGAAGAACAAACAGAGCCAAATCTTAGTGGGGCAAAAATTATTACTAGATGACAAAATATTTACTGAACGTACAAACGGATGGCTTAGTAGTACGCTTTCTAAATTAGATAATGAAGATTTGATTGGTAATATTGATGTTACTGACAAAGGTGAATTTGTCCAAGAAAGAAGAATTAGAAGGAAAAGAAAAAAATATTACCATTACCACAACTACAGTGATTTTACGGATGTACACGAAACCAAACATTTTAATTTTGGTTTAGACTTATTGATAATTGGTGAAAAAGTGAGTTCAACCGGTAAACAGGTTGATAATAAAAGCGATTTTCAGGGAATTTCTGTTGCTCAAAAAACACCGTTAGCAACAGAGTTAAATGTAAAATCCGTCAACTTGGAAAATATCACTTCCGGAGTGATGAAAAATCAAGATAATCTCGGCATTAAAACCCACTTGCCGGATATTTCTTTACCTCAAGCAAGTCTTTATAAAATCAATCCGAAGTCAGGATCATTCTTAATCGAAACAGATCCTCGTTTTACCGACCGCACAAAATGGCTCAGTTCGGATTATATGTTCAACGCACTGCGTAGTGATCCTCAAAATCTTCTCAAACGCTTGGGCGATGGCTTCTATGAGCAACGCTTGGTAAACGAGCAAATTAATCAACTGACAGGCAGACGTTTTTTAGAAAACTATCATTCTGATTACGAACAATACAAAGCCTTGATGGATAACGGAGCCTATTATGCGAAAAAATGGAATCTTTTACCGGGGGTAGCATTAACAGCCGAACAGATGAAAGAACTCACCACAGATATGGTGTGGATGGTGAAAAAAGATGTCACCTTAAAAGATGGGACAAAAATAACCGTGTTAGCCCCACAAGTTTATATTGTGGCACGCAATACTGATATTGATAGCCGTGGTGCGCTCATTTCAGCCAATGATGTGCTCATCAACACTAAAGGAGATATTCAAAACAGTGGCGTGATTGCTGGGCGTAACCTCACACATTTGAGTGCAAACAACATTGAAAATTTAGGTGGAAGTCTGCAAGGTCGGGATTTATATCTGTTTGCCAAAAATCGTCTTGATAATTTAGGTGGTGTATTGAAAGCGAGTGAAAATCTCGTAGGCAGTGCGAAAAATATTAATATTGAAAGCACCCTGTCCGAGACGGCTGATAATGGGCGTTTTAAACACCGAAACATTGATAAAATTGCGTCTATTCAGGTAGGTGATGAGGCACATCGTGGAAAAGTAAGCCTTTATGCCAAAGAATCCTTAACTGTCAAAGGTGCGAATATCAGCGTGAAAGGTGATGCAGATTTCCAAGCCGGCGATAAACTCAATTTTGGCACGGTGGAAACTGAAAATAGACAGCACTATATCAAAGACAGTGATAACTATTATAAGCTCGACCAAAAAAACGAGGTAGGTAATCAATTTAACCTCGAGGGTAACAGCCGCTTTGTGGGCAAAAGTGCGGTCGAAATGCGAGGTGTTTCAGCAAGTAGTCAAGGTGAAATGCAAGTGTTATCTGAAGGTGATATTCATATTGAAGAAAGTCGTCAGCAGGAGAAGCTTTCAGAGGGGAGAAAGTGGACAAAGCGTGGCGTGCTTCAGTCTAAAACTGAAATCCGCCGCCATATCCATACCTACGATTTAGCCGAAGGTTCAAGCCTAGATGCTGACAACATCACCCTCCACTCCAGCTATGGTAATGTGAATATACAAGGCGCCAATGTTGTTGCTGAAAACGGCTTAAAGATACAAGGGAAAAACATCGACATCAAAGAAGCCGAAAACCGGATTTATTCAGAAGATTTTTACAGCAAGAAAAAATCCGGATTATTGAGTGGTGGGATAGGCATTACGTTAGGTCGCCAAAAACAAACGTTGGAATCCGACCAAACCAAGTATTATGCCACCGCTTCGCAAGTAGGGAGCTTAAAAGGCGATAGCACGCTTATCGCAGAAAACCATTACAGCCAAAGGGCGAGTAGCCTGAGTTCGGTAAAAGGTGATGTGAATATCCTTGCTCAGCAGGTGAACATTCAATCTGCTGAGGACAAATACGAAACCAACACCAAACAAACCTTTGAGCAAAAAGGCTTAACACTTGCTATCACTTCACCCATCATTTCTGCACTTCAAGCGGTACAAAGCACGGTTAAATCCAGTGAAAAAGTGGGTAAAAGCAAGAATGACCGAGTCAATGCCATGGCAGCAGCAAATGTTGCGATGGATGCTTATCGGGCAGGACAAGCGGTGGGACAGGCAGGAAAAGCCGTTCAAGATGCCCTGGGCGAAGGTGGCGTGGATTCTGTGGTGGGGGTTCAAATCACTTATGGACAACAAAAAAGTGTCAACCAAACTCATGCAGAAGGCAAAACGGCCGCTACATCCCAAGTCAATGCCGGTGGCAAGGTGAATATCATTGCCACGGGAGCAGGGAAAGATTCCAATATCCACATCAAAGGCGCTGATGTTTCAGGCAAAGGCGGAACCCATCTTATTGCAGATAACGATATCAACATCACAGCAGCGGAGCAAAGCCACAAAGAACGCAGCACCAACAAATCAGCCGGTTTTAATGCCGGGGTGGCGATTAAAGTGAGCAATGGTGTGGCGGCTGGTGTGACATTAGGTGGTAACTATGGTAAGGGTTACGGCAATGGTGATGAGAAAACCTATGTGGCAAGCCATGTGGGAGATGCAAATAGCCAAACGACCGTGATAGCAGGTGGTTATGCAAACTTGATTGGCAGCCAACTCAAAGGCCAAAAAATCCAACTTGATGCCCAAAACCTCAACATTGAAAGCCTACAAGATACCGCTACTTACAAAGGCAAACAAATGAACATGGCAGGGAGTGTGACGGTGGGTTATGGGGTTTCCGTAGGGGGCAGTTATAACCAATCGAAAATTAATGCCGAGCATGCGAGCGTGAATGAACAAGCGGGGATTTATGCAGGTGATAATGGTTATGATATAAACGTTAAAAATAAAGTTTCCTTAACGGGGGGCGCAATACTTTCACAAGCGCAGAAAGAAAAAAATCAGTTCACAGCACAAGATTTTGAATATTCTAATATTCAAAATTATTCCAATGCCAAATCGTCAGCAATGGGACTGACAGGAGGTGTATCTTTTGGTCGAGACCAAACTTCTGACGAAGACAAAGAACTCAATGATATTTATCGAAAGGGTAGAGAAGGTGAAACCTTTGAGCAAGCTAATCCAAATAAAGCCAATGAATCAGCGGTGAAATTTGGTTTGGGGACGGATGACATCCACAGTACAGATTTGTATGCACTCGCTAAAGTGGGATTAACCAACTTAGCCAGCAATAGCAAGCAAAGTGAAAATCGTCAAAGCATGACCTATTCGGTGATAAGCGAAGGGAATTTCAATATTGGTAGCACGGAAGGTAAAGAAAATATTAAATCCATCAAAAAATCGACTAAACAAGAAAGCAATAAACTTGAAAAAGTGGATTATGCAAAAATGCAGAAGGACGTTGAGCAGGATGTAGGAACTATTCAAGGTTTTGCGAAAAATGTGGCAGGATTTACTGATGAAGCGTATCGAAGTCAGTTTATTGCGGAGCATCGAATGATGGGTTATGTAACAGATAAAGATGGAAAACCAATAAAAGATAAAAAAATATTGGATGAAATGGAAGGGGAAGCTAAGATGCAGGCTAAAAAGGAAGGGATCTCTGAAGACAAGCTCGAAAAGTATATTACAGATTATATTTCTTTAGAGGTATCTAAGGGTAAAAATATTTATCAACTCTATGAAGTCTTAGATCAGCAGCGTAATAGATTGAGAAAAACAGGGTATATAGATCCAGAAACAGAAAAATATACAGAGAAAGTAGTAGTTGGATTTAATGGTATTTTTAACCAGCTACAAAATGCAGCAAAATATGCGACACAAAATTATGTCACTGATGAAAATAACAACAGGATTTATAAAAACTTATATTTTATTCATAATCCAGAAGCAAATGGACTTTTACCTGAACTACTTGTAGCAGGCTATCAAAAATATTTTGAAGGAAATATTGGGGGATTAGGTAACTCAACAATTCAGGGTAAAAATTTGATGGAAAAATATGGAAAGCAAGGACTGTTTATTGGTTCTCATAGTAGAGGAACATTAACAGTCACTAATGCATTAAATAATTTAGAACAGAATGTTGATTTATCTGGTACAACAATGAAAATGTTAGGACCTGCTACGAATGTAAAAAATGCAGATAGGGTATTTAATAAACTGAGTGGAAGTCATATATTACTAGACAATGATGGAAATGATGGTATTGGGATTTTAATTGGTTGGAATCCCTCAACTCAAACTGTTAATAATCAAAATTATCCTTTATGGAAGTTAGCCTATGATATATTCAAAAGTGATGCTTCACCACATAATTGTGGTGGATTAGGGAATAAATTCTGTCAAGATCAAGGGTATCGAAATCCTATTTATCAGAATGAGTATAGATTAGATAACAAACTTGAGATGAGAAAAGTGATCCCTATCAATAAATTTAATGATAACGAATGAGGTTAATGTGAGAAGTATTATTTTGCTTTGTACATTTGGGTTATCTGGGTGCTTATTTGGATTTGAAGAATTTTTTCCTAATACATATCACAAATGTAGTTCTCTTAGTGGGTGGTGTGTGAATGAACCAGTAGGAGAAATTATGTTTTGGGACATAAGGGATCCTTCTTATAACATTACAGAAAAATGCTGTTCTGAAAAATGGGAGGAACAGGCTAATAAGAGAACTTATAAGAAAAATTTTGTTTTTGAGTTATGTAAAGTTGAGCCGAAAACCGGTGAATCACTAATAGGTAAAACGAAAAGTGAAGTTTACTCTTGCTTGGAACAACATGGGTTGTATCGCTATAGTTCTAAAACAGAGTTAAAAAAATAGATTAGAGAGAGCAAAAATAAATTAGATCAAAAAAACGAGGTGAAAATCAATTTAACCTTGATGGTAAAGTGCGGTTTATTTTCAAAAAGTTTTAAAACAGCTTGAGGATTGACCGTACTTTTATTTTTCACACCAACAAATCAGCTGGTTTTAATGCCGGGGTGGCGATTAAAGTGAGCAATGGCGTGGCGGCCGGTGTGACATTAGGTGGTAACTATGGTAAGGGTTACGGCAATGGTGATGAGAAAACCTATGTGGCAAGCCATGTGGGAGATGCAAATAGCCAAATGACCGTGATAGCAGGTGGTGATGCAAACTTGATTGGCAGCCAACTCAAAGGCCAAAAAATCCAACTTGATGCCCAAAACCTCAACATTGAAAGCCTACAAGATACCGCTACTTACAAAGGCAAACAAATGAACATGGCAGGGAGTGTGACGGTAGGTTATGGGGTTGCCGTAGGGGGCAGTTATAGCCAATCGAAAATTAATGCCGAGCATGCGAGCGTGAATGAACAAGCGGGGATTTATGCGGGGGATGAGGGTTATCACATCAATGTGAATAACCACACGGATTTAAAAGGGGCAATCATCACCTCTACTCAACAAGCGGACTTAAGAAAACAAATTAAGGAAGCCAAAACAGAGGAAGAAAAGACCGCACTTTATAATGAAATTTATAAGCTGCAATATCAAAAACGCTTACTTGAAACCGTGGTTGGTATTGTAGCCGGTTCACCTGATGTGGCGATAACCCAAGGGACATTGCAGTTAGCCGCAACGAAGATGAGGGAAGAAACATTGAAAAACTCAAGATTATTTAAAGGCATTAAAGATGCGAAAACAGGTCAAGTTCTTCGTAATGATAGCTATGATAGTGGTTATTTTGATGGGGTGAAACTAGGTGGGGTGAGGATTGATGTTGATGTGATTTGTAATAGCGGAATGGGAAGTTGTTCACAAAATAGCGATGGTTCTATCAATTTTATAGGAAAAGGAGATAAAGTATTAAGTGATACTATAGATCCTGCACAGAATGAAAAAGCAGCAGGATTATATGGAGAAACAGGAGGCTTTCAGTCAGTTAAAGGTGAATGGAATCTTCATTTTAAAAGATTTCCGTATGAGGTAGGTTCTATCTCAGATTTTACAGTGGAATCTTTTGCTGGAACTCATGATTTTACAGGAGGGCAAATTTGGGGATGGTATGACAAGCAAGGAAACACAGCCAAGAAAAATTCATTTACAAGTGTCGCTTCAACAGTAACGACAGTGGTTGCAATACCTCTATCAGCGCCATTTGCAGTTGCGGATGTTTTGTCTTCTGATTTTGTAGAAGTTCTAATACAAATAGGGGGGCATTAATATGAAGAAAATATTTTTATTAATTGGTTGTTTATCACTATCAAGTTGTTTTTATTCTAATGGGTGTTTCTACACACCTCAAATGGTGAACTGTGTTGATAAAGGAAAGGTATTTCCCTCAGTATCTCGTTATCAAAAACCATATAGTTTAGGAAAAACAAATTCAGAAAAACGATGGAAAGACGTTGTTGCTTGTGGCGGAAAATATGGAGATTATGATGAGGCAAGCATCACTACTGTAGCGGAATCGGATCTTTTTTATCGTTGTATGATTAATAAAGGATATATTCATTTAACACCCGCAGAATGTGGCTTTCAAAATCCTAAATGGGATAAGGGTAAGTGCAATTTATAAATAGGATACTATTGGAGTTTAGACATGTTTATTAATGAAAATAGGTGGCAAATAATATGCGATATATTTTTCCTTTCATTGTTCTTTTATTGAATGGATGTTGGTATTCAAATGGGGGTATAAGTCCCAAGTTTTCTGTTTAACAAGCGAATAAGAAAATGATAGAATTTGCGACCGCACTTTTTTCATTCAATGGTAGGAATGAAGCTCAGTGCGGTTAATTTTATTGAAATTTTAAACGAACATGTCACCTTTCGTATGGGTGACCACTGTATTAAGGAATAACTATGCCAATTATTACTTTACCTGACGGTTCCCAACGTCAATTTGATCGCCCTCTTTCCGTACTTGAAGTGGCTCAGGATATTGGTGCAGGTCTTGCCAAAGCAACCATTGCCGGTCGTGTCAACGGTGAACGCCGTGATGCCTGTGATCTTATCGAGCAAGATGCCACATTGGAAATCATTACCGCAAAAGATGAAGACGGTTTAGAAATTATCCGCCATTCTTGCGCTCATTTATTAGGCCATGCTATCAAACAATTATTTCCAGATGTGAAAATGGCGATTGGCCCTACGATTGAAAATGGCTTTTATTATGATGTGGACTTAGATCGCTCTTTAACTCAAGATGATTTAGAGGCCATTGAAAAACGTATGCTTGAATTGGCGAAAACCAATTATGACGTGGTGAAAAAACGCGTGAGCTGGCAAGAGGCACGAGATACCTTTGAGCAACGTGGCGAGCCGTACAAAATGGCAATTTTAGATGAGAATATTGAACGCACGGCAACGCCGGCGTTATATCATCATGAAGAATATATTGATATGTGTCGTGGGCCACATGTGCCGAATATGCGTTTTTGCCATCATTTCAAATTACAAAAAGTGGCAGGTGCATATTGGCGTGGTGATAGCAAAAATAAAATGTTACAACGTATCTATGGCACAGCTTGGGCAGATAAAAAACAATTAGCCGAATATTTACAACGTTTGGAAGAAGCGGCAAAACGTGATCACCGTAAAATCGGTAAAGCCTTAGATTTGTACCATATGCAAGAAGAAGCACCGGGTATGGTGTTTTGGCACAATGATGGTTGGACAATTTTCCGTGAGCTTGAAACCTTTGTTCGCACGAAATTAAAAGAATACGATTATCAAGAAGTGAAAGGTCCGTTTATGATGGATCGTGTATTGTGGGAGAAAACAGGGCATTGGCAAAACTATGGCGATCTCATGTTTACGACACAATCGGAAAATCGTGAATATGCCATTAAACCGATGAACTGCCCGGGGCATGTGCAGATTTTCAATCAAGGGTTAAAATCTTACCGTGATTTACCTATTCGTATGGCGGAATTTGGTTCTTGCCACCGTAACGAGCCTTCCGGTTCTTTACATGGGTTAATGCGTGTGCGTGGTTTCACCCAAGATGATGCCCATATTTTCTGTACGGAAGATCAAATCGAAAGTGAAGTAACCAGCTGTATTAAAATGGTTTACGACATTTACAGCACCTTCGGTTTTAACGATATTTATGTGAAGCTTTCCACCCGTCCTGAAAACCGTATTGGTTCGGATGAAATGTGGGATCGTGCAGAAGCAGGCCTTGCTGCTGCCTTGGCACATAATCAGCTTGAATATGAAGTTCAAGAAGGCGAAGGGGCATTCTATGGGCCGAAAATTGAATTTGCATTGCGTGATAGTTTAGGTCGTGAATGGCAATGCGGTACGGTGCAGTTAGACTTTGCCTTACCGGGTCGCTTAGAGGCGACTTATGTTGCCGAAGATAATGGACGTAAAACACCGGTGATGATCCACCGTGCAATTTTGGGTTCAATAGAGCGTTTCATCGGGATCATTACGGAAGAATACGCCGGTTTCTTCCCACCATGGTTAGCCCCAACACAAGCTGTGGTGATGAATATCACCGATAGCCAAGCCGATTATGTACAACAGGTTGCAAAACAGCTATCTGATGCGGGGCTACGGGTGAAAACGGATTTACGAAACGAAAAAGTCGGCTTTAAAATTCGTGAACATACTTTACGCCGTGTGCCTTATATGCTGGTTTGTGGTGATAAAGAAATCGCAGAAGGTAAGGTGGCAGTGCGTACCCGTAAAGGGGTTGATCTTGGCTCGTTCAGTGTAGAAGAATTTGCGGAAATCTTGAAAAAACAAGTAAGAAACCGTGAATTAAAATTACTCAACGAAGAATAAAAACACCGTAAAAAACAACCGCACTTTGTAGGCGGTAAACGATAAAAGGCTAGGTTGTTACTAGCCTTTTTTATCAATTTTAAGAAAAATGAAGGTTTCTTAACTTTTTCTTAAGATTTATGCGGTTTAATACACCTCAACAAAGCAACAATGCTTTGAAAAATGAATGATTAACCCTAAATTTAAGAGGAAAACTTTATGAAAAAATTAACATTAACCACATTGCTTGCCATTGCGACCTCAACAGCTTTTGCCGGTTTTAATGGAAATACCAATACCACGCAAGGTGGATTTAAACAAGCGCCTGCACAAGTGATCAGTGTTAAACAAGCTTTATCGGAAAAAGATAACACGATGGTGAGTTTAGTGGGAAATATTACTCAGCAAATTGATAAAGACGATTATCTTTTCAGCGATGGTTCGGCACAAATTAAAGTGGAAATCAAAAATCGTGTATGGAACGGTTTAAATGTAGGGCCGCAAGATAAAGTTAAAATCAGTGGAAAATTAGACAACGATGCCTTTGAAAAAGCAGAAGTTGATGTATATAGCATTGAAAAAGTGAATTAATCATTGGAAATGGTGGGCATTTTGCTCACCATTTCGTTTTGAAAGTGCGGTCACAAAAAGCAATGTTTTTGAAGGTTGGCTTTGCCAACGGCCTCGTGAGAGGTGAACAAACGAATGAACGAGTTTGTGAATAAATTTATGCGAATTTTATTAATTGAAGATGATGCGTTAATCGGCAACGGGCTACAAATAGGGTTATCCAAATCCGGATTTGTGGTGGATTGGTTTACAGATGGAAAAACCGGTTTTAATGCCCTCAATGCCGCGCCCTATGATGCGGTTGTGTTAGATCTCACCTTGCCGAAAATGGATGGATTGGATGTGTTACAACAATGGCGAAGCCATAATCAGTCTATTCCTGTGCTGATTTTGACGGCGCGTGATACCTTAGATGAACGTGTAAAAGGGCTGCAAAAAGGGGCGGATGATTATCTTTGTAAGCCTTTTGCACTGGCAGAAGTTATTGCACGTCTGCAAGCGTTGATCCGCCGTAGCTATGGACATACCACACCGCTACTCACCCACCTGAATGTTACCCTTGATCCGAACCAGCGAAGTGTTCGATTAAATGATGAACCGCTTTCTCTTACCACTCGGGAATATAAGCTGTTAGAGCTTTTTATGCTGAATAAAGATCGTGTGCTTTCCCGCTCAACCATTGAAGAAAAATTATCCACATGGGAAGAGGAAATTAGCAGTGCGGCCTTAGATGTGCATATTTATAATTTACGCCAAAAACTCGGTAAACAATTTATTCGTACTGTTCATGGTGTAGGCTACGCATTGGGGCAGCATGATGACAAATAAAAGTTTAAAGTTCCGCTTGATGAGCGGATTATTTTTGATTGCCCTGTTCGTGTGGCTAATTTCCACTTTTGTGGCTTGGAAAGTCGCTAAAAAAGAAGCTTATGAAGTGTTTGATGCTCAGCAAGTGCTGTTTGCCGAGCGTCTTGCTACCTCAGATTTACAAAATATTTTACTGGGTAATACCGAGTTCAATCGTGGTGGATTTAAACCCCTAAAACGAAAATATGATGACGATGCCCTGGCTTTTGCGATTTTTTCAAAAAACGGGGAGCGATTATTAAGTGATGGGGATAACGGCGATCATTTTATTTTTAGTGATAAAGAAGGATTTGCTTCAGCCTACATCGAAAACGATGATGATAAATGGCGAATTTATTGGTTACCGGTGGCACAAGGGGAATTGCGTATTGCGGTGGGCCAGGAAATTGAATATCGGGAAGAATTAGTCAATAAAATGGTTTTTGGACAAACTGCGATTTGGTTTGGCAGCTTACCGATTTTATTGGCTGTGGTTTTTTATTTAATTCACCAAGCCTTAAAACCGATTAATCAATTAAGCCGTGAACTGTTAGGAAGAAAACCGGGGGACATTTCGCTACTTGACACTTCAAACGTTCCAACGGAAATTTTGCCGTTAGTGAAAAATTTAAATCAATTTTTTGACCGCACTTCGGCGATGTTAAAAAGAGAACGCCGTTTTACCTCTGATGCCGCCCATGAGTTACGCAGCCCTTTGAGCGCATTACGAATTCAAACAGAAGTCGCCCAGCTTGCCGGTGATGATAAAGCCATGCGAGAACAAGCCCTAAGCAATTTAACCCTAGGCATTGATCGTGCCAGTCAGTTAATTGAACAACTTTTAACCTTATCCCGTTTAGATAATTTGAAAGAGCTTGATGAATTACAGCCGATAAAATGGCAAGAAATTATCCCTTCTTTAATTAGTGAGCTTTATATGGGGGCGCAAAAACGGCAAATTACCTTGTCGTTTGAAGAAAAATCTCTCCCTCTTGAAAAGAATGGCCAGCCTTTTTTGGTTTCACTCATGTTGAGAAATCTCTTGGATAATGCGATTAAATATGCCAAACCGGGGGCTTCGGTGAAAGTAATATTATCTAAAAATCACATTATTGTAGAAGATAATGGCGGTGGGGTGAGTGAAAGTGATTTAGCCCGATTAGGACAACGTTTTTATCGTCCTGCAGGACAAAATGAAAAGGGAAGCGGTTTAGGTCTTTCTATCGTATTTCGTATTGCAGAACTTCATCATTATAAAGTTCGCTTAGAAAATGTTATGGATGAAGGAAAAATCATCGGCTTTCGTGCCGTTATCCAATTATAGATAAAAATCAATGCTGACAAATCACAGCATTTGAGAATAAAAATGGCGATTATGTATTGCAAAAGATGAGATTTTATAAAAACTCCCTAAAAAGTTAGGGCTTCCTGTGGGAGTTAAAGTACAATAGCCCACTTGAAAACGGTAAATGAAAGGAATTTATTATGTGGACAGATATTTTTATCGGTTACGGTCTTTTTATTTTAGAAATTTTAACAATCTTGCTGATTATTGGGGCAATTGTGGCCTTTATTATTTCTGCACGTCAGCACAAGAATGGTGTGCAAGGGGAATTAGTGATTACGGATTTATCGGAAAATTTTGAAAATACGGTAAAACAATTGCGTCATTTTCATTTGTCGGAAGAGGAATTGAAACAGCAGGAAAAAGCGGAAAAGAAAGCAGAAAAGCAAAAAGCGAAAGCGTTGAAGGCCAAACTGAAAAAAGGGGAGGCCGTTGAAGCTTCAAAACCCTCTGTTTATGTTTTAGATTTTAAAGGTGATATTTCCGCTTCGCAGACCACGGCACTTCGTGAGGAAATTTCAGCTATTCTTAATGTAGCAACGCCGGAAGATGAGGTGCTATTACGTTTAGAAAGCCCGGGTGGGGTGGTTCATGGATATGGGTTAGCCGCTTCTCAGCTGGCACGTTTAAAACAAAAGGGTATTAAATTAACTGTAGCGGTGGATAAAGTGGCGGCGAGCGGAGGCTATATGATGGCTTGTGTAGCAGATCACATTATCGCAGCCCCTTTTGCCATAGTGGGATCTATTGGTGTGGTGGCCCAAATGCCTAATATTCATCGCTTATTAAAAAAACATGATGTTGATGTAGAGGTGATGACCGCAGGAGAATTTAAACGCACAATGACGGTTTTAGGAGAAAATACCGAGAAAGGAAAACAAAAATTCCAACAAGAATTGGAAGAAACCCATCAATTATTTAAACAATTTGTTCAGCAAAATCGACCGCACTTGGATATGGACAAAGTGGCAACCGGGGAGCATTGGTTTGGTTCGCAGGCATTAGAATTACAGCTTGTTGATGGGATTTCTACCAGTGATGATCTTTTACTTGAGAAGATGAAAGAAAAATTCGTAGTAGGTGTTACCTATAAGGTGAAAAAACCATTATTACATAAACTTGGACAGCAAGCAGAAGAGCGAGTAGAGAGTTTAATTCAGCGTTATATACATAAAAATCGGCAAGATTTTATTCATTAAATTATTTACATTTCTTTACAAAAAAACAGAGAAAATAGAGAGAGTTAGGGTCGTTTAATGTTTACAAAACGACCTTTTGCTATTAGTATAGCCAACCGAAACTTTTATAGTTTTCTAACATGGAATTCATCAATCTTAGTTATGTTTTCTTATTTAGGATAATGCTTTTAACAATTAAAAGGTAACAACATGAAATTATCTCGTATTTTATTATCTACCCTTGCTGTGGCAACCCTTGCCGGCTGTGGTAACTTAAGCAAAGTGACCGCTGAAGGTATGCCGGAATATAAAGATGTAGATGGTGTTCAAGTTCCTCAACTTGTATGGCCTAAAATTGATCAGTCCGGTTTCAACCATGATGGTAGCCAGTTCGGTTCATGGCCAAATTGGGATAACGTTCGTATGATCGAGCGTGGTATGAATAAAGATCAATTATATAATTTGATTGGTCGTCCACACTTCTCTGAAGGTTTATTCGGGGTAGAAGAATGGGATTATGCATTTAACTACCGTGAAAATGGCGTACATAAAATCTGCCAATACAAAATTTTATTCGATAAAAACCACAATGCACAAAGCTTCTTCTGGTATCCAAACGGATGTAACGGTAACTTTGCTTACACATTAAGTGGTGATTTCCTGTTTGATTTCGATAAAGATGTGTTAACCCCACGCGGTAAAGAAGTGGTTGATAATGTGGCTGCTCAGTTAAAATCATCAGGTGCGAAAGAGGTTAAAGTTGCAGGTTATACTGACCGTTTAGGTTCAGATGCCTATAATATGAACCTTTCTCAACGTCGTGCAAACCGTGTTAAAGCACGTTTAATTGAAGATGGCGTTACTGCACAAATTACAGCAATTGGTTACGGTAAAAATCCTCAAGTGAAAGCTTGTGAAGGTTTCCGCCATGCAAGTAAAGAAGAGAAGGATTGTTTACGTCCTAACCGTCGTGTAGAGATCACTGCTTCCGGCTCCGTATTGAAATTACATCAAGAAGGTGGTCAGGTGAATGGCGGAACGCAAGGGCCTACACCTCTTTATCAAAAATAATTTTTGATTGAATGAAAAATAGCATAACAAAAAGTTATGCTATTTTTTTATCTCAAATTAACTTTCTATAATATCGGATAATGTTTTTTGCGTAAGATGAATATAATTACCTAAGAAACGATGACTAAAATTTAACAAATAATAAAGCTGATAAATTGGCTTTCTTTTCTCATATCCCGCCCAATCTAAGGCAAAAGTGCGGTCATAATTGATATAGAATTTTTCAGGGAAAGGCTCAAAAAGTTCGGTGAAGGCAAGATCGCATTCCCTATCGCCCCAATAACATGCGGGATCATAGCTAAAGGTTTGATCATTAACCACGCAGACATTTTCAATCCATAAATTACCGTGCAAAAGGGAAGGTTTAGGATGATGTTTTGCGAGCTTTTGTGCAACGAGACGAACGATTTGATCGATATTTCCAAAATCTAGTCCCTTGTCCTTACATAACTGGAGCTGCCAACCAATACGCTGCTCGCTAAAAAAAGTAGCCCAATTCCCATGCCATTTATTTGGTTGATGTACCGGACCAAGCCAAGTATCGAAATCTAATCCATAATATTGATTTCCGGCAATTTGATGCAATTGGGCTAATTGATGTCCGAAGTCTTCAGTAAGTGAAGATTGTTGTTTAATGTTAAGCGCTTCTAAAAGTAAAAAACTGTGATTTTGTGAACAACCGACACCATAAACCATCGGGAGATGAAGTGCGGTCGTTTTTCGTAACATTTCAAGTTGATCGGCTTCTGCACGGAACATTGAGCGGTAGGATTTTTCATTGGCTTTGACAAAAACAGGCGCAACGCCATCATCAATAATCCAAGCTTCATGAATTTCTCCACGGTGGATACATTCCTTGTGTTTAATTGAATAATAAGCGCCAAATTGATCGGCTAAGACTTGAGAAACGGATTTCCACATAATCATCTCCTAGACACAACAAATTCACTCTTATTCTAAAAGATTTTCTAAAGATTACTGTGATATACCTCAAACTTTTAGAGATTAAATGATGCGATAAAATCCCCCTGAAATAGAGGATAATTGATAAATAAAAGGGTGATTTTTTAGTGCGTTGGTATTATCATTAAGCCCATTTTCAAATAATAGAAATTAATCAGAGGAAAGTTATGCAACATCTGAAAGATCTTGTAGAGAAAGCAAAATTGGCGATCGATACGATCGAGAATAAAAGTTTATCGGCATTGGATGAAATTCGTGTCGAATATTTTGGTAAAAAAGGTCATTTTACTCAATTAATGCAAGAACTTCGCAATGTTGCGGCAGAAGAGCGTCCGGCAATTGGGGCTAAAATTAATGAGGCAAAACAGGCTGCGCTTGATTTTTTAAATGCTAAAAAATCAGAATGGGAGCAAGCAGAACTTAATGCTAAATTGGAAAAAGAACGGGTCGATGTTACCTTACCGGGGAGAAAAATCGAAAAAGGGGGATTACACCCTGTTACGATCACCATTAATCGTGTTACCCAGTTCTTTTCCGAACTCGGTTTCTCCGTGGAAAATGGGCCGGAAATCGAAAGTGATTACTATAATTTTGATGCATTAAATATTCCAAAACATCATCCGGCAAGGGCAGATCACGATACATTCTGGTTTAATCCTGAATTATTACTTCGTACTCAAACTTCCGGCGTTCAAATTAGAACTATGGAAAAAATGCAGCCGCCTATTCGCATTATGGCGCCGGGGCGTGTTTATCGTAACGATTACGATCAAACCCACACCCCAATGTTCCATCAAATTGAATTACTTTATGTGGATAAAAAAGCCAATTTTACGGAATTGAAAGGCTTATTACATGATTTCTTACGATCATTTTTTGAAGAAGATTTACAAGTTCGTTTCCGTCCTTCCTATTTCCCATTTACCGAACCTTCTGCTGAAGTGGATGTAATGGGGAAAAATGGTAAATGGCTTGAAGTATTAGGCTGTGGAATGGTTCACCCAAATGTTTTACGCAATGTCGGCATTGATCCTAATGAATATTCCGGTTTTGCGGTAGGAATGGGGGTTGAGCGTTTAACGATGTTACGCTACAACGTCACAGACTTACGTTCCTTCTTTGAAAACGATTTACGTTTTTTAAAACAATTCAAATAATGATATTTAAATAGCAATAAAACAACGAATTTTTAAAGGATAAGCATAATGAAATTTAGTGAACAATGGGTAAGAGAATGGGTTAATCCAAGCATTTCAACAGAACAGTTAAGTGAACAAATCACCATGCTTGGATTAGAGGTCGATGGTGTAGAAAATGTCGCCGGTGATTTCACCGGTGTTGTGGTTGGCGAAGTCGTAGAATGCGCTCAACACCCTGATGCCGATAAATTACGCGTAACAAAAGTCAATGTAGGCGGGGAGCGATTATTAGACATCGTTTGCGGCGCACCAAACTGTCGCCAAGGATTAAAAGTGGCTTGTGCCGTGGAAGGGGCCGTATTGCCGGGTAATTTTAAAATTAAGAAAACCAAATTACGGGGTCAGCCCTCTGAAGGAATGCTTTGCTCATTCTCTGAATTAGGCATAGATGTTGAAGCCGAAGGAATTATTGAATTACCGTCTGATGCACCGATTGGTGAAAATTTACGGGATTACTTAAATTTAGACGATCAAACCATTGAAATCAGTTTAACGCCAAATCGTGCCGATTGCTTAAGTATTGCCGGTATTGCTCGTGAAATCGGTGTGGTGAATAAACTTTCGCTAAATCAACCGCACTTTGATGCGATACCGGCAACGATTTCGGATCGGGTTGAGATTGATGTGAAAGCACAAGAAGCCTGCCCTCGTTACCTATTACGTCTGGTGAAAAATGTCAATGTCAATACCACCTCGCCAATTTGGTTACAAGAAAAATTGCGCCGCTGTGGTATTCGTTCTATTGATCCTGTTGTCGATATTACGAATTATATTTTGCTGGAGTTGGGTCAGCCAATGCATGCCTTTGATGCAGACAAAGTTAAACCACCGGTACAAGTGCGTTTTGCAAAAGAGGGTGAAGAGCTGGTTTTACTTGACGGAAATACCGCAAAATTACAATCCAACACCTTACTTATCGCCGATCAAAATGGCCCACTGGCAATGGCGGGTATCTTTGGTGGACAAGCAAGTGGTGTGACCAATGAAACCCAATCAGTCATTTTAGAAGCGGCTTTCTTTGCTCCCTTAGCTATTGCCGGTCGTGCAAGACAATATGGTTTACACACCGATGCTTCTCATCGCTTTGAGCGTGGGGTTGATTTTGAATTAGCCCGTCATGCGATGGAGCGTGCAACGGCATTGTTGCTTGAAATTTGTGGGGGAGAGGCTGGAGAAATTAATGAAGCCGTGAGTGAAGCCCATTTACCGAAATTAAAGACCATTCAACTTCGTCGTGAAAAATTAGATGCCTTACTGGGGCATCATATTGACACGGAAACGGTGAGCGATATTTTCAATCGTCTTGGTTTTAATGTGCAATATGCCAATGAGGTTTGGACGGTAACACCGACCAGTTGGCGCTTTGATATTGAAATTGAAGAAGATTTGATTGAAGAAGTAGCGCGTATCTATGGTTATAACAGTATTCCAAATCATGCCCCATTAGCCCATTTACGGATGCGTGAACATAAAGAAGCGGATTTAGATTTAGCCCGCATTAAAACCGCACTTGTCGATGCCGACTATCAAGAAGCCATCACTTATAGCTTTGTTGATCCGAAAATTCAAGGATTACTTCATCCTCAGCAACAAGCCCTCATCTTACCTAATCCAATCTCGACTGAAATGTCAGCGATGCGGGTTTCATTGTTAAGCGGATTATTAGGCGCAGTACTCTATAACCAAAACCGCCAACAAAATCGGGTTCGTTTATTTGAAACAGGATTACGTTTTATCCCTGATGCGAAAGCTGAATTTGGTGTTCGTCAAGAATTTGTATTAAGTGCCGTCATAAGCGGTTCTGCCAAAAACGAAAGTTGGAACACGAAAGCAGAAGCCGTTGATTTCTTTGATTTAAAAGGGGATTTAGAAAGCCTGCTTTCTTTAACCGATGTGGGAGATAAAGTCCGTTTTGTGGCAAAAACCTTTGATGCGTTACACCCGGGACAATCTGCTGCAATTGAATTAGACGGAAAAGAGATTGGGTTTATAGGTACACTTCACCCATTGATCTCTCAAAAACTGGGGTTAAATGGTAAAGTGGTTGTATTTGAAATTTTATGGAATGCCATCGCCAATCGTCAGGTTGTTCAAGCAAAAGAAATTTCAAAATTCCCTGCCAATCGCCGTGATTTAGCCTTGGTGGTTTCCGATGACATTGCCGCAGGCGAGGTCATTGAAGCCTGCAAACAAGCAGGGGGAGAAAAACTCACTCAAGTGAATTTATTTGATGTGTACAAAGGTATCGGTGTACCAAGTGGTGCAAAAAGTCTTGCCATTAGCTTAATTATTCAAGACAATGAGAAAACTTTAGAAGATGATGACATCAATAAAGTGATCTCTGCGGTATTAGACGAGGTTAAACAACGTTTTAACGCTGAATTAAGGGACTAACGCTATGACATTGACAAAAATCAATATTATCGAATTTTTAATTGAAAAATATCATTTGCAAAAACAAGAGGCGAAAACCTTAGTGGATAATTTCTTTGAGGAAATTCGTCAGTCTCTTGAATCGGGCAACGAGGTGAAATTGTCCGGTTTCGGTAATTTTGAACTGCGTGATAAGGCTTCTCGTCCGGGGCGTAATCCAAAAACAGGGGAGAGTATCCCTGTTTCTGCCCGACGTGTGGTTGCTTTTAAACCGGGACAAAAGTTGCGTAATCGAGTAGAGAAAGCCAAATTGACAAAATAGCGAAAGATAAAAAGTGCGGTGATTTAATTGTTTAAATGACCGCACTTTGTTTTAAATTCGTCTTACTTGCCAAAAGGTTTTTGTCCAATAAGGGGAGTGTATTGAAGAATAAATCACCCCGCCTTTTGTGGAGGCATGGAGAAATTGCCCGTTTTTAACATAAATTCCCACATGGTATCCATTAGGGCCACGACCGGTTTTAAAAAAGATCAAATCGCCGGTTTGGATTTCTTCTTTGTGAATAAGTTTTCCGTACTTCGCTTGATCTTTTGTGGTTCTTGGCAAGGTAATGTTAAAACGGTCAAAAAAGGTTTTCTGAACGAAACCGGAACAGTCAATCCCACGGCGGGATTGCCCACCTAAAACATAAGGCGTGCCTGCCCATTCGTATTGCTGCTCACTGAGTAAAGTGATCGCCATAATAGGGTCATCAATTCTCCCTTTATAATTAATTGCGTATTCCTCTCTCTCCTGATTTCCAGAGGAACAAGCAAAGAGGGAAAGGGTAATCATTATAAAAAATAATCGATTAATCACTGTCATCTTGTTTCTCAAAAGAATGAAAATGTGCCTACCGTTGCCTATAACAGGGTTTATTTGATGCGATATTTCTCTTTAGTGAAGGCAACAATTTGCGCTTCAATACCTTGTGCATCTAATTGTAATTCATGAAGTATTTCTTGCTGTGTTCCCTGTGGAATGAAAAAATCCGGTAAACCGAGTTGTAAAAGTGCGGTCGGTTTTGCCGATGAATTTAACACTTCAGCTACAGCAGAACCTGCACCGCCCTGAATGGCATTTTCCTCTAAGGTGACTAAATAATCGTGAGTTTGTGCAAGGACATTAATCATTTCCACATCAAGGGGTTTGACAAAACGCATATCCACCACGGTGGCATCCAGTTTTTCCGCCACTTTTAAGGCATCAGGGAGTAATGTGCCAAAATTTAAAATAGCGATATTTTTCCCTTCTCTTACTAAGCGGGCTTTTCCTATTGGCAACATGCTCAGTGGTAATAATTCAACCCCTACCGCATTGCCCCGTGGATAACGCACCGCCGCCGGTTTGCCACATTGATAGCCGGTATAAAGCATTTGGCGACATTCGTTTTCATCACTTGGGGTCATGATGATCATATTCGGAATACAACGCATAAAACTTAAATCAAATGCCCCTTGATGGGTTTGACCGTCAGCCCCCACAATCCCCGCTCGGTCAATCGCAAAGAGAACGGGCAGATTTTGAATGGCGACATCGTGGATTAATTGATCGTAGGCCCGCTGTAAGAAAGTGGAATAAATCGCCACAACGGGTTTATAGCCTGCAATGGCTAATCCGGCAGCAAAGGTGACGGCATGTTGTTCGGCAATCGCCACATCAAAATATTGTTGTGGGAAACGCTGAGAAAATTCCACCATACCGGAACCCTCACGCATTGCAGGGGTAATCCCAATCAGTTTTGCATCCTTTTCGGCCATTTCACAAAGCCAATCACCGAAAATTTGCGAATAGGTTGGTCTGGCAGTAGATTTAGGTAATTCACCGCTTGTAGGATCGAATTTCGGCACACCGTGGAAACCGATAGGGTCCTTTTCAGCCGGGGCGTAGCCTTTTCCTTTTTTGGTTTTTATGTGAAGAAATTGAGGGCCTTTTAAATTTCGCATATTGCTTAGAGTGGCGACTAATTCTTCAATATTATGGCCATCTACCGGGCCAATATAGTTAAAACCGAGTTCCTCAAATAAGGTACTTTCCGGTGAGAACATCACCCCTTTCATATGTTCTTCGGTTTTTTTCATAAAATTCTTCACACTGGGCACTTTATCAAGAATTTTTTTGCTGCCGTCACGAACGGTGGAGTAAAAAGCACCGGAGAAAATACGGGCGAGATGATTATTGAGTGCCCCCACATTTTCTGAAATCGACATTTCATTGTCGTTTAAAATCACCAGCATATCGGTATGCAATGCGCCTGCGTGGTTGAGCGCCTCAAATGCCATGCCCGCCGTAATCGCCCCATCGCCAATGACACATACGGTTTTTCGCCCGGCATTTTCACGTTCTGCCGCAACGGCCACACCTAGCCCTGCGCTAATAGAAGTGGAAGAATGACCGACACTTAATACATCAAATTCACTTTCTTCCCGCCAAGGAAAGGGGTGAATACCGTCTTTTTGACGAATGGTAGACATTTGATCTCGGCGACCGGTAAGAATTTTGTGAGGATAAGCCTGATGACCCACATCCCAAATGAGCTGGTCAAAAGGCGTTTTATACACATAATGGAGTGCAACGGTTAGTTCTACAGTTCCTAACCCTGAGGCTAAATGGCCGCTGGTTTGGCTAACGGAGGTTAAAAGATAATCGCGTAATTCTTGGCAAAGTTGTGGGAGTTGTTCTTTATTTAGAAGACGCAGGTCTTCCGGTGAATTAATTAAAGATAAAAGAGGGTAGTTGTCCATTGTGAGTTATTCCAAAAAATTTGTGATTTTTGACCGCACTTTTCACTTAAATCAGTGATAGGGTCTTCATTAACTTTTTCTCGTAATAATAAATTCCGCCAAAGCACGAAGTGCGGTCGTATCAAAAGGAATGTTATCCAATTCGCTCAATGCCATTTGATATAAATCTTGCGCTTTTTGTTTTGCTCCTTCTAAGCCGAGTAATTTAGGGTAAGTGCTTTTATCCAGATCTAAATCCGAGCCTACAGGTTTACCGATTTCTGCACTCTCTCCCTCAATATCTAAAATGTCATCTTGTACTTGAAAGGCAAGGCCAATGGCATCAGCATAACCGGTCAAGCTTTGTTCTAAGGATTGGTTGGAAAAATGCGGTGAGCAAATAAAGCCCAGTTTTAATGCGGCAGTCAACAAGGATCCGGTTTTATTGCGATGGATTAATTCTAATTCTTGTAAGGTAATTTGTTTGTGTTCTGAAATTAAGTCTAAACTCTGTCCTAAACACATTCCTTGCACACCGGAAGCATGGGCTAAAATTTGCACCAAAGCCAGTTTCTGTTCCGAGGAAATATAAGGGGTTTGAGTGAGCATTTCAAAGGCAAAACTTTGTAAGGCATCACCGGCAAGAATGGCAGTGGCTTCATCAAAAGCGATATGACAGGTGGGATGCCCTCGGCGGAGATCATCATTATCCATTGCCGGTAAATCATCGTGAATTAAGGAATAAGCATGAATGGCTTCAACGGCAGCAGCGGCGTAATCAAGAGATTGTTCGTTCGCATTGAGCATTTTCCCTGTCGCATAAACCAAAAAAGGGCGAACTCGTTTCCCCCCTAATAACAACGCATATTTCATTGCCTCAAGCAGAGGGGCATGATGGTTTTCAATTCCCTCAAATTGCCTTTCTAGAAAATGGTTAATACGTTGCTGAACTTGTTTGAGTTGTTGGTTAAATGGGCTCATTATTCCTTTTCCTCATAATCACTCAAAGGTGCAGTATCACTTTTTTGCAATAGAATTTGAATACGCTGTTCGGCTTGTTTTAAACGTTCCTGCCCGAGTTGAGCCAATTGAATTCCTTGTTCAAATTCTTTTAGGGATTCTTCTAAGGGTAATTCGCCACTTTCCAGCCGAGAAACAATGGTTTCTAACTGTGCCAATGTGCTTTCAAAATCTGGAGAGGAAGCCGATTTTCGAGCCATTTAATCCACCTTATTTATGGGAAAATAAAGGGTATTGTACTGTAATTTTAAGGGATGTTAAAAATTTATTTCAAAAAATAGGCATGAGTATGATAAGCCATCTCGTTGTATGGACTTTTCTTCCGCTTTGCGTAAAATATTCGCTATTTTTTATTATGCTCAATCCTTATGAAATTTATTGTTAAACTTTTTCCCGAAATTATGATTAAAAGCGAAAGCGTGCGTAAACGTTTCGCTAAAATTCTTACCAGTAATATTCGCAATATTTTGCAAAAATATGATGAAGAAACCGCCGTAGTACGTCATTGGGATTACATTGAAGTGCGGTCAAAAAATGATGCACATCGTGATGCCTTAATTGACTTGTTACAACGTATTCCGGGGATCCATCATTTTCTTGAAGTAGAAGAAAAACCTTTCACGGATTTACACCATATTTTCGAATTGACCCTTGCTGATGTAGAAGCCCAACTCCAAAACAAAACCTTTTGCGTGCGGGTTAAACGCAAAGGAAAACATACCTTTAGCTCTATTGAAGCGGAGCGTTATATCGGAGGCGGGTTAAACCAACATATTGAAAGTGCCAAAGTGCAGTTGAAAAATCCCGATGTGACGGTGCGTATTGATATTGAAGATGACAAAATGATGCTGGTGAAAAAACGTCACACCGGCATTGGCGGCTATCCTATTGGTACACAAGAAGATGTCCTTTCTTTAATTTCCGGCGGGTTTGACTCCGGTGTTTCAAGTTATATGCTCATTCGCCGTGGCTCACGGGTGCATTATTGTTTCTTTAATTTAGGCGGCGCTGCACACGAAATCGGTGTGAAGCAAATGGCCTATCATATTTGGCAACGTTATGGTTCGTCTCACAAAGTCCGTTTTATTGCCATCAATTTTGAAGGGGTTGTTGGTGAAATTTTAGAAAAAGTCGATAACGGACAAATGGGCGTGGTGTTAAAACGAATGATGGTGCGGGCAGCAAGTAAAGTGGCGGCTCGTTTAAATATTGAAGCCATTGTCACCGGGGAAGCATTAGGGCAAGTTTCCAGCCAAACCCTCACTAATTTGCGTTTAATTGATGAAGCCAGCGAAGCGTTGGTTTTACGCCCACTCATCACCCATGATAAAGAACAAATTATCGCTCTCGCAAAAGAAATTGGCACAGACGATATTGCCAAATCGATGCCGGAGTTTTGTGGGGTGATTTCCAAAAATCCAACGATTAAAGCGGTGCGTGACAAGATTTTGGCAGAAGAGGGGCATTTTGATTTTGAGATCCTAGAACGTGCGGTACAACATGCCCAATATTTGGATATTCGTCAAATTGCAGAAGAAACGGAAAAAGAAGTGATTTCCGTTGATGCGCTTTCCGTACTGGGGGAAAACGATATTATTTTAGATATTAGAAGCCCGGAAGAAACCGATGAAAACCCCTTTGAATTAAATCACCACAAGGTGATCTTAATGCCGTTTTATAAACTCTCGTCACAATTTGGCTCACTCGATCAAAGCAAAAATTATGTTTTGTATTGTGAACGTGGTGTAATGAGTAAATTGCAAGCCCTCTATCTGAAAGAAAACGGCTTTTCAAATGTTTTCGTATTCGCAAAAAAATAAGCTGATTTTGACCGCACTTTCTTGTTTAGGAAGAGCAGTGATTTAATTCTTCCAACATTTCATCGATGGCTTTTGCCAATAATGTGCGGTCATGGCGATAACTGACATCATCGGCATTTAGCCGTTTTTCTAACACCTTAACGGAAGAAATTGGGGAAAAATCGACCGCACTTTTTTTGCCTATTGGTATGATGACCCCATCTAATACCTCTGCACCGAGGGTTCGGTGAATCCACTGAAGGCGATCTTGTAAAGAAAGGGTCGCCGCCGCACCGAGTTCAACCCCTAAATTATCAATAAAAATTTTCTTTGCCGAGCTTGCTTGAAGTGCGCTGCTTATATCGGATAAGAGCAATGGTGGCATAATGCTGGTTAAAAAACTTCCCGGGCCGAATAAAATCACATCCGCTTGTTCAATAGCATAAACCGCTTCTGGCGTGGCTTGAACAAGGGGAATAAGAAAGAGGGATAGGGGAACTTCGGTTAAATTATCAATACTCACTTCCCCAACAATGCTTGCTCCGATCCCTGTACTGGCGGCGAGATGCACCGGGCTTTCCGACATAGGAATTAAATGGGATTTCACCCGCAACAAATCACGAATTAAATTCACCCCATCTAAAGGACGAATGTGCATATTTTCAAGAGCTTTTAGCATTAAATTGCCGAGGTTGTGGCCGGCTAATTCCCCATCGCCCCCAAAGCGATATTCAAAGAGGGCAGAAGCGGTAGTCGGTTCAATGATGATTTGATTGAGGCAATTGCGTAAATCGCCCCAAGCAATCCCCCCTTGCTGCTGGCGAATACGACCGGTTGAGCCGCCGTTATCTGTGGTGGTAACGATACCGGTTAAGCGTTCTTTCATAAAACTAAGAGCCGACATCACCCTCCCCAATCCATGACCGCCACCAATAGCGACAACGCGTACATCATTTAAATAATCATAATGGCGGTGTGGGGTTAAATCGGACATAAACGCTCTCTTTCTACCTAGAATGGATTAATTTGTCATACATTATATATTTATTTATATAATTGATTTAAAAGAATTTATTGAAATTTTGAACAAGAAGGGCAGATGCCTTGCTTTTTTTGTTCTGTATCTTTTAAAATGCAGGGCAATTTTATCGCATAACTCCGAGCTTGTTTAGTCTAAGTTCCTCTTTGGTGAAAATACTTTAGTGAGGAATATGACGACAATGCCAATAACGCTATTTGTTATTCAGGGATATGCTGGAAACGGCTTGTCCTCTCCATTTTAGAAAGGTGTCACATGCAATCTATTCCCATTAAAAACGTGGGGAACGCACGTTTAATTGATGCGTTTCAGCGTACTTATTATTATTTGCGGCTCTCGATTACCGATCAGTGCAATTTTCGTTGTAATTATTGCTTACCTAACGGTTATCAGCCTGAAGCCAATAAGCCTCATTTTCTTACCCTTACTGAAATTACACGCCTTGTGCAAGCCTTTGCCAATATGGGGACAGAGAAAATCCGTTTAACCGGTGGCGAACCGACCTTACGAAAAGATTTTCTCACTATTGCAGAGCACATTGCACAAATTGAAGGTATTCGCCAGGTGGCATTAACCACGAACGGTTATCGTATGGCAAAAGATGTGAAGGCTTGGAAAAATGCAGGAATTAGCTCGATTAATGTGAGCTTAGATAGCCTTGATCCTAAAATGTTTTATCATATTACCGGTATCAATCAATTTGATGAGGTGATGCGTGGTATTGATCTCGCTTTTGACGTGGGCTATCAGAAAGTAAAAGTCAATTCCGTATTAATGAAACAATTAAATGACATTGAATTTGAGCGCTTTTTAGCTTGGGTGAAAGATCGCCCCATTCAAATGCGTTTTATTGAACTGATGCAAACCGGTGAAATGGATACTTTTTTTCAGCGTTATCATCTGTCGGGCAATATTTTAGCCGATAAACTGCTTGCAAAAGGTTGGGCAGTGCAACCAAAATCCTTAACAGACGGGCCGGCTAAAGTGTTTAAACACCCTGATTATGTTGGGGAAATCGGTTTAATTATGCCTTATGAAAAAAACTTTTGTGCAAGCTGTAATCGTTTACGGGTTTCGGCAAAAGGAAAATTGCACCTTTGCTTATTTGGTGAAGAAGGCATTGAATTGCGCGATTTGTTGCAATCTGACGAACAGCAATCGCTTTTACAAGCCCGAATTTTTGCCTCTTTACAAGGCAAACGTGAACATCATTATTTACACCAAGGTGATAGTGGAATTCGTCAACATCTTGCTTCCATTGGTGGCTAAACGAATGATAAAACCAAAATTTTTTCAAAATTCAACCGCACTTTTAAATTTATGACAACATTTACCCATATCAACAGCCAGGGCGAAGCCAATATGGTGGACGTTTCCGGCAAAATTGAAACCGTGCGTGAAGCACGAGCTGAAGCGCTTGTGACTATGTCACAAGAAACGCTTTCGATGATTTTAAAAGGTGAACATCACAAAGGAGATGTATTTGCTACGGCTCGCATTGCCGGTATTCAAGCCGCAAAACGCACTTGGGAACTCATTCCCTTATGCCATCCATTATTGCTTTCTAAAGTAGAAGTCAACCTTGAACCTTTAGTGGAATATAATCAGGTTCGTATCGAATCCCTTTGCAAACTGACCGGTAAAACCGGCGTAGAAATGGAAGCCCTAACGGCAGCAAGTGTTGCGGCGTTAACCATTTATGATATGTGCAAAGCAGTACAAAAAGATATTGTGATTGAGCATGTTCGATTATTGGAAAAGAGCGGTGGAAAATCAGGTCATTTTTTAGTGGAGAAATAAATGTTAAAGGTGTTGTTTTTTGCACAAACCCGTGAGTTGATTGGTAGAGATGAAATTCAAGTGGAAGAGATATTTTCCACCGCAGAAGCCTTGCGTGACCACCTCAGCCAAAAAGGGGATAAATGGGCGTTGGCTTTAGAAAAAGGAAAAACTCTTGTGGCGATTAACCAAACCCTTATGCCCCTTGAAAGTGAGATTAAACCCGGTGATGAAATTGCCTTTTTCCCACCGGTAACGGGGGGATAAGATGCAGGAAATTCACATTGCCGTACAGGAAGAAGAATTTGATCAAAATGCCATTTATCATTGGCTTTCGGCCTCTCATTCTGTTGGGGCGACAGTGATTTTTGTGGGAAAAGTGCGTGATCTTAATTTAGGCGATGGGGTATCAAGCCTTTATCTAGAGCATTATCCCGCCATGACGGAAAAAGCCTTACATGACATCGTCACGAGAGCAAAACAACGTTGGGATATTCAGCGGGTTGCCGTCATTCATCGGGTAGGATTGCTCAATACCGGTGATGAAATTGTGTTGGTTGGGGTCAGTTCTGCACATCGTGGTGAAGCTTATCGAGCCAATGAATTTATTATGGATTACCTCAAGTCAGAAGCCCCCTTTTGGAAAAAAGAACAAACCGATAAAGGTGAGCGCTGGATTGAGGCAAGAGATTCTGACAAGGCAGCCTTAGAAAAATGGTAAAACGTAAAATGGTAAAAGGTGGCATAGTGTGGTTTGTTTAAATAAAAATAATTTTTTTATTAGCCATTGACTTTTTATACACTCGCCCTTACCTTACACACTGCATTTAACTATATCATAAGGAGCTTTTATGCAATCACGCATTATTGTTGACTCAAGAGATGAATCCTTATTAAGCACCCATAAAGTGCTTCGTAATACCTATTTCTTACTTGGGCTGACAATGGCATTTTCGGCAGTTGTCGCCTATATTTCCATGGCGATGAATTTGCCTTATCCAAACATTATTGTGTTATTAGTCGGCTTTTATGGCTTGCTTTTCATTACCCATCGTTTGGCTGACCGCCCGGCGGGTATTCTAGCGGCATTTGCCTTTACCGGTTTTATGGGCTATACCATTGGGCCAATTCTCAATATGTATGTCGCAAACGGTATGGAAGACTTAGTGATGTTGGCATTTGCCGGCACCGCGATTGTTTTCTTTGCTTGTTCAGCCTATGTGTTGACAACTAAAAAAGACATGTCATTTTTGGCAACCGCCATGTTTGCCTTATTCATTGTGCTTTTATTGGGTATGGTCGCCAGTTTCTTCTTCCAAATGCCGGCATTAGCCATTGCTATTAGTGCATTATTCGTTGTCTTTTCTACAATGACGATCTTGTATGAAACCAGCAATATCATTCACGGTGGTGAAACCAATTATATCCGTGCCACAGTAAGTATTTATGTCGCAATCTATAACTTGTTCTTAAGCTTACTAAGATTGCTTTCAATTTTCTCAAATAACAACGACTAAATTTGATGAAAAATAAAACGCACCTTGATTACCTATCAAGGTGCGTTTTTTTATTACTATTTTTCGGGGAAAAGTGCGGTCAAATATTGAGGTAAATTTTCATAGTGAAAATGAAATTCGGCTTCAAGAAGCCGCGCAGGGTAAACCTTCTGACTTTCAAGTAAAAGTGTAGAGCGTTCACCTAAAATCAACTTTAATGCCAAGCTTGGGGCAGGAAAGAAAGCGCAACGTTTTAGGGATTGGGCAAGCTGTTGATTAAAGGTTTTATTCATCACCGGTTGTGGCGATACAAAATTATAAACCCCATGGCATTGAGGATGTTCTACGAGAAATAAAATCCCGCTCACCATATCTTCCAAAGCAATCCATGGCCAGTATTGCGAGCCTGAACCTAAAGGGCCGGCCAAATTCCAGCGATAGAGCGGAAGTATTTTTTGTAGTGCGCCCCCCTGAGGTGAAAGCACAATACCGGTTCGAAGCAGGCAAACCTTGGTTTTTGCCTGCAATGCGGCACTTTCCCAAGCTTGGCAAAGTTGTGCGGTAAAGGTGTGATGTGCAATCGGGCTTGTTTCAGTGAGTGTTTCCATTGAACGATCGCCGTAAATTCCCGTGGCAGAGCCAGAAATAAAACGAGGGCGATTAACACCAGCATTAATTAATTTCGTTAATTGTTGTGTTAAGGTTATTCGGCTGTCATACAGTACTTTCTTTTGTGTTTTTGTCCAAGGTTTTGCAAAAATAGGCTCTCCGGCGAGATTAATAACCACATCAAATTCATCTAAATTTTTAAAAGACGAAAGTGCGGTCAAAAATCGTAAAGTTTTTTGCGGAAAAAGGGCGGTTGCTTTTTTCTCATGTCGAACCAATAAGGTAAGCTGATATTGTTTTTGTAAAAGTTCAGAGATTAAGGCTTGCCCGATGAGACCGGTTCCGCCGGTAATAAGGATATTCATTAGAGTGAACGTTCAAACAAATCTTGAATTCGGTCAATCAGTGTTGAAATCGCTGTTACCCGTGTTGGGGTAACAAAAATCGTATCATCACCGGCAATCGTGCCGAGAATCCCCCCAGGCTTTCCAATGGAATCGAGCAGGCGAGCAATTAACTGCGCAGCCCCCGGTGTGGTTTTAATGACGACTAAAAATTCGTTATGGTCAATATCCAATACTAAATTTTTTAACGGACTGCTTGTGGTGGGCACGCTGAGTTCATTGGGTAAACAATAAACCATTTCCATTTTTGTGTTTCTGGCCCGCACTGCCCCGAATTTACTTAACATCCGTGAAACCTTAGATTGATTAATGCCGGGAAAACCTTGGTTTTTAAGGGCTTCAACAATTTCACTTTGAGAGGAAAAGCGCTCTTGGCTGAGTAGTTCTTTAAATACTTTTGTTAAATTATCCACTTTTCGTTTTTAGGTAGGCTTAAATTTGCATAAGCGTTGCATAAAAATTCAAGTTATGCAACTAAAATCCAAGGTTAAAAGCTTAAAAATAGGGAATTTATAAGAGAAATTTGAGCTAGATCTCATAATTGCATTTCTGTGTTTGTAATTTATGATCTAACCTTTTAGAATTTACTCGTTTATTCACAAACTCAAGGAGTCAACGATGAAAGTTGCTGTATTAGGAGCTGCCGGCGGTATTGGCCAAGCATTAGCGTTATTATTGAAATTACAATTACCGGCTGAAACGGAATTGTCGCTTTATGATATTGCCCCCGTTACGCCGGGTGTGGCGGCTGATGTGAGCCATATTCCCACGGCAGTAAAAGTAAAAGGCTTTTCCGGTGAAGATCCAAGCCCGGCCCTTGAAGGTGCAGATATCGTATTAATTTCAGCCGGTGTGGCACGCAAACCGGGTATGGATCGTTCTGATCTGTTCAATATTAATGCAGGAATTGTTCGCCATTTAATTGAAAAAGTGGCGGCCGTTTGTCCAAAAGCTTGTGTGGGTATCATTACCAATCCGGTTAATACAACGGTGGCGATTGCAGCAGAAGTGCTGAAAAAAGCAGGCGTTTATGATAAACGCAAATTATTTGGCGTGACAACCTTAGATGTGCTTCGTTCTGAAACCTTTGTTGCCGAATTGAAAAATTTAAACGTTTCCCGCACAACAGTACCTGTGATTGGTGGACATTCCGGGGTAACCATTCTTCCATTACTTTCTCAAGTGCCTTATGCTGAATTTTCAGCCGAAGAGGTGGCTCCGTTAACAAAACGAATTCAAAATGCCGGAACAGAAGTGGTGGAAGCCAAAGCCGGAGGCGGTTCTGCAACTCTTTCTATGGCTCAAGCCGCAGCACGTTTTGCCCGTTCATTAGTGAAAGGTTTAAGTGGTGAAACCGTTGTGGAATGTACTTATGTAGAAGGCGATGGCAAATATGCCCGCTTCTTTGCCCAGCCTGTTCGTTTAGGTAAAGAGGGGGTAGAAGAAATTCTGCCAATTGGCCCACTCAGTGAATTTGAACAAAATGCATTAGAAGCGATGCTTCCAACATTGCGGGCAGATATTGAATTGGGTGAACAATTTATTAACGGTTAATCCCTTTTTCTCCATAAGAAAGGCGCAAAATAGGCGCCTTTTTTTATGGAAAAAGAAAAATTTTAAGAAAAACCGTGAGTTAGTTCACAGATTTGAAAAGTGGTGTTTGCATAAATCATTTGATAAGCGTATTCTAAACTCATAAAGAACAAGTGCTATCCTAAATAGCCGATATTTATTTTGCTTTCCGAGTAGTGTCTCTCCCGAGGCACTTTTTTTTGCCTGTTAAAATGAACTAATCAATTATCTTTCAGTCTTATAGCCTGTCTTTTGACAAATATTATTTTTATAGGAGTATTTATGAAATCGTTAAAATCTTTATTAAGTTTAACTGCACTTGCATTAGCTGTTTCTGGTTCTGCTTTAGCCAATGAAAATGCGCTAAGTGCTTTAAAAAATGAGGCAACAAACAATATTAATTCGATAGTTCAAAGCCAAAAACAAACTGCAACTTCCACTAAAAACAGTGCGATGGAAAATGTGGTGAATGTAAAAGAAAAAGCGAAAGAATCGGCGAAATCTTTAAAAGAGAGCGCAAAATCAGCAAAAGAGTCGGCAAAAAGCAGTGCGAATTCTGTACAGGAAAAAGCCAAGTCTGCCCAAGAGAAAATGAAATCAGCGACTTCATCTGATAATTCATCAATGAAAGAAAAAGCGACTGAAAAATTAAATTCAGTTAAAGATAAAGCGAAAGCAGAGAAAGATAAAATTGCTTCAAGTGCAAAAGTGAATATTAATAAAGCTGATGCTGCCAGCTTGCAAAAACTTTCCGGTATTGGTGAGAAAAAAGCACAGGCTATCATTGACTACCGCAATAAAGTTGGCAAAATCAAAAATGCCTCAGAATTATCAAATATTGATGGATTGGGCAGCACAACCATTGAAAAAATTGCCCCTTATTTAACATTCTAAAATGTGTGATAAATTTAACTGCACTTTTCAAGGCCCGACAGTTTGTTGGGCTTTTTTATTGCCACTAAAAATAGCTCATAGTAGAAAAAATGGTTGAGCCAGATCACAAATTTGTAATAAACCTGTAATGAAATATTTTACATCTTTGATCCTATTGTATAATGAGTGGCGAATTTAATAGATAATTATTCGAGGTGAATATGCAGCCAAACAAGGCTTTTGAGGAATGGTTGGCAACAACCGCATTAGGTGGTGCGAACCAAGCCTATATCGAAGAATTATACGAGCGTTATTTGGATGACCCACATTCCATTGATGAAAGTTGGAAAACCACGTTCGACTCCTTCCCAAAATCAACTGTCGTTGAACAAGCCCACTCCCCGGTGCGTGATTATTTCCGTCGTTTAGCCCGTGAAAATAACGCAGAAACCGTAACAGTGATTGACCCAGAAGCCAGTGCAAAATTGGTGAAAGTGCTGCAGTTTATTAACGCTTATCGATTCCGAGGTCATTTGGAAGCAAACCTTGATCCCCTTAACTATTATCGTTGGAAAGTCTCCAGTGTACCGGAATTAGATTACCGTTATCATGGATTTACGGAACAAGATCTCAACGAAACCTTCAATATTAATCATTATGTCTATCAACGTGACACCATCACCCTTGCAGAATTAAACGATATGCTGAAAGAAACCTATTGTGGTTCTATTGGCTTAGAGTTTATGCATGTGCAGGATATGGAACAAAAAATGTGGCTTCAAAACAAATTAGAAAGTCGCTTAAATCAACCGCTTTTTACCCATCAAGAAAAAATTAATTTTCTTAATGAATTAACCGCAGCAGACGGACTGGAACGTTATCTTGGGGCGAAATTCCCCGGTGCAAAACGTTTTTCCTTAGAGGGGAGTGATGCCTTTATTCCATTGATGAAAGAAATTATTCGTCATGCAGGTAAGCAAGGCGTAAAAGATATTGTAATGGGTATGGCGCACCGTGGGCGTCTAAATATGCTCGTCAATGTATTGGGTAAAAAACCGGAAGATTTATTTGATGAATTTGCCGGCAAACATTCAGGCGATCGCACAGGTGATGTGAAATATCACCAAGGTTTTTCTTCTGATTTTGCAGTGGAAGATAACTTGGTTCATTTAACTCTGGCTTTCAATCCTTCTCATTTAGAAATTGTCAGCCCTGTGGTGATTGGGGCGGTTCGCTCACGTCAAACCAAGAGAAACGATCTTGAACGGGCCCAAGTATTGGCCGTTACCGTCCATGGTGATTCCGCAGTGGCAGGGCAAGGTGTGGTACAAGAAACCTTAAATATGTCCAATGCACGAGGTTATACCGTAGGCGGCACAATTCGTATCGTAATCAATAACCAAATCGGCTTTACCACCTCAAATCCGAACGACACCCGTTCCACAGAATATTGCACCGATATTGCGAAAATGATCCAAGCGCCGATTATCCATGTTAATGGCGATGATCCGGAAGCGGTGGCTTTTGCTGCCCGTATGGCGGTGGAATATCGTAGCCTGTTTAAACGGGATATTTTCATTGATTTAATTTCTTATCGTCGTCATGGGCATAATGAAGCCGATGAGCCATTGGCTACCCAGCCAATGATGTATAGCATTATCAAAAAACATCCGACACCTCGCAAAGTCTATGCTGATCGCTTAGTGGCAGAGGGCGTGCTCAGTGAAGAACAAACCATTGAAATGATGAATCTTTATCGTGATGCCTTAGATAACGGTGATCGTGTTGTGACAGAATGGCGTGAGATGGATACCGCCAAAATGGATTGGTTGCAATATCTCAATTACGACTGGACATCGCCTTATGAAAATACCTTCCCGAAAGCACGTTTTTCCACGCTTGCTAAACGTGTTTGCGAATATCCGGAAAGTTTACGGGCACATCCTCGGGTAGAGAAAATTTATAATGATCGTAAAGCCATGTACCAAGAAGAAAAATTATTCGATTGGGGAATGGCGGAAACCATGGCTTATGCCACCTTGCTTGATGAGGGCGTTAATGTTCGTTTATCCGGTGAGGATGCCGGACGGGGAACCTTCTTCCATCGTCATGCCGTTGTTCATAACCAAAATGATGGTACAGGCTATGTGCCGCTTACCCATTTACATGCCAATCAAGGACGTTTTGAAGTGTGGGATTCCGTCCTGTCGGAAGAAGCGGTACTGGCTTTTGAATATGGTTATGCGACCACCGATCCAAAAACACTCACCATTTGGGAAGCGCAATTTGGCGATTTTGCCAATGGGGCACAAATTGTAATTGACCAATTTATCAGTTCAGGCGAACAAAAATGGGGAAGAATGTGTGGTTTGGTGATGTTGTTACCACATGGTTATGAAGGACAGGGACCAGAGCATTCTTCTGCACGGTTGGAACGTTATTTACAATTGTGTGCAGAGCAGAATATGCAAGTTTGTATCCCATCTACCCCGGCACAGGTTTATCATATGTTACGCCGTCAAGCATTGCGTAAAATGCGTCGGCCGTTAATTGCTATTTCACCAAAATCCTTACTACGCCATCCTTTAGCGGTGTCAACTCTGGAAGAGCTCACTAATGGCGAATTCCAAACGGTGATAGGCGAAGTGGATGAGCTTGATCCGAAAGGGGTTAAACGTGTCGTGTTGTGTTCCGGTAAAGTCTATTATGATTTATTAGAACAACGCCGTGCTAATCATCAAACCGATGTGGCGATTATTCGTATTGAACAGCTTTACCCTTATCCTCATGAAGATGTGAAAAAAGCCCTTGAACCTTATACCCATGTGAAAGATTATGTATGGTGTCAGGAAGAGCCACTCAACCAAGGGGCTTGGTATAGCAGTAAGCATAATTTTGAGAGTTCTATTCCTGATGGAGTGAAACTCAACTACGCCGGGCGTCCGGCATCAGCTTCTCCGGCGGTGGGCTATATGTCATTACATACGAAACAGCAAAAACAATTAGTGGATGATGCGCTAACATTGTAAAGTGCGGTTAAAAATCACAAAGATTTGTCGGGAAGAAATCGTACTCTTCCCGACAAAAAATTAAGAAACAAAAAGGAAATACTATGACAATTGAAATTCTTGTTCCTGATTTACCGGAATCTGTTGCTGATGCGACAGTGGCGACATGGCATAAAAAAGTCGGTGAAGTTGTAAAACGTGATGAAATCTTAGTCGAAATTGAAACGGATAAAGTGGTGTTGGAAGTACCGGCACAAGCTGATGGTGTGCTTGCTGAAATTTTACAGGCCGAAGGGGCAACAGTTGTCAGTAAACAGGTGTTAGGCCTGCTTTCCATAGCACAAGCCGGCGATCTGAGTACTGCAACCCTAAAAGAAACCAATGAGCCTACACCGGCCGATCGTAAAAATGCGGCCATTGAAAATAGCCATAATAACGCTGCGGATCAAAGTCCGGCAATTCGTCGTTTATTGGCAGAGCATGATCTTGACGCTTCACAAATTCAAGGATCAGGTGTGGGAGGAAGGCTCACTCGTGAAGATATTGAACGTGAACTTGTTAAGCGAGATGCGCAAAAAGTGAAAGAGCAGGTCGCCACAGAGCAAAATACCATTAGCACGGTAGCATACAGTGCTCGTTCTGAAAAACGTGTTCCAATGACAAGGTTGCGTAAACGTATCGCCGAACGGTTACTGGAAGCCAAAAACAGCACAGCAATGCTCACCACCTTTAATGAAGTGGATATGCAACCGATAATAAATTTGCGTAAAACTTACGGTGAAAAATTTGATAAACAACATGGCGTGCGTTTAGGGTTTATGTCTTTTTATATTAAAGCCGTTGTCGAAGCCTTAAAACGTTATCCGGAAGTCAATGCCTCGATTGATGGTGATGATATTGTTTACCATAACTATTTTGATATTAGCATTGCCGTTTCCACACCACGAGGGCTAGTTACACCGGTGCTGCGTAATTGTGATAAGCTCAGTATGGTGGAAATTGAAAAACAAATTAAAACCCTTGCAGAAAAAGGGCGGGACGGAAAGTTAACCGTGGACGATTTAACAGGCGGTAATTTCACCATTACCAATGGTGGGGTGTTCGGTTCTTTAATGTCCACACCGATTATTAACCCACCACAAAGTGCCATTTTAGGTATGCATGCCATTAAAGAGCGTCCGATTGCACTGAATGGTGAAGTCGTCATTCGTCCTATGATGTATTTGGCACTTTCTTATGATCACCGATTAATTGATGGCAAAGAATCCGTTGGTTTCTTAGTGACAATTAAAGAATTATTAGAAGATCCGACAAGATTACTTTTAGAAATCTAGGCAAAAAGTGCGGTCAATTTTGATCGCACTTTTGTTTTTTAGCAAAAATATGATACTTTCAGATGGCTTATCACATACAGAGAAAATGCGGGGGAAATAAATGAATCTACATGAATATCAAGCAAAACAGCTTTTTAAAGAATATGGATTACCGGTCAGCGATGGGGTGATTTGTCATTCGGTTGAAGATGCCGCCATGGCACCTTTTCAGCTTAACGGTGATACTTGGGTGGCAAAATGTCAAGTCCATGCCGGCGGGCGGGGCAAAGCAGGTGGGGTTCAATTAGTACATAATGCAGAACAAGCCCGAGCTTTTGCCAAAAAATGGTTAGGTCATCGCTTAGTGACCTTTCAAACGGATAAGCATGGTCAACCGGTGAACAGTATCTATATTGAAGAAACCTGTGATATTGATAAAGAACTTTATCTTGGTGCTGTTATTGATCGCTCAACCCAAAAAATCCGGTTTATGGCCTCTTGTGCCGGAGGAGTGAATATTGAAGAAGTTGCGCGAGATACCCCCCATTTAATTCATACCCAATCAATTGATCTTCTAATCGGTGGAATGCCTTATCAAGGGCGGGAATTAGCCTTTAAATTAGGGTTAAGTGGCGAGCAAAATAAACAATTTGTTCATCTCTTTGTGCAATTAGCAAAATTATTTGTAGAAAAAGACCTTTCTCTTTTAGAAGTTAACCCCCTTGTCATCACAAAACAAGGCAATTTGGTTTGCTTGGATGCAAAAGTCGCCATTGATGATAACGCCTTATTCCGTCATAAAGATTTATTGGCTTTGCGAGATTTAAGCCAAAGTGACTTGCGTGAGGCCGAAGCAGAAAAACATCAGTTAAATTATGTGGCCTTAGAGGGCAATATCGGCTGTATGGTCAATGGAGCGGGGTTGGCTATGGGCACAATGGATATTGTTAAACTCTATGGCGGAGAGCCGGCAAATTTCCTTGATGTGGGAGGGGGGGCGACAAAAGAACGTGTCGCTGAAGCCTTCAAAATCATTCTGACTGATGAGGCAGTAAAAGCGATTTTAGTGAATATTTTTGGCGGAATTGTCCGTTGTGATCTCATCGCTGAAGGGGTGATCGCCGCCATTCAAGAAGTGGGCGTTGAAGTCCCTGTGGTGGTGCGTTTAGAAGGAACGAATGCTGAATTAGGGCGTAAAATTCTGTCGGAAAGTGGCGTGAATTTAATCGCAGCCAATAGTTTACAAGAGGCAGCACAAGCCGTGGTGAATGCAGCGAAAGGAGAAAAGTGATGTCGATATTAATTAATAAAGAAACGAAAGTCATTTGCCAAGGGTTTACCGGTGCTCAGGGCACATTTCATTCCGAGCAAGCCATTGCCTATGGCACAAAATTAGTCGGGGGTGTATCCCCCAATAAAGGGGGGACTACCCATTTAGGCTTGCCGGTATTTAATACGGTACGAGAGGCCGTTGAAGCAACAGGTGCGACAGCCACGATGATTTATGTGCCTGCCCCATTTTGTAAAGACGCGATTTTAGAAGCCATTGATGCAGGAATTCAATTGATTGTCTGTATAACTGAAGGTATTCCTACGCTGGATATGCTTACGGTAAAACAGAAATTACATGAAAGCGGGGTCATTATGATTGGTCCTAACTGCCCGGGAGTGATTACCCCTGAAGAATGTAAAATAGGGATTATGCCGGGAAATATTCATAAAAAAGGGAAAATTGGCATTGTGTCCCGTTCCGGTACCTTAACTTATGAAGCAGTAAAACAAACCACCGATGAGGGCTTTGGACAATCCACTTGTGTGGGGATTGGGGGCGATCCGATTCCCGGTTCAAGTTTTATTGATATTTTAAAACGTTTCCAAAATGATCCTGAAACCGAAGCCATCGTGATGATTGGTGAAATCGGTGGTTCTGCCGAAGAAGAAGCGGCTGCTTATATTAAAGACCACATTACCAAACCAATGGTGGGCTATATTGCAGGCGTTACCGCACCAAAAGGAAAACGTATGGGACACGCCGGAGCCATTATCAGTGGCGGGAAAGGGACGGCTGAAGATAAAATTGCTGCGCTTGAAGGTGCAGGGGTGAAAACAGTAAGAAGCTTAGCAGAAATTGGCTCTGCATTAAGAACATTACTGAGCTAAAAACACATTAAGAAATGACCGCACTTTGATAATCTGTTCAACGTGCGGTTTTTTATCACAAGTTTTTATAACCTAGTGATTAAAAGGTGTATAATCTCGGCGGTATTTTTTAAAGGAAAAATGATGAGTCAGTTTTTTTATATTCATCCTGAAAATCCACAGGTTCGTTTAATCAATCAAGCAGTGGAAATTTTGCGTAAAGGCGGGGTGATTGTCTATCCTACCGATTCCGGTTATGCATTAGGTTGTATGCTAGGAGATAAACAGGCGATGGATCGTATTATTGCGATTCGTCAATTACCGGAAGGGCATAATTTTACCTTGGTGTGTCGTGATTTATCCGAGCTTTCTCATTACGCTACAGTGAGTAATGTTGCTTACCGTTTAATCAAAAATAATACGCCGGGGCGTTATACCTTTATTCTGACCGCAACAAAAGAATTACCACGTCGTTTAATGACATCGAAACGAAAAACCATTGGTTTACGAGTACCGGATAATCAAATCGCCTTAGATTTACTCAGAACATTGGGCGAGCCTATTCTTTCCTGTTCTTTGATGTTACCCGGGGAAGAATACCTTACTCAATCTGATCCTGAAGAGATTCGGGAACGTTTAGAACACCAAGTAGATTTAATCATTCATGGCGGTTATTTGGGGCAAGATCCCACCACAGTGGTGGATTTAACCGAAGATACACCGGTTATTTTGCGTGAAGGCAGCGGTTCTACCGCCCCCTTTATTTAACTTATACCAAGACGCTTGTGAAAGCGACAAAGGAAATACAATGAAAACCAACCAATCAAGAAAAAACACCCATCAACATCACGAAAAACGTCAGGAAAATCGACCGCACTTTGAGCGTAAAAATACAGCTCAAGAGGCTATTTTGGACAAAGCATTTCCAACGAAAAGAAAATCCTCCCCACAACAAATGAAGCCGAAAGCAGAAGGGGAAAAATTACAGAAAGTTTTGGCTCGTGCTGGGCAAGGATCACGCCGTGAAATTGAAGCGATGATTGCGGAAAATCGGGTCAGTGTCGATGGAAAAATGGCCACTCTGGGTGATCGCATTGATGTGCATTCCGGGGTAAAAGTGCGTATTGACGGCCGCATTATTAATCTTCAGCAGGCACAAAAAGAAATGTGTCGTGTGTTGATGTATTACAAACCGGAAGGGGAACTTTGCACACGGAGTGATCCGGAAGGGCGTGCAACCGTATTTGATCGTTTACCCCGTTTGAATGGTGCTCGTTGGATTGCGGTGGGTCGTTTGGATATTAACACCTCGGGATTATTATTATTTACCACCGATGGTGAATTGGCAAACCGCCTTATGCACCCAAGCCGTGAAGTGGAGCGTGAATATTCCGTGCGTGTGTTCGGACAAGTGGATGACGTGATGTTGGCTCGTTTACGCAAAGGGGTGCAGCTTGAAGACGGCCCGGCAAATTTTAAGGAAATTAAATTTACCGGTGGGGTCGGTATGAATCAATGGTATGACGTGACCTTAACAGAAGGACGTAATCGTGAAGTACGCCGTCTGTGGGAATCACAAGGTATTCAAGTCAGCCGTTTGATTCGTATTCGTTATGGCAATATTCAATTAATGAAAGGTTTGCCACGGGGCGGATGGGAAGAAATGGATCTTGAGAAAGTGAACTATCTGAGAGGATTAGTGGGATTACCTCCGGAAACAGAAAGCAAACTTGATGTAACCAAAGCTCGCCGTCGGCCAAAATCAGGGCAGATTCGTAAAGCGGTAAAACGTTACACTGAATTGGGAAAACGTTATAAAAAATAGGGGTCTGCGATGAAAATGCAACAACTTCGCTATATTGTGGAAATAGTGAATCAAAATTTGAATGTGACAGAAGCAGCAAATGCACTTTATACCTCACAACCTGGGATCAGCAAGCAGGTACGTTTATTGGAAGATGAACTCGGCCTAGAAATTTTTGAGCGTAATGGAAAACATATTAAATCCGTTACGCCTGCCGGGAAAAAAATCATTTCTATTGCCCGAGAATTGTTGGTAAAAGCAGAAAGCATTAAATCTGTTGCCTACGAATATACCCGCCCTGATCATGGTGTATTGCGTATTGCCACAACCAATACCCAAGCCCGCTATGTGTTACCTTCGGTGATTGAACGCTTCTCTAAACAATATCCTGATGTCAGTTTACATATTCATCAAGGCTCACCAACACAAATTCATGATGCACTTATGTCTGGAGAAGTGGATTTGGCAATCACCACGGAAGCCGCCTATTTGTTTGATGATCTCATTCAATTGCCTTGCTATTTGTGGAATCGTTCTGCTATCGTAAAATCCGATCACCCCTTAGCAAAAGTGAAAAACCTCACTATTGAAGAACTCGGGCAATACCCACTGGTTACCTATACTTTTGGTTTTACCGGGGTATCGGATTTAGACTATGCTTTCAATGCAGCCGGCATTTTGCCGAATATCGTTTTTACGGCGACCGATGCTGATGTCATAAAAACCTATGTACGTCTAGGGCTAGGGGTTGGCATTATGGCAAGTATGGCGCATACCCTGCTTGATCATGATCTTGTTGCTATCGATGCCAGCCATTTATTCCGCTCCAGTATGACGCAAATCGCTTTTAAACAAAGTACCTTTTTGCGTAACTATATGTATGATTTTATCGAATATTTTTCACCGCACCTTACCCGCCCTATGGTGGAAAAAGCCGAGAAATTACGAGATAACAATGAGGTGAAAAAATTATTTGATAATGTGGAATTGGAAGTAAAATAGCCACATTTATAAAAAAGCGGTCAAAATTCAAAGAGAATATTGATCGCTTTTAATATTAAAATAACGCCTGATATTTCACTAATTCTTCACGGCTTATAGCAAACACGCCCAAACCGCCATTTTTGAGTTCAACCCAGTCAAAGGGGATATCAGGGTACTGTTCAATGAGGCTGACCATGCTGTTTCCTACCTCACAAACCAATACACCGTTTTCCGTTAAATAATCCGGTGCTTGTTTTAAAATTTGTTTCGTGATGTCCAAACCATCTTTCCCTGAACCCAAAGCAAGTTCAGGTTCAAAATGAAACTCTTCCGGCATATCCGCAAGATCGTCTTCATCCACATAAGGGGGATTGGTTACGATAAGATCGTATTTCTGCCCTGCAATATTCTCAAATAAATTTGATTGAATCGGGAAAACTCGATGTTCCATTTGATGGCGGGCAATATTGATTTCTGCCACATTGAGCGCATCAACAGATAAATCCACCGCATCCACTTCTGCATCAGGGAATGCATACGCGCAGGCAATCGCAATACAACCACTGCCGGTGCAAAGATCAAGAATGTGCTGTGGTGTTTGTTTTGCTACACCTTCAAAACGCTCTTGAATGAGCGCACTAATCGGAGAACGAGGAATAATCGTGCGTTCATCCACATAAAACTCATGGCCACAAAACCAGGCACTGTTTGTGAGATAAGCCACAGGAACACGCTGTTCGATACGGGTTAAAACCAACTGAATGAGACTTTCTTTTTCTGACGGAGTCAAACGACTCGGGAATAATTCGGTGGGAAAATCAATCGGCAATTGTAAACCGGCAAGCACCAGTTGAAGGCTTTCATCCCAAGCATTATCATAGCCTTGTCCATAGTAAATATCAGAACGGTTGAATACACTATATGTCCAACGGAGAAAATCTTGAATGGTATGAAGTTCATGGGCAACATTATCTTCTAAAATTGTTGCTACCAATTCTTGATTGTATGTGGTTTCCATCGTCTTTTCCTTATAAAAAAATTTGCCTAGTTATACCACAAGGTGTGGAGGATAACTATGATATGATACGCCAAATTTGAAATGAGTAAGAAAAATGCAAGAAGAATTTGAGTTATTTCGTGCTGAAACGAAAGGGATTAAACCCATTAAACAGGATACTATTATTGCACCACGCCAAAAGAGTGGTCAAAAAAAGTCTTATTTGCGTGATATTCGAGAAAAAGAAGATACCTTATTTTATTTTTCCGATGAATATGAGCCGTTGCTCAATGAAAATGATGGGATTGTAAAATACCTTCGTGAAGGGGAGGATTCGCATTTATTGAAGCAATTACGTCGTGGGGATTTTTCTCCCGAGCTCTTTTTAGACTTGCACGGTTTAACCCGTGAACAAGCTAAAATGGAGCTTGCTGCATTATTGCTTGCCTGTGAAAGTGAGCGAATAGATTGCGCCAGCATTATGACCGGCTACGGCTCTTTTACTTTAAAAAAACAAATTCCCCGTTGGTTGGTTCAACATCCCAAAGTGCGTGCATTGCATCAAGCCCCAAGAGAATGGGGCGGCGATGCGGCAATTTTGATTTTAGTCGAGGTATAATTTTCTTTTTCTATAAAGGAAGATCAAGTAAAAGTGCGGTCAATTTTGAGTATGTTTTCAAAATGATGTAGAAATGCCCAAAGCAAACTAGAGTAGGACACATTGGGTGTGTCCGTTTAAACATTGATTTTATAATGTACACACTGAGTTTATTCATCCTACAAATAACCCGAAATCAAATTTCAGTGCAAAGCCCTAAACTGGTTAAAAATTCAATAAATGCCCGCACTTTTGCCGGTAAATGTCGGCGGTTTGGATAAACAACATGAATTTCCAATTCTTGTTGTTTGTATTCCGGTAAAATTTCCACTAATTCCCCTGTTTTAAAAGCATCATCTAAAATAAAATGGGGTAAATTCACAATGCCAAGCCCTGCTTTTGCCATATCTAAAAGGGCGAGGCCATTATTGCTTACGACTTTTGATTTAATTTTAAAACGCTGAGTTTGGTTTGGCCGTGCACCTTGCCAATTCACTTGGTTTAATGTGCTTTTATAAAGTAATCCTTCATGTTGTTCTAAGTCATTCGGGGAGCTGGGTATACCATATCGCTCAAGATAACGGGGAGAGGCTGCAAAGTGAATGGTAGAAGTGCTGATTTTACGAGCCACTAAAGAACTGTCTTGCATATAGCCAATGCGTAAAGCAAGATCATAGCCTTCCGCCAGTAAATCGATTTTTTTATCGTTAAATTCCACTTCAACATGTAAATTAGGGTGTGCCGCAATAAACATCGGAAGATTAGGGGAGATGAATAATAACCCAAAATCTCGAGGAACAGAAATCAACAGGTTACCTTGTAGGGTTGTTGTCATGTTGCTGATACTTGCATCGGCTTCATCTAAATCCTGCAAAATACCTTGGCAACGTTGGTAATACATCATACCGGCTTCTGTGGGCATAATCTTTCTTGTAGTACGTTGTAACAAACGGGTTTTAAGATGTTCTTCCAACTGAGAAACTAATTTGCTTGCCATCGCGACTGACATATTTTGTTGTGTTGCTGCTTGCGTAAAACTTTGTGTTTCGACAACTTTGCAAAAAACAGAAATCGCATTGAGTTTGTCCATTTATATCCCTTTTTTCAAAAAAAACTTGATTTTGCTAGCGTAACTTTGCACTATACCGCCAATTTTACAAAATGCTAGCAAAAATTAGGTAATCAAATGAGTAAATCTTTGGTGATTGTCGAGTCACCGGCAAAAGCGAAAACCATTAATAAATATCTGGGTAATCAATATGTAGTGAAATCCAGTGTAGGGCATATTCGTGATTTACCCACCGTGGGGACAAGCACCGGTGAAAAAGCCAAACCCATCTCAACTAAAGGGATGAGTGCTGACGAAAAAGCAAAGGTAAAAGCAGAGAAAGAACGTAATGCGCTGGTAAAACGAATGGGAATTGACCCTTATCATGATTGGAAAGCGAATTATCAAATTTTGCCGGGGAAAGAAAAAGTTGTCGCTGAATTAAAAAATCTCGCCAAAAAAGCCGATCATATTTATCTCGCCACCGATTTGGATAGAGAAGGGGAAGCCATTGCTTGGCATTTACGAGAAGTGATTGGTGGTGATGATGAACGTTTTAGTCGTGTGGTGTTTAATGAAATTACCAAAAATGCGATAAAACAAGCCTTCGAGAAACTGGAACACTTAAATATGGATCGTGTCAATGCGCAGCAAACCCGTCGATTTTTAGATCGGGTTGTGGGTTTCATGGTTTCGCCACTTTTATGGAAAAAAGTCGCTCGGGGGTTATCTGCCGGACGTGTACAATCTGTTGCAGTAAAACTCTTGGTCGAACGTGAACGGGAAATTAAAGCATTCCAACCGGAAGAATATTGGGAAGTTGCCGTTCTCACTCAAACCTTAGGTAAAGAAAATATCCGTTTGGATGTCGTAGAGTATAAAGGCAAAAAATTTGATCCTAAAAATCAGAAAGCGGCACAAAGTGCGGTCGATTTTCTCAGTGTTTCAGATTACGTTGTCACAGATTTAGATACCAAACCCACCAGTTCACGCCCTCGTGCGCCTTTTATTACTTCAACATTGCAACAAACAGCGAGTACCCGTTTGAGTTTTGGTGTGAAAAAAACCATGATGCTGGCTCAACGTCTTTATGAAGCGGGGTATATCACTTATATGCGTACTGACTCGACAAATTTAAGTCAAGATGCGCTCAATATGGCTCGTCACTATATTGAACATCGTTTTGGTGCACAGTATTTACCGACAAAACCGAATTTTTATTCAAGCAAAGAAAATGCCCAAGAAGCCCATGAAGCGATTCGCCCATCAGATGTGAACACACTCCCGGAACATCTAGAAGGAATGGATAAAGATGCCGTGCGTCTTTATGATTTGATTTGGCGTCAATTCTTAGCCTGCCAAATGCCACCGGCACAATATGATAGCAGCACACTCACTGTCACTGCTGGCGATTATACACTAAAAGCAAAAGGGCGAATTTTACGTTTCGATGGTTGGACGAAAGTCTTACCACAAATCGGAAAAAATCCTGAAGATCAAGAATTACCAGAAGTCAATGTTGCTGAAAAATTGGCCTTAAAAGAAGTGCAACCAACTCAGCATTTCACTAAGCCGCCGGCTCGTTTTACTGAAGCTGCTTTAGTCAAAGAACTAGAAAAGCGGGGAATTGGTCGTCCTTCCACTTATGCGGCAATTATTTCCACTATTCAAGAACGTGGCTATGTGAGAACCGAAAATCGCCGTTTTTATGCTGAAAAAATGGGCGAAATCGTTACCGATAGGCTTAATGAATCCTTTGGTGATTTGATGAATTATGATTTCACCGCCAATATGGAAAATGTGCTGGATCAAATCGCTTCAGGTTCGGCAAATTGGAAAACGGAATTGAATCAATTTTTCAAAGACTTTTCCAATCAATTATCAAAAGCAGAATTAGATGAACTTGAAGGCGGCATGCGTCCGAATAGTTTGGTGGAAACAGATATTAAATGTCCGACTTGTGGTAGAAATATGGCGATTCGTACGGCCAGCACCGGGGTATTTTTAGGTTGTACCGGCTATGCTTTACCGCCTAAAGAGCGTTGCAAAACTACGATTAATTTAATTCCTGAAGCGGAATTACTGAATGTATTAGATGAATCTTCCGAAACAAAAGCGTTGATGGAGCGTAAACGTTGTCCAAAATGTGGTACAGCAATGGACAGCTATGTTATTGATGCTAATCGTAAAATTCATATTTGTGGTAACAATCCAAATTGCGATGGCTATTTAATTGAAGAGGGCTCTTTTAAGATTAAAGGCTATGACGGGCCAATTGTTGAATGTGACAAATGCGGTGCGGATATGCACTTGAAATTAGGTCGTTTCGGCAAATATATGGCTTGCACAAAATGTGATAATACACGAAAAATTTTGAAAAATGGCGAACTGGCCCCGCCAAAAGAAGAACCGGTACATTTCCCTGAATTAAAATGCGAAAAATCGGATGCTTATTTTGTGTTGCGTGACGGTGCAAGTGGGGTGTTTATGTCTGCCCATAATTTCCCTAAATCACGGGAAACCCGCCCTGCAAAAGTGGCAGAGCTTGCGTTGTATCGGGAACGTTTACCGGAAAAATTAGCTTATCTTGCTGATGCACCGCTAAAAGATCCTGAAGGAAATGAAGCGATTATTCGTTTTAGCCGTAAAGAGAAAAAACAATATGTGACTTCAGAAAAAAACGGTAAAGCAACAAAGTGGATTGTTGATTTTATTGACGGAAAATGGATTGAGCGAAAAAAATAGAAGATAAAAGTGCGGTTAAAATTAACCGCACTTTTGTTTTAGTGGTGATGTTCAGGTTTTGGAGGGAGTTTATCCAAACCTTTTCCCACCGGAAAAATTAAGGTTGAATAATTCGCTGAATATTGGCAAATATGTTGATCGGCAAATGGCGTTTTATGAACGACTTTTATTTTCCAAATCCCGTCAATTAACGGAATGATATTCACACGCCCTTGGCTATCTGTTTTACCGGAAAAGCCTTGAGGCTCACGATGACCCGTAGCCGCCTCTAAATCTTTCACAATAACAGTATCTGCCGTAGCAATAACTGTTTCTCCCGCTAATGGCATTTCATTATAGAAAATTTGAACAGGGAAGGCTTCGCCTGATTTTGCTAGGCTAGGATCTTTTAATGGGACAATTTCAAGGGGTAGTCCGATACGGGTCATGGCCATTTCTGCATTTAAAGGCTGTTTTCCCACCGTCACAAGGCTTTTGCCAAACATTTGAGTTTGCTCACAATAAGTGGCATTTGATGTTCCTTGCATATTGTCCATTTTCCAACCCTCAGCATTTTGCGACCAAAAAGTCGGTTTGTAGGTTGCAGTAATCCAGTAAGAACCCGTATTTAAAGGTTTTTCTGACTGATATTGATAATTTTCACCTTTTTGGACTAGGGGCTGATGGACACCATCTTGGTTGATAATTTCCATCGGCGCAAAAATAGATAGGCGGGCCTCTGGGATTTTTTCAACATAGGGGTAGTCTCCGTAAGCTAGCTCGGCTTTTAAAATATTGCCTTCTTTTAGTTGTTGCGGTGCGGACACCCAAACTTCGTGAGCTTGCACAGTACCGATACAAAGGGTTAGAGCGACAATAAAATTCTTTTTCATTATTTTCTCCTTTAAATGAAAATCATTTACTAAAAATGGGGTAGAAATATAGAGGAAAAGTCGAGAAGAAGCGAGTAGTTTTCTTTTGATTTGTGAAATCGATCACAAAAAGGCGGCCATAAAACTTCATGTTAAATGACCGCACTTTATAAAATACTGATGTTTTAAAGAGTTGTTTCAGCCAATTTGCCTAAATCTTTATCAATTAGGAATAATCCTTTGCCATCATCACCAAGCAAATTCAATTTATCTAAAATTCCGCTGAATAATTTTTCTTCTTCATGCTGTTCTGCCACATACCACTGTAAAAAATTAAAAGCAGAATAGTCTTTTTCTTCAAAAGTACGTCCAACTAACTCGTTGATTTTACCTGTAATGAATTTCTCATGCTCATAAGTGATTTCAATTACTTCTTTTAAGGATTTATATTCATGAGCAGGGGCTTCGATTGCTGAAATCACGGCTAATGCGCCGGTTTCGTTCAAATAGGTAAATAATTTACGCATATGTTGCATTTCTTCAGCCGCATGTGCAGACAAAAACTTTGCCGCACCTTCGAAACCCTGTTGATCACACCATGCGCTCATTTGAAGGTATAAATTAGAAGAATAAAACTCTAAATTCATTTGATCGTTTAATAATTTTATTACGTTTGCTGATAACATTTTATTTCTCCTTAATGTCTTATTCCAATGTTGCTAAATCACGATCGATGAAATATAACCCCTTACCATCGTCGCCCACAAGGTTAAATTTATCAATAATACTACTGAATAATTTTTCTTCTTCGTGTTGTTCTGCCACATACCACTGTAAAAAATCAAATGTAGAGTAGTCTTTATGGGCAAAAGTGACTTCAACCAATTCATTAATTTTTGATGTTACAAATTTCTCATGTTCAAGTGTGATTTCAAATATTTCTTTCAGCGACTGATAGTCATTTTTAGGGGCTTCAATTTTTCCTAAAAGTGGCATACCGCTTGTTTCGCTCACATACTGGAATAACTTTTGCATATGTTCCATTTCTTCATCGGCATGACGAAGCAAGAATGCTGCCGCACCTTCATAACCCTGTTTTGAGCACCAAGCACTCATTTGCAAATACACATTAGAAGAGTAGAACTCGAGATTAATTTGCTCATTTAGTTTGTCTGTAATTGCTTGATTAAGCATAACCAACTCCTTTTTCTTTTGGTGAGTAAAAACGACTTGAATTAGGTTTTTTATTCTAGAGCTTCAAATGAGAATTTTCAATACAATATTTAAAATTAATATCATAACCCATTAATTTTAAATAAAAAAATAATAATATCAATTCTCATTAACGTAGCCACTTTAATTTCTGTAACAGCGTCACATTATAGACATATTATTATCTTCCTTATTCTTACATCACAAATAACTCCTTGAGTTAATCCTTAAAAGAAGCATGAAACGAAGCGGTTGAATTTAGTGTTTCAATTTAGAAGATTTCGTTCAAAACAGCTAAGACATCATCAATACATTCAGCAAAAATCAAAATAGGCTTCCTTCTAAAAAGTCAGCCATTTTTATCTGTTGAAAAATAGTGGGGGAAACGAATTTCACTTGCCAACAGAACACCAAATAAAAAGTGACTTACCATAACATATTATTTAACATAATATGCATTATGCGAAATTAGTGATAAGGTGAGCGAAAACTACGGATTAATAAAATCACAGAGTTATACACAGGTCACAAATACTAGTTAAACAAGACAAATAAAGTGATTTCCAAGCGTTGTAACGCTTTCTTATTGTGATTTATTGAATGGTTAATATTGAGTGTCAGTGTTTTGTAAAGGTTTTCTTATGTTTTGGTGAGATGCGTAAAGTGCTTATTTTTTTATTAGAGATGGAAAATAATTTAGGAAAAATCAATATCTCATAAAAAAGTGGTTAATCTTTAAATGCGATAAATGATGTGAAAAGTTGGTGGTTTTCTCTCACCTTTTAAAAGGTATTTGTTATGGCTTCTAAAATAAGTTTAACGATGAGCAAGAAATCAATCTGAAAAGTTATTTGAGAATTGATATGTTTGGCATTAAAAAAGCATATTCGGTGAACGAATATGCTTTCATCTTGTGATGTTGTCACAATTTAACTGAGTAATTTAACCCCATATTCATAAATTTGTTGTAATAAGGCTAGTTTTTCCGGATGGTTAGCATGCTCATTAGCAAGCTGCTGTAAACTCTTTTCAAACTCAACGGCACCTTGCTCTAATTTCCGTTGGCGGTATTTCTGCCATTTTAATTGCTCTGAGCGTGTTAAGGTTTTATAAAAATGTCTTGCTCGATAATGGAATAACAACTCTGCTATACGCTTATCTTCAAAGGCTAAACCGTGCTCAGCCAATTTCTCAGCCGGTAATTGTCGTAAAATCGCCATATTATTTTTATCTGCGTAACTAAAAAAGCCATTATAAAGCTCGGTTTCCACATTATCGCTTGGCTCAAACTCACGCTCTTGGCTAAATATATCCGTTACTTTTTCTCGAATATCAAAAGAAGCACGCAATTTAGCCAGGTTTTCCAAACATAATTGACGATCTATACCTAAACGTTCTGCGTTTTCTGGCAATAAGGTTTTTGCCGGAGCCAGAATGGGGCATTTATTGATATGCACCAGTTTTAATGGAACGGATGGCACTTCCCTTTTTTCCAATTCAGATTTTTTAGTATATAAATCATCACGCAATTCATCTGCATTTTTTACCAGTAAATTATCAATATCACCGGCCAAATCACAAACGATCACGGCATTTTGATTAGTGGGATGCCAAGCTAATGGCGCAATCCATGTGCAATTTCCACGATAATTACCTAACATACCGGAAACATGGACGAGAGGTGTCATTTCGGCAGTATCAATGAGCTTCTCTATTTCTTTTTTACCACGATTATCAAAGAAATATTGGAATAATTTAGGCTGTTTTTCTTTGATTAATTTTGCCATTGCAATAGTAGCATAGACATCTGACATCGCGTCATGCGCATTTTCATGTTCAATGCCATTCGCTTTGGTAAGATTTTCCAATTTAAAATTGGGTACGCCCTCTTCATCAACACACCATTGAATACCTTCCGGACGAAGTGCATAACAGGCACGCACTAAATCCAATAAATCCCATCGGGAATTACCATTTTTCCAACTATATTCATAAGGGTCGATAAAATTTCGATAAAAAGTATAACGGGTCATTTCATCATCATAACGAATATTGTTATAGCCCATTACACAGGTGTTTGGCTTTGAAAATTCCGCAAGAATTTTTTCTGCAAATTCTGGTTCCGGTATGCCTTTTTCATTACATTCTTGGGGGGTAATCCCGGTGACCATCACCGCTTCAGGAGAAGGCAAATAATCGTTGGTTTGCTTACAATAAAGCATTACCGGCTCACCGATAATATTAAAATCGGCATCGGTACGAATACCGGCAAACTGCGCAGGGCGATCTTTTGCCGGGCTAATACCAAAGCTTTCATAATCATAAATAAAGAAGCTAAAATTATTTGCCATACTACTCTCTTTTTAAAGGATGAATTTGTCTAGATAGTATAAGCAAAAAATTGCACTTAAACTAAATAGAATACCTAATCCATTGATTTTGCTAATTTTCTCTTTAAAGATAAGCGCACCGGTAATCGTACCAAGACAAATTACCCCGATGTTCATTCCAGCAAAAACTAATGTCGGGTTAGTGCCGAAACTTTGATGTGCTTTAATATAAAAGAGAATATTAAAGAAATTTAATACGCCTAAAAGCAACCCGCCCAGAAAACTTGGTACGGTCCATTGTGTTCTTTTCAGCACTAAATAGATAAACATTACGCAAGCAGCAAGCGAGAAGGAAATAAATAACGTTGCCGGAAATGCGCCCCCGCTTTTGGCGACTTGCTTAAATAAAATATCAATAATGCCATAGCCGAACCACACGCCAATTAAGCCTAAAACGCCCTTAAAATTGACCGCACTTTGTCCTTGGTTAGGTTTCGTCAGCAAACAAAATAGCCCAATAAAGGCGAGAAAAATCCCGACGATTTTTGATTGGCTTAGTGTTTCGTTGAAAATTAAAAATGCAGCTAAGATAGGAAGGAATAAAGAAAGGCGCTGTGCCGCATCAGAACGAACGATCCCCGCAAACTCTACGGCTTTTGACATAATAATAAATACACTTGGCAGCAATAGTCCTAAGGCCAAAAAGATGGGAGAATGTTCACTTTGCGCAATGAAATCAGTAAAGGCAAGCCCTTTAAAATCAGGTTTTAATAGAAAATAACTGAGGGTAATCGCAACAATATAATTGAAGGCAATAGCCTGTTCGATGATGATGTTTTTTCTACGTGCCACTTTAAGGAGTACAGAAACGGCAACACTACAAAAAATCGCAAGAATAAGATTGTGCATAATAATCCTTAATAATTTGTTTGGTTAAACGGTAAAAGAAAGTGCGGTCAAAATTCATGAATTTTCAACCGCACTTTTCTATTTTAGTCCGTTGCACCAAACCCACGTAGTCCGACCACATGAACCTGTTCTTGGTTACCAGAAATTTTTCTCACCAGTTTATAGGTCGTCCCTTTTTCCGGGCTAATGTTTTCCGGTGCGGCAATGAGTAATTGCATATCCAACCGTTCACAAAGCTCAAATAAGGTAGAAATGGACTTACCATCAAGTCGCGCCGCTTCATCCAAGAAGAGTAAGCGACAAGGTACGATATCTTTACCACGAATACGGCGGCTCTCCTCTTCCCAGCTTTGTACCACCATTAAGAGAATGGACATCCCCGTACCAATTGCTTCACCGGTTGAAAGTGCGCCACTTTCCGCACGCAACCAACCGTCTGCACCACGGAATACTTCCACTTCAAGTTCAAGATAATTGCGATAATCCAAGAGCTCTTCACCGATGGTTTGAGCGCTACGTTGCCCCATATCAATGTGTGGATTAATACGTTGATACAGTTTTGCCATCGCTTCGGAAAAGGTAATACGATTGTCATTGAATAAATCTTGATATTCGTCTTGTTGGCCGGAAAGGGCATCAAGCAGCATCGCGTGTGTATCACGAATATTGACGACCAAACGAACAGATTTCACCTGACCGAAGGCAATATTTTGCAAACCTTGATTGAGCATACGAATACGATTTTGCTCACGTTGAATGGTTTTACGCATAATATTTGCCACACTTTCAGAATTAATCGCTAATTTTTTCTCACGATCGGTCAACTCTGCCGTCAAACGTGAAAGTTCAATTTCCATTTGCTCAATGGCATCAATCGGGTCATCTGTTTTGATAATGTCTTGACGAATGCGCTCGCGTAAATGCTGGTAAACCGCAATAAAGAAGCGAACTTTATTTTCCGGTTTGCGGCTGTCTTCCGAGGCTCTCAAGCTATCCCGCAAATATTCATTATCAGCTACGGCAGTACGCAATGCCCCCAAGGCTTTATCCGACATTGAACGTAATTCATCTGCAGATAAATAAGCCAATTCACGACGGTTCAAACGTTTTTCCATATCAGAATGACGGGATAACCGTAAAACCACACACCAACTCACTTTGGCGGCTACCACTAACTCCCGTTGGGTTTTATAATCACGTTCGGCCTTACGAATACGACGACTTAAGTTTTCCCCTTCGCTTTCAATTAATGTCAGCTGTTTTTCTACATATGAACGGCGTTGTCTGCTACTTGAGAGCTGTTGATGTAATTCATCACGGCGAAGGCGAGCCCGCTCCTCTGCGCCTTCATCAGCTCGAACCCCTAATTCGCTCACCTCATCCATTAATTCTTTTAATAGCTGATTTTTGCTCTCATAAGAACTTTGTAATCCAATAAAGACTTGATTGTACTGAGCAAATTGAGCTTGTTTTTGGCGCAGCTGTTCACGTTGTGTATCACGCTGTGTTTGCATGACTTCTAAACGTTTGCGTAACTGCTCATTTAATTCAGAGGTTTCCGCCTGGCCTGCATCTTCATAAGCAAAATGATGTTTGCGTTGTACCACATCGGCTAATGCAAATACCCGTTGTTGCACCTGTTTTTGGCGTTCAATAGCTTGAGCTAACGCATTTTTTAAATGGTCATAATTTGCCGGATCACTTTGCAGTGTATTCGCTATCGGCTCTAATTGTGACAACGTATCGCCATGTTGACGAATAAATAATTCGTCTTGTTCGGCAAGATCTAATTGCTCACGACATTCCTCAATGCGATCAATTAACGCTTCATCTGCCAACACACCTAATTGAGGGATTAATTTATTGAGTAATTGTATTCTCTCTTTTGCGTTATCTAACTGAATGCGTATCTGCTGCTCACCGCTGTTAAATTGATTTAATTCACGATCAATGTCATTACGTTCACGGTTAATTTCCGCCATCACCTCTTCTGGGTTGGGTTGAAATGCCAAGGCTAAATGTAAACCAACAAACTGGCTAAAATGTTCGTGTAAACGCTGGCATTTTTGTACATCAAAGGCAATTTGTGCGTAATCTTCCGCCACTTCATCCCGTTCGATTTGTAAAGCTTCTAAATGTTTTTCTCGAGCCGCCCGGCCAAATAATGGAATTTCGGGGAATTTAGAATAACGTAATTCACGTTCAGACACTTGCACTACCACACCCAACTCAAGCTCTTGGGCGGATAATACGCTGTCATCAAAAGCGGTTGGATCACCCTCAATTAAATAAAGATCATCCGGGCAATCATCCAATTGGGCTAATTGTTCTCTTACGATATTGAGATCACGCACTACAATCGCATGACGTGCAGGCCCATAAAGGGCTGAAAAATACGGTGCATCCTCAATAGGAACATCGTCATAAAGTTCAGAAAGCAATACCCCACCAAAACGTTCTGCGAGAGCATTTAAACGAGGGTCTTCAGAACCGTCCGGCTGGCTCAGACGGGTAATTTGCCCATCTAACTGTTGGCGTTTTTGCTCAAGTTTGTCACGTTGCATCGTCAACTCACGCTCTTTAACGAGTTGAGCTTGCATAAAATTCATCACATCTTGACTATGTTCAAAGGTTTCACCACTTTGCTCTTCTAAACGCGCTAAGGCAGATTGGGCCGTTAGCCAAGCCGGCGCTTTGCGTGCATTTTCCTCATAAAGTGCGGTTAAATTTTCACGTTTTTGACGAAGCGTTGAACGGTTTTCCAATTGTTCGGAAAGGGTTGCCGATAGATCCTCCACCAAGGCTTCTTGCTCAGTATAATATTCTTCTAATTCCTCGGCGGTTTCTAAATTGAGATTAGCCCGTTGATTAAAATCATTCAGTAATTTGACCGCACTTTGTTGTTGGGTATAGCGTTGTTCAAGCTCATGTAATTTTCCACGAAGCGGTGCGGCTTGTTGGGCTTGCAATTTTTGGCTTGGATATTCACGCAATAATGCTTTAGCGCTTTCCCAAGCGGCCGAACGTGGGAGATCACCGGCAATTTTACAAACCAGCTGATAAGCTTTATCGAATTGAGATTTTGCTGCTTCAGAAATCGACATCTTATGCTCTAATTCCAGCACGGTTTCCGTCAAACTTTCCGCATGGGCTTCAAATTCTGCATGATAATCTTCAACATTTTTTACACTTAATTCAGCTAATCCACATAGGGTTTTGGCTTTTTCCAATGCGGCAATGGCCTGTTGATATTGCAAAGCTCGGGTTTGCTGGGCATCAAGTGCTTGTTGATAATCGGCAAGTTGTGCACGAACCGCATCAATTTCAATTTCTGTTTGCTCAAATTGAGCCTGGCTTTCTTCTAACGCCTCATTTGCATTTTCTACAACGATTTTCTGCTCTTCCAAACGTTCGGAAAGTTCAGCGACATCTTCTTGATAACGTGAAATTTTTTCTTGATGACGTAACGCATTGAGTACTAAATTCAAATGATCTACAGCACTTTGGTGATCCACCTCTAAGGTGCGTTCATTTTCTGCCAATTCCGCAGCTTCACGGCTTAAATCAATCAAACGATGCTGCGATAAATCTTGCTCGGTTTTAGCGTTATACCATTCACGGCGTGATGCTAATGCAGTTTCAATATTGCCACGGCGTTCGTTAGCATTACGCATATAATCTGATGCTACATAATTTGTGGTTTCTGTAATTAAATGTTTGAATAAATCACGATCAGATTGGGTAACTTTAATCGCTTCCAAGGTCATTCGGTTTTCACGCAATGCACTTTCCATATCTTGGAACGCTTTGCGGACACCTAAATTTTCCGGTAATAAATAATCTCGCAAAGAGCGGGTGATGGCGCTGGAAATACCGCCGTATAGAGAGGCTTCAATGAGTTTATAGAATTTACTGCGATCAGAGGAAGAACGTAATCGTTTTGGAATAATACCAAGATCAAACATCATCCCGTGGTAGTCAGTAATAGAGTGATATTGTTTAAATTGCGCCCCAAGATTTTCAATTTTCTCTTTGAGCTCGTTTAAGTTCAGCACACGGGCTTGACGCTCACCGACGGTTTCAGTAAAAAGTGCGGTAGGATTTTGTGATAATTCAACCCCTTGAATAGAAAAGGTTTTTAAATCGACTTTTTTATCCCGACCGGCTACTTGTTGCAGACGAACACCGACAAGAATACGTTGATGACGGGAATTTATCGTATCTAATACCGCATAACAAACTCCCGGACGTAATTTACCGTGTAATCCCTTATCTCTCGCTCCCCCCGTAGAACCGGCCTCTGTGGTATTACGGAAGTGAAGTAAGGTTAAATCCGGAATAAGGGCTGTGACAAACCCCGCCATCGTTGTGGATTTTCCAGCACCATTCCCCCCAGAAAGCGTGGTGACCAATTCATCTAAATCAAAGGTACGGGCAAAAAAACCGTTCCAGTTAATGAGGGTTAAAGAACGAAATTTTCCACGTTCAACGCCCTGTTGTGCCTGAGTAAACGCACTTGAGATAAGATGAGCCTCTGCTGTTTCAGTATTGATTTCGCTTGCCTCGTTTTCTAACCCGATTTCATTTTCTAATTCTAAAACATCAGACATTATGCTTGTTCTCCATCAAATTCTTCGTCAATTTCATCCGCACTTTCGACTTCTTGTTCGGTTAACTGGGCTTGTTTTTCCAATGCAAGGGATGCCGGTGTGGCGGCTTCCCCATCACGAATTAAGCGAATTTGTGCTTCTAACGGATCATCACCGGAACGTACCTCTGCACCAAAACGGAAGACCGCCTCTGAAATCGTGAATTTACCGCTATTTTGTTCACCCACGGTTTGAATCATACCTAAACGGCGCAATCGCCCTATTGCTGCTCTCACTTTTTCAGCCAATTTTTGTTTATCTAAATCAGAACCACTTGAACGCTGATTGACGGCTTTTAATAATTTACTTTCATCCGCAAGATTTAATAATTCATCATACACTTCTTGAGCACTGAAAATGCCCTGCTGTGCTAAACGTTCCGGACTGAGATAGAGATAACAAAGCACTTTTCCCACTAACATTTCCAATTCTGAAAGCACAGAACGAGCGATGAGTGTCGTGGCTTTTGGACGAAGATAGAAAAACCCTTCCGGTGCTCGAATTAGCTCCACATTATAGCGACGGTAAAAACCGTCTAATTCATTTTGAAAATCCATTAAAAAGGCATGGTTGTCTAAATGCTCTGTGCTGATATGACGGCCTGAACGCAACAGGCTGTCCACCGTCGGAAATAACGGGTTGGCAATCGCTGTGGCAAGTTTTGAGGAAATTACATCTTGAAGGTTATCTGTCATGGTTTATTTCTCTTATCCTTATGTCCTATATAGAAGGATGATTAAATCTCTTTTAAAATTGACCGCACTTTAATACTTATTAATGATGTGAGCCTGCACCTCGGCACCATGCTGATTAATGGCCTGCCAATGGGCATAAATACCGGCTAAATCATCCTTTGCCATCCCTAATCGTACCGCTTGATCAACAATAATTCGAGCCACATCAAAATGGCGGGAAAGCGGATAGTTTTCGAGCTGTTCACGGAGTACCAAGCTCAAATCAATCGAACGATCATTCTCTCGATATTGAATTAGCAGGTTTTGCATATGGTCAACGATTTGATCATAAACATCGGCTAAGGATTCGTATTGTAGCGCCTCCGGTAATTCACCTAGAGCATCATCTTCACGCAACACCATTTCCTCATCACGCAGATCCACCAAACGTTCTGCCTGTGCTGTCCATAAAAACCAAGGGTGATCAAAATAATGATGAATAGACTGGCGTAAACGTTGTGAGAATACCCGATTTTTATCCATATCAATGGCGGTTCGAATAAATTTATGCACATGGCGATCATAACCAATCCACAAATCAATAGCTTGTTGCCCCCAGCTGATAATTCGGTCGAGCTTTGATTGTAAATCAGTGATTAACTGATCAATAAAATACAAATCATCACGTCCAATCACGCAATCTTGGATACGCAGTAGTTGGGCTTGAAGTTTGTCCCCTGCGGCATTTAAGGTATCTTGTAATTCTCGTAGATTGCCAGATGTTTCATCCAACAGACGTTCACAACTTGAAATGGCCGCTTGCCAATCCTTGGTTAAAAGCTCAGCAATTTCCTCTTTAATGCTTTGTTGATTTTCATCCATAATGCGTTGTGAAAGATCAATGCTATCGAAAATCTCCGCCACAGAATATTTTAACGGAGCAAAGACGTTTTTACGCCAATAATGCTCACTTTCACGATTTTCAGCCCCTTCCTCTGCGGCATTTGATGCCCGTTGGATTTCATCCGCCACAATGGAAAGCTGCACAGAAAGTCTGAGAGTGGAAAATTCTCGTTGTCGAATATAATAATCCGACACCCCAACCCCAAGTGGCGTTAAACGATAAATCGCCAATCCTTCGGTAAACTCACTACTAAAACGGTTTAACAAACGCTGTTTGACCAATTCATTAATCGCATTATTGGCCCGTGTTGCAATGGCATCGGTGGATTGATCAAAGGCATTCATGGTGTGGCGAAAAATATCCACCAGATCGGCTTCCAGCATTTCGCCATCTAAACGTTCATTGTTATAAATGGCAATTGCCAGCAAGAAAACTAGACGTTCAGTGGGTAAATTCAGTGAAAACTCGCGCTCTTTTGCCCAAGAGACAAGTTCAGGGATAGTTTGTGATGTTTCAATCATTGAAATGATAACGCATTAAAATTGAACAAAAAATTAGGGCGATTATACAAGATTTTTTATCGATCTTAAAAATCTTCTTTTTAATTGACCGCACTTTTCCTTTTTTTCTCGTATAATGTGCATTTTCTAGCAATCCGTATCAAAATAAAATGACCGATTTAACCCAACAAGAAAAGAAACAAACTTATCATTTCAATAAACTTCAAAAACGTTTACGCCGTAATGTGGGTAATGCCATTGCAGATTTCGGTATGATAGAAGATGGCGATAAAGTGATGGTATGTTTATCCGGGGGGAAAGACAGTTATACGCTTTTGGATATTTTGCTGAATTTACAGCAAAATGCCCCTATTCATTTTGACATTGTGGCAGTCAATTTAGATCAAAAACAACCGGGCTTTCCTGAGCATATTTTACCCACATATTTACAAGAAATTGGGGTGGACTACAAAATTGTTCAGGAAAATACCTATGGCATTGTGAAAGAAAAAATTCCTGAAGGGAAAACCACCTGTTCACTCTGCTCTCGCCTACGCCGAGGCATTTTATATCGCACGGCAACCGAATTGGGTGCAACCAAAATTGCCCTTGGACATCACCGTGATGATATGTTGGCGACCTTATTTTTAAATATGTTTTATGGCGGAAAAATGAAATCGATGCCGCCTAAATTAATTTCAGATGATGGGAAACAAATTGTGATTCGCCCCCTAGCCTATTGTAAAGAAAAAGATATTGAAAAATATGCGATGGCTAAAGCATTTCCGATTATCCCCTGTAATTTGTGCGGTTCGCAGCCTAATTTACAACGCCAAGTGGTAAAAGAAATGCTTAATACCTGGGATCGCCAGTACCCAGGGCGTTTAGAAACTATGTTCAGTGCCATGCAAAACATCACGTTGTCACATATGTGTGATCCCTCATTGTTCGATTTCAAAGGTATTCGCCACGGACAATCCCTTGAAGGTATTGAGGGGGATATGGCATTTGATGAAGAACAAATCCCCCCAATGCAATTTGAGGATGAGGATCAAAGCGATTTTTCTCATCAAGAAATGATTAGCGTTAAAGAAGTGAGTTAATATGTTGAAGATAAACGGCATGCTATTAGAAACCGATAACGCCGGCTATTTGTTGAATAGTCAACAGTGGAATGAAGAGGTGGCTCGGGCAATTGCGGCACAAGAACAACTTGAACTTACGCCTGCTCATTGGGAGGTGATTTATTTTGTGCGTGACTTTTATCAAGAATACAACACCTCCCCGGCTATTCGTATGTTGGTCAAAGCGATGGCAGAGAAATTAGGCGAAGATAAAGGCAATAGTCGCTATTTGCAACGTTTGTTTCCGGAAGGCCCTGCCAAACAAGCAACAAAATTAGCGGGCCTACCGAAACCGGCCAAATGTTTATAAATTCTGATTAACCGCATATAAAAGTGCGGTTATTTTTTCGTTTAATTTGATAAAATATCGCCCAAAATCCACCGCACTTTTAATGCTTTGCTTATGATAAAAGATCCTTTTGAAGAATATATTCGACATATTGATGCCAGTAAAAAAGAAAAGGGCTACGCATGGCAAACAGCCATTGGTTTGCAAGATATTGATGGATTAAAACCTTCCCGTTATTTAATTGATACCGCAATTAAAAATATTGAAGGTGAGATCACCATTGATACGGCAGAGCATTGGATAACACAATATTATGAGCAAAATCCGGTATCGCAAGATGAAAACCGCACAGAGGAAGCCGACAAAGTGGCAGTCCGCATTGCTCGTTTATTATCTGAACCCGCCTTTTCTTTTAATATTCAACAATATCTGTCTATCCATAAATATCTTTTTCATGGTATTTATCCTCACGCAGGTCAAATTAGAAGCTTCAATATAACTAAAAAAGAGTGGGTGTTAAATGGTGATACTGTTTCTTATGGAAGTGCATTAGAGCTGCGTGAAACCCTGGAATATGACCTGATGCAAGAAAAGAAGTTCCGTTATCAAGGACTTTCCATTGATGAAATGATTGAACATTTAGCCTTATTTGTTTCACGATTATGGCAAATTCATGTTTTTGCTGAAGGAAATACGCGTACCACTGCCGTATTTTTTATTAAGTACTTAAAAACATTAGGTTTTTATGTATCAAATGACAGTTTTGCGGAAAACTCATGGTATTTTCGTAATGCCTTGGTGCGGGCAAATTACAATAATGTCGCCAAAGGTATTTATGAAACAAGCAAATATGTTGTGATGTTTCTTCGTAACTTATTACTTAATGAGCATCATACTTTAAGCAATCGTCAACTCCATATTCATAGCACAAGTTATCTTATGGCAACACAAGTTCAAAAAGAGCCATTAGCAGTCAATGAAACAAGACGAGAGTATAAAAAACAGGACATTCAAGCTAAAAATCAGGACTTTCCTCTCAAAAAACAGGATGCTGATGATAAAAAACAGGACATTGAGCCAATTTTTTCTCATCTTGTAGCTGAAACAGCACTTTCCGGAAAAACAAAACGAAACATTCAAAGTTTACATCAAGTCGTTAAAAATGAGGTTTTCTCTCGTGCAGATGTGATTAAACATCTTAACCTCACCCCTTCTCCCGCTTCTGAGTTACTACGAAAAATGCAGTTAACAGGCATTATCGAAAAGATCAGTGGACAAGGGAAAGGAAAATATCGATTTGTTTAATTTCCAGTAAATTACTTAGGCATTTCTTGCTATAATTAAAAATCATGAAAAAACGACCGCACTTTTGCGGTCTTTTACTTTTGTTAGAAGGAGCATTAAAACAATTCATAAATTTATTGAAAATAATGAATTTGCATAATAACAAGAAATATCTCATTCTATCGTCGTTCAGACGTTTAGCCGTCTAAATTAACGACAACATCATAGATGAGGAACTTATTATGACAACATTTCATTTATCCGGTTTTCCACGCGTGGGTGCAAAACGTGAACTTAAATTTGCACAAGAACGTTATTGGCGTGGTGAAATTGCTGAGCAAGATTTATTGGACATTGCCAAAGCATTGCGTGAAATCAACTGGAAACACCAAGCGGCAGCCAATGCGGATTATGTTGCTGTAGCCGATTTTACTTTCTACGATCACATCTTAGATCTACAAGTCGCAACCGGTGCGATTCCTGCCCGCTTTGGTTTTGACAGCCAACATCTTACACTTGATCAATATTTCCAACTAGCACGCGGGAATAAAACACAATTTGCTATCGAAATGACCAAATGGTTTGATACGAACTATCATTACCTCGTACCTGAATTTCAGGTTGATACGCAATTTAAAGCCAATCCTGCACATTATGTGCAACAAATTCGTGAAGCGAAAGCTCTTGGCTTTAATGCGAAGCCTACAATCGTTGGCCCTTTAACTTTCTTATGGTTAGGAAAAGAAAAAGGTTCAGCATGATCTGACCCCAAAAAG
>NZ_MLHH01000028.1 GCF_002000125.1 Rodentibacter heidelbergensis
TTTTTAATGACACGCAAGTGGTTTTTGCAAAAAAACGACTTAAATGATTGATTTTTACTCATCATCAAGCTTTCTATATCGCCTAAACCCTGCTTCATACAATGCATCATTTAGTTTTTTTAGAAGAATTTTTTTTTGAGCTTTAGTTAAAAACTCGCTATTTTTATTACTCAATGCGCAACATAATCGCCAGTATGTGTTTAGCGTTGCTGGAATACCTTGCTTTCTTAGCCGAACAATCGCATTTTCAGCACCTACAATTCTTAATGTTTTGACATCATGAATATCAACTTTTTTTAACATTCGTTCATATTTTATGGAAAGATTAGGAAGGTCCTTCAATCGATTTGCTTTTGATAGCTCAATCTCATTTTTTCTGTCTTGGATCTGCTTAATTGAAAGCATGATCAGTCTACGCAATAAACTGGTGTCTTCTAGTATAGAAGTAGAAAGAGCATAATATGAGGATAATAAAAACTTAGCGTTAGTTTCACATTTTGCAAAAGCTACACAGCCTCTTGCTATTAACTCCTTAGCCAGTTCTCCCTCAGCCTGAAGATAAAATTTCTTATTTAGCCACAGAGCAAACATTAGTTTTTGTTTATAAAATAATCCGTAGCCTGTAAAAAGATTTCTTGATGTAACATTACCAATTAATCCATTTATAAATTCACGGATAGTATCAATGTGTTCGTCTTTAAAATTTAGTATTGACATAAGATCTCCTTATCAATATAGAAAAGTGTTTCTTTTATAAAATTTATAACATTCGTTTTACGATAATCAAACAAACCGTCTTATACTTTATGACACAGATCGCAAATTTAAACGTTATCCCCTTAAAAACAATAATATAGTGATAAAGTAAGGCGTTTATAACACCACAAATACCACAGAAAAACACTTTCCTTTCCACAAAACATATTAATGTTTAAGTAAAACTTATACACATATCGTTAACATATGTCACTTTAATTTCATCATATCGGATCTCTTTGAACTACATCACGTTCAATATTTAAATCATCGTATTTAACCATTTCTCTTGTCATCTTACGAACTCGATCACATTTTTGGCAATAAAGATAAAAATCCGCTTGATACTGTATATCAATACAGATAAAATATATCCATTCAGTCAAACATAAATTTAAGGTTAAATATGGCTACTCAAGAGGAAAAACAAAAAGCACTTGCCGCAGCATTGGGGCAAATCGAAAAACAATTCGGCAAAGGCTCTATCATGAAATTAGGTGATACTAAAACCTTAGATGTCGAAGCTATTTCAACAGGATCAATAGGATTAGATGTTGCATTAGGTATTGGCGGTTTACCAATGGGACGCATTGTAGAAATCTTTGGTCCTGAATCATCTGGTAAAACAACGCTAACCTTATCAGTCATCGCTCAAGCTCAGAAAGCGGGTAAAACCTGTGCATTCATTGATGCAGAACATGCTTTAGACCCCATCTATGCTGCAAAATTAGGTGTAGATGTAAAAGAACTTTTAGTGTCTCAACCTGATAATGGTGAACAAGCATTAGAAATTTGTGATGCACTGGTACGATCAGGTGCTGTTGATGTCATTATTGTGGACTCGGTTGCGGCGCTTACCCCAAAAGCAGAAATTGAAGGCGATATGGGCGACTCCCATATGGGTTTACAAGCGCGTTTAATGTCTCAGGCTTTACGCAAACTGACCGGACAAATTAAAAATGCGAATTGCTTAGTAATATTCATTAACCAAATTCGGATGAAAATTGGCGTAATGTTTGGTAACCCTGAAACCACAACCGGTGGTAATGCGCTTAAGTTCTATTCCTCTGTTCGTTTAGATATCCGCCGAGCCGGAGCAATAAAAGAAGGTGAAGAAATTATTGGTAACGAAACCAAAGTCAAAGTGGTGAAAAACAAACTTGCAGCCCCATTCCGCCAAGCTGATTTCCAAATTCTCTATGGTGAGGGGATTTCAAAAGTAGGGGAATTAATTGAACTCGGAGTGAAACACAAACTCGTAGATAAATCAGGGGCTTGGTATTCGTACAATGGCGAAAAAATTGGTCAGGGTAAAGCTAATGCAATGAAATGGTTGCATGATAATGCGGAAAAAGCACAAGAGTTAGAAAGCAAAATTCGTGCAGAGCTCGTTGCAAACCCTGAAAACTCCTTAATGGCAGATATTGAGCAAATCGAAGATAATTCTTCGGATGATCTTTAATCTACAATAAACCAAGTGCGGCCAAATTCTCCTTAAATTTTGACCGCACTTTTTATGGAAGGAACGTATGTCTTCAATCGCATTAAATTATGTGATGACGTTATTAGCTCGTCGAGAATACAGTGAATTCGAACTTCGTAATAAAATGCAAGAAAAGGCATTTTCAGAAGAAGAAATTGAAAATACTCTCTCATTTTGCCAACAAAAAAATTGGCAAAATGATAAACGCTTTGCTGAAAACTATATTCATGCAAGATCACAGAGAGGCTACGGTGTTAATCGAATTAAACAAGAACTTCGCCAATTAAAAGGTATATCAAATGAGGTTATTGATGAGGCTTTATGGGAGACAACCGTTGATTGGCAATCACTAACGCTTTCTGTATTAAGAAAAAAATTTCCAAATTATGAGCAAAAGCAAACGCCTAAAATGAAACAAAAAATCTGGCAATATATGCTTTCTCATGGCTTTTACAGTGAAGATTTTGCCGATCTCATCGGCTCTACACCAGAAGAGGATTTCTAACCTAAACTCTAAATAAGAGCTTATACAATAAAATACCCAATGTCGTACTAATTAACCCACCGATTAAATGGAAAACAATAACCCCAAACGCATTAAACCATTTGTCTGACATGAGAAGCTCAATAACTTCCATCGAAAAAGAGGAAAATGTTGTAAATGCACCAAGAAATCCCGTCACCAAAAATAATTTCCACAAAGCATTCACTTGCGGATATTGCCAGAAAAATGCCATCAATATGCCAATCAAAAAACAGCCAATGAGATTAGCAAGTAATGTCCCCAAGGCAAAAGCAGAAAACACTGAGTTAAGACTGTAAGTTAATCCCCACCTTCCTAAAGCCCCGAATACCGCACCAAAACTAATACACAATATTGCTTGAAGCATTATTTAATACCGAAGTGAAGCCGAAGATACTTAGCGACCGCCTCATTTTGATTTGAACCTATCTGTTCTAACTGCGGACAAGCCTGTTTCAATCTTTCATCGGCATTCTCCATAATACAACCTTTTCCAACAAGAGAGAGCATTTCCACATCATTCATTCCATCTCCAAAAGCGATACAATTTTCCAAACCGTAATCCCGTTGCTCTAGAACATGTTTTAGCGCTTCTCCTTTTGACACATCTTTATTCATCACTTCCAAACAAGCTAATGCAGAATACACAATCGTTGTTTTATTGCCAAAGTGTTCACGTAAATATTTCTCCACTTCGATTAAATCTTCAGGTGTTTTTCCGATAAAAAATATTTTCTCTACATGGCGGGCATGATGCTTAGAAAAATCAACCACCTCATACATAAAGCCTGAATCTTGATGAAATTTTTTCAGTGCCGGAACGTCTTTATTAATAAACCAACCTTCGTCTTGATAGACATTTAAACAGACCTTAGTTTCATCAAATGGCGTTTTGTAAAGATCATATACGATATCTTCCGGTAAGCTATTACTATAAATGAGATTACCCGTCATATCCCGTACCCTTGCACCATTTGAGGTAATCATTACCGCACGCTCTGCACCGATTTTCCCGAGTATAGAAGCAACATCAGTATGATTTCTTCCCGTCGCAAGAATAATATCAATGCCATTTTGTTCAAGACGATTCAATGTATCAATCGTAAAGTCACCAATGACATGATCCGTATTTAATAATGTTCCATCCAGATCAGAAACCACAGCTCGAAAATGTTGTTTTGACATAAAAATTCCCTCAAAAATTTTTCTGATCATATCAAAAAATGAGGAAAAAATAACCGCACTTTTGACTGAATAAATGATAAAACAAAAGGGCAGATCATCTAAGATCTGCCCTCTCAATTGATTAATTCAATGAAAATTATTTAATAATTTTCG
>NZ_MLHH01000029.1 GCF_002000125.1 Rodentibacter heidelbergensis
TGCATTATAGGCATTTTTTTATGCCACGCAAGTGGTTTTTAGAAAAAAATTTCTAATTGCTCAAAATAAAATCAAAAAATATTTTATAAAGATTTTCGTATTTATTTGCTATTTTCCTATACTTTCGTAGTCTTCTTTTGAAATTACAGTGCTAAATAACCCAATTTTGTCTCCTCCACTATACTCTTTTGCGTATTCCAAACTTGAATCTTCGTAGCGTTTGAATTTATACACCGCATCGTTCATTAGGCTTTCATTAAACACATTTAACCGTACCAAAAGATCAAAATCTCGTTGGGTTAAGCCTGTTACTTTATGAAAAAGGCGGGGTTCAAGTTGGGTAATCACATCTCGCAAGCAATGTTCACGGTAATCGGTTAAATACATAAACACCGGAATGCGGGTGGCAAATTTGATCAATTTTTCTTGAATTTCTTTCCGCTTGGATTTGTATTCTTTCTCCTCATCACTCAATTCTTTTTTCTCTTTAGCACTAAGATCATCGCCTTTCTCTTTTTTGGCTTTTTTGACCGCCTCCGATTTGTTGATGATGGTTTCAATATCTTGGTTTAACGACCGAAAACCCTCGATATTTTCTAACGCTTTCATCGCGGCTTCGCTCTCCATTAGACGTTTTAAGGTATCATTATCCACATTGACCAACAAAGCACTTTCCCAACGGCGAGCCAGTAACGTTGCCGTTGTGCCACTCATCGCCATATCAAGTACGCCTTTTGCGTCAATCTGGAGCATCGATGCCCCGTTATACGCCAGCACTGGTAAAAAATGGATAAACTCTGCCACTTTTTGTTCTGGATTCGTATTTACCGTATCTAATCGGCAACTGTATTCGGCAATTTGGCGTAACGCACGGTTTGGGGCGAAATCAAACACATAACATTGCTGTTTGAGAATTTCTTCATTATGTGGATCAGCATCATCATAGCCACGCAATACCCACGGTGTTTGCACACGGAATGCCGCTTGGAAATAGGTTTCAGGGCTAGACGCATTGCGTAGCATTAAAATCCCCGACCAAGGCGGAACAGAGACACCCGTCGTTAATTTTCCGCACGAAAGCGTAATCGTTTTGGTCGCAAGCGGGTTCTTTGTCATCGCATTTTGCACGGGTGGCAATGCCTCTAGCCCAATGCCCGCTTCCGCTCCTGCAGCAACGATAATCTGGTATTGATGAAAAAACTGATTTTGTTTTTCCGCCAATAAATTTCGCATTGCATAACAGCTCGCCACATTCGGCAAAAACCAAAAGGTATGCAATAACTGCCCTAAAAGGCGGGTATCAGAAAACGGCATTGGGGGCTTTTCCGCTCGGAGTTTTAGCGTATCCACGGTCAATTCTGGCAAATCATTGCGGATAAATTCCAACCATTTTTGCACTTCGTTTTTGTAAGTAAATTGGGCATTTTCACCGCTTCCTTTGGCTTCAAAAAAGAGGTTTAAATCAAATTCATTAAATTCGCCTTTGCTCGCCACATCACGAATAGAATTGGGTAATTGGTAGGTCATCATTACCATTTTGGGCAGCGATAAATAGGGATTTTTGCCCTGCGTTGCTTGCCACTGGGCTTTGGCTTTTTGCTCGTCTGAATACGTCCAGTTGAAAATTTGCTCCTCAATAAATTCGCCCGATGCAATCGCCCGAAATGGTGTGCCAGAAAGATAGAGATAATGGTGGGTTGTAATGGGCAACAATCCTTCATCAAAGTTTTTTAAATCGACACTTTCAGCGAAATCTTGTTCTTTTTTATCGTCTTCGCCGTCAAATAAATCTTTGGCATTTTCCCGCCACGCCCCGTAGTGATATTCATCAAATACCACACAATCCCAGTTTGTACTATGTACCCACTCATTTTTGGGCTTAATCGCACCTGCTTTGGTTCTGCCCAAATAATCTTGGAACGAACCAAAACAAACAAGCGGTCGGTGGCTATCAATTTCTTGCAAATTGCTGTCTTTCGCCACAAATTGCCAGCCTTCAAAATCCGTATGATTGACTAAATCTTCCTGCCACGCATCTTGTACGGCGGGCTTAAAGGTTAAAATCAGCAGTTTTTTCCAGCCCATTTTTTTAGCGAGTTGGTAGGTGGCAAAGGTTTTACCAAAACGCATTTTGGCATTCCATAAAAAACGCGGGGCTTTGCCTTGATTGATCTCATCTTGTTTGAAGCTGTGAAAATAATGTGCTGTTTGGTTTACTGCTTGAGCCTGCTCAGGGCGCATACCAAAGGAGAGCGTGCGTTTTTCCCGATTACGAATGCCCTTTTTTACAGAAATCAATGCAGCCTGCACCGCTTGCACATCGCATTCAAACCATTCGCCATTCACTTGACGAACGCCCATTGCTTTCAACGCCTTATGCACATCGAAATCACGAAATAGCGTGCCATTCTCCCGCACGGCATATTCCTCCAGCTCAATTTTCCACGTCTGCTCTGGTGTTTTAGTTGGATACTGCTCCCTCACTCGCTGTTCGGCTTTCTGTCTTGTGGTGTAACCCACTTTTAAACAATTTGGAAAAGTGCGGTCGGAATAGGCATAGATTTTGGGTGGGTTAAATTCATCGAAGGATACTTTTTGTAATGGTTTATCGGTCATTGGGTTTCTCTTATTTCACGTTATATTAAATCCATAGGTAGGGACACACGCAGTGTGTCCCTACCACTTTAGGTTATTTATCCATTATTCATCAAACCCAATTTCCTTATCCAAATTTAAAATATTATCTAATCTAAGATGGCAATTTTTAATTACTCCTTGTAAATCAGGATAAATTGAATAGCAATCTATATTTAAAGAAAATAAAAAATTCATAATATCCTCTCTTAATTTTGATCTAATTTTATATTTAACCAAAGGTCTATAACTTCTCCCAAATTCAATAAAGTTACCCTTAGCATAATAATCATTGATATTTTCTAACTCATCAGAAATTTTCTTAGTAAACACTCCTCGTTGAGCAACAATCCTTGAACCAATAGGAAATTCAGGCTCAACAATTAAATCTTGTTCTCTCGCCATAAAATAATTTAATTGATAAACAACTCTATAGTTACTGCTTGAGATAGGTTCTTCAAAAGCAAAATATAATGCAAATAAAAATGATCTTGTCCAATCTAACAATGGTGTTTTTAATCCATAATGTTGCCCTAACGCCCATACACTATCATCATCAGATAAAATATATTGCTCCTTTATTTTTCCCTTTAGTTCTTGCTTGCAACAATCCAAATAATCATCACAAATTCTTTTGAAAATATCTTTATTAAGTTCTAAATTTGGAAAAACTTCTTTGATATGTCTTTCTAATGTAGATGCTAATTTATAGCTTTCTTCCTTATGCCCTCTAAAAACTACCGGAGGATAAGTTCTGTTGATATATTCATAGTCAACAACTTCTTTTTCTCTATCATTAGGATTATAAATAAACTCTTCTAACACTTTTAATAATGAATCAAAATCATCAATGATGATTTCATTATCTTTTGTTTCTTTACCCATTCTACAACTCCTTATTTGGCAACACCATTTCTTCAATATATTTAATTTCATCTTTGCTTAATCCATATTTTTCGTAAAGTTCTTTATCATTCCAAGATTTTGAAAAATCTTGTATTGGAACAAACTCATAAGTTCCTTTTGTTGTATGCTGAGTATTCTTTTTTAATGTCAGCATTAGATGAAAAAATCTTGTATCGATATAGCTCATTAAATTTTCACAAATTGTTTTGTTATCAAATGGACCAACAACTAAATAAGTTTCAGTACAAGCCGAACCAGCCCCAGCATAAATTGGCTTCACATAATCCGTTTTACTATCTCCAGATCCCACTGCATAAGGCATTATTACCTTATCTTTATCAATCCAACTTCTATTGATAATAATATTTTCTCTTAAAAAATATCCTATTCCTTTATTTTGATATAACTTAATATTTCTACCTTCAGAGTAAGGATTTGGCTTTCCTTTAATATTCGTTGCCAATCCAAACGGTTTTCTAGAACTCACTAACTCACTAAAACTTTTTTCTTTAAAGGCTAATACTTTTCTTAAAATAGAAATGCTTTCGTTATAACGAATAAATATATCTAATCCTTGTTCTTTTAACGGTCTTTCCATTTGAGAGATAATGGCTTTATTTTCGTAGGTAGTTACTAAGCAATCACCATTATGATGTTTATCCCACAAGAAATAATTCACCCCACCTTTTATTTCTACCCCCGGAAAACAATCTGCGGCATTCGGGAAATCGTGAATTTCTTTTAGCCGTCTATCATTGAGCATTTCATCCCGAAATTCATCTAACCCTTTCCCTCCAGCAAACCAACGAGAGGGGACAATCATGACTAAATACTCAGGGTTTAATGCTTTTGCTTGTTGAATAAATTTATGGTAAATCGGTGCGGCACTGGCTTGCGCACCGCCATCACTTAATTGATACGGTGGGTTGCCAATAATCACATCAAATTTCATTTTTTCTAATCCTAATTCTGTTCTTGCTTTTTGATGAATAAACGCATAGGCGTGGTTTTCCATTGTGAGGCGGTCGTAAACCGATTGGCTTGCGCCACATTCTTGGCATTTGCCTTCTTGCCAACTATGTTCCACCCGCTGATAAAAAATCTGCCCCTCTTCTGTGTCAAATTCAGTGCAAATGGAATGTTCGCTATTGGCTTTTTTCGAGCAATAGAGGCTACGGCGAGAAAGCAAAGCGGTGATTTCCGTAATAGCAATGCCGTAAAGTTGTTGAGTAAAAATATGGTTGAGGCGAGTTTGTAGATCGGGAATTTGCAATTCCAACCCTTTAATTAACCGCTTGGCGATTTCTCGCAAAAATACCCCCGACTTACACACAGGGTCGAGAAATTTGGCATTGGGATCTTGCCAAAGTGTATCGGGCAAGCGATCGAGCATTTGGTTGACCAACTCTGGTGGGGTAAAGACTTCATCATTCGATAAATTTGCCAAACAATTTAATACATCAGGGTTGTAATTTACATTAGAAAGATCTGTCATTACCTAGCTCCAAAAAATTGATAAAGGGATAATCTTTGATTGGCTCGGGAATAAACACGGGTTCGCCGTTATCGGAAAAGAGGGGAAGATCGCTCAGGTTGTCCACTAAATCACGGTAAACAAATTCCTGCCGTTTGATTTGGCTGCCTGTCGGGTTCGACCATTGGCTAAAAATAATGGGTTGCCCTGTTTGGGTTTTCAGTGAAAGGGCATCGCCACACAAAATGTTGTGTTGCAAAATAAACTGAGCGGAACGAATACATTCTGCTTTATAACTTTTAGGAAATTGGGCTTGGTAATGTTGGCTAAAAAGCTCCAATAGCCGTTTACGGCATTCATTCACATTATCGGGCAACAGCTCAATGCCGTATAAACTGCCTACGGCAATGATGGCGTTAAGTTCGTAATCGTATTGGACTTTTTTATGCTGTTGAGCAATTGCGGTGAGTTTACGGCAAAGGATTTCCACCAAAAAATTACCCGTGCCACACGCAGGTTCTAAAAAGCGTTTTTCGGGATTAGTAGCTTGGTCTGCCACCAAGTCGATCATTGCATTGACTTCACGCTCATTAGTGTAAACTTCGCCAAAGTCTGCAACACGTTGTTTAGATTTAACTTGTGCCTTACAAGTTAAAGAGGAAGGGGTTAGGCCGCTAGTTGCGTTGCGTTGCGTTGCGTTGCGTTGCGTTGCGTTGCGTTGCGTTGCGTTGCGTTGCGTTGCGTTGCGTTGCTAAGCATTATGTTTCCTTTTCAAGTTGTCAAGTAAAAATGCAGTTATTCTAAAATGTTCTTTTCTCTTTATCAAGCAAAGCAAATAAGACGTTTTGGGTGATTTTTCATTAACTAAACAGTAAAATTCAATCAATTTTATTACAAAGGGAAACACAATGAACAACACCTTTATCGGATTAGGCGTAGCAGGCAATTTTGCGGGGCATTTGGAACAAGCGGGTGAAGCGGCGGATTTTTTGCAGGTGAAAACGGTGGAGGCAGTGCAGCCGAAAGCGATTTTCCCGTTTTATGTGCCGAGTGAGAATTTGGGCGACTATCAATTTCTGTCCACTTATCCCCTCTCTCATACAGAGATTCGTTTTCCAAATGATGCGGATAATTTACAAATTGAACCTGAAATTGCGTTAATTTGTGATATTCACTATTCTCACGGAAAAGTGACCGCACTTTTACCCACCCATTTCGCTGCCTATAACGACTGTTCCATTCGCCGCCCAAATGCTCGCAAAATTTGTGAGAAAAAGAATTGGGGGGAAGAATCTAAAGGCATTTCGGCAAATTGGCTTTCATTAGATCATTTCAACGCAGGTGGTGTATTGGACGATTTCCATATCGCTTGCTTCCACAAACGCCATGGCGTGATGAATGAATACGGCATTGATAGCCCTGCGGTGGGGTATAGCTATTTTCATCAAAAATTATTGGATTGGATTATCGATCGGATGAATAATCAACCTGATGAAGGGCCAATGAATAATATTGCCGCTTTGCTTGAAGCTGCAAATTATCCAAAACAAGCCATCATTAGCATTGGCGCAACACGTTACACCGATTTTGGCGAACACAATTTCTTACAAATTGGCGATACCAGTATTGTGGCGGTGTATAACGCCAAGCGTTACACGCACGCACAAATTGTTGAGATGGCAGAAAGGGAACAATTTGAGGGAGATATTTCTGCATTGGTGCAAAAAGTGATCTAGCATAAAGTGCGGTTAAAAACAGCAAAAATTTTAACCGCACTTATTTTCGGCGAAGGGAAACCTCCCCGCCATTGAAGGTACGCAATTCATTACCACATTGCACTTGCAAATACCCCCTCTCATCAATGCCTTGCTCAATGCCGGAAATAATACCCTGTTCAGTAAGCACATTCACTGCTTGATGTGAAAAGGCGTTGTGTTTCTGCCAAGCTTGTTGAAATTCTTCATCAATTCCGCTGTTTTCAAAACGTTCCAAACGTGTATAAAGATGTTGAATTAATTTGGGGAATAAAATTTGACGATCGACATTGGGAGCAATTTCACACAATTGCGCATAAGGTTGATTTATGCTTGTTTTTTCCGGCATTGACACATTAATGCCCACGCCAATGACGAGGTTTAATCGACCATTTTTTACATTCGCAATCTCAACTAAAATACCGCCCAGCTTTCGCCCATTAAATAAAATGTCATTCGGCCATTTCACTTGCACACCAAAAATTTCCGCAATCGCCAACCCCACAACTAAGCTAAGCCCATCAATGGATTTTCTTGGATCAAGCGTCCAATAAAAGCTCAATATCATTTGTCCGGCAAAAGGCGACAACCACTGGCGCCCCCGGCGCCCTCGACCGCCTGTTTGATATTCCGCAAGGCAAAGATCGCCTTTTTGAAGATGGGCAATATTCTGCAAGATCCACTCATTTGTGGAAGTGATGATTGGGTAATAATGAATACGATAAGATGGAAGTGCGGTTGATATTTGGTGAGGGTTGAGTAAAGGCAATTGCGGTATGAGCTGATAATATGCGGTATTTCCTTCAATATTTAGCCCCAATTCTCGCAGTTGCTGTACATCAAAAGCCACATTTTGCGAAAACTTCGCCAATTCTGACCGCACTTTAGGCATACCGTCAGACAAACAGGTTAATAGTGCTAAATTCATACTTTTTTCCTATCACGAAAACCTTTGCCAATCATAGCATAAAAGCGAAAAATTTCATTTTCAAAGTGGCGTAAAATCTGTATAATCCCGCCGCAATATTTTTTAACATTCATTTTTAACGACGGAAATATTGCTATGCTTAGAATCAAAAAAGAAGCCCTCACTTTCGATGATGTTCTTCTTGTCCCGGCACATTCTACCGTGCTTCCAAACACCGCTAATCTTTCAACCCAACTTACCAAAACCATTCGTCTGAATATCCCAATGCTTTCTGCGGCGATGGATACCGTTACCGAAACCAAATTGGCTATTTCGCTTGCTCAAGAAGGCGGTATCGGTTTTATTCACAAAAATATGTCTATTGAACGCCAAGCAGATCGTGTGCGTAAAGTGAAAAAATTCGAGAGCGGCATCGTTTCCGAACCTGTCACCGTCTCCCCTACTCTCACCCTCGCAGAGCTGGCTGAACTCACCAAGAAAAATGGGTTTGCCGGTTATCCTGTGGTTGATGAAGAGAAAAATTTGGTGGGCATTATCACCGGCCGTGATACCCGTTTCATTTCCGATTTAAGCAAAACTGTGGCCGATTTTATGACCCCCAAAGAGCGATTAGTCACCGTTAAAGAAGGGGCAACTCGTGAAGAAATCTTCCGCTTAATGCACGAAAATCGTGTGGAAAAAGTATTGGTGGTAAATGACGATTTCAAATTAAAAGGCATGATCACCCTAAAAGACTATCAAAAAGCCGAAAGCAAACCGAATGCCTGTAAAGATGAATTTGGGCGTTTGCGTGTGGGGGCTGCGGTAGGTGCAGGGCCGGGTAATGAAGAACGTATTGATGCCTTAGTCAAAGCGGGGGTGGATGTGTTGTTAATCGACTCTTCACACGGCCATTCCGAAGGGGTATTACAACGTGTGCGTGAAACCCGTGCCAAATACCCTGATCTTCCTATCATCGCCGGTAATATTGCCACCGCTGAAGGCGCAATTGCTTTGGCTGATGCTGGGGCCAGTGCAGTGAAAGTGGGAATTGGACCGGGTTCAATTTGTACCACCCGTATCGTTACCGGCGTAGGTGTGCCACAAATTACCTCCATTGCTGATGCCGCTGAAGCCTTAAAAGATCGTGGTATTCCGGTTATTGCCGATGGGGGAATTCGCTTCTCAGGCGACATTGCCAAAGCCCTCGCTGCCGGTGCGAGCTGCGTAATGGTGGGATCAATGTTTGCCGGTACAGAAGAAGCACCGGGAGAAATCGAACTTTACCAAGGCCGTGCCTTTAAATCCTATCGTGGTATGGGTTCATTAGGTGCGATGGCGAAAGGTTCAAGCGACCGCTATTTCCAATCAGACAACGCCGCAGATAAACTCGTACCGGAAGGCATTGAAGGACGTATTCCATACAAAGGCTACTTAAAAGAAATCATCCATCAACAAATGGGCGGTTTGCGTTCTTGCATGGGTTTAACCGGCTGTGCCACTATTGATGAGCTGCGCACCAAAGCAGAATTTGTGCGTATCAGTGGTGCGGGCATTAAAGAAAGCCATGTGCACGATGTAACGATTACCAAAGAAGCCCCGAATTATCGGATGGGCTAACCACGAAGGTGGGCTTTTAGCCCACCTTTTGTTGTTTAAAGTGCGGTTGATTTTTGCGAAATTTTTGATGAAGTGATGTCAGTCAACGAGGAAGGATAAAATGAAAAAACTGAGTTTAATTCTTATATTCTTTTTGAGTGGATGTAGTGTTTTTGGACCAAGCTATTCCGGTGAAACAACAGCAAGCCCCTTGCTAAAATTCGATACAGAGCGAAATATAAATACATATTTCAGAGCACTTCATCAATGTTCACCTGAAAAAATTCATACCCAGATCACCGGTGTCAAATTAGCAGCAGAAACTGTCGAAAAAGCGCAAGAAACTTGGACTGTGTCAGGTTGCGGAAAAACGGAAATCTTTAATATACAGTACACCAATGATGGTTCTGACGGTACTTATATTAATATGAAAAAACTCACTAATTAATTGTATTAGAGAATATCAGTGCTTCAAGCCATTATCTTCGATATGGACGGTGTGATTGTCGATACGGAATTTTTAGAATACCGTTTGCAAGAGCAATTTATTGAATCCATTAAAGAACATGATCGCATTTTAACGCCGCTCGAACGTTCAGAAGTGGTGGGGAAAGGGCTGTCTGAAATTCCGGAAATCGTCAAAAAATTAAGTGCCTCATCATTACCACTGGAAGAAATCAAACAACGCTATATTGATTTTTTCAACCAACTTTTTGCTACGGTGGATTATCCTTCAATTTTCCGTAAGGATATTCAAAAAATTATTGATTTTGCTAGACAACATCACATCAAATTAGCCGTCGCCTCCTCTTCCCGCCTTGAACATATTCGGACTATTTTGACGAAATGTGGTATTATCCAACACTTTGATTTTATCGTCAGTGGCGAACAATTTGAGCGCAGTAAACCTGACCCAACTATTTATCGCTATACCCTCGAAAAATTAGGCGTTCAACCTCAAAATACCGTTGCAATTGAAGATTCTTTTTTCGGTATTCAAGCAGCAAAATCTGCGGGTATATCTGTGATTGCCTACGAAGAGAAACGAATGCACATTGATCAATCCCAAGCCGATGATTGCGGTAAGGATATGAACGAAATTTTAACCATTATTCAAAAATTACATCATTCATCTTAATTAAGGTAAAAAATGACAAACATTCACCACCACAAAATTCTAATCCTCGACTTTGGTTCACAATATACCCAACTCATTGCCCGCCGTGTGCGTGAAATTGGGGTTTATTGTGAGCTTTGGGCGTGGGATGTCACGGAAGAACAAATCCGTGAATTTAACCCAACGGGAATTATTCTTTCCGGCGGGCCTGAAAGCACCACAGAAGCAAACAGTCCTCGCGCACCGGAATATGTTTTTAATGCCGGCGTGCCGGTGTTAGGTATTTGCTACGGTATGCAAACTATGGCAATGCAATTAGGCGGTTTAACGGAAACTTCCGATCACCGTGAATTCGGTTATGCCTCCGTTTCATTGGAAAATTCGACTGCACTTTTTGCGAACCTCAACGATGGCGATAACAAATTAGATGTTTGGATGAGCCACGGCGATAAAGTGACCCGTTTACCCAATCATTTTTCTGTTACAGGCACAACACCAACTTGCCCTATTGCCGCCATGTCTGATGAAAATCGTCATTTCTACGGTGTTCAATTCCACCCAGAAGTCACCCACACGAAAAGCGGTTTGGAATTGTTGAAAAACTTTGTGGTAAACATCTGTGGTTGCGAAACCAAATGGACAGCAGAAAATATCATCGAAGATTCGGTCGCCCGTATTAAGGAACAAGTGGGTAATGATGAAGTGATTCTAGGGTTATCCGGTGGCGTAGACTCCTCGGTTGTTGCCTTATTATTACACCGTGCCATAGGCAAAAATTTACACTGTGTATTTGTGGATAACGGCTTGTTACGTTTAAACGAAGGCGATCAAGTGATGGAAATGTTCGGCAATAAATTTGGTTTAAATATCACCCGAGTGAATGCTGAAGATCGTTTCCTTAGTGAACTAGCCGGTGTGGATGAACCGGAAGCGAAGCGCAAAATTATCGGTAAAGTCTTTGTGGATGTGTTCGATGACGAGTCGAAAAAATTACCAAATGTAAAATGGTTAGCTCAAGGTACTATCTATCCTGATGTGATTGAATCCGCCGCCAGTAAAACAGGCAAAGCCCATGTGATTAAATCACACCATAATGTGGGTGGGTTGCCGGATTATATGAAACTTGGCTTGGTCGAACCATTGCGTGAACTGTTCAAAGACGAAGTGCGTAAAATCGGTTTAGCGCTTGGTTTACCCGCTGAAATGCTTAACCGCCATCCATTCCCAGGCCCAGGGTTAGGGGTGCGTGTATTAGGTGAGGTGAAAAAGGAATACTGCGACCTCCTCCGCCGTGCCGATGCAATTTTCATTGAAGAATTACACAAAGCAGATTGGTATTACAAAGTCAGCCAAGCCTTCACCGTGTTCCTCCCAGTTAAATCGGTGGGGGTCATGGGTGATGGACGCAAATACGATTGGGTTGTTTCCCTCCGTGCGGTTGAAACTATCGATTTTATGACCGCCCATTGGGCACATTTACCATATGAGTTATTAGGCAAAATCTCTAATCGTATCATCAATGAAGTAAACGGTATTTCCCGCGTTGTCTATGATGTGAGCGGAAAACCCCCAGCAACGATTGAATGGGAATAACCTTCGCTTTTTCTAAACAATTTAAAGCCCTTAAGATAAGGGCTTTTTATCATTTAAGGCCTGCACTAAATTCAATGTACTGGTGGTACATAAAAGTGCCGTTGATTACAGATTAAGATAATCTTCTAATTTCTCTACATTCGCTTTCCAGCAATGATTTAACTCGTTAACCCAATTTTCAATCTTTTCTTTCCACTCAGTAGATTGATTATTCTGTATTTTTTCCGCCAGTTGCTGTAATTGGACTAACCCCACCGATCCTGCTGCACCTTTAATTTTATGAGCAATATCCACAACTTCTTTTTGTAAACTAGGCTCATTTAAGTAATCATTAAAAGCATCATTTAACTGTTTTAAATAACTCGGCATTACTTGTTTAAACAACGCTAAATTCTCTTTTGTTTGGGATTTACCTAATAAATCGATTAATTCAGTATTTAACGAACAAGATAATGAGGGTTCTTCTTCATTCACCCTATTTTCATCGGAAAAGAAATGATAAAAGCATTGTTTTAACTCATTCAACGCCAATGGCTTACGCAATACCGCATCCATTCCTTTTTCCAAATATTCTTTTTCATTTTGCATAATGCTTGCGGTAAATGCCACAATGGGCGGTAGGAAATCGTAAATACCTTCTTCATATTTTTGCCGTAAATATGCCGCAATCTCAAAACCTGACATATCCGGTAACTTAATATCCAGCAAAACAATATCGTAAAAATTACGTTCAAATAATTGAATGGCTTCTTTTCCTGTCATAGCGACATCAACATGATGTCCTAATCTCTCTAATACACTTTTTGCAACAATCACATTTAATTCAATATCTTCGACGAGTAAAACCGATAAATTCAATGGTTGAGAAAAATGCTGATTTTCTACTGAATTCGCTTCCTCAGCTTTTATCGTCAGGTGAAATGTTGAACCTTTTCCAATTTGGCTTTCAACCTCGAGATCACCATTCATTAATAAAGCAAGATTTTTTGAGATAGCGAGCCCAATTCCACTGCCTGAAAAACGATTAGAATTTTCTTTCAGTTGGTAATACATTTTAAAAATATTATCCCATTCCGACTGAGGAATACCTCGTCCTGTATCAGAAACTCTAAAATGATAATGTCCTTCTCCTTGCGCTGAAACAGATAATTTAACCTCTCCTTTCTCTGTAAATTTCACGGCATTAACAATGAGATTCCAAAGAATTTGGCTTAATCTTGCACTATCTAAATAGAGTAGCTCGGGTAAATCTGAAGTGATATCTAAAGAAAATTTAAGCTGTTTAGGTGCTGTCATTAAAACCGCAAAGTTTTGAATATCTGTCAATAAAGCATGAAGATTTGTGGGTTTCAAATTTAGTTCTAAACGGTTTGTATCTAGCTTGTTTAAATCAATGATATCGCTAAAAATATTTCCTAAATTAATCGCACTGACATTGATTGTCTTAAGATAACTTCGTTGTTCCGCGGTTAAATCACCATCTAATAAAATCCTACTTAGGCCAATAATACCATTTAATGGCGTTCGTAATTCATGGCTTATCGTTTCCATTAAATTACTTTTATCTCGGTGGATTTTCTCCAAATTCTCAAGGGCAATCGAAAGTTTTTGTTCGGTTTGTTTACGTTCGGAAACTTCCTTTTTAAGTTCAGTAACACTACGAGAAAGTTGACTACGGGAGGCTTCAAGCCGTTCAATTAAAACAGCAAAAAAGTAAATGATAAAGGGAGCAGAGATGATCCCAAAAATAATAGAGCGGGCAATCCCTATCCAGTAAATATCTACTGCAATAAGCGAGCTTAATAGCATTTGCAAAACAAGTGCAAAAATTGCTAATAGAAAAACACCTAATAGAGAAAATTTAACTCTTCCAAGGCGAATAAGCCAATCAATATAGCGTTGAGCAAGGCGTTTCAGATATTTCATAATATATTTAGTTAAGAAAAAAGAAATTATGTTCTACTGGCAGATTATGCCTCAAAACACCTCATTGTTGGATTAATTTTAAATAAAAATATTCCTAATCCCTTATCCTCTAAAAACAATTAACATTAAATTTGAACTAGATGAGATTTTAAAGACCATCATTTCGCTAAAGCAAACATCTCCTATATACCAAAAACGTAATCGCATACCAACAAACAGTCAGAAAGTGCGGTCAGTTTTTTTGGTGTTTTTATGTTGGTAAGTTCATGTAAAGGGAGTAAGAAGTTGGAGAATGATTACGGAGGATTGCTTGATTACAAGTCTATGTAAGGGAGAGACTTGTAATTGGTATCGATGTTTATGATACTTATGTTCTTTAGGGTTCTTATAGAGCTGATAATGCTTATATGATACTTATAGTGCTTATAGTAATTATGATACTTGTGATATCCGCGATGTTGGTGATGCTTGCAGTCCCTATGATAGCGGAACCTGTGCCACTTTTACCTTTTATTTTTTATCTTTCATCTTTTATCGTCCAACCAATAAAAAATCCCCCAAGCTCTGCTCAGGGGATTTCTTGTTTACTCTTCTTAATCTTAATTTCAATTCTTCTTAATCTTAATTCTAATCTCAATTGTACCCGGCGGTGCCCTACTCTCACATGGGGATTCCCCACACTACCATCGGCATTACAGCGTTTCACTTCTGAGTTCGGGATGGATTCAGGTGGGACCACCGCACTCTCGCCGCCGGGATAATTCTTCGATAACTGATACTCACAAATCGTTCTTCTTTATTTGCTCGTTTGTCTTCTCTTATTCTCTACCCTTCACAAGCTGATATCTCTCTTTTCTTTACTTTGTTTAGTTTCACTTTGTTTAGTTTTATGTTTAGTTTGACTTTTTTCGTCTCGCTTGACTTCGCCCAAAACACTTGAGCGTTGTATAGTTAAGCCTCTCGGGCAATTAGTATGGGTTAGCTCAATATATCACTACACTTACACACCCCACCTATCTACGTCTTAGTCTTAAACAACCCTTACACACTTTCATGTGGGAGAACTCATCTTAAGGCAAGTTTCGTACTTAGATGCTTTCAGCACT
>NZ_MLHH01000003.1 GCF_002000125.1 Rodentibacter heidelbergensis
CTTTTCCCGGAATGACCGTTAGCACCAGCATGCCTGAACGTAAATCCTGTGGTTCAACCAGTACTCGGGTGGTGATATAACCAAAATCAATCAAGCGATTTTGAATACGGCGCAATAAAACATTAATCCCCTCTGCCCCAATACAAGCCGGTAAGGCAAAATCCCTTTCTGCATAAACTGCATTTAATGCCCAATGAAAACGACTCGGCTGGATGAGTTTTTTATTCTCGTTATTCTCATCAAAATCCGTCAATACCAATTGATGAATAGGAAAACATTGTGCCTCTTGCTGAGGAAAGCCATGGGTTTTCGTTTTTTCGGCTTCGAATCTGACATTTGGTGATTGTACTTGCTGGGATTGGATTTCACTGTTGAGGTCTGTTTGTTGCTGTTGTTGGCGGGAAATAATCTGTTTTTCAGTCTCTGTTGGAGGACGATTCTGCACCGCTTGCACAAAAGAAGGGAAAAGAAAAAGGGTGGTTAAAGTCAAATAAGAAAATGGGACTTTCATAGAAAATATACGATCTTTATTCAATTGTGTTTTCTAATAAGCGCTGAGAATATTTGATAAAAAAGAAAAATTCAAGGAAAAATAAGCATTAGTAAGGTTCAAACAAATAAAGATCCGATTTGTTATTGAGCTGTTTAACTAAAATTCATTTCTTCAAAAAATTTTCTCAGTCATCTATATTTTTTTGTACTAGTGTAGTAGTATGGCGAACATTCTCATCATTTAATAAAAAGGAAACCCCATGGCAGACACATTATTAAATCCCTATTTTGGTGAATTTGGCGGGATGTATGTACCGGAAATTCTTGTACCGGTACTTCAGCAATTGGAAAAAGCCTTTGTTGAAGCCAAGGATGACCCTAAATTTCAGCAAGAATTTCAAGATTTACTGAAAAATTATGCTGGCAGACCAACCGCATTAACCCTTTGTCGTAATCTGACAAAAGGTACAAAAGCGAAAATTTATCTCAAACGTGAAGATCTTTTACATGGTGGAGCGCACAAAACCAATCAGGTGCTTGGGCAAATTTTACTGGCAAAACGGATGGGGAAAACCCGTATCATTGCTGAAACCGGTGCCGGTCAGCATGGTGTCGCAACAGCCCTTGCCTGTGCGATGCTTGATATGCCCTGCCGCGTTTATATGGGGGCAAAAGATGTAGAACGCCAATCGCCTAATGTATTTCGAATGCGTTTAATGGGGGCTGAGGTTGTACCGGTGCAAAAAGGCTCTTGTTCCTTAAAAGATGCCTGTTGTGAGGCCATGCGTGATTGGTCTGCCAACTATGAAACCACCCATTACTTATTAGGTACTGCGGCAGGCCCTCACCCTTTTCCTACCATTGTGCGTGAATTTCAAAAAATGATTGGCGAAGAAACAAAGCGCCAAATCATAGAAAAAGAAGGTCGCCTACCGGATGCGGTAATTGCTGCTGTGGGCGGCGGATCTAATGCCATTGGTATGTTCAGTGATTTTATTGATGAGCCAAATGTCCGTCTAATCGGCGTAGAACCGGCAGGAAAAGGAATTGAAAGTGGTGAGCATGGCGCACCTTTAGGCCATGCTAGAGTGGGTATTTATTTCGGTATGAAATCGCCTTTAATGCAAACAGAAGATGGACAGGTGGAAGAGTCTTACTCCATTTCTGCAGGGTTAGACTTCCCTTCTGTCGGCCCGCAACATGCTTATTTGCAAAGTATCGGTCGGGCGGAATATCCTTCCATTACCGATGATGAAGCCTTAAATGCCTTTCAAGCCCTTGCAAAACACGAGGGAATTATTCCTGCTTTAGAAAGCTCACATGCCCTTGCACAAGCGCTTAAAATGATTCATCAAGAACCTGACAAAGCGCAAATTCTTGTGGTGAATTTATCCGGGCGTGGTGATAAAGATATTTTCACCGTGGACAATATTTTAACTGAAAAAGGAATGAAATAATGAGCCGTTTTAATCGTCAATTTGCGACACTCAACGCAAAAAATGAGGGAGCTTTTGTTCCTTTTGTCACCCTATGTGATCCAACATTTGATCGCTCTTTCGAGATTATTTGCACACTTGTTGATAATGGGGCGGATGCCCTTGAATTAGGTTTTCCTTTCTCTGATCCGCTTTTAGACGGCCCGGTTATTCAAGCCGCCAATAATCGTGCGTTAGAGGCCGGACACAGCACAGAAGATAGCTTTAAATTACTTGAAAAAGTGCGGTCAAAATATCCAGAAATTCCTATCAGTTTACTCCTTTGTGTAAACCTGATTTTTGCAAAAGGGCTTGATGCCTTTTACCAACGTTGTGCAGAAGTGGGCGTGGATGCCGTATTGGTGGCAGATATTCCATTATTGGCAAAAGAAGATTACATCAATGCGGCCAAAAAACACGGTATTCAACCGGTGTTCATTTGCCCGCCAAATGCTGATGCGAAAACTATCCAAGGTGTAGCCGAAAACAGCGAGGGCTACACTTATTTGGTTTCCCGTGCCGGTGTCACCAGTGCGGAGAACCAAACACATGCCAAAAATCTGGATACATTGATAGAACAATTGAAAGCACATAATGCCCCGCCTATTTTACAAGGCTTTGGGATTGCTCAACCCAATCAGGTAAAAGAAGCCTTACAATTGGGGGCGGCAGGGGCAATTTCCGGCTCAGCCACGGTGAATATTATTGCTTCAAATTTAGACAATCAGGCAAAATGCCTAGCTGAATTAGCTGAGTTTGTGAAAGCGATGAAAGCCGCCACAAAACAACATTGATAAGATAGGTTTGAGCAAATTTAAAGCAAAAGTGCGGTGATTTTTCACCGCACTTTTGGCTTTTTAGTATGGATAACAGATATGTTGTATTTCGTCTTACCCTTGCTTCAGATCATTAGCTTGTTGTAGCAATTGATGGCTTTCTTTTAAAAATTGCTCGGAATAGTCACCAAACCATGCTCTCACCTGATGAAAGGCCTCAATAAACCCTTGTCGATCATGATTTTCAAAGAATTTCAGTGCGTCCTCATAGGTTTGTTTTAGGCTTTCAATCACTTCAAGATTTTCCGGTTTATCCATAATAATATCCGCATAAAGCTCGGCATCTTGTGCGAATAAACGGCCAATCATTGCCAACTCTAAGCGATAAATCGGCGAAGAAAGCGCCAGTAAATTCGCTAAATTGACCGGTTGTTTAGAAAGATGTAAACCATTCGCAAAGGTCGAAAAGTGACGTAAAGCTTGCACATAAGTCATATGGTGATCATGTTCAATGGCATCGGTTTGATGAATTTTCGCTCCCCAAATTTGAATTTGTTCAAGTAACCATTCATAACGTTCAGGAAAACGTCCTTCACAACACACCACCACCTGTTTTGCCATACTGGCAATATCCGGCCCAAACATCGGGTGCAGGCCCACCACTGCTCCTTGATGAATTTCCAACATTTTTGCCAAAGGCTCACGTTTCACCGAGGTGAGATCCGCCAACAGCATATTTTCTGTTAAATAAGGTTTTAAACGCTCAATGGTTTCAAGTGTATTGGCAATTGGCACAGAAACAATCACCACATCTGCATTGGTAAGAATACGCTCTGCTACATTCCAATCATCACGTTCTAAAACAGAAATTGGATAGCCGGAGGCACGCAGATAGCGGGCAAATAATCCACCCAGTTTTCCATATCCCCCTACAATCACAATTTTTTTAATGTTGGGATTGACGGTTTTAAAACCAAATTGATTTTCATTGGTGTAGGATTCCCGCATAAAGCGGCGTAGTACATCTTCAATTAAATCCGGTGAAATCCCCGCTTTTTCGGCTTCTAAACGGCGAGCTTGCAACATAGAAATTTCACGGTCGGGGGCATAGATAGGGAGGCCATGTTGATGTTTCACTTTGCCGACTTGTGAAACCAGTTCAAGGCGTTTAGAAAAAAGTTGAATGAGTTCGCGGTCGAGCGAGTCAATTTCGGAACGTAAATTGTTGAGCGCTTCCATAATCCACCTGTAATTTTTTATTTACATAATTTGTAAGAAAATAATTACAGGCAAGATTACTGGAATTTATCAGGAAAGGCAAATGAAATTAGGGGGATTGTGTGATTAATCGCTGTGGGCGAATGACATTGCCATCAATCAACGCCACCCCCAAAAACATATTCTCCGCTGAAAATAACCGCACTTGGCCTTGTAATTGCTGATCGTTGGCAAATTTTACACGCTGGCCAAAACCAATCCCACGGCTTTGTGTTTCATTCAAATGCAATGCGGGCAATTTGTTCACCGCTGTATCCGTTGGTAATAAATACTGATCCAGCAAGGCTAAATCCTGCTGCGCTGCGAGGTTTTGCAACTCATCCCAGCTCATCATTGCCTCAACAGGATAATCTGCCACCGCTGTTCTGCGTAACATCGTCACATGGGCACCACAGCCTAACGTTTCGCCTAAGTCATCTACCAAAGTGCGAATATAAGTGCCCTTGGAGCAATGCACTTCCAAGGTTAAATAAGGGGCTTGATATTCAATAAAGTTCAGTTCAAAAATAGTAATCGGGCGGGCTTCACGTTCTACGGTGATGCCTTGGCGAGCATATTCATACAAAGGTTTTCCCTGATGTTTTAAGGCCGAAAACATGGTCGGCACTTGTAAAATATCGCCCCGAAATGGCTCAAGTGCGGTCAAAATTTGGGATATTTCCACATTCACTGCTCGCCTTTCCACGATCTGCCCTTCTGCATCGGAGGTATCCGTACGTTCGCCTAATTTTGCCGTCACCAAATAACGCTTATCCGCATCCAACAAAAATTGCGAAAATTTGGTGGCTTCACCTAAACAAATAGGTAACATGCCTGTTGCTAAGGGGTCGAGCGCCCCAGTATGTCCGGCTTTGTTTGCTTGGAAAAGGCGTTTGACTTTTTGCATAATGTCATTAGAAGACATCCCTTGCGGTTTATCCAATAAAAACACGCCGTCAATATCCCGCCCCCGCTTGCGTGGTCTTGACATTATGCCTCTTCCTCAACGTGTTTACGTTCATCTTCACGCACCACGTTCGTCACTAAATTGGACATTCTCATACCTTCGACTAAGGATTGATCATAGATAAAACGAATTTCCGGCACAATGCGTAACCGCATGGCTTTGCCAAGTAAGGTACGAATATAAGGCGCGGCTTTTTCTAACCCTTTCATTCCCTGTTCAATCGCACTTTCATCATGATCGAACAAAAAAGTGACAAAAATTTTGGCATACGCCAAATCGCTGGACACTTCCACATCGGATACGGTTACCATACCAATACGGGGATCTTTTACCTCACGCTGCAAAATCACTGCAATTTCTTTTTGGATTTCTTGCGCCACACGGTCGCTACGTTTAAATTCTCGAGCCATTTTCATTTCCTATTTTCAAAATGCGTTTCAAAGCGGGGAATTATAACAAAATTTATTCCCCAAAAGTGAAAAGTGCGGTGGTTTTTGGCAGTATTTTTGAGTACAAATAAAGTGAGCGATATATCAAACACAATAAAGGCTCACCGTTAAATGCGTTAAATAGCGATAATTTTCTCCTAGAAAGCATTAAGTACATTTTGTCTAATTTGATCAAAATCCGTTCGGCGTAGCAGTTTACCGTCTTCAAAGAGTATTTCTAATAAATCATCACTAAAATCATCTTTGGCGGTTAAGCCGTCAATATAGGTATCATAAGAAAGGACTTTAACACGACCTTTTTGGGATTTTTTTAACCCGTTGTCGGTTTTAGGGTTTTTAAAGATCGCTTTTTCTTCCCCATTAATCGTGATAGCGGTGGCTTTTACGGCAAATCCTAAGGTATCACGCGTATTACGCTGATAGGTTTGCGCTCCAACACCAAACACAATATTGCTGGAAGCAAAGCCTTTGGCTTTTAGCCCCTCTAAAATTTTCACCATTTTTTCATAAGTCACGCCATCACCATAAATTGCGCCGATATGAGGATCGAGAACTTTGTAACCTTTCTGATTTACCTTACCACCAAAAATATCCCATAAACAATCAATTAGCCCTTTACGTTCATGCTCGGTATCCGCCGTTGGATCGCCACAAATAATCGCAAAAAAATCACCACTATCAGGACGAATAACCAAACGGGCATTTTCAGGTCTTGCCATAATTTCCGCCTTTAATAAAGGTAAATTAACGGTAATGTTATGCCAAAAATCTGTCGTATCCGACACAATAGATAACATACTATTCGGAAATTTTGCCATTAAATAACGGAAGGTGGGCAATTCATCAATACCATGTGAACTCATCACCGAGTGTTCTGATGCTGGGATTGATGTACCAATTAACCCCTTTGAACCATAATAGGTTTCAATGAAAGAGATCGCAGGGATCGTATCCGTACCTAAAAAAGCAGTCAAATGACCGGCGCCTGAGGTTTCCGCTGATTCTAAAGAACCCATACCCCGCATTGAGAAATCATGAGATTGAAATGGAACCTGATCTTGGTTATCACAGGTTTCCTCTGCAAATTTAACTAATGCACTCCGATAAGCAAATGCCATAGAAGCTGAGGTCATCGGTTGCCAGAGGGAGACATTAATGAGGGTTTCTAAATAGTTAGTCAGCCAAAAGAAATCAGGATGGGTGTTTTCAATCGTCATCACCGGGACTTTAATTGCCACGGTTTTTCCTTCAGGAATGGCTTTAATTCGGATGGGTAAGTAACCTAGCTCGTGTAACTGTTTAATATGTTCTCCAGTGTCGTCCAACCGCAGTGTTTTTTTAATAAAAGCTGAATATTCAGACACAATGTCATCTTTATCCCGGGAAAAGAAGTTATCATTAAAATAATGGATTAAATATTTAATAATAAATGCTTGAAAACCAAAGGATACAACCCTTGTTAAATAGGGTGCTTGTTTATTACTACGAGGCGTAAATGTACTATAAAGAATTTGTGAACCTTCAGGGTACATTATTCGATGGGAGGTTTTGTAAAAATCACATAACAATGATGGTATAGCACTGGCACGACTATAATGATTTACTAAATTATCCATAAAATTTATTACCCGATAACAATCTAATTTCGTTTTGTGGTGAACACCAAATAAAAAGCGGTTACTTCTTATCACAGAATATAACCGCTTTCAATATTTAGCAGAATTGTTAGACAAGCTACTGCCTAATCATTAAATGGTGCGTTTCACTTCAACCACTTCAAAGACTTCAATTTGGTCGCCCACTTTGACATCATTGTAGTTTTTCACGCCGATACCACATTCCATATTGCTACGCACTTCGGCCACATCATCTTTGAAACGACGGAGGGATTCCAATTCACCTTCAAAAATAACCACGTTGTCACGCAACACACGGATTGGGTTATTACGTTTAACAATTCCTTCTGTCACCATACAGCCGGCAATCGCACCAAACTTCGGATGACGGAAGACATCACGCACTTCGGCCAAGCCAATGATTTCTTGTTTGAATTCAGGCTGTAACATACCGCTCATGGCCGCTTTGATTTCGTTAAGCAATTCATAAATGATGGAATAGTAACGTAAATCAATATTTTCGCTTTCAATCACACGGCGGGCTGACGCATCGGCACGCACGTTAAAACCAACCATAATTGCATTGGAGGCGGCCGCTAATGTGGCATCGGTTTCTGTAATACCACCCACACCGGAACCGACCACTTTCACTTTGACTTCGTCTGTTGAAAGTTCGTGTAAAGCTTGAACAATGGCTTCCACCGAACCCTGTACGTCCGCTTTGACGATGACATTCAATTCTGCCACATCGCCTTCCGTCATATTGCTAAACATATTTTCAAGTTTCGCTTTTTGTTGACGGGCAAGTTTGACCTCACGGAATTTACCTTGACGATATAACGCTACTTCACGCGCTTTTTTCTCATCACGCACAACCGTGGCTTCATCACCGGCAGCCGGTACACCGGAAAGCCCAAGTACTTCCACTGGGATAGATGGGCCTGCTTCCTCAATTTCTTTACCATTTTCATCACGCATTGCACGCACACGGCCATATTCGAAACCACAGAGTACAATATCGCCTTTGCGTAACGTACCGGATTGCACCAAAATGGTGGCCACCGGGCCACGCCCTTTATCAAGGTAAGATTCAATCACCACACCACTTGCCATACCGTCTTTTACAGCGGTTAATTCAAGTACTTCAGATTGAAGAAGGATGGCATCTAACAATTCATCAATACCAAGGCCTTGTTTTGCAGAAACCGGCACAAATTGAACATCACCACCGAATTTTTCTGAAATCACCTCATGTTGGAGCAATTCTTGCTCAACACGATCCGGATTGGCTTCCGGTTTGTCAATTTTGTTTACCGCCACCACTAATGGTGCACCTGCGGCTTTGGCGTGCTGAATCGCTTCAATGGTTTGAGGCATCACACCATCATCAGCCGCCACCACAAGTACTACAATATCAGTCACTTTCGCACCACGAGCACGCATTGAGGTAAAGGCAGCGTGTCCCGGTGTATCAAGGAAAGTGATCATTTTGCCATCGTCCATTTCCACATGGTATGCACCGATGTGTTGGGTAATGCCTCCCGCTTCACCGGCTGCCACTTTCGCTTTACGGATATAGTCAAGTAAAGAGGTTTTACCATGGTCAACGTGGCCCATAATGGTCACCACCGGTGCACGGGTCACTTTTTCTGCATTCACATCACGATCGCCAAGTACTGCTTCTTCCAGCTCATTTTCATTACGAAGAATCACTTTATGACCAAGTTCTTCTGCCACTAATTGTGCGGTTTCTTGATCAAGCACTTGGTTAATGGTAACCATTTCACCCATTTTCATCATCATTTTAATGATTTCAGTGGCTTTAATCGCCATTTTGTTGGCAAGCTCTGCAACGGTAATGGTTTCGCCAATTACCACATCAGCTTTAGCCACTTGAACCGGTTTGGTGAACGCCTGTTGTAATGCCGCCCCTTTCTTACCGTTTTTACCTTTACCTAATTTTCCTTCTTTTTGGTTTTTACGGTTAGATTCACGCTCATTTCGATTATTTTTGCTGTTATCATCATCACGACCGCCTTTTTTCGCTTTAGCGACTTTATTTTTTCCACGACCACGATTTTCATTGCGGCGCTCTTCTTCATCTTCCGCTTCAAGGGCATATTTTGAGCTTAAATGATAATCTGAATAATCTTCTGAAGAGGCATCATTTTCATCCTCTTCCATTTCGGCATAGCGTTTAGCATCTTCCGCAGCTTGACGAGCTTGCTCTTCTGCTTTTTGACGAGCCATTTCTTCTGCTTTACGGCGTAATTCGGCCTCTTCTGCTTTGCGTTTCTCTTTTTCCACATCAACAGATTTAGGCTTCGTTTCGACCGCACTTTTCGCTGCTTTTTCGGCTTTTACTTTTTCCGCTTCCGCTTTGGCTTTTTCTGCTTCTAAGCGTGCTTTTTCTTCTGCGGCTTTCTTTTCAGCGGCTTTTTTGGCTTCCAACTCTTGTTGTGCTTTTAATTTTGCCGCTTCTTCTGCTTTCTGTGCCGCATCGGTTTTCACCGTTCTTTTTTTACGCACTTCCACTTGAACCGCTTTGCTTTTACCCGCTGTTGTGGTGCTGCTCACCGTGGTTTTGGTTCTGCGTTGAATACTTAGTTTTTTCGGCGCTTCACTCTCGGCTTTTTTTACTTCATCTGTCATTATTCATTCTCCTTACTCTTCGCTGAACCAACAAATATTACGCGCAGCCATAATCAACTCTGCGGCCTGTTCAGCGGTTAATTCTTCAATATCCGCTAAATCATCAACACCTTGTTCAGCCAGTTCCTCAAGAGTCGTAATTTGTTTTTCGGCTAATTTGAAAGCAATATGGCGGTTCATTCCTTCCAGATTTAATAATCTTTCTTCAATATTGGCTTTTTTCAGCGCTTCTTCTTCCGCCACGGCTGCTGCTGTAATCGCATTTTTTGCACGGGTTTGCAGTTCTTCAACAAGATCTTCATCTTCTAAGCCGTCAATCGCCGTTAATTCATTCACTGAAACATAAGCGATTTCTTCCAAATTGGTAAAGCCTTCCTCCACAAGAATTTGGGCGAATTCCTCATCAAGCTCCAACGCATTCATAAATAAATTTAATGCTTTATTATCTTCTGCTTGATGTTTTTCATTAAGCGCTTCGGTACTCATGACATTTAACATCCAGCCGGTTAATTGCGTCGCTAAACGAACATTTTGCCCATTGCGTCCGATGGCTTGTGCAAGGTTCGCCTCATCAACGGCAATATCCATAGAATGAGTATCTTCATCTACAATGATTGAGGTCACATCTGCCGGCGCCATGGCATTAATCACAAACTGTGCAGGGTTGTCATCCCAAAGAACGATATCAACACGTTCACCACCAAGCTCATTAGTAATCGCTTGAACCCGTGCGCCACGCATACCCACGCAAGCACCAACCGGATCAATACGCTTATCATTTGATTTCACCGCAATTTTCGCACGAGAACCCGGATCACGGGCTGCACCACGAATTTCAATCATCTCTTCGCCAATTTCTGGAACTTCAATACGGAATAATTCCACTAACATTTCCGGTTTGGCTCTGGTCACAAATAATTGTGATGTTTTGTTTTCAGGTGCCACTTTATAAAGCACACCACGCACACGGTCACCCGGACGGAAATTTTCACGAGGCAGCATATCTTCACGCAACATCACCGCTTCCGCTTTATGGCCTAAATCTAAAATAATGCTTTCACGGTTAACTTTTTTCACCGTGCCGGTAACGATTTTGCCTTCCTCTGAGCGGAACTGATCGATCACTTTAGCACGCTCCGCTTCACGAATTTTTGTGCTGATCACCTGACGTGCTGTCTGCATTGCAATACGATCAAAGGTAATGGATTCTATTTGATCTTCAACATAATCACCCAATTGAATATTCGGATCTTCAAATTGTGCCGCTTCTAAGGTGATTTCTTTTGTTGGCACTTTGATTTCATCCACCACTAACCAACGGCGAAATGTATCAAACTCACCGGTTTTTGGGTTGATTGAAACACGGATTTCCGTTTCATATTCATATTTTTTCTTTGTTGAAAGGGCTAATGCACTTTCTAATGCTTCAAAAATTTTTTCACGCGGCAATAATTTTTCATTAGAAACCGCTTCAGCGGCTAATAAAATCTCTTTACTCATTTTTCTGTTCCTCCTTATTTAGAATTTTGCAATCACATTGGCTTTTTGAATATTGCCAAATACAAAAACTTGCTCCTGACCATCAACGACTAAGATCAGCATATCATTTTCAATGCGTTCCAATTTACCTTGCCATTTGCGGCGATCCATTACCGGAATACGCAAATGAATAGCAATATCCTGTCCAACATAGCGTTCGTATTGATTTAAAGTAAATAATGGGCGATCTAAACCCGGTGAAGAGACTTCAAGATTGTATTTATCGGCAATCGGATCTTCTACATCCAAAATAGCACTCACTTGACGGCTTACATCAGCACAATCGTCAACGGTAACGCCCCCCTCTTTATCAATAAATAAACGTACTGTCATAAACCGACCGGCACGCTGACATTCAATGCCCCAAAGTTCGCAGCCTAAATCTTCTACTGCCCCTTCAAGCATCGTTTTTAAATTTTCTTCTAATGTCGCCAATTTTCTACTCCTGTTAGCGGAATTACGCCATGGTTACAATGTTTTTATCCATCAACCGTTTACATTGAATTTTAGGCGTAAAAAAAGGGTTAGGTTCATTGAACCTAAGCCCAGTTTTTAAATTTCTCGTACAAAAAAACCCCAAATTTGGGGTTCTTTTTACTGAACTTTTTATTGGTTGCGGGGGCCGGATTTGAACCGACGGCCTTCGGGTTATGAGCCCGACGAGCTACCAAGCTGCTCCACCCCGCGTCCGAAAGATGTGGCGTATTATAGTGAACTCTCTTGAAAGATCAAGCTTTTTCTCAAAAATCTTAAAATACTTGAAATTTCAACCGCACTTTAACTAAAAACCAAATCCGGTGCCAAGCCCCACGCCCATACCAACGCCGTTACTTCCGCCCCCAACGCCAATACCGCCACCCACAGAGCAAGCACCGATAAAAATAGACATCGATAAAACTAAGAGAATTTTTTTCATCATTTTTTCCTTTAATTAACGTAATAATTCAAATAAACGATAAATTGCCACAAGATCTCTTTTCGCAATCGGTTTAAAAGGCAATAAAAGATAATAAAGCCAGCGAAAACGAGATAAACAATTTTGCATAAGCTGCCAATTTTTGGGATGACAATGGGCTTGATAATAAGCCGCCGTGTCTTTCACTAAGCTATCCGAAATGGTTTCTTCACGACACAAGCTATGAAAGAAAAGCAACATATCCCGCACAATCAACCAATCTTTATTTTGGCTATTGGAACGTGATTCAAAATCCAAAAAAATAATTTTCCCCTCGTTCCATACGATATCCCGCACAGCAGGGCGTCCATGCACCAATCCCTCTTTATGTAATCCGATTAATGCTTGGCTTGCATCGGCTAAAATCAAAAATTTTTGTTCTTCTGAAACGCCTAAGCCATTAAACCAATTCGAAATACTGTGCCCTGCATCTTCCAAAATAAAAAAATCCTTTCCATAACAAACCACTTGAGGGACCGGCACATTTTGTTTTGCTAATGATAAAAGCGTTTTCAATTCATTATCAAATGATTTTTTAGGATGAGGTTTTAAAAGCAACCAAACACCTGAAAGCTTCTCCGGTTGTTTCAGCCAATAGTCCTTTCCGCCTTCACTAAATTTAACAATGCGTTCTCCTTTGTATCTTTCTAAAATAGACTTAATATTCATCTCTATGTGGGTATTTGTCACACTCTACTCCGATTAATTCGTTTTATACTAGAGGTTTTGTGGTATAGTGCCACCACAAAAAAGCCACACATTCTACGGCTTTATTCAAATCCTTTCAACTTGTAGGTGTTTTATGAAAAATTACACTCGCTTTTTAACGTTATTATTGGGTTTCTCTGTTTTTTCCACAGTGCAAGCCTCGCCTTTTAGTGTTACCGAAGAACAAATCAACCAATATCTCTCAGAAAAAGCCACAATCCAAGATAAATTCAGTTTTCCCGGGTTATTTTCGTTAGATTATCAATTAAAAGATCTCCGCACCCAAATTGGGCGTGGTGCAGAAAAGCGTGTTGAAATAAGCGGTATTGCGGAAGGATTATTCAAACTGGGCAATAAACAGTTTCCCGCTAAGTTAAACCTGACATTTGATACCATTCCCTATTATGAACCGGAAAAAGGGGCGGTTTACCTGCGAGATTTGCGCATCCTACGTTGGTCCGGTGAACCTAATGAATACATGGAGCAATTGCAAATTGCCATGCCGTTTTTAAGCGAAAGCATTTCCTCATTGCTTTCAACCATTCCTATTTATACCCTTGATGAAAGCAATATTCGGGATGTTTTAATTAAGAAATTTGCTAAAGGGATTAAAATTGAACCGGGTATATTAGAACTGGAAGCCAATATTTTATAAACCCTAATAGTCTATAAATCATCGGGGCGAACCTGAACAATCCGCCCCGTTTTTGATTCAAGCTTTCTCTTTTCACTCTTTGCCCATCATTGCTAAATCGGGATACTTGAAAATAGCACCAATAAAAGCGGAGGGAGAATATTGGTGACAAATCCAAAGGAAATCGCGATAGGTACCACTTCGATGCCCCCTGATTTTTGGATGATCGGCAAAGTACAATCCAATGCAGTTGCCCCAGTGATACCAATTGCCGTTGAGCGAAAATGTTGCATAAAAAGCGGGACGATAAATAAACTGATTATCTCTCGAGATAAATCATTAAAAAATGCAATACTCCCCTGCACCGGCCCCCAAGCATTTGTCAGCACCACACTGGATAACGAATACCACCCCATTCCTGAAGCAAAGGCCAATCCCTGCGTGATCGGCATCGTTAAAACCCAGCTTGCCACCATTCCGCCAACTAAAGAAGTGAGAGTAAACACAATACCGGTTTGAAAGCCCCGTTGATTAAATAGTGCCTCTTTTAGCGAAATACCATTATTACGCAACTGAATGCCCACGAAAAAAATTAATACAATCAATACATAAAGATTAATCCCCGTGGGTAACACAAGATAGGCATTAAATAACCAACCGCATAACGTCCCTAAAATCACCGTGCCGGAAAGTTTGAAAGAATCAATCAACGAATGCCAACGAGAAGGGAGCTTTCCTTGAGGTTTGAGCAATGGCGCCGGGTGCAATCGATCATAAATCATTAATCCAATCATATTTGAGGTGAGAATAATCACCGAAAGTACCGTTGCAGTTTTACCGATAATCGGAAGTTTTGTTTCCAGATCATCAAGCTGACCGAGTAAATACCCCATTAAAAACAAGATGATATACAGTAAAAACATCACCATTTGATTGATTTTAGTGATGTAATCCTGCTTTTTAATTTTGATTAAGTAGCCTAAAAACATCGGTATTAAAACAATAAATAGGCCACTGATGATTTCTTGCATTATCCCTCCCTTTCAGTTCAGACCCTGCTTAGCATACTTTATTCGTTACGAGGATCAAGTGATTTCAATTAACATTTCATTAACACAAATAGATTTACCGAGAAAACCCAAAATAAGGAATGAATAATAAAAATGGGAGAGCGAATAGTTGGGAGTGAGAAAGGATCTATTGGGGCAGAAAGCTGCTCTGCCCCGTTCTTTTCTTATTGCAATGCTTTTTCAATCTTCTCAAATAAATCTTTGGAAAGATTTTCAACGCTGCTTAAACGTTCCAACGCTCGTTTCATCAGGGTTTGACGTTGGGCATCGTAGCGGGCGAAACGGATAAGCGGTTCGACTAAACGTGCCGCCACTTGTGGGTTGGCTTCGTTAAGTCGAATTAACACATCCGTTAAGAAACGATAGCCTGAGCCGCTGATTTCGTGGAAAGCCTTCAGGTTTTGATTGGCAAAACTGCCCACCAATGCACGCAGGCGGTTCGGATTGTTGAAATTAAAACTCGGGTGATCCATCAGGTGATGGACAATTTCCAACACATTATCATCCGGTCGGGTGGCTTGTAAGGCAAACCATTTATCCATCACGAGCCCATCGTGTTGCCATTTTTGCTCAAAATCCGCAAGCAAGGTATCACGACACGGAAGAGAGGCTTTGGTTGCCGCTGTAAGTGCTGCAAGCGTATCTGTCATATTATTTGCTGCATTGTAATGCTTATGAACAAGGTTATTGCCAAGGGAAGTGTAAGCCAAATAATTTAAGCAAAGGTTACGCATGGCACGCAAAGCAATATCTTGTTGCGTGATACGGTATGCTTCCAAACGAATATGATTATAGGTTTTAAGCAAGGATTCTTTGAGATATTCGGCAATGGCTCGCACAATAAATTCTCGTGCAGCGACAATACCGTCGGGATCAATCGTTTTGAAACTTTCGGCAAATTCAATTTCTCTTGGCAAGGTAAGAATTAAGGTCGCCAACTCAATATCTGCTTCATAATTTTCTAACACTTGTAAAAGTGCGGTCAAAATTTGAGGTGAAATTTCAAAATCTTCTCCCTGCTGAAAATGGCTAACGTTACGACGTAACTCATTCGTCAATAACATTTGTGCCGCATCCCAACGTACAAAGGCATTATCGGCAAATTTCAATAACGTAAGAAGTTGTTCGGTGGTGTAATCATAGTCTAATTTCACCGGGGCAGAAAAATCTTCTAACAAAGCAGGAACCGGGCGACCATAAATACCGTGAAATTCAAACACTTGATCTTTTTCTGTGATATTGAGTACACCACTTAATGCTTTGCCGTCATATTGAAGCATTTGTTTTGTGCCGTCTTGGGCATATAACGCCATTTTTAGCGGAATATGTAAATTCACTTTTTCCATTTGATCCGCTGTCGGTGGGGTGGATTGAGAAACGGTAAGGCGATAAGTGTGGGTTTGTTCATCATAAGCATCCGTAATTAATAATTCCGGTGTGCCTGATTGACTATACCAACGGCGGAATTGGGTTAAATCCAGCTCGTTGGCACGTTCCATGGCTGAAACAAAATCTTCACAGGTGGCGGCTTTGCCGTCATTTTCTGCAATATATAATGCCATGCCTTTTTGAAATCCCGCTTCGCCCAATAAGGTATGCAACATACGGATGATTTCTGCGCCTTTTTCATACACCGTCACTGTATAAAAGTTATTCATTTCAATCACTTTTTCCGGACGAATTGGATGTGCCATTGGGCCAGCATCTTCGGCAAATTGCGTGGTGCGTAAGAATTTCACATTATTGATACGATTGACCGCACGAGAGCCGGTATCAGAGGAAAACTCTTGATCACGGAAAACGGTTAAACCTTCTTTTAAACTTAATTGGAACCAATCACGGCAAGTAATGCGGTTACCCGTCCAGTTATGGAAATATTCATGGGCAATCACACTTTCGATAGCAAGATAATCCTCATCTGTTGCGGTTTGTGGGTTCGCCAACACAAATTTGGAGTTGAAGATATTCAATCCTTTATTTTCCATCGCCCCCATATTGAAGAAATCTACCGCCACAATCATATAAATATCCAAATCGTATTCAAGATTAAAGCGTTCTTCATCCCATTTCATGGATTTTTTCAGGCTTTCCATGGCCCAGCCGGCACGATCAAGATTGCCTCGATCCACATAGAGTTCTAAGGCCACTTCCCGACCGCTTTGGGTGATAAATTTATCTTGTAATAAATCAAAATCCCCTGCCACTAAAGCAAACAAATAGCTTGGCTTCGGGAAAGGATCATACCATTCAACCCAGTGGCGACCGTTATCTAATTCGCCTTCAGCAATGCGGTTTCCGTTGGAAAGTAAATAAGGATATTTCGTTTTATCTGCAGTAATTTTGGTGGTGTAACGGGCCAATACATCGGGGCGGTCTAACATATAAGTGATTTGACGGAAACCTTCCGCTTCACATTGGGTACAAATGCCTTCCCCCGATTGATACAAACCTTGTAACGAGGTATTTTTGGCAGGGACAAGAATGGTAACGATTTCTAGCTCAAATTCAGCGGCAGGTTGTTCCCTTAAATCTAAGGTTAAACTTTCACCGTCTTGCTGATAAGCGGTAAAAGGCTTACCGTTAAATTGAATAGAAGAAAACTGGAAACTGTGACCGTCTAAACGCAAATGGGTAGCTTCATCATTTAAACGTTGGAATTTGGTGGTTGCAGTGACAATGGTGTGATTTGGATCGAGTTGAAAATCCAAATAAATGTCTGTCACCGTAAAATCCGGCTTTTTATAATCTTTTCGATATTTTGCTTTGGCTAACATAATTGCCCCTTTTCAAGGAAAAATTGCCCATTAGGATATGATTTTACCACCAAAGTTGCAATGGAATTTTCTCCCCTAACGCCCAAGCAAACGTTTGCTTGGGTGAGTTGAATTATGCTATTCTACGCACCGTTTTTAATTTCATTCAAGAGTAAAAAATGTCTGTAACACAAGCACAAATTGCCATTGTGATGGGCTCCAAAAGTGATTGGGCAACCATGCAAGAAAGCACACAAATTTTAGATGAACTCAATGTGCCTTACCATGTTGAAATTGTTTCTGCCCACCGCACCCCTGATAAACTTTTCACCTTTGCTGAAAATGCACAGAAAAACGGTTATAAAGTAATTATTGCCGGCGCAGGCGGTGCGGCACATTTACCGGGCATGATCGCCGCAAAAACCCTTGTTCCCGTGCTCGGTGTGCCGGTGAAAAGCTCAATGCTAAGTGGTGTGGATAGCCTTCATTCTATTGTGCAAATGCCAAAAGGCATTCCTGTGGGCACCCTTGCTATCGGCCCTGCCGGTGCAGCCAATGCGGCATTACTTGCAGCACAAATGTTGGCAACTTGGGATCAGGATTTACTTTCCCGTTTACAGGCTTTCCGTAAAAAACAAACGCAAGCCGTATTGGATAATCCCGATCCGCGCGTATAAAACGCAAGAAAACTTGACCGCACTTCTAATAAGGTTCGGCATTATGTAGCGGTTTTACAAATCTGATTTTGGACTTTCTCGTAGGGACACACTGCGTGTGTCCGCTATATTAAAATACATTTGATTTCATAACGGACACACGCAGTGTGTCCCTACATTTTGCTGAAACGCCTGTTTTTGTGCATTTTTTACATAATGCCAATAATAAAGTGCGGTTGTTTTTTCGATTATTTTTTGATGAGAAATAAAATGCAACAATCCTCTCTCTACCCAAGGGTTTATGTACTCGGCAATGGTCAATTAGGCAGAATGCTCCGTTATGCCGGTGCGCCTTTAGATATTCAAGTAGAACCTTTAGCTTTCAATGCCCCTGTTTTTGATTTACCAAAAGATGCGGTGATCACCGCAGAAATCGAACGTTGGGAAAATACCCCCCTCACTGAATTACTCGGTAATCACTCGAATTTTGTCAATCAAAGCATTTTTGGCTTATTGGCAGATCGTTTCACCCAGAAATCTCTTTTAGATGAATTAGGGCTTTCCACCTCCCCTTGGTGCTTGTTAGAAAACAAAACGCAATGGCAAAGCCTATTCCAAAATGTGGGTGAAAAAGTGGTGGTGAAACGCCGTACCGGTGGTTATGACGGACGAGGCCAATGGATCATCACCAAGGAAAACCCAAACGAAATCAGCGACGATTTATTCGGTGAAGTGATTGCGGAAAAATTTATTCCTTTTGATAGTGAAGTTTCGCTGGTAGGCGCCCGTTTCAAAAATGGTGAAAAACGCTTTTACCCTGTCACACACAATCTTCAACAAAATGGTATCTTGCGTTATAGCGTAATGGATAGCGCTTTCCCACAACAAGCCACCCAACAGCTTCAGGCAGAAGAAATGTTGGGAAAAATTATGGATAGGCTCAATTATGTGGGCGTGATGGCGATGGAATGTTTTGTGGTAGGCGATAAACTGCTGATCAATGAACTGGCCCCACGAGTACATAACAGTGGGCATTGGACACAGCTTGGTTGTTCCATTAGCCAATTTGAATTACATTTGCGTGCGTTGTTGGATTTGCCTACCCCTGATTTGGAAACCTTTGCGCCGAGTGTGATGGTGAATTTAATTGGTACCGAACATCAGCCACAGTGGCTAAATCTAGCATTTACACAACTTCATTGGTATGGCAAAGAAGTTCGCCCCGGGCGGAAAGTCGGTCATATTAATCTTTCTCACCCGGATAAAGCGATTATCATTCAGCAACTGGAAAAACTTCGTCATCGCTTACCGGAAGATTATCAATCCGGTTTAGATTGGACGCTCGCAAAATTAAAATAAATTCATTTTTAACCGCACTTTTTGATGTCATTTTCAAAATAAAAAAGTGCGGTTTATTTTTATGGTGTTTTTACTTGCTAAACCTCAAGGGTTGCAGTATAAAACGATTGATTTCATCCCACACAAAGAGGAAAACACTATGTTCGAAAATATCAAAACGGCCCCTGCCGATCCTATTCTTGGCTTAGGCGAAGCATTCAAATCCGAAACCCGTGCGAATAAAATCAACCTTGGCATCGGCGTCTATAAAGATGCACAAGGTGCGACACCGATTATGCGTGCGGTCAAAGAAGCAGAAAAACGCTTACTGGAGAAAGAAAACACCAAAAATTACCTCACCATTGACGGTATCGCAGAGTATAACCGCTTAACCCAAGTGCTGCTTTTTGGTGCAAACAGTGATGTGGTGAAACAACAACGTGCCAGAACCGTGCAAAGCCTCGGTGGAACCGGTGCATTACGCATTGCAGCGGAATTTATCAAACGTCAAACTAAAGCACAGAATGTGTGGATCAGCACACCAACTTGGCCAAACCATAATGCAATTTTCAATGCGGTGGGGATGACCATTCGTGAATACCGCTACTATGATGCAGAAAATAAAAAGCTTGATTGGGACAATTTAATCGCTGATCTCAGCCACGCCAACGAAGGGGATGTGGTGCTTCTTCACGGTTGCTGCCACAACCCGACCGGTATCGACCCAACGCCGGAACAATGGAAACAACTGGCGGATCTTTCTGCTAAAAATGGCTGGCTACCTTTATTTGATTTTGCCTACCAAGGTTTAGCAAACGGCTTAGATGAAGATGCCCTTGGCTTACGCACCTTTGCCCAAAATCACAAAGAATTGCTTGTCGCCAGCTCTTTCTCTAAAAACTTCGGTTTATATAATGAACGGGTAGGTGCTTTCACCTTAGTGGCGGAAAATTCAGAAATTGCTTCAACCGCATTAACTCAAGTGAAATCCATTATCCGTACCCTCTACTCTAACCCGGCCTCTCACGGTGCGGCAACAGTGACACAAGTATTAAGCGATCCGCAACTTCGCCAATCTTGGGATGATGAACTCACCGAAATGCGTGAAAGAATTAAAAAAATGCGTCATTTATTTGTACAATTATTGAAAGAATTTGGCGCAGAACAGGATTTTAGTTTTATCATTGAACAAAACGGTATGTTTTCTTTCAGTGGATTAACCGCAGAACAAGTGGATCGTTTAAAAGACGAATTTGCAATTTATGCAGTGCGTTCAGGTCGCATTAATGTGGCTGGCATTACTGAAGACAATATTCGTTATTTATGTGAAAGCATTGTAAAAGTGCTTTAATTTGCCTCCAAGTCAAAGGTGCATCGCCGTGCACCTTTGACATTTAATTAACCCCATCACATTTGGATAAAATTTAAAATAAATCAGATATTTTAAATAACATATAAATCCATTGCACCTTGTTAAGAAATAATTAATTAAAACTTCAATTTTTGTTAAATCTCTTTTAAATTATCGGCTTCTTATTTTTGAAAGTATTTTTTATGCGATTTATCAAAATTTCCCTTGTGGGTATCGGACAAATTTTTTTACAAGAAAATGGCTTATCGGGACTGATGATCTGCATCGCCATGTTTTTCAGCCACTGGACCTTGGGCGTAGGTTGTTTATTGGGTTCAATCATCGGCACATTAACTGCCATTAAACTTCATTATCCCAAAGAAGAAATCAAACAAGGCTTATACGGTTTCAACGCCAGCCTTGCTTTTATGTGCACCATGTTCACCTTTGGGTTAAATGGCGTTTCAATTCTTATCTTCTTATTGGGCATTATGAATGCGATTATCGCTACTTTGGTGATGCGGGAATTTACCAAAAGAAATTGGGTGGCCTATACTTTCCCTTTTGTTCTCACCTGTTGGATTTTTTGCTGGGGCATCGCACAAATTGGCTTATTTGGTTTGTGGCAAACCACACCGGCACTCGCCGATCACACTGCGACCCTAGAATCCATCAAACAACCCTTTTATGCTTGGGCAGAAGTAAACTTTGGCGGAAGCCTCATTACCGGAATTTTGCTATTTATTGCGATAGCCATCAGCTCACCAACCGTGGCCATTTGGGGAATGGCCGCCACGATTATCAGTTCTGCTTTGGCTGATTATCTGTTTGATATCGAACCCAATGAACTGGCAAACGGCATTTATAGTTTCTCTGCTATTTTGGTTGCCTGTGCCTTTTCCGGTAAACGTTTCCGAGATTTTGTTTATGTCATTATTGGCATTACACTTTCTATTTTTATCCAATTTGGCGTGGCAAAAACGGGCTTAGCGCCTTATACTATCGGCTTTATTGTGGCGGCTTGGCTAGTACTATGGATTAAAAGCAAAGTCGATCACCACAAAGTCAGCGCAGAAAAATTCAGTAATTTATTTAATCCATAATAAGAGAAAAGAAGGTCACTATGCATTTAACATCAAGAGAACAAGAAAAGCTGATGCTTTTTCTTGCCGGTGAGCTTGCAGCAAAACGCAAAGCCCGTGGAGTAAAATTAAACTATCCGGAATCCATCGCCTACATTGCCAGCCATTTACAAGAAGCGGCTCGTGATGGCATGACGGTCGCAGAAGTGATGGAATATGGCGCAACCCTTTTAACCATCGATGATGTGATGGAAGGCATCCCTGAAATGGTAGATGAAGTACAAATTGAAGCCACCTTTCCTGACGGCACAAAACTGGTGACAGTACATAACCCGATTAGATAACAACAACTAATCCCCTCTTTCATAAAGAGAGATTAGGAGAGATAACTGCTCTCCTTCTTTCGTAAAGAGGGGTTATGGGAGATGGCAGATCCCCCTCTTTCGTAAAGAGGGGTTAGGGGAGATTTAGTCCCTCCTTTCAAAAAACATTCAATACAATATTTAAATAAGGATTTAATCAAATGATCCCAGGTGAATATAAATTAGCAAACGGTGATATTCACGCCAATGTTGGGCGAAAAACCGTGAAAATTGATGTGGTGAATAAAGGCGATCGTCCTATTCAGGTCGGCTCTCATTATCACTTTTTTGAAACCAATAATGCCCTTGAATTTGACCGCACTTTAGCACGAGGTATGCGTTTAAACGTACCCTCAGGCAATGCGGTGCGTTTTGAACCCGGTGAGGCGAAAACCGTGGAATTAGTCGCATTTGGCGGAAACAATATAATTTATGGTTTCCATAACAAAATTGACGGCAAATTATAAAGGAGTAACCAACAATGGCATTAACCATTCCAAGATCTCAATATGTTGCCACATTCGGCCCTACTGTTGGCGATAGCGTGCGTTTAGGTGATACTGATTTATGGGCAACCATTGAAAAAGATTTACTCACGAAAGGTGATGAATGTAAGTTTGGGGGCGGAAAAAGTGTGCGTGACGGCATGGCGCAATCAGGCACCGCAACCCGTGATGATCCTAATGTATTAGATTTTGTTATTACTAATGTGATGATTATTGATGCCAAACTTGGCATTATCAAAGCAGATATCGGTATTCGTGACGGACGTATTGTGGGAATTGGTCAGGCGGGTAACCCTGATACAATGGATGGCGTTACCCCAAATATGATCATCGGTGTGAGTACTGAAGTGCATAATGGCGCTAATTTAATCGCTACCGCAGGCGGAATTGATACACATATCCATTTTATCTGCCCACAGCAAGCCCAACACGCCCTTGAAAATGGCACGACCACTTTGATTGGCGGCGGAACAGGCCCAGCAGATGGTACGCACGCTACCACCTGTACACCGGGTGCATGGAATTTACAACGCATGTTCCAAGCCGCAGAGGCATTACCGGTCAATGTGGGCTTTTTTGGTAAAGGTAACTGCTCCACCCTTGAACCCTTAAGAGAACAAATTCGTGCCGGTGCACTGGGTTTAAAAATTCATGAAGACTGGGGAGCCACACCGGCGGTGATTGATGCCGCATTAAAGGTTGCCGATGAAATGGATGTGCAAGTGGCAATCCATACAGACACCCTCAACGAAAGTGGTTTCTTAGAAGATACCATGAAAGCCATAAACGGACGTGTTATCCATACCTTCCATACAGAAGGCGCAGGCGGTGGACACGCCCCTGATATTATTAAAGCCGCGATGTATTTCAATGTCCTTCCGGCCTCGACCAATCCAACCCGTCCGTTTACCGTCAACACCATTGACGAACATTTGGATATGTTGATGGTTTGCCACCATCTAGATAAACGTGTACCGGAAGATGTTGCCTTTGCCGACAGCCGTATCCGTCCTGAAACCATTGCCGCAGAAGATATTTTGCATGATATCGGTGTGTTTTCCATTATGAGTTCCGACTCGCAAGCCATGGGGCGTATTGGTGAAGTCGTGACTCGCACTTGGCAAACGGCAGATAAAATGAAAGCACAACGGGGGGAATTAGGCAGCGAGGGCAATGATAACTTTCGCATAAAACGCTATATCGCCAAATATACGATCAACCCGGCTATTGCTCATGGTATCGCGGATCATGTTGGTTCATTAGAAGTGGGTAAAATTGCCGATATCGTGTTATGGAAACCCATGTTTTTTGGTGTGAAACCTGAAACCGTCATCAAAAAAGGCGTGATCAGTTATGCCAAAATGGGCGACCCAAATGCCTCGATTCCAACGCCACAACCGGTATTCTATCGCCCAATGTTCGGTAACCAAGGTAAAGCGACTGCTAAAACCGCTGTTGTTTTTATCTCTGAGGCCGCTAAACAAGCAGATATTCAAAGGCAATATGGCTTAGAAAAAGAGCTAATTACGGTGAAAGGTTGTCGTAATATTGGCAAAAAAGATTTGGTTCATAATGATGCCACCCCTGAAATCACTGTTGATCCCGAACGTTACGAAGTACGGGTAAATGGTGAACTTATCACCTGTGAACCGGCAGAAAAAGTGCCCTTGGCGCAGCGATATTTTATGTTCTAACACCACCTCAGCGCCAAAAGGGCTGAAACGGTCGGTAACCAAGGGTAACTTGTTACCCTTGGTAGAAAGTTTGTGACCTCACTCGAGAAAACAAAAGTTTTTTCTGATTTTGAATATCACTTTTTATTACGATGTTGCATTGTTTTACATTTAAAGAGGAATAAACATGGATCCGCAATTACAGTTATTACAATCAACATTAGAAAGTCTTGTACAACGGTTAGATCAACATATCGAGTTTTGGTATGCCAGAGATTTACAGCCCTACCTCGGATACACTCGTTGGGAAAATTTTAAAGTGGCAATTCATCGAGCCATAGATTCTTGCGAAGCCAGTGGCTATAAGGCTTCAGATCATTTTCGTGGCGTCACGAAAATGATCGATATTGGCAAAGGTGGGCAGAGAAAAGTTGAAGATTTTATGCTTACACGTTATGCCTGCTATTTAATTGCTCAAAATGGTGATCCAAGAAAACCTGAAATTGCTTTTGCACAAAGCTATTTTGCGGTGCAAACCAGAAAACAGGAATTGATTGAAGAGAGAATGCAGCTGTATGCTCGTTTAGAGGCCCGTGAACGATTAAGAGAATCCGAAAAAATCCTTTCACAAATTCTTTATGAACGAGGTGTTGATGATGCCGGATTTGGTCGTATTCGTTCAAAAGGCGATTATGCCCTTTTTGGCGGATTTTCCACTCAAGCAATGAAAGAAAAATATGAAATGCCGAAAGGCAGGGCATTAGCCGATTTCTTACCAACACTCACCATTGCCGCCAAGCAACTTGCGACAGAGATGACAAATCACAATACGCAGCAAGCTAATTTACAAGGTGAAAATGAGATTACGATTGAACATGTACAAAACAATAAAACCATTCGGGAAATGCTTGGACAGCGAGGTATAAAACCTGAAGCGTTACCTGCTGAACCTGATTTACAAAAACTAGAGCGAAAAGTAAAACGAACAGAAAAACAATTAGCCGAAAAAGTTAAAACATTACCTAAAATAGAAGACAGAAATGAAAATCCTTAACCCAATCCTCCCTATCATGGAAAATATTTTGGGAAATTTAACCGCACTTCGTGAGGCGGGTAAAATAACCCATCAAAAAATAGATTATGTTTCGCTGCAATGGTACGAAAGCGAACGCAATATTCTACGAAAAACCACCCACAGTGGGCGTGAGGTGGCATTTCGTTTGCTCAAAGAAGGACAACGTTTAAAACATGATGATGTGGTGTTTATCAGCGATGAATTGGTGATCGCCATTGAAATTTTGCCAAGCGAAGTGATTGTGCTTTCACCAAAAACCCTACCGGAAATGGCTCGAGCCTGTTATGAAATCGGCAACAAACATTCACCGCTTTTTTTAGATGGCGATGAGGTCACACTGCCTTATGACAAACCAATGTTCGAATGGTTACAAGCCGCCGGTTTTCATCCGCAAAAAGCTGAGCGCCGTTTAAGCCAAGCGTTGCGAGCCAATTCCGCACAAGGACATTCACACAGCCATTCACATAGTCATGATCATCACGGCTATCATCACCATGGAGATGGGAATTGGCACCAACATTAAACCGCTCTTTAGCTGATTTAGGCGCTCTGCTTCACTTGGTCGATCCCACTTTGCCCATTGGCGGATTTAATCATTCCAACGGTTTGGAAACTTTCGTCCAACAAGGCATTGTCGAAAGTAAAATAACCCTTGAAGACTATGTGCAAACCCAGCTGTTACAAAACTGGATCTACAATGATGGGGCCTATCTTTCCCTTGCTTTTGATGCGATGGAAAATCACGATTTCGAGCGTTTATGCGAATTGGATTGGACGCTTTCCGCCACCAAAATAGCGCGTGAAAGTCGCGAAGGGAGCTTTAAATTGGGCGTGCGGTTGCTGAAAATTTTCATTCGCTATGAAAACCACCCGATGCTCACCACTTATCAGCAAGCCATCACTGAAAAACGAGTTCAAGGCTACTTCCCCATCGTATTTGCTATGGTCGCTCAAGCTATGGGGCTAAGCAAGGCCGATACACTCTATGCTTTTTATTACAATTCGGCGGTGGGAGCGATCACCAATGGCGTAAAACTCATCCCATTAAGCCAAATGGATGGACAGGATATTTTATTCCGCTTACGTCAGCCATTACAAAAAGCAGTAGCATTAAGCCTATCGCCTGATTCCGATTGGCTTGGGGCAGCAACACTTGCCAATGATATTCGGGCTATGCAACACGAACAGCTTTATACAAGGCTTTATATGTCCTAAAACTATCTTCTTGGGAGGAGATAAACGGAAACTGCATTAGGCAATTTTCGTCATAAAGGGAAAGTGCGGTCATTTTTCAAAAAGATTTTGTTATCCCCTCTTCCTGTCAATGGGAGTGAAAAACGATTAGAAAAAGGAAAGAACAATGCGTAACTATATTAAAATCGGTGTGGCCGGCCCTGTTGGGGCAGGTAAAACAGCGTTAATTGAAAAACTTACTCGTGAAATCGCCAGCAAATACAGTGTGGCAGTCATCACCAATGATATTTACACGCAAGAAGATGCAGAATTTTTAACAAAAAATAGCCTGCTCCCACCCGAGCGGATTATGGGGGTGGAAACGGGCGGTTGTCCACACACCGCCATTCGTGAAGATGCCTCAATGAACTTGGAGGCTGTCGATGAAATGGTGGCGCGTTTTCCTGATGTGGAAATCGTTTTTATCGAATCGGGCGGCGATAATCTCTCCGCCACCTTCAGTCCGGATTTAGCGGATGTCACCATTTTCGTGATTGATGTGGCGCAAGGCGAAAAAATTCCACGCAAAGGCGGCCCGGGGATTACTCGTTCAGATTTATTGGTGATTAATAAAACCGACCTAGCTCCATTTGTAGGGGCCGATTTAAGCGTGATGGAACGCGATGCCCGCCGTATGCGCAATGGTCAGCCTTTCATTTTTACTAACCTTATGAAAAAAGAAAATTTAGAGGGCGTGATCGGTTGGATTGAGAAATATGCCTTACTAAAAAACATAGAAGAACCAAAAGCATTAGTGAGATAAAAAACAAATCTCCTCTTTAGCAAAGAGGGGCAAAGGGAGATTTGGCAGAGGAAAATCGACCTCATAAGTCATTTAATATTGAAATTAAATTTCCACCTCTCCCTTTTGAAAAAGATCCTAAGACCTAAACAATGAACAGTAAACTCAGACTTTCCACCAAACTTTCCCCAACAGGCAAAACCCAACTTGCCGACTATTTTGCTACCCCGCCTTTTAAAGTGATGGTGTTGCCTCATTATTCGGGCATTTGGTCGGAAGGATTAAATGCCATGCAAATGTCCTCCTCGCCCGGTGTACTGGCAGGCGATCGCTTGGATATTCAAATTTCACTGGCAAAATCCACCGCACTTTCACTGCATACACAGGCTTTCACCCGTGTGCAAGCGATGAATGAAAATGAAAGTGCCGAACAGAGCACACAAATTCATTTGGCAGAAGGAAGCCGTTTATTCTATTTGCCACATCCCTTAGTGCTACATAAAGACGCCGCATTCAAACAGAAAACCCTCATTGAAATGCAGCCAAACAGCGAGTTAATTTACGGTGAGATTGTTGCCATTGGGCGAGTCTTAAATGATGAACGCTTTGCTTTCCGCCAATTTTCATCTCATTTGAATATTTATGGCTTGCAACATGAGGGCAAAAAATATCCCCTTTTGTCAGATTGTATTCAATGGTACCCCACAACAATGAACCTTACCGCATTGAGCCAAATGGAAAACTATTCCCATCAGGGATCATTAATCTATCTAAATCGAGGGAAAAGTGCGGTCGAATTTAAAGGGATTTTACAGCGCATTCACATCCATATTGCAGAGGAAAAAACTATGCTGGTTGGGGCTTCCCTTTTAAATTGCGATGGGATTATCGTGCGGGTTTTGGGACACCGTGCCGAACCTATTCAAAATCTGTTTCATCAGCTTGCCCGCTATTTCCAAGAGGAAAATCAATAAAACGGGCAGATTGCACTGCCCTACTTTTATCGCACGATATATTCTAAAACAGGCAAATTCAGCTCTCGTAACAGTTGCTCTGTCATAGATTTATGGCTTAATTTTGTCGGTTTTTCCACCATCACAATCCGATCAATATCCGTTAATTTTTTGTTATTTAAATAGGCAAAATTCAATGCGGTTTGTAATGCCGGTAAACTAGGATTAAAGGCGGCATTTTCCGCATATCGTCCGGTAATGATTTCGCCATTTTTGAACAGTATTGCGATGCCGTGTGGGCTTTCAGAATAAGGACAATGGGATTGGTTTGCCGCTAAAATCCCTTGATTAATCAATTCATCCGCATGATCGGCAATCAAATTATGCGATTCTTTTGCTAATAAATGCGCAGTAATATCAAGATCTTTTGGCCCAAAAGAATTGGGTAAATAATGATGTAGAGATTGATTTAAAGCTTCAGGCAAATGAATTTTTAACTTATCTGCCCCTTGCAATTCATTCATAAATTGGCGGCAATGGCCACAGGGTGTGTAATTTACCACCATATGCGCAATGCGACTTTCCCCCCGTAACCAAGCATGGCTAATCGCACTTTGTTCGGCATGAATCGTTTGTTGAATCTCTACCTTAGCAAATTCTTGATTGGCGCCGAAATAAAAATCCCCTTTTTGCCCAATGGCGATAGCGCCAACGTTAAAATGGGAAATATCCGTATGGCTATAACAAGCAGCGACAGGAAGGAGGTACAAAGCCAATTGTGGGGGATCGAATGTAAAATCTGCACAGAGCTGTTCAACTTGCTGAGCACTCAAAAAGCCTGCCCAATTCCCTGCTTCTAATGTGTTGAGAATCGCCCGGTTCAAAGGATCATTTTGTGGTAATGCCTGTTTGATTAATGCTTGCATTGCTTCTCCTTTAAAAATACTTAAAAATTTAACCGCACTTATTGTAGCTCAAAACCTATCTCATCCCTCGCTTATTTATAGCATTTGTGAGAAGGATCACAGTTTAGAAAATGTTTTTTGTTACTTCATCATTAAAGATTGATAAACATTAATTTTGATATATAAAACCTATCAGTTCTATCTTAGAAAAGTGGGTTTATTCCCTACTTTTATTGTGTATAATAGCCGCACTTTGAAGCAAAGTGGCTTTCGCTCCAAAAATTCATTCATCATATAGAAGGAAAAGACTATGTCAAAAACATCAATTGGATTAGATACTCAACAATCTGCAGAATTAGCAAACAAATTAAACGAGTTACTCGCTAGCTATCAAGTTTTCTATACGAATGTGCGTGGTTATCACTGGAATATTAAAGGGGTAAATTTCTTTGAATTACATGCAAAATTCGAGGAAATTTACACTGATTTAATCACTAAAATCGATGAACTCGCAGAGCGTATCCTCACCTTAGGTCATACGCCTAACAATGCTTACAGCCAATATTTAAAAGTTTCCCGTATTCAAGAAGATATCGCGGTAAGCGGTGCGCAAGAATGTTTATCCGGCACCCTATCCGGTTTAAAAGTGTTACTTGAGCAACAACGTGAAATCCTTGCCCTTGCAGGTGATGCCGATGATGAAGGCACAGCTTCACAAATGAGTGATTACATCAAAGAGCAAGAAAAATTAGTGTGGATGTTCCAAGCTTCAGCGGCTTGCCAAAATTGCCATGCATAATTAAAAACGATAAAAAACAAAACCTGCCGATTGGCAGGTTTTTTGTTGATTAAATCGCCTTATCAAAATACAAATCCACACCACTTTGTTTAGACATTGTCTTTAAATAGGCGGCCACTTCCGCTGGGAATTGAATATCTCGTACACAGGTTAAATTACGTAGCATAGGGAAAACCATAATATCCTCCAAAGACAGCTTGCCGTTTAATGCTGAGGCGGATTTTATTAATTGCACAAGGCTTTCAAGATCTTGATGTAAACGAACAAGATAATTGCCTGTTTCATCTAAATTTTGTTGAAAATCCCCAATGGCTTCTGTTTTCTTCTTAATGAAATAATCCACCGCACTTTGGGTTTGAAATTCCGCCAGCGCCATTTTTACAAAACGTGGAATGAGCAAATGATTATAGTAACGCCCCACTGTTTTTACCCATTCCTCCACTTCAGGGCGAAGTTGCTCAGAAAGGATTTTTTCACCAAAATGCTCATCCACATAATGAACAATATCTAAACTTTCCGGCATTGCCGTGCCGTCTTCTTTGATTAAAATCGGGACGACCTTTTTCCCCACCAAACCGATTGGGGTGGCTTCATCATCATTGGCAAGCATAACGAGTTCAAAGGGCAGATTTTTTAACCCAAAGATCATTCTTGCTCGCACACAAAACGGACAATGATCATAAGCATATAATTTCATATTAATCTCCTATTTGAGTGAAATTCTCTAATAATTTACCTAAGCCACTTTGCCGTTTTACCGTTTGACGCACCGCTATTTTCCAGATTTTTTCATCGGCAAAAACATGAAGTGATTTTTTCGCACGGGTCACCCCGGTAAAGACCAATTCTCGGGAAAGCACCGGGTTCGGCTCTGTGGGTAATACCATAAAAGTATGATCAAATTCCGAACCTTGCGATTTATGAATCGTCATCATAAAGGCCGGTTCATGGGCAGGAATACGGCTACTTAGCACCTCACGATTACCAAACCACACTTTGCCCTTTGCCAAACACAAGCCGATATCCCCATTATATAAACGCACATTGTGATCGTTTTCAGTGATCATAATCGGCTTACCAAGATACCAATCTTGCTCATTTCTAAACCAAAGCAAATGCTCCCGCCGCAAAGCTAAAGCGATTTCTTTATTCAGATTCTCCACACCCAATGGACTGTTGCGAAGTGCGGTCAAAAATCGAATTGAATTAAAACGGGCTTGGATGACCTCTGCATAGGTTTTCCCTTCTTCATTCAATTGATGAAGCTCCACACCCTGCTGTTGTAACGCCCGCAATTCCATTAAATAGAGGCGATAATTTTCAACCGCACTTTTCACCACTTGTTGCACCCAGTCTGTTTCATTTTGTTCGCTCTCAAAGCGATTAAAATACAATTCTTGAGGAAAGGTGGAAAATAATCTAAGGCTTTCTTCCCCATGCCCACGTTGAATTTGTTCAGCCAATTTTCCAATACCCGAATCTTTATCAAACCGACGGCTGAAAGTGAGATGACATAAACTATCACGCATTGGATTAGCAACAGAGGTACTTGGCACAAGATAACCGGTGGTTTGGTGTAAATAATCTGCTTGCTCCTCACTATAAGGTGCTTCAACCCATTGCGCCAATTCGCCTAACACCGCTCCCGCTTCCACCGAAGCAAGCTGAGCTTGATCGCCTAATAAAATCAAACGGCTTTCCGGTTTTAAGGCATTAATCAATTTTGCCATTAAGGGAAGATCAATCATCGAGGTTTCATCCACCACGAGGACATCAAGTTGTAATGGATTTCTACTATTATAATGAGTGTGATCGTTGAAAGCATTCACCCCAAGCAAACGATGTAATGTTTCCGCTTTTTGCGGAATAGATTGCACTAATGCTTCGGATAATCCCATAGATTGTTGTAAAAAAAACAAAGCATTTTGAATGGACTCTTCCAATCGTGATGCCGCTTTACCGGTCGGGGCAACTAATTTAATGTGTAATCTATGCTGATAAAGTTCTTGTAACACGAGCAACAGCCTTGTTACCGTGGTGGTTTTTCCCGTACCGGGGCCGCCGGTAATCACTGTGAATGGACTTTTAATCGCAGTTGCCACCGCCACTTTTTGCCAATCAATTTCTGCCGATTTTTGAGGAAAATACAAGGCTAATTTTTCTTTAATTTCATCGGGAGAAAAGGCCAAAGTGCGGTGATTTTTTAAGGTGTTTTTAATATATTGTGCAACACGGTATTCATCTTGCCATATGCGGTAAAAATACAAGGCATTAAACTGAAACGCCATGGGGGCGATATGTGAAATCGGTTCTTGTGTAAAAGCAGGATGGCCTCGTAGGTGAGCTTGCCACTGTGCTACCGGTAAAAAATCGATTTTTTGATAAATTTCCCCCAAATAATCCACTTCTGTGGCACGATAGCCCAAACCGAATAAATTTCGTTCTAATGCTGTATCCAATTCCACACAGGTGTTCCCTTGTGCATAATGCCAACTACAAACTGCCGCCAGCAAAATGGCTAAATTTTTCGTGGCTTCAGGAAGCGTATCTGGCTGTTTATCTGCAATCAATTTGGCAAAATAATAATCGCCTAAACTGATGAGGTTATGCTTCTTCAATGCGTGTAAAATCCCCAACATTAAAACACCTCCTCTAATTCATTGATAAGCTGTACACTTGGACGATCAAAAAATACCCCTGATTGAGGGTCACCATTCATTCCCCTCAAGAAAAGATAAAAGACACCGCCGAAATCACGCTCGTAATCATAATGGCTATCCACGTTTTTTAAATAACGATGTAACGCCAAAGTATAAAGCAAATACTGCCAATCATAATGATGATGTAACATAGCTTTTTCTAACTGATGAGGTGCATAATCCGCCCAACTTTCCCCCAGAAAATTCGATTTATAATCCAACAAATAATACTTCCCCTGATGACGGAAAACCAAATCAATCGTCCCCCGTATCATGCCCTGAATATCTTCAAATTGCAGCAGTTCACTTGGTAAATGATGATGGGTTTGCAAGGCTTGATTAAAACCTGACACATCAAAATTGTCCCGAATGGATAAATAAAAAGCCATTTCTTTTATACAATCGGATTTTGCCAACGCTATGAGTTTGATCCCCGAAGAGGCAGATAAAGGCGTTTGCACGATTTGCTCAAACCAGTGCTGTAATGGGGTGATAAACGCCACATCCATCTGCAATTCTTGGCAAAGCTTTTCAAGGGCGACCTCATTCGCCAACCCGCTAAACTCATTTTTTTCGAAATAACGATGGAGCACGGTGCCTACTTGTGTCCCCCGAGGAAGCGCAGACATCATCGGTTCTTGTTCACGAGGAAATTCGCTTAATATTTCCGGAGAAGAGACCTCAGACGATGGACTGTCATAATCTTTTGCTTCATCAAAAACAACGCTTTTTTCAACCGCACTTTCATTGAAATACTGAATTCTGCGGTGCTTTTGTTCAATGCCGGTAAAACTGGTGATATGCCAATTTTGTTCAATATTCCCTTGAAATTTTGCCACAGAAAGCACCGTTTGTGATGAAGAAAAAGCCAGCGGAGGCAATGCAATGAATGATGTCGAAGGTTCAATAGTAACACTGGTTATATCTGGCACATTCGCTTTAAATTCATTAAGCAGCGAGTGGGCTGAATAGGTTTGTGACAGGGTTGAATTTTTGCCAATTTCGCCACGACTTAGCACATAAAGCAACGGGTTCCATTTTTTATCAAATTGTGTCGGTAAGACAAAGGCCATTTGATATTTCGCCCTGGTTAACGCCACATAAAGCAAACGCAATTCTTCGGCAAAGCTTTCCTCTGTTAATTTATCCAAATGGCGATTTTCCATATCCCATAACACCGCCTCTTTATCCTCTGAGTAATAGAGGTTAATTTGAGCGGATTGATTGGGATCACGGCTTGGTAACGCTAAAAACGGTAGCCAAACTAAATCATATTCCAACCCTTTGGATTTATGAATGGTGACAATTTTGACTAACTGACGCTCGCTTTCCAAACGAATCTGTGCCTCTTGTCTTCCCTCCCCTTGAATTTGTTTTTCAAACCAACTCAATAACGCCGCCTCACTATTATTTAGTGCAGAGGCTTGCTGTAAAATTTCCGCAAGGTGTAAAAAATCCGTTAAATCACGTTCACCGGTCGATAAACTTAACAAACGCTCAGCGATACCTTGTTCAAGTAAAAGTTGATGCAACATAGGTAAGATACCTTGTCGTTGCCAGGTTTGCTGATAGCCTGCAAAGCTATCCGCCCAGCGTTGCCAATCTTGTTCATTATGATGAATTTGGTGAATTTCAGCTGCCGTCAAACCGAAAAGTGCGGTAGCAATGGCATTTAAAATAGGGCGTTCTGCCACACTCAAACAGGCCTTTAGTACCAACACTAATTCTTTTGCGACACGACTATCAAACACGCTACTTTGATCGGAAAGAAACACCGAAGTAATGCCCCGTTGTTGTAATGCATTTTTCACTAGGGCGGCTTCATTTCTATCTCGCACCAATACGGCTATATTGGCTGCTTGTAAGGGTTGGCAATCCTTCTCCCCCTCGCCCTGAAAAACGGCCTGATTTTCAGCCGCACTTTTTAACCAATGTTGAATGGAAAGGGCACAAGTTTGGGCAAGGGCGGTTTTATCTATTTTACCCTCTTTTTCTTCTGTCAAATAAAAACGATAGGCAGGTTCCAATTCCCCTTTCAAATAAAACTGGCGATGATCTGTTCGGGCTGCAACCGATGTAAATCCAATATTGTCATAAATAAAAGGCGATTGAGGAAAATTGAATAATTGGTTTACCCCCTGTACAAGCCGTTGTTCGGAACGGTAATTTTTCATTAAATTAAAACGCTCATCGGCCTGCTTTGCTGCTTTCAGATAAGTAAAAATATCCGCACCACGGAAACGATAAATCGCCTGTTTAGGATCACCAATCATAATAAAACCGGTATGATTCCATTGATTATCTTGGTAAATCTTAGAAAAAATGCCATATTGCAGGGCATCGGTATCCTGAAATTCATCGATCATCGCAAAAGGATATTGAAAGCGGATCATTTCAGCCAGTTGAGCCCCCTGCTCATTGTGTAAGGCTTCATAAAGTAATCGCAATAAATCATCAAAGGACTTTTCCGGGTGATTATGTTTATATTCAAGCAGTTTTTGTTGAATACCTTGGCGATAGTGAAACAGGATCAGTTTTCGAAGTAAATCAGGGGAAATAGTTTGCTGAAATTCGCTCACGCCTTGATCCAATTTTTCTAAAATGGGGGATTGATTAGGCTGTTTTCCGGCTGCCGCATTGGCATTCACCGCAGATTGCGTGAAATATTTAACAATATCTTCGCTTAATGAATGGCTTGTTTTATTTTTTACCCAGTCCGCAACACGGGCATAATAACCGGGCAAATGATTCGATCGATATTTATTACCGTTTAATCGTTTATTTTGCAGTTCTTGTGCAATGAAATCCTTAATATCCACCTCATTTTCTTGCCATGTTTGTTTTAACTGTTCAATGATCTGATGCTGTTCCCTCACCTTTTCAAAAAGGCTTTCAAGGGGTAAGCTGAGTAGATGAGGGTCTTCCAACTCGGCCTCGAAATCTTTACCAAGATCATTTTTTATCAGAGCTAAGACACTCTCCGGTGATTTCAATGTTTGAGCAATAAAATTCGCCATTTCAAAAGGCTGCGGATAAAAATGCTCCCGCCAAAATTCATTGGCAAATTGTTTGAGTAAATCCGACTGGTCTTTCATTAATTCTAAATTAAAATGAACCCCGGAATGAAAGGCATACTGCATCAACATTCGGCGGCAAAAACCATGAATAGTAAAAATCGCAGCAAGATCCATATTTTGTTCTGCCAATTTTAATCGCTGAATGGCAAGGGGGATATCATCAATATGCTGAGAAAGTGTTGTCAGAAACTCATCATTTTTAAAGGCACTGTCCGATTGTGTTTCCTCATAAGCCGATAATTTTTGAATAGCATCGGTGATGCGTTCTCGGATTTTTTGCTTTAGCTCTTCTGTCGCCATTTCTGTAAAGGTTACCACCAAAATTTCTTCCACATTTAACGGGCGTGAAAAGTGATTTTCTCCTGCTTGTAACAAGAGGCGAAGATAAAGCGAACCAATCGTATAGGTTTTCCCTGTTCCGGCGGAGGCTTCGATCAAACTCACTTGACTCAAAGGCAATGAAACAGGATTAAGCGGTGTTGATGTTCTCATAGTTTCGCAAATGAAGAATAAAATATACGGCTATTTTAGGGGGGAATTATCCCTTTGGCTATGTCTTAACATGATTTTTTAATCACGATGATTTCGGTTACAATAGCGTGCGAAATAAACAAAATAATTGAGGAAATATGCGAAAGGGTCGCCGTTGCGCTGTATTGGCGTTGATGCTTTTAATTGGGGTAATTTCTTTGCCGTGGTGGATTTCACCAAAGCAGATTGAACAGGCGATAAATTATTTCCTCCCCTCGGATTATTCTGTGCAACTTGCCGATAATTGGAAGATAAATACCCAAGGTTTCAGCCTCCCTCGGTTACAAGTCAATTCAGAAAAATGTACGCTGGCCGATCTCTATGATATTCAGCTTGAGGGTTGGCTTTCTCCCCATTTAGTGGTGGAAAAAGCGGTGGTTGATTATGCCTGTATTCAGGCAATGCCTGCAAATCATGATAAAACACCGATAAAATTGACCGCACTTTTTGCCACCATCCCCACCTTTGAAATGCAGGTGAAGCAATTTCAACTCTCAAAGGCAAGTGTTCTTGTTCCCTCCATGTTTCAAGATATTCTCAATGCCGATATTTCCGCCACGGCAAATCGTCATGGGGATCAATTCCAACTCAATTTATCCGCCCAAAATGACAAAGGATTCGCATTACAACATCAATCTACCCTTTTCCCTCAAGATAATCAGTTTATTTGGCAGGGAACACTCCATTACCAAGCGGAAGAAAACCAAGCTTATCAGTCCCATTTTACTGTTCAATTAAATGATGAAATTCAACAATTACAGCCTAAAGGCGAGATAGCCCTCAGCTGGCAAAATCCTCATTTTTCCGTCAATCACGGCGAGGCCACCTTATCTTGGGAAGGGGAAAATGGTGTGATTAAAGCACAAGATCTCACAAGAAATTCGCCATTATTAGACGTTCCCTTTATTTTTACTCAAAACGGACTGGAGATTTCATGGGGAACCTTCTATTGGACCTTTGATGGTTATCAACCCATTAAAGGATTTTTCGGCTTGTCATTACACAGGCCACAAAAAGGTTGGCTTCCCTTAGGGATTGACACCAATATCATCGTACAAACCTTTGGTGAATATGGTAAAGGCGAAATCGTCATATCCGGTGAAAATGGCGAAATTGGCGGGGGAGAAAAGCAAGATCAGATCCGCTTTAATTTAAAAACCCGTGGTGATTTACGCTATAACAATACGGTGGCTCACACCAATTTAACCTATCATCTCGGCGGCACCTTCGATGATCCTTTACTTCGCTTTAATAGCGGATCTATTTTTAAAATGGATAATCAACAGCAGGATTCAAACATTCACCTACGGCTGCCTTTAGATAATGTACAAATCACCCAATATGGATTGGACGGTCGATTGCTGGCGACATTACAAGGCAACACCGCACAATTTTCCAATATTGATCTTACGCTTGATGGACAAGCGGACGAATTTATTGCCGGGATTAAAACCGTATTTGAATTACAAGATCCTCAACAAAAATTACAAAATACAGAAAAAAAGGCCAATAACCGATGGGATTGGACAATTAAGGGTAATGCTTATTGGCATACCCTAAAAACCCCAATCAACCTGCAAGGGGTGGGATTTTGGCAAGGCCATTATATTGAACTTAATCAACTCACCGCCTCTTCAAATAAGGTGAATACCAACGGTGTGAGTATGGCGCCCCTTTCTTTGCAGCTGAAAGATCGCCTACGCTGGGATTATGAAAAATCCCATATTCGTGGTTTATTACAAGCCAAAACCGATTGGATTGCCTTTGATTATGGCGGACGTTTTAACAAACCTGTTTTTGGTGTTGGTATTGATGGCGAAAGCATTGGGCGTTTTAACGTAGCAGGCGATTTAAAAGCCGGCTCCCTTGGCCCGATTGATTTACTCGCCCGCTATGAAAATCAAACCCTGAAAGGGGAAATCAGCTGGAAAAAACAATCCGCTAAGGTTTTCCAATCCCTTTTTCCTCAGCAATGGGGCTGGTTAATTCATCGGGGAGAAATCAAAGGCACGGGCAATTTTCATATTGATCAGGAAGGGATCGGTATGCAGGGGAATTTACATCTGCATAACGCGAATATTTCCTTTCCGGACGGAGAAATTGAAGATTTAGAAATTGCCTTTCCCCTCAATTACCAACAAAACCGCCTACAAAATTCAAGGAAAAACCCTATTAAGGTTTCCATTCGTAATATGAGAAAAGGGGAATTATTCCTCACCAATGGCGAATTTCAGCTATCCGGTCGCTATCCTTATAGTGCGAAAACACCGCTTACCTTGAGCAAAATGAAAATCGGTCTATTTGGTGGAGAATTAACCCTTGATAAACTCAATTTTCCACAAAATGAAATTGCCACCATTAAATTACATCGCATTGATCTAAGCCAACTGATGGCAATGGCACAATATCATCAAGTCCATTTAACCGGGCGAATGAATGCCACACTTCCCTTTTGGCTGAATCATCCCGCTTGCCTGATTTGCAATGGCAGGTTACAGCAAAGTGATAAAATGCGGATAAAATTGGACGATGAAGTGGTAAACGGATTAAAAAAAGGGGGCTGGACTGAAAGCCTGATTGTGGATTTATTAAAAGAAATGGAACTTGAAGAGGCTTATGCCGCTCTGAACCTCGCCGCTAACGGGCAAATGAATTTACAGGCTACAATCAAAGGATTTAATGTGAATACCCCTACGCACCACCCCATCACATTAAATTATCATCATCAAGAAAATATGTTTGAACTGTGGAATATGATTGACTACGGTGCACAATTTGAACAAAATTTACAGTATCGACTTTATCAACACTTAGAACATGAAAAAACTCCTTAAAAATCGACCGCACTTTTTTATGGCTTTATTTTCCCTTAACTTATTAGCGGGCTGTACACCGACTATTCAACTGGATACGCCCAAAGAAGGGATCACTATCAATATGAATGTGGTGGTCGATCACAATATTCATGTGACAATGGACGAAAAAGCCAAAGCGGCCATAGAAAATAAATAGAAAATAAAAAATAGAGAGAAAATAAATGGCTTACTTTTGTAAGCCATTTATTTTCTCGCTAGAAATTCAGCACTTTATCTGCCTCAACTGTCCAATCGGCAAGCTCAACCAATGTGCCGATTTCCACCCCTTCCGCCAAAGGTAAATCCGTGATCCCCCGTGCGTTAGTACAGGTTTTGCAAAGTTTTACCACCGCACCTTGTGCTGTTAGAATTTCCAGCATTTGTTGTAAATGATAGCCTTCTGCCGGATTTTGTTTCGCTAACCCACCACTCACCGCATCAGACATTAAAAATAACTTCAAATTGACCGCACTTTTATGCTGTTCCTGCAATTGTAATGCCAAGCGTAACGCACTGAAAAAATGCTCATCACCATAAGGTGAGGAATGAATAATAAAAAGAATGTTTTGCATAATATGTCCTCTTCTCTTTAAATGTGAAAAGGGCGAACTTTCGATCGCCCATAAAATTATCCCACCCAAACAAATTTCGCAATAAATAAAAGGGAAACCACCCAAACCGGGGCGTTGATTTCTTTAATGCGGCCGGTGCAGGCTTTCATAATACAATAGCTGATAAAGCCAAAGGCGATGCCTTCTGTGATGGAGTAAGTGAAAGGCATCATCGCCGCAGTGATAAATGCCGGAGTGGCCTCCGTTAAATCATCCCATGACACACGAATAAGGCTGGATGCCATTAAAATCCCCACATAAACCAATGCACCGGCCGTGGCATAAGTTGGCACAACAGCAGTGAGCGGCGAGAAAAAAATCGTCAGTAAAAATAGCACACCCACGGTCACCGCCGTTAAACCGGTACGCCCGCCCACAGAAACGCCTGCCCCACTTTCAATATAAGTACTGATAGCTGAAGTTCCGATATAGGAACCGCCCACGGCACTCATACTATCCACCAGTAAGGCTTGTTTCATTTTAGGAAAGCGACCTTGTTCGTCACTAATGCCGGCTTTATCGGTGACGCCTAATAAAGTACCGGAAGAATCGAATAAATTGACTAATAAAAATGAAAAAATAATGCCAAGCAATGCGGTGTCTAACGCACCGGCAATATCCACTTTACCCACCACCGTATCTAATGCCGGGGGCAGAGAAATAATGCCATTAAACATCACATTATCATCTAACCAAAGGGCAAGCCCGGTGACCACTGCAATAGAGATCAATACCCCTGAAAAAATATTGCGGGCAGCTAATACCACAATAATAAAAAAGCCCAATACACCCAGTAGCACTTTAGGATCGTGTAAATCCCCCAGTGCCACTAATGTGGCAGGGTTGGCGACCACCAATCCCATATTTTTAAAACCAATTAATGCGATAAAAAAGCCAATTCCCGCACCAATTCCCACACGAATACTCAAAGGGATAGAGGCCATTAGCCAATAACGCACTTGCAACAGGGTAAGCACCAATAATCCGACCGATCCCCAGAAAATCGTCCCCATGCCAATTTCCCATGAGTAGCCTAATTTGCCTACAACCACATAAGCAAAAAAAGCATTCAACCCCATTGCCGGTGCAAGGGCGATAGGCAGATTACTGAATAACCCCATCGCCATTGTCCCTATACCAGCAATTAAACAGGTCGTCACAAACACCACTTGTTTGTCCATACCGGCATCGCCTAATATGGATGGGTTGACAAAGACAATATAAACCATGGTAAAAAAGGTGGTGATCCCGGCGATAATTTCGGTTTTCGGGTTCGACCCTTTTTCACGCAATTTGAAAAGTCGTTCTAACATAGTTGTTCCTTAAAAATTAATAACCTTGATGATAAATGGCTTCTAATAACTTCACTGAAAGCTGTGCGAGATGAAAACGTTGATCATCGCCTACCGTCCAAAATTCAATCCCATTTTCCACCGCATTGACTTGGCTGATATGCAGTTTCACCTGGGAAATCTCACTCTCAATCTCACCACTTATCACGGGCGTGATAAGCTTTTCATGATACTGTACGAATTCGCTTTCTTGAGGTTGGAAATCGATCTCATAATCTGAAAGTGCGGTCACTTTTTGTGCCATACCATAAAATACCGGTACTTGAACAGCATGAAATACCACGCTATCGATTTGAGGGAAAATTTTTCTAAATTGCTGTGATAACGATGAGCTATGCTGCGGATGAACATCGAATGCCAAGCGGGTTTCCGTTTCCTCCAAGGGAATACCATTAAGCAATCGTGCCGTTTGCCCTGCAAGCTTTGTCACCGTTTCGGCGTTCTGATAGGAAGCAGGAAGTAACGAAGTAGCAAAAATACCTGTAAGCTGGCCGGTTTGTAATAAAGGATAAACCGCTAAAGCCAGTTGGCTAACTTGAGGATCCGGTAAGCTCACAATATGACGTTGTCTTAATTCAACAAGATCCACTTCGTTAATACTTGGCACCACTACCGGCACATCAGAAAGCGTACTACAAACCCCTTTCATATCAATAACAATGCAACCCTGCTCTGCGGCATCGGCGATATGGGCGGCCTGCTCCACAGCGCCTGCGAAAAAGAGATAATCCACCTCACGCCAATCCATTTCCGTTGGAGAACATTGTGCAACAGCTTTATTTTTAAAACGAATGCCTTGTTCTTCTTCAAAAGGATAAATTTCTACAATCAATAATTTTTCAATTGCCAGTTCGCTTTTTTCAAGGGTTTCGGCAATTTTCTCACACAATTCAAATTCTGCCGCAATGGCAATATTTAGGCTTGCATCCATTTTTTTCTCCGCTATAAAATAAGCGATCCATTCTACAAAAAAAGGGATAGAAATAAAATGACACCGGCAATTGATTTACTTAAAAAACAGAAAATTCCTTTTATTCTTCACACCTATGATCACGATCCTAACAATACCCATTTTGGTGATGAGGCGGCGGAAAAACTGGGAATTGATCCACATCGTTCTTTCAAAACCTTACTGGTGGCGGAAAACGGTGATCAAAAGAAACTTGCCTGTTTTGTTTTACCGACTGCCAATATGCTCAACCTGAAAAAAGCTGCCAAAGCCATTGGGGCTAAAAAAGTGGAAATGGCAGATAAAGATGTTGCTCAAAAAAGCACGGGATATTTAGTGGGGGGAATTAGCCCGCTCGGCCAAAAGAAACGGTTAAAAACAGTGATCCATTCAAGTGCACTCGACTTTGAAACGCTCTATGTTTCAGGGGGAAAACGAGGATTAAGTGTGGAACTCTCTGCAACGGATTTAGCGAAACTATTAGGTGCTGAATTTGTGGATATCGTGGATGAATAACCCTAGCCTTCTTTGCCACCAAATAGCAAAATTGAATAAGCGAAAGAGAAGAAATCATACTACACCAAATATAAAAATGCCTTTCACAAGCAACGTTGGAAAGGCATTAAGGAAAGCGATAAGACCAATCGGTTTGACATCATTAAAATATTGGTATTTTTGACCGCACTTTGATGGATTAATCCCCCTGTTTTTTCGATTTTCTCCACTTCCAAACCAAAAACAGCGCCACTGCGGCGATAAGCACATAAATAACCATTTGTCCCCGTTGAATTTGCTCATGTAACCAATCTAAATTTTTGGCACCAAATTCCCCAAGATAAACCCAAATAGGCACGGAAATGATGGCGGCACAGAAATCAATAAAAACAAAACGGGTGTAGCTCACACGGCGTGTAATCCCTGAAACCATATAAATCGGTGCGCGTAATCCCGGTAAAAAACGGGCAATAAATAACACCCGATTGCCATATTGTGCAAATTTTTCACGCACCATTTTTAAGCGTTTTAACGTCACGATTTTTCGCATTAAGCGAAAGCGTAAAATCTTTGTGCCATAGATGCGTCCAAGCCAATACATACAGGAATCGCCGGCTAAAACACCAAACATACTCACCAACAACATCATATGAACATTGATACTTTCAGGATAAAGCCCGGCGATAACGCCGCCTGAAACGAGGGTAATATCTTCAGGAATCGGCACACCAAAACCGCAGATAATTAAAACAAAAAGTACCGCCCAATAACCGTAATCAGTAAAAAAACTAATAAGAAATTCCATTTGCCTCTGCTCTGTTAATTTTCTCAAAGGATAAAAACTGTGGGCTATTCTAATCTTTTCCTGTTCAATATCCTAGAAAAAGTTTGCCTTAATAATGGGGATCTTTTATAATCTGCGCCCTCAAAGTTTGGACTTTGAGCCAAGTTAGGAAAATTGCTGGGTCGCCTGCAATTTTTTAAGATTAAACATGATTTAAAGAGAACATTAACATGGCATTTAAATTTAACGCTGAAGTTCGTTCAACGCAAGGTACGGGTGCGAGCCGCCGTCTGCGTCACAATGGTCAAATCCCTGCGATTGTTTACGGTGGTAAAGAAGCACCGGTTTCAATCATCTTAAACCACGATGAATTAAACAACGCACAAGTTCACGATACTTTCTATTCTGATGTGATCACCTTAGTGATTGACGGTAAAGAAGTGGCGGTGAAAGTACAAGCAATGCAACGTCACCCGTTCAAACCAAAATTGGTTCACATTGACTTCAAACGTGTCTAATTAAAGGGGAATGCCAAAATACGAAATTTTGGTTAGCCTAGTCAAAATAAACCCGCTGTTTTTAGCGGGTTTTTTGTTATTCAAAGCAAGTGTTTTCACCTCAATCCCCTACTCTTATCCTACACAGGGTGTCATCGCTAATGAATATTAAATAGCCTATCAGATGAAATATTATACTTTTGTAAAATGATGAATATCCGTTAAAATTAGCGGGATATTAACCGCACTTTAGGAATATTCATGAACTATCTGCAAATTGCACGAGATACCCTTTCCGTAGAAAGTCTTGCCCTCACTCAATTAAGCCAACGTTTAGATGAAAATTTCAACCAAATTGTTGAACTGATTTTGGCTTGTCAAGGGCGTCTTGTCATTGGGGGCATTGGTAAATCCGGTTTAATTGGTAAAAAAATGGTCGCTACCTTTGCCTCCACCGGTACGCCAAGTTTTTTTCTTCACCCAACTGAGGCGTTTCATGGTGATTTGGGAATGCTCAAGCCAATTGATATTGTCATGCTGATTTCTTATAGCGGTGAAACCGATGATGTCAATAAACTCATTCCAAGTTTAAAAAACTTCGGTAATAAAATTATCGCCCTCACCAGCAATAAACACTCAACCCTTGCCCGCCATGCGGATTATGTTCTAGATATTACGGTTGAGCGTGAAGTTTGCCCGAATAATCTTGCACCAACCACCTCGGCGCTGGTCACCTTGGCATTAGGCGATGCCCTTGCGGTATCCCTTATCACGGCGAGAAATTTCCAACCTGCTGATTTTGCTAAATTTCATCCGGGTGGTAGCCTCGGTCGCCGCCTACTTTGCCGGGTAAAAGATCAAATGCAAACCCGCTTACCGATCGTTTCCCCTGAAACGAATTTCACTCATTGCTTAACCGTGATGAATGAGGGGCGAATGGGCGTGGCATTGGTGATGGAAAAGACACAATTAAAAGGCATCATCACCGATGGGGATATTCGCCGTGCTCTCACAGCCAATGGTGAAGCCACCCTGAAGAAAACCGCACAGGATTTTATGACAAGTTCACCAAAAACGATCAATCAAAACGAATTTTTAGCGAAAGCAGAAGATTTCATGAAAGAGAAAAAAATTCATTCTCTTGTGGTGGTTGATGATGAAAACAACGTTGTCGGCTTAATCGAATTTTCAAGCTAAGGACAGCCCATGCAACAAAAACTCAAAAAAATTAAATTGGTGATTACCGATGTGGACGGGGTGCTTACTGATGGACTGCTCCACTATGACGCCCATGGCGAAGCTATTAAAAGCTTCCATGTGCGTGATGGTTTAGGCATTAAAATGTTAATGGAAGCGGGAATTCAAGTTGCGGTGCTTTCCGGTAGAGATTCGGCAATTTTACGCCGCCGCATTGCGGATCTTGGCATCAGCCTATTCTTTCTTGGTAAATTAGAAAAAGAAAGCGCCTGTTTTGAATTAATGAAACAAGCCGGTGTCACCCCTGAAGAAACCGCTTATATTGGCGATGATAGTGTAGATCTCCCTGCTTTTGCCGTCTGCGGGCTTTCTTTTGCGGTGGCTGATGCCCCTGTTTATGTAAAAAATACCTCCAACTATGTGCTTTCCCTCGGTGGGGGGAAAGGGGCATTTCGTGAAATGTCGGATATGATTTTAACCGCTCAAGGTAAATCGGCGGTCTTTGACAGTGCCCAAGGGTTTCTAAAATCCGTTAAAAATATGGCGCAATAAAATATTTCTTGGCTAAAAATCCCTCAAAACTGAGGGATTTTTCTCATTATTTTCTTACCAGCAAAACCGTTCATTGACATGATTTTCTAACCGCTCTTGTTGCCATTTTTCTTTATTTTGGGGATCGGCGAAAAATGCCTCCTGCTCCTTCAAACGAACCTTTAATTTGGCTTCCGCCTCTTTTAAAGCGCTATGTCGATCTTGAAATTTAGAAGGTAAAGCTTTCAGCAAAACAATTTCATAGGGATGCGCAATCGTCCAATTTATCGCATCTTCTGCCAATTGACGCTGTTTGTTCAGATCACAAAAGGCATAAGGATTGATAAATTGCCCCACGATTTGGCTAAAGCCTGTATTTTCCGCTACGCTCGCCTTAGGCAAATCCAAAACATACAATGCAGTAATTAAACGATTTTGTCCCCGATAAAACCATTTCACCGCCTCATCACGCAATCCAAAATCATAGGCTCGAGCCGATAAGGTAAACAATGTGATCGGAGAAATGCGGGCTGAATTTTCTTCCACAAATTTGACCGCACTTTGATACCCTTTTAAGCTATTTTCCCGTAAAAGCGCATCAAGTTGCTTATGCACGAAAACATTTTGGGCTTTGCCTTTTTCTGCGGAATAATAAGGTTTGACATAAATATCGATAGATTTGACCGGCGCTTTGCTCATCGTCGTGCAAGCAGTTAGACCAAGTGCGGCAAACATCATCGCTATTTTTAAGATTAATCTCATCATACCTCCATCAAAAAATCATGGCTTGTTGCATAAAAGTGCGGTGGATTTTAACAGAGTTTTCTCTTTTTCCTATATAATGACGCCATACATTGACGATGAAACAGAAAATGAAAATCCACTTAATTCGCAGCCAAACCACCCTTGATTTCAATAATGAAACAAGCCTACTCGACCACCTCGAACGTCACAATATTCACCATGAATACCAATGCCGTAGCGGTTATTGTGGTTCCTGCCGTACGAAGATCAAAAAAGGCAAGGTATCCTATCCGGAAACACCCCTTGCCTTTATTCAACCTAATGAAATTCTATTATGTTGCTGCCGTGTGGAAACGGATCTTGAATTGGAATTATAGATTATTCAAATCCAACACATCCGTCATATCAAATAAACCATAGGATTGGTTTTCCAACCATTTCCCAGCCCGCACCGCCCCATTGGCAAAGGTCATTCGGCTAGAGGCTTTGTGGGAAATTTCTACCCGTTCGCCAATATCTGCAAACCAAACGGTATGCTCGCCCACCACATCAGAAGCACGAATAGTTGAAAAGCCAATTTCATCTGCTTTACGTTCACCGGTAATGCCTTCACGGCAAAATACGCCATGGGTTTTCAGATCACGCCCCAAGGTTTTTGCAATATGCTCTCCCATAGAAAGCGCTGTGCCTGAAGGGGCATCTACTTTATGACGATGATGGGCTTCAATGATTTCAATATCGCAATAATCCCCCATCACTTTGGCGGCTTTTTCCAACAGTTTGAAGACCAAATTCACCCCAACGCTGAAATTAGAAGCAAAAACAATAGCGATTTTTTCAGCGGCCGCTTGAATAGCCACTTTGCCTGCTTCATCAAATCCGGTGGTTCCAATCACCATTTTTTTATTATTCGCCACACAAAACACCATATGCTCAAGCGTGCCTTCCGGACGGGTGAAATCGATCAATAAATCAAAGGCATCTTTTTTCGCCTCGAGATCATCCGATACCGCTACACCAAGCTGTCCGATACCGGCCAACTCTCCCGCATCCGCACCCACCAATGATGAGCCTTTGCGTTCAAAAGCCGCTCCTAATTCTACGCCTTCTGCTGAATGAACCGCTTGAATAAGCTGACGCCCCATTCTTCCGCCGGCACCGGCAATTGCAATTTTTAATGTCATTGTTACTTCCTCTTTTAATCAATCATCTCTATGATACCACTATAAATTAACAGCCCACCAAAGAACAAAAATACCATCCCTGCCAGGTTATCAATATAACGGCTATATTGGCTATAAAACTGTTTTGCAATACGCCGTGAAAAAATAAAAGAAATCAGGTAAAAATAAAAAAACGTCACCAAGACAATTAACCCAAATGCGATCCCCATTTCCCAGATTTCCGTCATTTTCGCCAACACGAAAGACATCACACTGGAAAAATAGACCACAGCTTTTGCATTGGATAAATTCACCAACAACCCTTTTAAAATTTCTTTTTTGGCATTAGTTTGTTGATTTAACTCTTCAGCTGAAAGCGGTTTAAACTCGGCATTTTGTTTACTACGCACCAATAAAAAACCGAGATAAGCCAAATAGCTTCCGCCCAATATCATGATCACACCATGCAATGCCGGCAAAGTGGCAAATAACACCGTCAAACCCAGCATGGAAACGGCCGCCCAAAATGCCACGCCGAGGGTAATGCCAATAATGCCATAAACCGTATTTCGGCGAGAATTGCTTGCTGCCATTCGGCTTACATAAAAGAAATCCGGCCCCGGTGTCATTAAACCAAATAAATGCACAATGAGTAAATTTAGCACTTTATCTCCACATTTGAATTAAGAAAATCACAGCGACCCCATAAATTGCCGCCAATACATCATCTACCATAATGCCGAAACCGCTTTCTAATTTTTTATCAAAAAATCGGATCGGGAAAGGCTTGAGAATATCAAAAAAACGAAAGAGGATAAATGCCGTTAAAATCCAAAGCAAAGATAAGCTTGGGATTGCGGCAAGCACGATAAACACACCGACAAACTCATCCCACACAATCGCCCCGTGATCATGCACGCCCATATCCTCAGCGGTTTTTTGACATAAATAACAGCCGAAAACAAAGCAAAGTACGGTCAAAATTAAGAAGGTTTTTGTTCCCAAAAGGGCGAGTAAGATAACGCCTAATAGCGTGCCAAGGGCACTACCCCAAGTGCCGGGAGCCGGATGAAGCAAACCGGAACCGAACCCCACCGCAAGCAAATGAATGGGATTTTTTAAACTAATTCGTTTTAATGGATTATCTTCCATGCTTATTCCTTGAAATGATCGAAACCAAGATTTGCTAAATAGTCGATCGGCTCACCGTCACGCAAAAAACGGATGGAAAACTGACCGCACTTTTCCTTTTCTAATTTTTCTTCAAAGGCAGGCACAATACGCCCGATACAGGTGCAAGGGACATCAAGATTTTTTAATCGGCTTTCGAACAAAGGCTGATTTTCAGGTGGAATAGTAAAACACAATTCATAGTCTTCCCCACCGCTTAAAGCGAATTGCTCGGCTTGTTTACGATCATAGCGGTTTAACAATGAGGAAGAAAAAGGCAAACGGGCAAGATCAATTTCCGCCGCACAATGACTGCGTTTAAGAATATGCCCAAGATCAGAATACAATCCATCGGACAGATCAATTGCTGCATGGGCAACACCAATAAGGGATTTGCCAAGAGCAATGCGTGGTGTGGGGCGAAGATGGCGTTGTTGTAAAAATTCTTCGTCAAAACCAATCGCACTTTTGCCCGATAAAATCTGTTGCAAACCGGCAGCACTATCGCCCAATGTGCCGGACACATAAATTAAATCTCCGACTTTGGCTTGATGACGGCATAGCGCCTTTCCTTTTTCCACCAGCCCTTGCGCCGTAATGGTAACAGATAGCCCACCTTTTGTGGTGTCACCACCAATTAATGTGACGTTGTAATCTTTCAATGTCTGTAACAAACTTTGGCTAAATAGCGCAAGCCAATTTTCATCTACTTTCGGTAAGGTTAAGGCAAGAGAAACCCATTTAGGCTCTGCGCCCATGGCGGCTGAATCGCTTAAATTCGTTGCCACCGCTTTATAGGCTAAATCTTCCGGGCTAATGGAAGGCAGAAAATGGGTATGTTCCACCATGGTGTCAGTGGTGATTGCAACCCAGTTATTTTCAGGAACCGTGACTAACGCACAATCATCACCAATGGATAAATGAACCCTATCATCCCTTTCCATTTGGGGCTGCTCAAAATAACGCTTGATTAAATCAAATTCACCCATTGCCGTTGCTTACACTTCCAAAAACAAAAAAGCACGCGTAAACACGCGCGCTATTTCCACAAACTCAATTTATTTACGCCCTAATGCCGGTGCGATTTTATCTAATACACCATTAATATATTTATGGCTGTCGTCCGAACCGAACACTTTTGCGACTTCAATAGCTTCATTAATCACCACTTTATAGGGCACATCAAGTTCAAAACGCAATTCATAAACCGCTAAGCGCAAAATCGCTTTTTCAATAGGATCAAGTTCCTCAAAGCTACGATCAATATAAGGGGTAATGGAAAAATCCACAATTTCCCTATTTTCTACTGCTTGGCGGAATAATTGATGAAAATATGCTTTATCCACACCATTCATATCTTGATCAAGCACAAAGGCAAGTTCGACTTCTTCCGGTGTATTGCCGGAAATCGCCCAAGAATACAACGCCTGAACAGCACATTCACGCGCCCGACGACGGGCTGATGGTTTTTTCACGGGTTTCTGTTCTGCCATTGTTATGCCGCATCAATTTGCTGAAGAAGATTGATCATTTCAAGGGCAGTTAATGCCGCTTCTGATCCTTTATTACCGGCTTTCGTGCCTGCACGCTCAATAGCTTGGTCAATATTTTCCGTGGTTAATACACCAAATGCCACGGGAATTTCCGCTTCCATTGCCACTTTGCCCAAACCACTGCTTGCTTCACCGGCGACATATTCAAAATGCGCCGTGCCGCCACGAATTACTGTGCCTAATGCTACAATCGCATCAAACTTTTTGCTTTCCGCTAAACGACGGGCAACAAGAGGAAGCTCATAAGCCCCCGGTGCACGCACAAGGGTAATATTTTCATCTTTCACTTGACCGATACGTTTTAAAGTATCGACCGCACCTTCTAATAAACTTTCATTAATAAAACTGTTAAAACGGGCAATCACCACGGCTACTTTTGCTTGAGGTGCGGCAACAACGCCTTCTAAAACTTTCATAATTTTTCCTATGTTAATCATCCTAATAAATTGGTGGCAGATTCTAGCACAAAAATGACTGCCTATCAGCATTTATATTGGGGCTGTGTTAAACCAAGTGCGGTCATTTTTTGAGGGGGTTTATTCCTCATCAATCACAAATTCAAACCAATCGATCACGTCATTTTCATGAACGCCATTAGCAATGAAAATCCCCGCATTTTTCACCGATTGTTCATCGCCCGAAATCAGCGGATGCCAATCAGGCAAAGCTTTCCCCTCATAAAGTAGCCGATAAGCACAGGTCGCCGGCAACCAATGAAAATCGGGCAAATTCTTTTTAGTGAGTTTTGTGCAATCTTTTTCAAGGCGAAAACGTGCCGAATAATGACCGCACTTTCCCGTTTCTAAATTCAACAAATTACAGGCAATACGGGTGTAATAAAGTTTCTGCCGTTTCCCATGCCCTTGGATATATTTGCGATAACAACATTTCCCGCACCCATCACACAAGGCTTCCCATTCTAAATCATTCATTTCAAGAAGGGATTTGGTTTGCCAGAAATTAGGTTCAAATTGCATAATAATTTGTTAAGAAAAGTGCGGCCAAAAACGCTTGTGATTTTGACCGCACTTTTGTTGATGAGAACTAAAAACTTTCTTTTAGGCTAACGGTGAGGTTAAACACTAAATGTTCAGGGCGGCTGTCTTTGCTGTCTGCACAGAAATAGCCTTCACGTTCAAATTGATAGCCTTTTTCAGCGGCTGCATTGCCAAGGCTTTGTTCGACAAATCCGTGTTTTACCACAAGGGAATTTGGATTGACCACTGAACAAATGTCTTCTTCTGCCCCCGGGTTTGAAACCGTAAAGAGTTTGTCATAAAGACGAAATTCTGCCGGATGGTTATGCAGCGCCGAAACCCAATGGATCACCCCTTTCACTTTTCGACCATCTGCCGGATTTTTGCCTAATGTGTCCGGATCATAGGTACAAAAGATCGTGGTGATTTCACCCTTCGCATCCTTTTCCACCCGCTCTGCTTTAATCACATAAGCATTGCGTAAACGTACCTCTTTACCTAACACAAGACGTTTATATTGCTTGTTGGCTTCTTCACGGAAATCCGCACGATCAATATAGATTTCTTTAGTGAAAGGCAATTGACGCTCGCCCATTTCCGGTCGATTAGGGTGATTGGGTGCAGTCAAAATTTCTTCGCCTTCAAAATTTTCGATAACCACTTTCACCGGATCAATCACCGCCATGGCACGGCACGCATTTTGGTTGAGATCATCACGAATACAGGCCTCTAACGCACTGTATTCCACCACATTATCTTGTTTGGTGACCCCAATACGGCGACAAAACTCACGGATAGATGCCGGTGTATAACCTCTACGGCGTAAACCTGAAATAGTCGGCATACGAGGATCGTTCCAACCGTCCACAATGCCATCTTCCACCAATTTCAATAATTTACGTTTTGAGGTGAGTGTTCCTTCTAAATTTAACCGGGAAAATTCATATTGATGTGGTAATGGACGTTCAATAGAAATATTATCCAATACCCAATCATACAAACGGCGATTATCTTGGAACTCTAATGTGCATAATGAATGAGTAATGCGTTCAAGAGCATCGGAAATGCAATGGGTGAAATCGTACATTGGGTAAATACACCATTTATCACCGGTTTGGTGGTGTTTGGCGAATTTAATCCGATAAAGCACGGGATCACGCATCACCATAAAAGGTGAAGCCATATCAATTTTCGCCCGTAAACTGGCCTTTCCTTCCGCAAACTCACCGTTTTTCATTTTTTCAAATAAGGCTAAGTTTTCCTCAACAGTGCGATCACGGTAAGGGCTGTTTTTACCCGGCTCTGTTAGCGTACCACGATATTCACGCATTTCTTCTGGAGAAAGCTCGTCCACATAAGCTAAGCCTTTTTTGATTAATTCAATAGCATAATCATAGAGCGTATCAAAATAATCCGAGGCATAATGCACCTTACCTGCCCATTTGAAGCCTAACCATTCCACATCTTCTTTAATGGAATCCACATATTCCACGTCTTCTTTTAAAGGGTTAGTATCATCAAAACGTAAATTACATAAACCGTTATAATCTTTCGCAATGCCAAAATTCAAGCAAATGGATTTCGCATGGCCGATATGCAAATAGCCGTTAGGCTCTGGTGGAAAACGGGTGTAAACCTCTTTGTGTTTACCGCTTGCTAAATCTTCATCAATAATTTGGGTAATAAAATTGTGCGGACGTGTATTTTCCGCATTGTCTAAACCATGTTCTGTATTGCTCATAATCTTCTCAATCAATAGAAAAATAATCCCGCTATTTTATACGTTTTGCCACTAAAAAGCGAGCTGTCAGAATAGCCCCTTTCTTTCCTAATTTTCAGCTAATTTTGCTATGTAAAAATTCATCATCAGGCTAAACCTATTAAAAGATAGCTTGTCTTATATCCAAATTTCTCGTGCAAAGCACCTGATTTATCATTAAAATACACAAACTGAACAAACGTTCATTAATTAAAATTTGATTATTGGAATAAAATCTCAATGAAAAAAATTTTCGTTATACTCGGACTTTTAATTATAGGCGGCATTGCCTACGCTTTTTTAGCCGGCAATAGCCATCAACAATCCTCTTATCTCACCGAAAACGTCATCCGTGGCAATATTGAAAAAACCGTGGTGGCCTCCGGTTCGATTAGTAGTATTAATGAAGTGGATGTCGGGGCGCAGGTTTCCGGTAAAATCACCAAACTTTATGTCACCCTTGGGCAAGAGGTGAAAAAAGGCGATTTAATTGCCGATATTGATTCCACCACGCAAATTAACAATCTCAACACTAAAAAAGCGGCCCTTGCCAGCTATCAGGCGCAATTAAAAGCCAAAGAAACGGCTCTAACAGTGGCGCAATCCGCCTATTCCCGTTATTCAAAATTATATGGGCAAAAAGCCACTTCGCTGGATGAACTAAACAATGCCAAAAACACTTTTGATGCAGCAAAATCCGAAGTCGATGCTTTAAAAGAATCCATTAAACAAGCGGAAATTGAAGTGAACACCGCAGAAACCAATGTGGGCTACACGCAAATTACCTCCCCTATTGATGGAACGATCATTTCCACACCGATTTCTGAAGGGCAAACCGTCAACTCCGCACAAACGACTCCAACTATCGTAACAGTCGCAGATTTAACTAAAATGCGAGTGAAACCGGAAATTTCAGAAGGCGATATCACTAAAGTGAAAGCCGGACAAGCCGTGAGTTTTACCATTTTGTCCGATCCTAACACCCACTATAAAGCGGTGATTTCCTCTGTTGATCCGGCAACCACCACTAAAAGCGACAATACCTCCACCTCATCAAGCAGCTCAAACACCTCAAGTAGCACAACGGCGGTCTATTATTACGCCAATTTAATTGTGGATAATCCTGACCGCACTTTGCGAATTGGAATGACAACGGAAAACAATATCAAAATTGCCGATGCACAAAATGTCTTGTTGGTTTCCAATATGGCAATTCAAAAAAGAGAGGGAAAAACCTTCGTCAACATTTTGAATGAAAACCATCAACCTGAAATGCGTGAAGTAGAAATTGGCGTACAAAACAATTTTCAAACGGAAGTTAAATCTGGTTTAGCCGAAGGTGAAAAGGTGATCGTGTCACAGGTTGCCGTTGGCGAACAGGTTGGGAATAGTGGTCGTGGGCCGAGAATGTTTTAAAGTGCGGTAAAATTTGATGAATATTATTGAAATTAATCAACTCAACCGCTACTTTGGCGAAGGCGAAAATCGGGTCCATATTCTCAAAAATATTTCCCTCACGATTGAGAAAGGCGATTTTGTGGCGATTATCGGACAGTCCGGTTCGGGAAAATCTACACTAATGAATATTATTGGTTGTTTGGATACGGCAACCAGTGGCTCTTACAAAATTGACGGTAAAGAAACCCATCAACTTTCAGCGGATCAACTTTCTGATTTACGAAGCCAAAAATTCGGATTTATTTTCCAACGTTATAATTTACTTTCCAGTCTCACTGCAGCAGAAAATGTGGCATTGCCCGCTATTTATGCAGGTCAGCCTCAAACCCAACGCCTTGATCGGGCAAAGCAATTGCTCGAAAAATTAGGCTTGGGCGATAAATGGCAAAATAAGCCAAGTCAGCTTTCCGGGGGGCAACAACAGCGTGTGAGTATTGCCCGAGCTTTAATGAACGGCGGTGAAATTATTTTAGCGGACGAACCCACCGGCGCATTGGATTCCCACAGCGGGCAAAATGTGATGGAAATCCTGCGTCAGCTCCACCATGAGGGGCATACCATCATTATGGTAACCCACGACCGTGACATTGCCGCCAGTGCAAACCGTGTTATTGAAATTAAAGATGGCGAAATCATTGCAGATAGCCAAAAAGAAAGGGTAAAAAGTGCGGTTGAAAATCAAGTCAAAATGAAACCGCACTTTGGCTTTAGCAAAGATCAGCTTATTGAGGCGTTTCGAATGTCCGTCAGTGCCATTGTCGCCCATAAAATGCGTTCGTTGCTCACCATGCTTGGGATCATTATCGGGATCACATCGGTAGTTTCCGTGGTGGCACTCGGCAACGGTTCACAACAAAAAATCCTTGAAAATATCAAAGGAATCGGCACCAGTACCATGACGATTTTCAATGGCACAGGCTTTGGCGATCGCCGTGCCGAGCAAATGCAAAATCTCACGGTCAATGATGCCAATGCGTTAAATCAGCAAAGCTATGTGCAAAGCGTGACACCGAATAGCTCCTCCAGTGGTACACTGGTGTACGGCAATCAAACCTTCTCCTCTACTAGCCTAAAAGGGGTTGGTGAGCAATATTTTGACGTGGAAGGGCTAAACCTTAAACAAGGCAATCTGTTTTCTGCACAAGATGTGCTGGAAAATAATCAAGTGGCGTTAATTGATGAAAGTGCGAAAAAAGCCATTTTTCCAAATGAATCCGCTTTAGGCAAAGTAGTGATGTTTAATAAACGCCCTTTGCGGATTATTGGTGTGGTATCTGACCGACAAATGGGCGGCGCAAGTAGCTCTTTGAATGTTTATGCGCCTTATACCACGGTGATGAACCGCATTTCCGGCAGCAAAAAAATCAGCTCTATTACGGTAAAAATCGCTGATGATGTGAATTCCACTGTGGCAGAAAAAGGCATCACCGAACTACTCAGCCTACGTCATGGCAAAAAAGATTTTTTCGTGATGAATAGCGACACCATTAAACAAACCATTGAAAGCACCACCGGCACAATGAAGCTGTTGATTTCTTCTATTGCTTTTATTTCGCTTATTGTTGGGGGGATTGGGGTGATGAATATTATGCTGGTTTCCGTCACGGAACGCACCAAAGAAATTGGCGTGCGAATGGCAATTGGTGCTCGTCAAACCAATATCTTGCAACAATTTTTGATTGAAGCGGTGTTGATTTGTTTAATCGGCGGTATTACCGGTATTTTGCTTTCCGGTTTAATCGGGCTGATATTTAACCTATTTATGACGGATTTCACCATGGCATTTTCCACCGCCTCGATTATCACTGCGGTGTTATTTTCAACACTTATTGGCGTGGTATTTGGCTACATGCCGGCAAAACGGGCGGCACAACTCAACCCAATCACCGCCCTTGCCCGAGAGTAGAAATAGATTTTGTAAAACCCTAAAATGCGGTTAAAATCAGCCGCACTTTTTTCACGATTTATGAAGGAAAAAACAATGTTAAAAATGAAAAAACTGACCCTTGCCATGGTAATGGCCATTACCCTTGCAGGCTGTGCCAATATTGGCGATTCTTACCAAACGAGCCTTGAGGACTATCAAAAATATGAAGAAATCACCAAACAATTCAATGTAAAAGAAAATTGGTGGGCACTTTATAATGATGCACAACTTAACCGTGTGGTGGAACAAGCGCTATTAAACAATAAAGATCTTGCCAAAGCGGCCGTTGCCGTTAATCGAGCGCTTTATAATGCAAACTTAGTCGGTGCCAATTTAGTGCCAAGCTTTAACGGTTCCACCTCATCCGGTGCACAACGTCGTGTTGATACTTCTGCAAGTTCAACCATTTCTCACACCGGTTCATTAAACGTGGCTTATACTCTTGATTTATGGCGTCGTTTAGCGGATTCCGCTGATGCCGCAGAATGGACGCACAAAGCCACGGCACAAGATTTAGAGGCCACAAAACTTTCCTTAATCAATTCGGTGGTCACCACCTATTATCAAATTGCTTATTTAAACGATGCTATCAGCACCACGGAAGAAAGCATCAAATATTACAATGATATCAGCAATATTATGCAACGCCGCCTAAGCCAAGGGGTAGCCGATGGGGCGAGTGTAGATCAAGCCCAACAATCGGTTTTAACCGCACGCAATAATTTGATTAGCTATCAAACCCAACGCAAAACAGCAGAACAAACCCTGCGTAATTTACTGAATTTAAAACCGGAAGAAGCCCTTAATATCACTTTCCCACATATTCTTAATGTAAAAAATGTGGGGGTGAATTTGAATGTACCGGTTTCTGTGATCGCCAATCGTCCTGATGTGAAAGGTAACCAATACCGTTTAAGCAGTGCCTTTAAAAACGCCAAAGCAACACAAAAAAGTTGGTTCCCGGAAATCACTTTGGGCGGCAGTTTAAGCTCAACGGGCAGCAAAGTAGGCAATGCGCTCCATAGCCCTGTTGCAGCCGGCACATTGGGAATTAGTTTACCTTTCCTCAACTGGAACACGGTGAAATGGAATGTGAAAATTTCTGAAGCGGATTATGAAACGGCACGTTTAAATTATGAGCAAAGCATCACCACCGCACTCAATGATGTGGAAACCAACTATTTTGCTTTCACTCAAGCACAAAGTGCCTTTGCCAACCAGCAAAAAACCTTTAACTACAATAAACGCATCACCCAATATTATCGTAATCGCTACAACGCTGGGGTGTCCGAATTGCGTGAGTGGTTAAATGCGGCAAATACCGAAAAAACCTCACAACTTGCTATTTTACAAGCAAAATATAGCTTAATTCAGGCAGAAAACGCCGTATATAGTTCAATGGCGGGCTATTATTCCCGTTAATGATGGTTAAATAAGGAAGTTTTGGCTTCCTTATTTTTTTACTCGGTTTATGAAAAATGAAAAAACAACTGACTTTTTATTTTATCCGCCATGGCAGAACCCTTTGGAATGAACAGGGTTTAATGCAAGGACATGGCGACTCGCCCCTCACGGAACAAGGCATTTTAGGCGCATAAAAAGCAGGAAAAGCATTACAGTCTATCCCCTTTGTCGCAGCTTATTCCAGCATTTTAAAACGCACCATTGATACGGCAGAATACATTATTGGCGAACGCAATATTCCGCTTTTCCAACATAAAGGGCTAAACGAACAATTTTTTGGAAAGTGGGAAGGTCAATGGGTTGAAACCTTGCGTGAGCAGGCTGAATTTAAACAAATGTTAAGCGATCCGGCAAATTACAAAGCCGAAACAAACGGTGGTGAAACCTTTGAACAACTCGCCGAGCGTGCCATGGCAGCCTTGCAGGATATCATAAAAATTCATGACAAGGGCAATATTCTCATCGTTTCCCACGGCCATACATTACGCTTACTTCTCGCTCTACTTGGCGGTGCGACCTGGCAAAATCACCGAGAAGAAGGTAAATCCGTTTCCCTGCTCAACACCGCTATTAGCGTTGTGCATTACGACAGTGAAAAAGGATTTAGCGTTGAAAAAGTCAATGATGTGGGGCATTTGGGAAATCTCCCCTAGCCCCTCTTTGTAAAAGAGGGGGATCTGTAAATCTCCCCTAGCCCCTCTTTGCAAAAGAGGGGAAGCTGTTCCAAATTGGTTCTACGCCCTCGGGGAGATCAAGATTTTTGCCTAATTCCACCCAACCGCAAGGAAAATGGAAATCCGATCCCACCGAGCCGAATAAACCAAACTCATTTGCCCAGCGGGCGAGCATTTGGCGTTGGTCTTTGGTTTGGCCGTAGCCGGAAATTTCCATGGCATCACCGCCCCAAGTTTTGAAATCAGCAATTAATTTGCGTATCCACTTTCCCGTTAGCTTGTAACGCAAAGGGTGTGCAATAACCGCCATTCCCCCTGCGGCCTGAATGGTTTCAATGGCGGTGGGAATATCCACCCACTCCGCTTTAACAAAAGCGGATTTTCCTTGTCCTAAATAGCGTTTGAAAGCCTGTCCGTCATTCGACACTTTACCAAGTTGGACTAAATATCGGGCATAATGAGCCCTTGTTACCTCTCCATTCGCCAAGGCTTTTGCGCCCTCATAAGCATTGGGAATACCGGCTTTTTCTAATTTCTCCCCAATTTCTTGCGCTCTTTTCTCACGCAGGGCTTTTTGCTTTGCCAAAAGTGCGGTCATTTTCGGGTGCGTTTTATCAAAATTCAGCCCCACAATATGAATTCCCCGCCCTTCCCAAGTGGTAGAAATTTCCACACCGGTAACCAATTCGATCCCCACCTCTTTTGCCGCTAAACGTGCCTCATCAATGCCGCAAACCGTATCATGATCGCATAATGCCAGCACATTTACGCCTTGCTCTGCGGCCCGTTGTACCACTTCAGTGGGGCTTAACACGCCATCTGATGCGGTGCTATGGCAATGTAAATCGTATATTTTTGTCATTATTTAATGGTTTTTACTAATTCTTTCACTAATTTCGGCCCGTGATAAATTAACCCGGAATACACCTGCAACAATTGAGCGCCGGCGGCCATTTTCTCTTGGGCATTTTGCACGCCATCAATGCCACCGCTACCAATAATCGGGATTTGCCCTTTCAATTCTTCATTTAATCGTTTAATGATCGCTGTGCTTTTCTGTTGCAACGGTTTACCACTTAATCCGCCCTGCTCTTCGGCATTTTTCAAACCGGCGACATTTTCACGGGAAACGGTGGTATTGGTGGCAATCACCCCATCCATTTTATGACGAACCAAGGCATCGGCAATTTGCACCAATTCTGCTTCCGACAAATCCGGTGCAATTTTCACCGCAATCGGCACATATTTATTATATTGATCCGCCAAAATTGCTTGGCGAGCCTTAATGCTTTGCAATAAATCATCAAAATAATCGCCGTATTGCAACTGACGCAAATCCGGCGTATTTGGTGATGAAATATTCACCGTAATATAACCGGCATAGTTATAGGCTTTATTCAAACAGAAAATATAATCGTCTTTGCCGTGTTCTAATGGGGTTTGTTTATTTTTACCGATATTGATGCCAATCACCCCACGATAGCGTGCTTTTTTCACATTTTCGATCAAATAATCAATGCCGTTATTGTTAAACCCATTGCGATTAATAATGCCTTCCGCTTCAATCAAACGAAATTGGCGGGGCTTCGCATTGCCATCTTGGGCAAGAGGGGTCACCGTGCCGACTTCCACGAAACCAAATCCCAACGCCCCAAAACCATCAATGGCATCGCCATTTTTATCCGCCCCCGCTGCTAATCCAATAGGGTTTGGAAAACGCACGCCCATCACGGTTTTCGCCAAACCTTTTGGCGTGCCAATAACGGATCTCAATAGTGGCTGCAACAACGGATGACCGGCAAATTTTAAACATTGGAGGGTGAAATTATGGGCGGTTTCCGCATCCATTTGAAAAATACATTGACGGAATAATTTATACATACTCGTTTATCTCTCAGGATAGTTGACTGTAAAAAAAGTGCGGTCAAAATCAACCGCACTTTGAAGATAGGGCTGTATTTATGAGTTGACTTTACGGCGTGCAATGGCCGCATCAGAAAGCTGTTTGAGTAAGATTTCTGTATCTTCCCAGCCGATACAGGCATCGGTGATGCTCTGTCCATAGGTGGCAGCTTTGCCGTTGACTAAATCTTGGCGGCCTTCCACTAAGTGGCTTTCAACCATTACACCAAAAATCTGTTTTGATCCGCCTGCGATTTGTTGGCAGACATCGTCACAAACTTCCATTTGTTTTTTAAATTGTTTGCTGCTGTTGGCGTGGCTGAAATCTACCATCACATGAGGAATACGGCCGGTTTTCTCAATTTCAGCACAGACTTTTGCCACATCTTCGGCACTGTAATTTGGCCCTTTATCGCCACCGCGTAAAATGATGTGGCAGTCTTCGTTACCTTTGGTTGAAACAATGGCAGAATGGCCAAATTTTGTAACCGATAAGAAATTATGAGGCGCTTCTGCCGAACCTACCGCATCTAATGCCACTTTTACGCCACCATTTGTGGCATTCTTGAACCCTACGGCACAAGATAAACCGGAAGCCAATTCACGGTGAACCTGTGATTCGGTCGTGCGTGCACCAATCGCTCCCCAGCTCATGAAATCGGCGACATATTGTGGGGTAATCATATCCAAAAATTCACCAGCTGAAGGGACGCCAAGATTATTAATATCAGAGAGTAATTTACGGGCAATGCGTAACCCGTCATTTAAACGATAAGTATCATTTAAGTAAGGATCGTTGATTAAACCTTTCCAACCCACTGTGGTGCGTGGTTTTTCAAAGTAAACACGCATAATAATTTCTAGGCTGTCTTTGTATTTTTCACGCAAAGGTTTTAAACGATTGGCATATTCCACGGCAGCTTTTGGATCATGAATAGAGCAAGGGCCAATAACCACTAGTAGTCTGTCATCTTTACCATGAATAATATTGTGTGCCTCTTGGCGGGTTTGTTTAACCAGTGCCGCAGCTTCTTCGCTGGCAGGGAATTTTTCTAATAAGGCGATTGGCGGTAAAACCTGATCAATCTTTTCGATACGCGTATCATCATTTGCGACAACGATTTTAACTTTTTCTTTTGTCATACATCACTCTCTTTTATTTTTAAATATTGTGTTTGAAAATTGCAAATACTCTACACTTATTTCTTGTACTAGTAAACTAGTTCATTGTGAAATAATTTACGTTTGTTTAATGACTACTCAACACTCGAGCCGGTTGGAGTTTGGCTGCCCGACTTGCCGGATAAAGGCTCGCCAAAAGACTTAAGACTAACGCTGCCACTAAAACTAACAAAACATCTTGCCAATGAAGCTCGCTAGGAAGAAAATCGACAAAATAAATGCCATCCGATAGCAATTGCTTTCCGGTTAAATATTCTAAGCCTTGAATAAGCGAAGTTAAATTCAACGCTAAAATGACGCCAAGAACGATGCCTATTAAACACCCTTTCATTCCTGCTTGCAAGCCGTACCATATAAAAATACGTTTAATAAATCCATTATTCGCCCCCAGTGTACGCATAATAGCAATGTCGCCTTGTTTATCTTTGACGGCCATAATCAATGTGGAAACGATATTGAAACAAGCCACCCCGATCACAAGCACCATTGCAATATACATGACAGTGCGGATCAGTTGAATATCACGATACATATAACCGAATTTAGCAATCCAGTTTTGCACATAAAGCAATTGTGGATAATCGTTCAGCTCAGAATAAGTCAGTGATTGAACCCTAAAAGGATCAGCAACTTGAATCTCTACACCACTAATTTGATCTGCCCGATAGCCCAGTAGGGCTTGTGCCTGTGGCAATGAAAGTAGGGCATAACTGTGATCAAGCTGACCGTCTAAACGCAAAATACCCGTGACTTGCACACGCTCTCGATGGGGTTGGGATAATTGTGCTTCCTCATTAGGTTGTGATATTAACAAAGAAACCCAATCGCCCTCTTTCACCTCAAGGGCTTTGGCAATACCGGAACCCAGTACTAATCCGCCCTCTTTTGCAAATTGTTGCCAGCCATTTCCCTCCACAAATTTTCCGAGTGAACTCACTTGATCTTGTGCAACTTTATCCACCCCTTTCACTTGCACGACTTTGAGTTTGTTGCCGTTTTCAACCAATGCCGTGAAACTAACAAAAGGTGAAAGTGCGGTGATTTTTTCATTCGTTTTTAACTTTTCTGCAAGGTTTTGCCAATGATTAATGGTTTTCTCATCGGCACTTTCATTCACCGTGATTTCAGCATGGGGAACCACCGCTAAAATACGTTGATTTAACTCCCGCTCAAAACCGTTCATGGCACTCAATCCTACAATCAATACGGCCACACCCAACGCAATGCCAATCGCTGAGAATTTGGCAATCAGTGCCACTAAGGGATTTTTTTGCTTACCACGCTGATAACGCCAGCTAATAAAAAACGGAGTATTCATTAGATACCTTCCCTTAATACCCCATCTTGCATCGTTAGACGGCGGGATAATTTTTCTGCTAAAGCCATATCATGGGTGACTAACAAAAAAGCGATATTTTGTTCTTGATTTAATGTTTGAATTAACTCAAAAATGCTTTCTGTGGTTTTATGATCCAAATTTCCCGTGGGTTCATCCGCCAATACTAAAGCGGGATGATTCACCAACGCTCGGGCAATGGCGACACGTTGACGCTCCCCCCCTGAAAGGGCTGAGGGACGATGAGCAATGCGATGACTTAACCCCACTGCATTGAGCATTTTTTCAGCACGATCTTTCGCCTCTGTTTTATTTTGGCGACCAATCAACAGCGGCATCATCACATTTTCAAGGGCTGAAAAATCGGCCATTAAATGATGAAACTGATACACAAAACCCAAATGCTGATTTCGCAATTTTGCCAACTCCGCTTCAGAGGCTTTTTGCAGTGACTGCCCTTTAATGAACACTTCCCCACTAGTTGGCTGATCTAAGCCGCCTAAAGTATGCAACAGCGTGCTTTTCCCAGAACCGGAACTGCCCACAATGGCCACCAATTCATTCGGTTGCATCGCAAAAGATACCCCTTTGAGTACTTGAGTTTGGTTATCACCTTCTTGATAAAATTTACTGATATTTTCGCACTGTAATAGATACTGACTCATACTTTACTCATAGCGTAATGCTTCCGCCGGTTCTGTTTTTGCCGCACGATAAGCTGGATAAATGGTTGATAATAAAGATAATAAAAGAGAAAAAGCAATGACAAAGCAAATTTGCCATCCCTCTAATGTGGTGGGTAAAAATACACTATTTGGATTGATCGCAGCAATGATCGAGGTCAAATTCAGCGTAATCAACACCCCCAATAGCGCCCCAATTAAGGTTCCGACCAATCCCACAAGCAGTCCTTGATAAATAAATATCGAACGCACTTTCGATTTTGTTAAGCCTTGGGTTTGCAAAATGGCGATTTCTCCTTGTTTATCCACCACCATAAGGCTTAGAGAAGTGACAATATTAGAAATCGCTACCACGATAATGAGGCTAATTAATAACCCCATCATATTTTTTTCCATACGCACTGCTTGGAAAAATTCGCCTTTTTGTTCCCGCCAATCGGTGATTTGTTGCTGAGGGAAATAGGTGGGCAATTCCGTAATTAAGAAAGGATCGGTCAAAAATAAACGGTAGCCTTGTGCTTGTTCCGGTTGAATACGCATTAGTCGCCCAATATCCGATAAATTGGCAAAGGCTTGATAACCGGATGCTTCGCTATAATCGAAATAAATGTCACTTACCGTAAATAAACGCTGCATAGGCACTCGCCCAAAGGGAGTGTATTGGCTGTTTTCCGTTATCATTAAACGAATTTTATCGCCCACATTTACGCCTAGTTTTTCCGCCAACTGATTGCCAATCACCAATTTAAATTCACCGGCGGGCAATAAGCGGTTAAAAGAAACCTGATCTAGGCTTTCCAATAAAGGATCATCAGAAAAGGCTTGTATGCCAATCACTTGCCCGGCACTCACGCCTTTGGCGGTTTGATAAATCACCTTTGTGGTGTTAATCGGCACGGCTTTTTGCACAAAGTGCGGTGGATTTTCTAACGGTTTTTTTATCGAAATCGGTTGTGCTTGGCTTACAATGGCATGGGGAATGGAGGAAAGCACCTGTTGCTTTTGATAGCCCTCCAATCCATTCATTACCGAAAGGACGATAATCAATGCCATCACACCTAAAACAATGCCTAAACTGGCGAGGTTCGTGACTAATCGACCAAAGCGATCGGCACTTTTCGCTCGCCAATAACGTAAGGCAATAGAAAGAGAAATGGGTAAATTCATATTACTTTTGGTTTAATTGTGCGACAAATTCTTCCATATTTTGCGTCACTTTTTTCACTAATGTCGTCACCGCACTATCACTCGCCCAAGCAATATGAGGCGTGATAATTAAGTTTGGCATGGTTTTTGCCGCAACAATCAATGGATTGTCTTTTTCCGGTGGCTCTTTAATCATCACATCTAAGGCTGCCCCCCCTAAATGCCCACTGGTTAATGCGTTTAATAACACCTTTTCATCGACTAAAGGGCCACGTCCTGTGTTAATTAAAAACGCCCCTTTTTTCATTTGTGACAGGGTTTCTTCATTAATTAAATTTTCAGTACTTGGTGTTAATGGACAGTGCAACGTAAGAATATCCGCTTGCTTTAATACCTCACTAAAAGGGGTATATCCCTCACGGCAAGTTGCCGCATCTTTATGTTCGGCATAAAGCACATTCATTCCCAAAGCTTGCGCTAAACGGCCCACTTCCGATCCTAAACAGCCTTTTCCTACCACTCCTAAGGTAGAACCCCGCACATCGGTAATAGGATAATCGAAGTAACAAAACTGTTGGCTTTCCCCCCATTTTGCCGATGTTTGATCACGCAGCCAACCGGCAAGACTGTGTTTTAAGGAGAAAATCAACCCCAACACATGCTCCGGCACAGTAACACTTGAATACCCTGTCACATTCTTCACTTCAACGCCCAATTCTTTTGCAGCAACTAAATCAATGTTATTAGTTCCTGTGGCGGTAATCGCAATGAGTTTAAGTTTCGGCAATTGCTCGAGAGTTTTACGATCAAAAATCACTTTACTGGTGATCACAATATCCGCATCTTTCGCCCGTTCAATGGTTTGGGAGGCGGAGGTATGAGGATATTCAATCCATTCATGCTCAAAGTTTGGGCGAGGAATAGGAATATGTTTTGGAATAGCCGTACTGTCTAAAAATACAATTTGCATGATGTTCTCCTTTTTTGAGTTAAAAGTGCGGTCAAAATTTCGGTTATATTGCAAATGCACAAAAACAGTCATTTCAATGAAATGTGGGGCACACTGTGTGTCCGGTTATCATCTATTTTATAGTGGACACACGCAGTGTGTCCCTACAAATAAACAACATATCATCTCAAAAAAATCTTCCTATTTTTAACCGCACTTTGCCATTAAATTGAGGTATCCAATTCCGGGAAAGATTTGACTAAATCGTCAATGGCTTTCATTTGTGAAACAAACCCTTCCAAGGCAGACAACGGCAAGGCTGATGGGCCATCACATTTGGCTTGATTTGGGTTTGGGTGGGCTTCTAAAAATAAACCGGCAATGCCCACTGCTAAACCTGCTCGAGCAAGTTCTGTCACTTGCTCACGGCGACCACCTGATGCGGCACCAAAAGGATCACGGCATTGGAGTGAGTGGGTTACATCAAAAATCACCGGGCTTCCTTTTGATACTTTTTTCATCACACTGAAACCAAGCATATCAACGATTAAATTATCGTAACCGAAATTTGTTCCTCGATCACAAAGAATGACTTTATCATTGCCACATTCTTCGATTTTTTCCACAATATTGCCCATTTGACCCGGGCTTAAAAACTGGGGTTTTTTCACATTAATCACCGCACCAGTGCGTGCCATGGCTTCCACCAGATCCGTTTGGCGGGCTAAAAAGGCAGGAAGTTGGATCACATCCACCACATCGGCTACCGGCTGACATTGATAAATTTCATGCACATCGGTGATGATTTTCACGCCGAAGGTGGCTTTTAATTCTTGGAAAATCTTTAATCCTTCTTCCATACCCGGTCCTCGGTATGAATGAATAGAGGAACGATTAGCTTTGTCAAAAGAAGCTTTAAAAACATAAGGGACATTGAGTTTTTCCGTCACTTTCACATAGGCTTCACACACCTGCATTGCCATATCACGACTTTCAAGGACATTCATTCCGCCAAAAAGCACAAAAGGTTTGTCGTTTGCTACGTCAATATGACCAATTTTTACACATTTGTTTTGCATAAGTTTTCCTTATTAATGAATAGACTGGCGATCTTTACCCATCTCGCCTTTCAGTTCTAAAAGTTGTACCCGAATCAAGGCAGCCGTGGGATCTTTCGGGCATTTATCCACAAAATATTCTAAATCCTTCAATGCTGCAGGATAAGCCCCAATTTGTGCCAATACAATTCCCCGATCACGGATATGGTAGGGATCTTCAGACCAACGAATGAGGTGTTCGATATAACGAAATGCGATCTCATTGTGTTCTTCCCGAATAAGGGCGTTTTTAGCAAGCTGCTCAAACCGCTCAGTCAAAAGTTTAAAATCTGCCCGTTCCAGTTCCTGTGGTTGCATTTGCGCACCAAACCCAAAGGTGGCTTCATACAATTGTTGTAATTTTTCTTGAGAAATATCGCTCCCGTTCCAAGGATCGATAAAGATCACTTTGTCATCAAGCTCTATGCGTAAAATTAATTGGGTAGGAAAATTGACCGGGTAAATCGGTAAATCAAAGACCTCGGCAAGATATAAGATGATCGCCCCTAGGCTAACCGGCATTCCCTCACGATATTCTAAAACATAGGGCAAATAGAGATTTCGTGCATAAAAATAATGTTCTGGATCGCAATGAAAGCCCCAGTCATCATAGACTAATTGCAGAAGACGATAAATGCGATCTTCCACTGTCCAATCCGGTGAAATTTCACGACGTGCTTTGCGAACAAAATGCCCCATTTTGCCACGCAATTGGGCTTCTGAGCTTTCATCATCAGAAACAATATGATAAAAACTCACAAATTCATCGTATAACGCTCTTCGATTATATTTCATGACTTTTCCAAAAACCGTAGGTAACCCGCTCATTGTCACCATAATCACGAAGGGTTGCAATCTTTTCCCAATGATTTTTCGCAAAAATTGACCGCACTTTTTCGCCTTGTTGCCAGCCATGTTCCAATAACAATGCGCCACCCTCATTCAAATATGCTGGGGCCTGTTCAATGATGTGGCGTAAATCACCATAGCCTTGTTCGGTTGCCACTAAGGCAGAAAGGGGTTCAAAACGCACATCACCTTGGCTTAAATGTTCATCGTTTTTATCAATGTAAGGAGGATTGCTGACAATCAAATCAAACGTTCCTTCAACCTGTTCAAACCATTGGCTTTGGAAAAAAAGCACATTGAGTTGATTTTTTTCTGCATTTGATTTTGCCAATGCCACCGCTTCAGGGATCACATCAATCCCAATAACCGTTAATTCGGTCGCTTGTTTTTCACAGATCCTTGTTAATTCTGAGGCCAAGGCCAAGGCAATTGCTCCTGTCCCCGTGCCAAGATCTAAGAGGCGAAAGTGCGGTGGATTTTTTTGCAGTTTTTCCTTTGCTATCCTCAATGCCTGTTCAACCAAAATCTCTGTATCAGGACGAGGGATTAAAGTGCTTTCCGCAACATTTAATGACAATGACCAAAATTCTTTTTCGCCTAAAATATAGGCAATTGGTTCGCCTTTTAAACGGCGATCTAAAAGTGCGGTTAAATTTGACCGCACTTTTTCCTCAATTTCCGTTTCGTCAAAGGCTAAAATCTGTGTACGGGATTTTCCGGTGGCAAACTGTAATAGTACCAACGCATCGGTTTTGCCATTTTCTTGTGGGTTGGCTTGGTTTAAGGCATTTGAGGCTTGTGCCAACCATTGTTGATAATTCATGATTTTGTAGTTTGAACAACCTGTGTGCCAACAATTAAATCCGTTAAAGAGCGGCGATCATCACGCACAAGCGCCACAATTCCACTGATAATGAGTAAAAAACTTGTCCAAGCAAACAGAAAATCAATGGCTTCCCGCCCAAGATATTTGCCAAAGCTTAAGGGTTGTTGACTTTGATAATCCAATACACGCAACCCTAACCAGCGTTTTGCGACAGTTTGTCCATAGGTTTTGATGAAATAAATTTGCAAACCTAAACACAGTAAAATAGACAATAAGCCGATAAAATCCCCAAACATAAAGCCCAAAGCGAGGATTACCCATGACAATACGTTATTCATCAAACTGGCAAGCCAGCGTTTAAAACGGCTTGCCAGCACCGGCTGTGAGGCTTGAGAATATGAAGAAAATTCTGCATCTTGCATTTTTTTATCCTTTGGATTTTCAACGAGCATTTTATTTTTCCCTAAAAGTAAAAAAGAGCATCTGAGATCAGATGCCCTATCCGTTAATTTGTTTCAGATAATGCCGCCAACTGATCTGCCTGATATTCCGTGATAATCGGTTGGATCAGCTCATCAATTTTACCGTTCATCACTTCGTCTAAACGATAAAGAGTTAAATTTATGCGGTGATCGGTCACCCGCCCTTGTGGATAGTTATAGGTGCGGATTTTATCTGAGCGATCACCTGATCCTAATAAATTACGGCGCATATCCGTTTGTTCTGCCGCTTGGCGTTCTTGCTCTGCTTGAACAATGCGTGAGGCAAGCACAGACATGGCTTTCGCCTTGTTTTTGTGCTGTGAGCGTTCATCCTGACATTCCACCACGATCCCCGTTGGAATGTGAGTAATACGCACTGCAGAATCGGTGGTATTAACGTGTTGCCCCCCCGCACCTGATGAACGGTAGGTATCAATACGCAAATCCGCAGGATTGATTTCCGGCATTTCCGATTCCGGCAATTCCGGCATCACGGCTACGGTGCAAGCGGAGGTGTGAATACGCCCTTGCGATTCGGTTTTCGGCACACGTTGTACACGATGCCCGCCCGATTCAAATTTGAGCTGACCATACACACCTTCACCACTAACTTTTACAATCACTTCTTTATAACCGCCCTGCTCGCTTTCGTTAGCACTAAGCATTTCCACACGCCAGCGTTTGCTTTCCGCATAACGGCTATACATACGGAATAAATCACCGGCAAAAATGCCTGCTTCATCGCCCCCGGTTCCGGCACGAATTTCTAAATAACAGTTATATTCATCATTCGGATCTTTTGGCAATAAGAGAATTTGAAGCTGTTGTTCCACCGCTTCGATTTCCTCTTTGGATTCGTCAATTTCCATTTGTGCCATTTCTTTCATTTCCGGATCATCGAGCAACAATTGTGCTTCTTCCACGTTGCGATTAAGCTGTGTCCAGCGATGAAAACATTTCACTACATCTTCCAGTTGTGCATACTCTTTAGAATAAGCACGAAATTTATCTTGATCACTAATCACCGAAGCATCGCCGAGCAAGGCTTCTAATTCTTCATAACGTTCTTTTAAACTTTCAAGTTTTGCAATAATGGATTCTTTCATCTTCTTTATTCTTTTCTCTTTCAAACCGCCAATAAAATCGGCGTATTCTAGCTGATTTTAAGGAAAATTGACAGCCTAGAAAGTGCGGTCAGTTTTGGCTGCGTTTTTTCAACATAGGCTTTGGCAACGGTGTCGAAACCCTAAATCACACCTAGTAGTGAGGGATAAAATAATTAAATTCGAGTAACATCAAATTTGCTTAAATCAATGCGATCTTCTGTGCCATAAAATTCAGCTAAGGCTTTTCGTAACTTTTCTGCCCGTTTAGGCAAGCCTTTTTGTGCATAGATTTTAACTTGTTCATAAACCGCTTGTTTGAAAGGTTGGGTATCCCCGGGATTGCCATTGAGATTATCGGCACTGGCAAAATAACGAAAACCGGCAGCAGTAGCAAGAATCCACTCTAAAGCTTGCGGTTTGACTTCCACTTTTTCAAAATCACGCTGGCGTTCCTCAGAGCGTCCATCCGGTTCATACCAATAACCAAAATCTTCTAATTGACGGCGTGCTTTGCCTGCCACCAGCCAGTGGGCAATTTCGTGCAATGCACTACTATAAAAGCCCCGTGCAAAATAAATGGCATGATAAGGCACATCTTCATTTGCCGGGATATAGATGGGTTCTTCGCCCCCTTTGACAAGGCGGGTATTATATTCTTGTTCAAAACATTGATTAAAAATGGCGATAATATCGGCGAGTTGATGTTCCATTTGTCATATAAAAAAGTGGGAGAAATCACGCTCATTGAGCATTTCATTCAAACTAAAAACAGGCCGGCAGTATATCACAAGAACGCTTTGCCCGTGAAATCGCTGAGGGGAATTTTCGTCCGTTATATGCGCTTCCCTTACCAATGGGACAATATAAAAAAACCAAGTAGGTGACATCCCTACTTGGTTCTTTAATTTTTATGCTGACATCATTTATCGCCAAGCTTTGAATTGGTTAATCAATCCGTTTGTTGAGCTGTCATGGCTTGATACCTTTTCACTGCCCGCTAATTCCGGCAGGATACGGTTAGCCAGTTGTTTGCCCAGCTCCACCCCCCATTGATCAAAGCTGAAAATATTAAAAATCACCCCTTGAACGAAAATTTTATGTTCGTACATGGCAATCAATGCCCCCAATGTGAATGGCGTAATTTTTTGCAGTAAAATCGAATTGGTCGGTTTGTTACCGGTAAACACTTTAAATGGAACGATGTCCTTCACTTCCTCTAAAGTTTTACCCGCTTTCACAAATTCCGCTTCCACCTCTTCTTTGGTTTTACCAAAGGCAAGGGCTTCCGTTTGGGCAAAGAAGTTAGACAACAATTTGTTATGATGATCCGCCAATGGATTATGGCTTTGTGCCGGTGCAATAAAATCACAAGGAATTAACGTTGTGCCTTGGTGAATTAATTGATAGAAAGCATGCTGACCGTTTGTACCCGGCTCACCCCAAATGATTGGGCCGGTTTGATAGCTATCAATCGCATTGCCGTTCCGATCCACATATTTACCATTTGATTCCATATTGCCTTGTTGGAAATAAGCGGCAAAGCGGTGTAAATATTGGTCATAAGGCAAAATAGCTTCCGTTTGTGCGCCCAAGAAATTAGTATTCCACAATCCCACAAGCGCTAATGTGGTCGGGATATTTTGTTCAATCGGGGCAGTGCGGAAATGTTGATCCATTTCATAGGCCCCCGTCAATAATTGCTCAAAGTTCTCAAACCCAATGGAAAGGGCAATAGATAAACCAATGGCAGACCATAGGGAATAGCGTCCCCCTACCCAATCCCAAAATTCAAACATGTTATCCGTATCAATACCAAACTCTGCCACCGCTTTGCTATTGGTAGAAAGCGCAGCAAAGTGTTTTGCCACCGCACTTTTATCTTTGGCAGCAGATAATAACCAATCACGCGCACTTTCGGCATTGGTCATGGTTTCTTGTGTGGTGAAGGTTTTCGAAGCCACCAAGAAAAGCGTGGTTTCCGGATTGACTTTCTTCAAGGTTTCAGCGATATGCGTGCCATCCACATTAGAAACAAAATGCATACTGAGATGATTTTTATAAGGACGTAGGGCTTCGGTCACCATATAAGGGCCTAAATCCGACCCACCAATCCCGATATTCACCACATCAGTAATGGCTTTTCCGGTATAACCTTTCCATTCCCCGGAAATCACACGCTGGCAAAATGCTTTCATTTTCGCCAAAACCGCATTCACTTCCGGCATCACATCTTTTCCATCAACGATCACCGGAGAATTAGCCCGATTACGCAAGGCGGTATGTAATACAGCACGGTTTTCGGTACGGTTAATTTTTTCCCCACTAAACATGGCCGCTTTGGCACTGTCTAAGGAACATTCTTGTGCCAGTTGGCGAAGCAGTGAAAGGGTTTGTTGAGTGATGTTGTTTTTTGAGAAATCGACTAAGATTTGATCCTGAAAAGTTAAGGAATAATCTTGAAAACGATCTTTTTCTTTTTGGAATAAATCACCAATAGTGACATTTGCCAATTCGCTTTGGTGCGTTTCTAGTGCTTTCCAAGCCTTTGTCGTGGTCGGATTGATATTTTTCATTGTCTTTCCCTCTCTATAATTAAACATTAATCTACATACTCGGTGATAACCCTTGGCGTTAATTTCGTAATCAATTCGTAACTTAATATGCCGGTAAATTGAGCCACGGTTTCAATCGGTAATGCCTTACCCCATAAAATCACTTCATCCCCCACCTGATCTTGGCTATCCGCCCCTAAATCAACCGTTAACATATCCATAGAAACCCGCCCGACAATCGGTACGATACGTCCGTTTAAGTAAACCGGGGTTCCCTCCGGGACATCACGGGGATATCCATCGCCATAACCAATCGCAACCACGCCGATTTTGGTATCATTTGGGCTTGTCCAAATTCCCCCATAGCCTACCGGCTCGCCTTTTTTATGATGACGTACGGCAATCAGCGAAGAGGTTAAATCCATCACCGGGGTTAAGTTAAATTCTGACCCTACGGTATCGGTTGGCGAAATACCGTACATAATAATACCGGGACGAATCCAATCTAAATGTGAGGCAGGCCAAAATAAAATCCCGCCTGAAGCCGCAATACTCCGCTCACCGATTTTATCTTCAGTGGCGGAAAGGAAACGCTCAATTTGGCATAGGGTATAATCAGACTCTAGTTCATCAGCACGGCTAAAATGGCTCACGAAGCCTAAGTGCGGTTGAATTTGGGGGAGTTTTTTCAATGCTTGATAAAATTCATCCACCTCTTCCAAAGCCACCCCCAAGCGGTGCATGCCGGTATCAATTTTAAGCCATACTTTAATTGGGCTTGGGAGGCTTGCTCGTTTTAAGGCTTCCAATTGTTCATGATTATGCACAATGGTTTCAATATTATTCACCGCAAGGATCGGCAAATCCTTTTCATCAAAAAAACCTTCGAGCAATAAAATCGGTTTTGTGATGCCGTGTGAGCGCAAAGCCAGTGCTTCTTCTAAACGGGCGACACCAAAACAATCTACCGTCTGTTCGAGTGTCGATGCCACAAAGACCACGCCATGCCCATAGGCATTGGCTTTCACTACGGCGATAATTTTACTCTGCGGGGCTTTTTGTTTAATGACGGCTAAATTATGTTTTAAGGCTTGAGAACTAATCTTTGCCGTTGCCGGTTTTACGTTCATTATTTATCCTTAATAATTATCATAATACTCACGTTGTTCAGCAAGATTATCAAAGCGGGAGAACTGTCCGTTAAATTTTAATCGCACCCGTCCAATCGGGCCGTTACGTTGTTTACCGATAATAATTTCTGCTACCCCTTTATCTTCCGAGTTATCGTTATAGACTTCATCACGATAAATAAACATAATCAAATCGGCATCTTGCTCGATAGAGCCGGATTCACGCAAATCCGAGTTAACAGGACGTTTGTCTGCACGTTGCTCAAGGGTACGGTTTAACTGAGAAAGGGCAATAACCGGCACTTCTAATTCTTTGGCTAAGGCTTTTAAAGAACGTGAAATTTCGGCAATCTCTAAAGTACGATTATCAGAAAAAGCCGGAGCGCGCATAAGCTGCAAGTAATCCACCATAATCAAACTTAACCCCCCATTTTCACGGTAAACACGGCGTGCCCGAGAACGTAATTCTGTTGGGGTTAAACCGGAAGAATCATCAATGTAAAGGTTATTTTTTTGTTTAAACATCCCAAATACACTGCTGATTTTATTCCATTCAATTTCATCCAACCCCTGCCCTGTCCGAATTTTGGTTTGATCCACCCGAGCCAGTGAAGCAATCATACGCATCATAATCTGTTCGGCAGGCATCTCTAAGCTAAACACTAGCACCGGTTTTTCACTTGCCATTGCGGCATTTTCACAGAGGTTCATCGCAAAGGTGGTTTTTCCCATGGAAGGACGGGCAGCGACGATGATCAAATCGGAAGGTTGAAGCCCGGCGGTTTTTTTATCCAGATCGGTAAATCCTGTTGTCACGCCTGTTACGCCGGAATGATTGTCTAATTTACTCAAGGTATCAATGCGGTTAATCGTATTTTCCAATACCTGGATGACATTTTGCGGCCCCTCACTGTCAGTACTCCGCTTTTCTGCAATGGCAAATACCTCACGCTCTGCCTCATCTAAAATCAGTTTAATATCTTGCCCTTTGGGTGAGTAACTGTTTTCTGCAATACGGTTACCTACGGCTATCAGCTCTCGCAAAATGGCTTTTTCACGCACAATATCCGCATAAGCCAAAATATTAATGGCATTGGGGGTATCGTTTGATAGCTCGGCAAGATAAGCAAACCCACCCACTTGCTCACTCATCCCCTTATTTTTTAATGCTTGATCGAGGGTAATAAGATCAATCGGTGATTGGTTTCGTATTAATTCTTCCATAGTTTGGAAAATCATACGGTGGGCAAAGGTATAAAAATCATCGGCAATCACCCGTTCGGCAATACCGTCCCAATGTTGATTGCTTAACATAATCCCGCCTAATACGGCTTGCTCGGCTTCAAGAGAATGAGGAGGAATGCTCACTTGGGCGGTTTGTTTATCGGATGATTTAATTTGTGGTTGAGATGCCATAAATACGTTGAGGTATAACAAAATTAGTGGCTATGATACCGCAAATAGCAGGGAGATTTAAGAAAAAAGTGCGGTCAGAAAAGACAAAGTTTTTTGAATGTTGGCTTTGCCAACAGCACCGAAGAGGTGAATAAATCACTTTGCTAATTGTTTTATCTGATGATGTTTTATCCCCCTATAAAAATAAAAAACGGTGGGAAAACCCACCGCTCTTTCTTCTCAATTTGCTGATTACTCAACGATTAAAGTACGACATACATTCGTATGTTTGATAGTTTCATCACCTTGAGTGAGTAATACCAAATCACCGGAATTTAAGTAGCCTTTTTCTTTCAGTAAAGCAATCGCGGCTTGTGCGCCATTCGCACTACGAGATTCTGTATCGCTAAATACCGGCGTTACCCCACGGTATAAGGCACAAAGATTAAGGGTTTCTTGATTACGGGATAAAGCGAAAATCGGCAACCCGGAGCTGATACGAGACATATATAATGCCGTACGGCCTGAATGGGTTAAGGTGATAATCGCCGCAATGCCTTTCATATGGTTAGCAGAATACATTGCCGACATCGCAACAGCTTCTTCAATATCTGTAAACTCTTTATCCATACGGTGACGGGAAACGTTCACACTTGGCATTTTCTCTGCCCCCAAACAAACACGCGCCATCGCAGCCACAGTTTCTGCCGGATATTGACCTGCAGCCGTTTCTGCTGAAAGCATTACCGCATCAGTTCCGTCTAACACCGCATTCGCCACGTCCATCACTTCTGCACGAGTTGGCATTGGGTTACTAATCATCGATTCCATCATTTGTGTCGCTGTAATCACCGCACGGTTTAATTGACGTGAACGACGGATTAATTTTTTCTGCACCCCGACTAATTCAGGATCACCAATTTCAACCCCTAAGTCACCACGAGCCACCATAATCACATCAGAGGCTAAAATAATGTCATCCATCGCCGCATCATCTACCACAGTTTCTGCACGTTCCACTTTTGCCACAATTTTCGCATTTAAACCTGCTTGTTGTGCCAGTTCACGGGCATAATTGAGATCAGCACTTGAACGAGGGAAAGACACGGCCAAGAAATCCACACCAATGCGAGCCGCTGTAATGATGTCTGCTTTATCTTTTTCCGTTAAGGCATCAGCCGATAAACCACCGCCTAATTTATTGATCCCTTTATTATTGGATAATGGGCCACCAACCGTTACTTCGGTAAAGACTTTCGCCCCTTCTGTGGATAACACTTTTAATTGCACACGGCCATCGTCTAATAAAAGAATATCACCCGGCACCACATCTTGCGGAAGGGTTTTGTAGTCTAAACCGACAGCCTCTTGATTACCTTCACCTTTTGGTAATTCCGCATCAAGAATAAATTTATCTCCGACATTTAAGAAAATTTTGCCATCTTTGAAAGTAGAAACACGAATTTTAGGCCCTTGTAAATCCCCTAAAATTGCCACCGTCTTACCTAATTTTTTCGCAATAGAACGAACACGTTCAGCACGCTCGATATGATCTTCAGGCGTACCGTGTGAGAAATTCATACGCACTACGTTTGCACCTGCCGCAATAATTTTCTCAAGATTATTATCGCGATCGGTTGCCGGTCCCATGGTACATACAATCTTCGTTCTTCTTAGTCTTCTAGACATTATTCTACTCCGTCAATATTAATATAAAAAAATAAAACCAACTCGCTCAAGCCTTTTGAGCAGAGTAAATCGGCGCGCATTATACGCTTAAAAAAACGCAAAATCAAAAAAGAGTTCCCCCTTTTCCCTCTTCGTTTTTTGTATATTTTTTTAGCATCTATAACAAATACCAAAGAAATTTCTTGTCTTAATAAAAAAAACTGTTTATTATCCACGCCATTCGATGCGACTATAGCTCAGTTGGTTAGAGCACCACCTTGACATGGTGGGGGTCACTGGTTCGAGTCCAGCTAGTCGCACCATCACTTATTTCAACGCCGTTCAATAGCGTTCAAAACAGAAACATAATAGCTAGATTTATCAAGGATCTAGCTATTTTTTTATCCGTTTTCGTTCAAAATTAACAATTAAGGATAATCATGCAACTTCCTGCTCTCCAATCTGCAAAATTAATTCGCCGTTATAAACGTTTTCTCGCGGATATTGAATTGCCCAATGGTGAAGTCATCACCATTCATTGTGCAAATACCGGTGCCATGACCGGTTGTGGCGAAAAAGGCGATACGGTTTGGTATTCTCATTCCGACAGTCAAACCCGAAAATACCCTCACTCTTGGGAACTCACCCAACTTGCCAATGGACAACTGTGCTGCATTAATACTCATCGTTCAAATCAGTTGGTGTTAGAAGCTCTGCAAAACAAGCAAATTAAAGAATTAGCGATGTATGATGAAATCTATCCTGAAGTCAAATACGGTGAAGAGAACAGTCGAATTGATTTTTTACTTAAAGGTGAAAACTTACCCGATTGTTATGTAGAGGTGAAATCCATCACCTTAGTAAAAGGCAATCTGGGGATGTTCCCAGATGCGGTTACTACAAGGGGACAAAAACATGTACGAGAGCTATTGGCAATGAAAAAGCAAGGTCATCGGGCCGTCGTACTTTTCGCTGGTCTGCATAATGGATTTGATCGTTTTAAAATCGCTGAATATATCGATCCCGATTACGATCGACTATTAAAAGAGGCTATAGCACAAGGTGTTGAGGCCTATGCTTATGCAGGTGAGTTTGAAATTTCAGCGGGAATTCCTACCGCACTTTCTTTAACCGAAGCCGTGCCATACATGAAATGATTTTTGAGAATTATTTTCATTTAGTTATTGACAGTGTTATTGATAATAATTATCATATCGACATTCTAATAACAACAAGCTGGTTTCAATAAAAAATATTCAGCGATAATCACTCCAACATTCCCGCCTATTTCCCACAAATAGGCTTTTTTTTTGTTCACAAATTTTTAAGATTCCCTATAATAAGCCCTTCTCAAAATCATAATTAGGAAATCAATAATGACTGATATTAATACTGTTCTCGCAGAACTGAAGCGTGGCACGGATGAAATTCTTTCCGAAGCAGATTTAATTGAAAAACTTAAAGAAAATCGTCCGTTAAGAGTAAAATTAGGTGCTGATCCTACTGCACCGGATATTCACTTAGGGCATACAGTCGTACTCAACAAATTACGCCAATTCCAACAGTTAGGTCATGATGTATATTTCTTAATTGGTGATTTTACCGGTATGGTGGGCGATCCTTCCGGCAAAAATACCACCCGCCCTCCCCTTAGCCGTGAAGATGTATTACGCAATGCGGAAACCTACAAAGAACAAATTTTCAAAATTCTTGACCCACAAAAAACCAAAATTGTTTTTAATTCCGAATGGTTAGGTCAATTAGGCACAGAAGGGATGATCCGTCTTGCCAGCAACTATACCGTTGCCCGTATGCTTGAACGTGATGATTTCAAAAAACGCTTTAACAACAATCAACCTATTGCGATTCACGAATTTATTTATCCACTCTTGCAAGGGCACGATTCTGTGGCATTAGATGCGGATGTGGAACTGGGCGGTACAGATCAGAAATTCAATTTATTAGTGGGACGTGAATTACAAAAATCAGCGGGTAAAAAACCACAGGTGGCGATCACCATGCCATTGCTTGTGGGCTTAGACGGTGAGAAAAAAATGTCCAAATCCCTCGGTAACTACATTGGTGTGACCGATGCGCCAAATGATATGTTCGGTAAAGTGATGTCGATTTCCGATGAACTAATGTGGGATTGGTATAATCTGCTTTCATTCCGTCCGCTAAGTGACATTGAACAACTCAAAAGTGATGTCAAAAATGGCAAAAACCCACGAGATGTGAAAATTTTACTTGCCAAAGAATTAATTGCCCGTTTCCACGATGAGGCGGCAGCCAATGCCGCAGAGCAAGAATTTATCAATCGTTTCCAAAAAGGTGCGATGCCGGATGAAATGCCGGAATTTACCTTTAATGGTGAAATTGGATTGGCAACGCTGTTAAAAGAAGCGGGGTTAGTGCCTTCCACATCTGAAGCGATTCGCTCAGCGCAACAAGGTGGCGTGAAAATCAATGGTGAAAAAGTTGATAATGTGAAAGAAAATGCGCCAAAAGGCACTCATGTTTACCAAGTGGGTAAACGTAAATTTGCACGAGTAACCGTGGAATAATAAAACACATCGAAAAATAACCGCACTTTTAAGGTGCGGTTTTTTCTAAAAGCAGAAGGCGAAAAGCATAAATCATTGATGCCTTCCTCTATTTATAAGGAAAATGACTATGAGCCATAAAATTTGGGTAACCGGTGATGCTGTGGTGGATCTCATTCCGGACGGTGAAAATCATTATTTACGTTGTGCCGGGGGAGCACCAGCAAATGTGGCAGTCGGCGTTGCCCGTTTAGGCAGTGAAAGTGCATTTATCGGCCGTGTAGGAAATGATCCACTCGGTCAATTTATGCAAGAGACCCTAAACTCGGAAAAAGTGGATACCTCCCATATGATTTTAGATCCGCAACATCGCACTTCAACAGTGATTGTTGGGTTAGACAACGGTGAACGCAGTTTCACTTTTATGGTCAATCCAAGTGCTGATCAGTTTCTGCAAACCAGTGATCTCCCGCCATTCCAAAGTGGGGAATGGTTACATTGCTGCTCTATCGCCCTCATTAATAACCCATCACGGGAAGCCACCTTTGAAGCCATTCGCCGTATCAAAGTAGCGGGGGGATTTTTCTCTTTCGATCCGAATTTGCGTGAGTCGCTGTGGTCGAGCCTAGAGGAAATGAAAACCGTGGTCATGGAAGCGGTCGCTTTAGCGGATGTATTAAAATTTTCCGAAGAAGAACTCACCCTTTTAACTAACACGGACAGTCTTGAAAAAGCCTTTGAAAAAATCACCGCACTTTATCCGGAAAAACTCATTATCGTTACTCTTGGAAAAGAGGGGGCGTTATATCACCTTGCCGGTAAAAAAGAGATTGTTGCGGGTAAAGCTTTAAAACCGGTTGATACAACCGGCGCAGGCGATGCTTTTGTGGGCGGATTATTAGCCGGTCTTTCTCAACATGAAAATTGGAAAGAGAACGACATATTAGTGAAAATTATCCGCCAAGCCAATGCTTGCGGAGCCTTGGCAACAACGGCAAAAGGGGCAATGTCAGCGTTGCCAAATAAAACACAATTAGCTGAATTTTTAGCAACCTCATCCAAAGGTGTGTGATTATCTCACTCACCTTCTTATTAAAGTGCGGTCATAAACGGAGGTATTTTTATGAAACTATGGTATTCCGATTCCAGCCCTTATGCGCGAAAAGTACGCACTGTGATGTATTATCACCAATTACAAAACCAAATTGAATTGTTACAAGCCACCAGTGGAATGGACAAAAATTCCCCCCACAATCAAGATAACCCCCTTGGGCGTTTACCTGCGCTTCAAATGGAAAATGGCGAATGGTTATACAACAGCTCACTGATTGCGGAATATCTCGATCATTTGGGTTCACAACCTTCTCTGTATGGTAGTGGGGAGCAACGTTGGCAAATTCTCCGGTTACATTATTTAGCCGATGGCGTGTTAGAAAATGAAATCGCCGTGATACCGGAGAAACGCCTACGCCCTCAATCAGAATGGTGGTTAGAGCGCCATCAACAAATTTTTCAGCGTACCGAACAAAGCCTTATTGCCATAGCGCAGTCGATTGATGTATTCGGTGAAGCGCTCAATATCGGTACAATCAATGCGGTCTGTGCCATTGATTTTCTGCTCTTCCGTGACGACTGGACGCATGCCTCTCAGCATTCCGCTATGGCCTCATTAAAATCTTGGGCGGAAAAAATGAATGCTCGCTATGCTTGTTTAAATGAAACTTATCCCAAATAGGACAACAATGATTATTTTCAATAACGGCAAATACAAAAGTCTTCTCGCTGCCGAACAAGGTGAACTTGATAGAATACGCAAAACAGTAGAAAGCGATAGAAATTTCTATCCGGTCTACCACCTTGCGCCTCCCACTGGGCTATTAAATGATCCGAATGGGCTGATTTTTGATGGCGAAAAATACCACCTTTTTTATCAATGGTTTCCCTTCGATGCCATCCACGGAATGAAACACTGGAAACATTTTATCACGACTGATTTCCAAACCTACCAAACCGCTGATGATTTAATCCCTTGTGAGTTATTTGAATCTCACGGTTGCTACTCCGGGGGGGCGTTAAAAGTGGGCGATAAACTGGCGATGTTCTATACCGGCAATACCCGCCGCCCGAGTGATAATCAACGCGTGCCTTATCAAAATTTAGCCATTTTTAACTTAGAGGGTAAATTGTTAAGCAAACGCCCCTTAATCGAAAATGCCCCTAAAGGTTATACAGAACACGTTCGAGATCCGAAGCCTTATTTCACAAAAGAAGGGAAAATCCGTTTTATTTGCGGGGCTCAACGTGAAAACCTTACCGGTACGGCTATTATTTTTGAAATGGATCATTTAGATGATACGCCACGTTTAATCGGTGAGTTGTCCATTCCTGCCTTTAATAATCAGGCGGTATTTATGTGGGAATGTCCGGATTTATTGAAATTGGCGGAGAAAGATATTTTTATCTGGTCACCACAGGGTAAACCTCATGAAGCACATCAATTCCAAAATAACTACCACGCCACTTATGCCATTGGACAATTAAAGGGTAATGAACTGGAGGCAGAGCACATTGCCGAATTGGATCAAGGCTTTGATTTCTATGCCCCTCAAACCTTTAGTGGATTGGAAAATAAAGCAAGCACCATTATGTTTGGCTGGATTGGCTTGCCGGATTTAACTTATCCAACAGATCAATTCAAATGGCATTCTACTCTCACTCTACCCCGTGAAGTGTGGTTAAACGACAATCGGTTATACCAACGCCCGATTGGCAAAATTTATGAAAAAATGACCGCACTTTCTACACAAACCTTACAACAACAAAGCCTCATTGCGCAGTTAGATCGTGCTTATTTGAAATTTGATGCGCAAAATCAGCCTTTCACCTTATCTTTCTTCACCAATGAAAGAGATGAAACTTTAAGGTTATCTTATAAAAACGGCTTAGTTTGTTTGGATCGCAGCCAATCCAAGCAAACGGAGCTGATGGAAAAATTTGGCGGGCAACGTTATTGTGAAATCGCCTCTCTTTATACCGTAGAAATTTTCTTTGATCGATCGATTGTGGAAATATTCTTAAATGACGGCGAAAAAGTGATGACCTCAAGATTTTTTATCGAAAATCGGGAAAACCTTGTCATATCTGATCGAGCCTTGACCGTTGAAATTGGCTATCCCCGGGCTATTGAATATTTTCATTCATAGTGGGGAAAAGAAAAAGTGCGGTCAGTTTTGACCGCACTTTGAAAGAAAAGTATTAACGATTGACGCCCCAATGACGGGTATCTTTATCAAATTTCATTCCTGAATGAGAACCTTCCGAACCATTAAAATACACATCTTTATTGGCACAAGCTGAAATCACCAATGCACCGACAATAACGAGTAATAATTTTTTCATAATACTGACCTTTTACTTCAATTAACATCGGCGCAAATTGTAACACAACACAAATTATTCCACAGCTTTATTTATTAGAACCTTCCGGATGCAAGCCAATTCCTTGATGACGCTCTTGTAATTTTGCAATCACATCACGCCATTCCAACCCTTGATGATGTAACAAGACGGTTAAGTGATAAATCAAATCGGCCGTTTCACTCACGATTTCCTGCTCCTCTCCCATCACGGCGGCTAAAGCAGTTTCAACCCCCTCTTCCCCAACTTTTTGGGCAATTTTCTTCATTCCTTTAGCATGAAGTGTCGCTGTGTAAGAGCTTTCAGGATCAGCATTTTTCTTCTCAGAAAGTGTGCGTTCCAATTTTGCAAACCACGTCCAATCCCCCTCACATTGGGTTTCAAATTGATGAAAACAACTTTCCGCTCCCGTGTGGCAGGTTGCACCAATAGGATTGGCTAAAATCAATAAGGTATCCTTATCACAATCAAGACTCATATCCACCACATGAAGAAAATTCCCCGAGGTTTCGCCCTTTGTCCATAAACGTTGTTTGGTACGAGAATAGAAAGTGACCCGCTTTTCATTTAAGGTTTTTTCCAATGCCTCGGGATTCATATAACCGAGCATGAGCACTTCGCAAGTTTTTGCATTTTGTACAATCACCGGTAAGAGATTATCGACTTTTTGCCAGTTGATGTTTTGCATATTTATTCCTTATCAAACCTAGCACGCTAAGTTGTGCGAGGTTACGCATTATTAAATCTGTATATCGGTGGCGACACCATTGAACTATACATGGACGATTGCGACAACGTCGCTATCGGTATTCGTAGAGATTAGCTTCTCACTTCCACGCCTTCCTCAGTCAAATATGCCTTCAACGCCCCAATTTGAATAATCTGTTTATGAAACACACTCGCCGCCAATGCACCGTCTACGTTGGCTTCAATAAAGGCATCGCGGAAATGCACCATTTCTCCTGCTCCGCCTGAAGCAATTAAAGGCACGTTGCAAATTGACCGCACTTTTTTGAGCTGTTCCAAATCATAGCCCTTTCTTACACCGTCTTGGTTCATCATATTTAGCACAATCTCACCGGCGCCTCGTTGTTGCACTTCTTTGACCCAATCAAGCAACTGCCATTGAGTTTGGTGGGTGCGTTTTTCATCACCTGTATATTGATTAACCCAATATTTCCCCGTTTCCTGCTCAAACCAACTATCGATCCCGACTACAACGGCTTGCACACCAAAACGATCCGCAAGTCGGGAGATCAAAGTGGGATCAGCGAGAGCGGGAGAATTGATCGAGATCTTATCCGCCCCAAAGGCAAACAGTTTTTCCGCATCTTCTACCGTCTTGATACCGCCTGCCACGCAAAACGGAATATCAATCACTTGGGCGACACGCTCCACCCAGCTTTTATCCACGGTGCGACCGTCTGATGAAGCCGTAATATCATAAAACACCAACTCGTCCGCCCCTTCCTGTGCATAACGTTGTGCAAGCGGGACAATGTCACCGATAATTTCGTGGTTGCGAAACTGCACGCCTTTTACTACTTGACCGTCTTTCACATCTAAACAAGGAATTATCCGTTTTGCCAACATTCGATCGCCTCCGCCACATTAAATTTTCCTTCAAGCAACGCCCGCCCTACAATCACACCAGCCACGCCTGTGCCTTTCAATGCTTCAATATCTGACAGACTTCCAATCCCCCCTGATGACTGAAATTGTACCTCAGGAAAAGCGCTACAAATTTCACGATAAAGCGCCACATTTGAACCAGCCAGCGTGCCATCACGGGAAATATCAGTGCAAAGAACCTGTTGTAAGCCGACTTCTCGGAAATCCTGAATTAAGGCTTCGAGTGAAACACCACTTGCCTCTTGCCAACCGCTAATCGCAATAATTTTTTGACCGTTTGCATCAATATTGACATCTAACGCCAATACAAATTTTTCTGCACCATATTTGCTAAACCAGCTTTTGACTAATGCCGGTTGCTTAACGGCCGTTGAGCCAATCACCACCCGATTTGCCCCAACTGCCAGTAAATCTGCCACATCTTGCTCTGAGCGAATACCACCGCCCACTTGGATCGGACATTGGACTTGCGCGATAATGTCACCAATCAGCTTGGTTTGGCGTTTGGCTGGGTCTTTCGCCCCAGTTAAATCCACCAAATGAAGCTGTTTGGCTCCCTGTTTCACATAATCCTGAAATTGTGCCACCGGGTTGTCACTATATAAGGTTTTTTGAGCATAATCGCCCTGATATAACCGCACGACTTGACCATCAATTAAGTCAAGGGCGGGGATAATTTGTGAGGTTTGCATATATTCTCCTATTCCTAGGGTAACAAGTTACCCTAGGTTAATCATAAACCTATCCCTTTGGGATAGTTATAAATGCTTTTCAAAATAGCTGTCGTTAAATGGTAAATCTTCTTCAAGAAAAAGATGTTTCATTTCATCAATAAAATTTTGAGAACGATGATGCTCTTTTTGTTTTTTAATATAGTTAATAATCTTTTGTTTATCTCGTTCGCCATAACTTAACGCACAATAACCAACAGACCATTCTGTAAAATCAGGAAATAAATCCGAGTGACTATCTAAAAATTGATGTGTCGTTATCTTTAATTTTCGAACAAATTCGGCAACAGACAATGTTTGATGAATACCGACAAATAAATGAATATGATCCGGCATCCCGTTTATACGATATAAAACACAGTGATGTTCCTGCGTAAATTTCCAAATATAGCGATACAATTCTTTCTCATATTGTTCATTAATACTTGACACACCGTGCTTTGTCCGAAAAATAATATGATATAACAAACGTGTATAGCTCATTTTTTCCTACCTCTACCCCAAGGGGGTAGGTTTATGCTTAACCTAGGGTAACTGCTTACCCTAGGCACAACAAATTACTATAATCCGAGGGTATAAATACCCACGGTTACGCATAAACATGTCCCTCTTGGAAACATATCTAGGGTAGTTTTGTTACCCTAAGCAGAAAAAAATTACAAGCTCCACTTCTAAGTTTTCGACCTCAATCACAAAACTAAATTTTTTCCACAAAATTCCGCAACAATAACGCTCCATTCTTCCCCGAGCGCTCGGGGTGGAATTGCACGCCGTAGAAATTATCTTTAGCAATAGCAGCAGAAAAATCTACGCCATAATGGCTGGTGGCGATAGTATTTTCATTCGGGCTGACTGCATAGCTATGCACAAAATAGAAATAGCTATTTTGCTCAATGCCGTCAAACAGTGGGCAGCCCTCCGTATAACGCACCTTATTCCAGCCCATATGGGGCAAAGGCAAACCTGTATCAGGAATTAACGCCGTTTGGCTTGGCATTAGATTCAGGGTTTCTACGTTACCCTCTTCGGAAAAAGCGGTCATTAGCTGCATCCCCAAGCAAATGCCCAACACGGGTTGGCGGAGGTTTTGGATCACCTCAATTAGCCCTCGTTCTTGTAAATTTTTCATTGCTGCAGCAGCCGTTCCCACCCCTGGCAGAATCAGCTTATCGGCAGATTGAATTTTATTGAGATCACTTGTGATCTCAGCCACATATCCCAATCGGTCAAAAGCGAATTTGACAGAGGAGAGATTGGCGCAGGCGGTGTCGATGATGGTGAGCATAAGTTATCCTAAAATTTAAAGAAATGGTGATGCTATCGTTATAATATCTGCAATAAAAGAACTTAATTTAGGGACTTTTTCTTTTACTTGTTCTAGAAAGTTTAAATCATTAATATCTTGTTTATTATTATCTAATAAATTATTTTCAATATTTTCTATTGAATTAATCAACTTAATAAAATCATTTCTTTCAAGAACATAGGAATTATTAATAATCTCTGATTTATTTGATTTTATACTCACAATAGCTTTTTTTGTATTAATAGTTATTTGAGCCACATTATTTATATTTACATTGCCTGAATCAATAATCATCTCTTGTTCTCTCATAAGAAGCACTTCTGCATAGTAAGGACCCAAAAATTTATTCAATAAATTTCCTATAAAATCTCCATCTTTTTTCCAGAACAATCCTTGTTCTGAATTTATAACTCTGTAATGTATATCATTGAAATATACATCTAAACCATGTTCTCCATATGCTAATTGGAATGCTTTCATAAATAAATCTCTATCCTTTTTAGAATATTCATATAGAATCTTAAAATTTGCACCATCTGGTTTAAGACCAGTGTTATTTCTTTCATTTAAATATTTAAATGCTTCATCTCTGTTCATTATATATTCCTTATAATATATAAAAGTTTTAAATTTACAAAAATCTTATAGCTCTAACCACACTTTAGATAAAATAGGCAAACTTGCTTAGTGTTCACAACACTCCCTTACTACTCGGCAACTCACTCCCATCAATTCTTATCGCCTGTCTTAAGGTTCTGCCAAACACTTTAAATAAACTTTCGATTTTGTGGTGGTCGTTGTCGCCTTTAGCTTTGATGTGTAGGGTGGCAAGCATAGTAAAAGCGATAGATTGGAAAAAATGCTCGGTCAATTCGGTGCTGAAATCGCCTACTTTATCCCGTTTAAATTCTGCTTTAAATTTAATAAACGGGCGACCCGATAAATCCAAGGCACATTGGGCTTTACATTCATCCATTGGTAGCACAAAACCAAAGCGGGCAATGCCCCGTTTATCGCCAATGGCTTGTTTTAATGCTGTGCCAAGTGCAAGGGCGGTATCTTCCACCGTGTGATGTTCATCAATCCACAGATCGCCCTTGCAAGAAATATTCATACGGAAACCACCGTGGGTGGCGATTTGGTCGAGCATATGGTCGAAAAAGCCCACGCCTGTGTTGATTTCGTTTACGCCGGTTTCGTCTAGCCACACTTCAACTTTGATATCCGTTTCTTTGGTTTTACGTTCTACAATGGCGTGGCGTGGTGGGCGTTCGCCGATATTGGTGACCGCTTCGCCTAATAATTTTTCCGTAATCAGCTCCCAGTTCAGTTTTTCCGGGTGATATTGCAATGCTCGAATGCCTAGATTTTCCGCTAATTGCACATCGGTGGCACGGTCGCCAATCACAAAAGAGCGGTCAGGATCGAATAAGTTTCTATCGATATATTTTTGTAATAGTTTGGTTTTCGGCTTGCGACATTCGCAATTATCCTCGGGTTTATGTGGGCAGATCAGCACCTTATCAAACTCGATACCCTGCGAGTTAAACAACGCCATCATCGCATTGTGTGGCTTGTCAAAATCTACTTGCGGGAAAGAGGCCGTGCCTAAACCGTCCTGATTGCTCACCATCACCAAACGGTAGCATTTTTGCAATTTCAGTAGGGCGGGAATCACGTTCGGCTCAAATTTGAGTTTTTCTAAACTGTCGATTTGAAAATCGGTTTTCGGTTCATCAATCAATGTGCCATCACGGTCGATAAAAAGGGTTGGTTGCATGTTATTCTCCTGTGTTTGCTCATATCCCTAGGGTAACTACCCTAGGTTAAGTATAAACCTACCCCGTTGGGGTAGCCTGTTCTCACTAATATTTCTATCACTTGTTCCCCCACAAGGGGAACGACTATAGGTAACCGTGGGTATTTATACCCACGGATTACAGTAATTTTTATTTCTTACCAGATAAAGCACTGATCGCCTCAATCACCCGCTCATTCTCCTCTTCCGTTCCCACAGTAATCCGAATACAATTTTGCAAATTCAATGCTTTATGTTGATCTCGGAGGATAATCCCTTGTTCCCAAAGTGATTGAAACACTTTTTGTCCGTCTTTGAATTTCACTAAAAGATAGTTGGCTTCGCTCGGGTAAACCTGATCGACAATCGCTAAATCTTCAAGATTTTTTTGCAATTCGGTACGGTTTTTTAGGGTTTCTGTTACCTGATTTTGCATTTGGCGTAAACCTTGTGGTTGCAAAGCTTGAGCGGCAATATCGGACACTGGCACAGGCAGCGGATAGGGTGCGATCACTTTTTGTAAGATTTGGATCAATTCCGCATTGGCAAGGGTAAATCCACAGCGCAATCCCGCCAATGCAAAGGCTTTGGAAAGGGTACGGATAATCGCCAAATGCGGATAATTTGCCAATTCAGTTACCATGGTGGCTTCAGGGCAAAAGTCGATATAGGCTTCGTCCACCACCACAATCGCACGTCCTGCGGTCATTTGTAATAGCGTTAGTAAATCTGAGCGATTAAGCAAATTACCCGTTGGGTTATTCGGGCTACAAACAAACACCACTTTCACATTATCAAGCTGACGTTCAATTTCCGCTAAATTCAATTGAAAATCGGCTGTCAACGGCACGGTTTTACAGGCAATGCCACAGGTTTCGGCACTCACCGCATACATGCCGTAGGTAGGCGGGCAATACAACACCTGATTGTCCGCCTCGCAAAAGGCACGGATAATCAGCTCTATGCTTTCATCCCCACCACGGCTCACTAACACATTATCAGGCAAAACACCGGCGTAGGTAGCATAGCCCTCCACTACGGCTTGCGGTTGCGGATCGGGATAGCGGTTAAAAGTGCGGTCGGTTAAATCAAAATTTGGTGAAGTCGGATATTCATTCGCATTCAGCCAAATATCTCCTTTTCCACCTAATCGCCGTGCGGATTGATAGGGCGTAAGTGCTTGAATGTTTTGACGTGATAACTTATTGATGTTCATTGTGTTTACCTTATTTTAGAAAAATTAATCTGCTTTTTTTAGCATATGCATAATCAGCCGAATGAGCGTTTCTTTTTGCTTTGGATCAGATTCTGCCACGAGAAGTGTAAGTGCCGCCAAGCCAGTATCATTTATCACAGGGTGATGTTCAGCATTAAACAATCGGTGATTTCGATGTAAAAAATCAATAAAGAGAAAGGCGCCGCTACGTTTATTACCGTCCGAAAAAGGATGATTTTTTACCACAAAATAAAGCAAATGCGCAGCTTTAGCTTCAATGGTCGGATATGCAGGTTCGCCAAAAACCGTTTGATCCAAATTACCTAAAATAGCGGCTAACCCCTCTTCTCTTTCTCGCCCGAATAAATCAGAAGCCTCGCCTTTTTCGATAAGTTGTTGCTTAAGCAATTGCAATGCCGAGCGTGCTTCATTGACTGTTGGCAATACACCACCCATTTGCGTTTTGGGTTCGCTTAAAAGCCCCTCGTCATATTGTTGTAACCATAAAAACGTTTGAGCATAACGACTGACAATATCAACCAACCCTCGGCCACTTTCCACTGTTAATTCAGAGGATCGTGCGGTTTTTTGAATTAATGCCAATGCTTGCTCCAACTCCACTGCATTTTGTTGCAAACGTTGTTGATTCAAGGCATAGCCTTTGACAAGATAATCTTTCAATCGAGCGGTTGCCCAACGTCGAAATGCTACACCTTGGGGGGATTTAATTCGATAGCCGACAGAAATAATCGTCTCTAGATCGTAAAATGTCACAGGACGATCTGCAGAAGCAATATGCATTTTTTGCATATTGCTTTTTTCATTGAGCTCACCTTCTTCAAGAGCGTTAGCAATATGACGTGAAATCACAGATTGATTTCGTCCGAATAATTGCACCATCTGAGCCTGTGAGAGCCAAACAGTCTCACTTTCAAACCGCACCTCCACTTGGGCTTGTCCGTCTTGGGTTTGGTAAATTTCAATTGGGTTTTGCATTTTGGTTCTCCTTTTATTAATTATTATTAATGTCAAATTACATCTTCAACTTCGCCAGCCTCACTTCCACCGCCAGTCTGTGCGCTTCAAGCTGTTCGGCACTTGCCATTGCCATGACGGTGGGTGCAAGGGTTTGGAAACCTTGTGGGTTGAGTTCTTGCACCGTCATTCGTTTGCTGAAATCCGCCAACCCTAGGCTTGAATAGGTGCGGGTGTAGCCATAAGTGGGCAGAACATGGTTCGTGCCACTGGCATAATCGCCCATACTTTCGGGTGAATATGCCCCTAAGAAAATTGATCCCGCATTATCAAGACTATTCAACAATGCCCGTGGATTTTGTGTTTGCACCACTAAATGCTCCGGCGCATATTCGTTGCTGATATGGACGGCTTGTTCAATACTTTCTGCAATGAAAATGCGGCTGTGGGCGAGCGCTTGCTCTGCGGTCTCTTTTCTAGGCAAGTTTTCAAGCTGTTTTTCAATGGAAAGTGCGGTCGCTTTTGCCAGTGTTTCACTGTTGGTGACTAAAATCACTTGGCTATCTACCCCGTGTTCTGCTTGGGAAAGAAGGTCACTTGCAACAAAATCAGGATCGGCAAATTCATCGGCAATCACCAAAACCTCTGAAGGCCCAGCCGGCATATCAATGGCAGTGCCTCGTTGCATCACTTGGCGTTTCGCCTCTGTTACAAAAGCATTGCCCGGCCCGAAGATTTTATCCACTTTTGCCACGGTTTCTGTGCCTTGTGCCATCGCAAAAATCGCCTGCGCCCCGCCCACTGTGTAAATGGTTTCCACACCACAAAGGTTTGCCGTATAAAGAATTTCATCTGCAATCGGTGGAGGGGAACAAAGCACAATTTTTTTACAACCGGCGATTTTGGCAGGAATGGCAAGCATCAGCACTGTCGAAAATAGCGGGGCTGAACCACCGGGGATATACAATCCAACCCGTTCAATCGGGCGGGTCAGCACTTGGCAACGCACACCGGGTTGTGTTTCGATATCAATTTCTTGATTTTGTTGTGCCTTGTGAAAGGCTTCGATATTCGCTTTTGCTTGTTGAATGGCTTGACAAAGTTCCGGTGAAATTCGAGCGCTTGCGGCTGCAATTTCCTCCTTTGATACGATGAGTTTTTGTAATTTCACTTTGTCGAACTTCTCCGCTAATTCAAACAAAGCGCCATCGCCATTTTGTGCCACGTTTTCACGAATAGTATCCACCGCTTGTTTAATGCTCTCTCCCACAGTTTGAGCCGGACGGGAAAGTGCGGTCATTTTTTCCGAAGTTTTTAAATTGTTCCAAATTAATGTTTGCATATGTTTTATTCCTCTATTCTTAATCTTGCTATTTTTCCCTTCTTTACCACCTTTATGAAATTTCCGTGAAGCAAAGAAAGTAACAAAATCACGCCATCATTTTTTCAATCGGTAACACTAAAATGGAGCTTGCGCCAATGGCTTTGAGTTGCTCCATCGTTTCCCAGAAGAGATTTTCTTGGCTAACAACGTGCATAGCGACCTGATTAGTGTCGTGTGCAAGAGGCAAAATGGTCGGGTTTTCAACGCCCGGTAAAAGGGCAGTAATTTCTTCAAGTTTATTTTTCGGGGCATGAAGCATGATATATTTTGATTCAGCCGCTTGTTGAACCCCTTGGATACGGGTGAGCAATTTATCAACGAGGCGTTGTTTATCCGTGGATAAGGCTTCTGCACGCTGAATTAAACAGGCTTTGGAGCGATAAATCACTTCCACTTCTTTTAAGCCATTGGCCTCCAGTGTTGCACCGGATGAAACCAAATCACAAATAGCATTGGCGATCCCCGCACTAGGCGCTACCTCCACCGAACCGTTCAGCAAACAACTTTTAAAGGGTACGCCTTGTTCTGCCATGTAACGTTTCAATAAATTCGGATAAGAGGTAGCAATACGGGCATTGGCAAAATCTTGTACGCCTTGGTAATGACAATCACGATCAATAGCCAAAGAAAGTCGGCAACCACCAAAATCAAGCTGACGGAGTTTTTTATATTGCACTGTTTCGCCCATCGCAAGACGACCCAGTTCTTCCTCTTCAAGCACATTTTCACCGATAATGCCAAGATCGACGACGCCATCAAAAATCAGTCCGGGAATGTCATCATCACGCACCCGTAAAATTTCAATAGGCATATTTTCTGCATAAGCCATTAAACGTTGCTCATTCCAATTGATTTTCACCCCACATTGTTTTAGAAGTGCGGCACAATCTTGACTAAGACGCCCCTTTTTTTGCAAAGCAATGCGTAAACGATTTGATGTTTGTGTTGTGTTTGTCATTGTTATTTTCCTATTGTTGTTAAGTTTAAAAAAACAAAAACCCCTCGAAAGTTTCCTTCCGAGGGGTGATGATTTGATGATGTTATCGCACTCGGAAGACCATTTTGTTATCTTCCAGCCACAAAAACACGCCTGAAAGATAATCAGGTGTGGTGATGATGGCGATAAGTACGGTTCATTTTCATCGTAAATTCCTTTAAAAATTAATTTCCCTCGAGTTTATGCTTAAAACGGCAGGCAATGCAAGCATTATTTTTAATATTTTTTAAATTTCCTCAAAAAATCAAGATAACTTGATAAAATCTCCCGCAATCTCTAAAATGCCCGCTCAACGTTGTAGTTCGCAAACCTCCTACATAAAAAAACTAGGTACAATCTCATGAATATTTCAAACCCAAACCGCAATCGAAAAGCGGTTGTCATCTTTTCTGGTGGGCAAGATTCCACCACCTGTTTATTCCAAGCTATCGCCGATTACGGCAAAGAAAATGTCGAAGCCATCACTTTTCAATACGGTCAACGCCATGCTATTGAGCTGGAAAAAGCCCGTTGGATCGCCCAAGATCTCGGCATAAAGCAAACCCTAATGGATACCTCGGTGATAAACACCATCACCCATAACGCCCTCATGGATAAACAGACGAAAATCGAACAAAAAAATAACGAGCTTCCCAATACCTTTGTTGATGGTCGAAATGCCTTATTTTTACTTTATGCTGCCATTTATGCCAAGGGGCAAGGCATTCAAGACATTATCACCGGCGTATGCGAAACGGATTTTAGCGGTTATCCCGATTGCCGTGATGTATTCATCAAATCCATGAATGTCACACTCAACCTTGCTATGGATTATGCCTTCACTATTAAAACACCGTTGATGTATCTCACTAAAGCCCAAACCTGGCAGCTTGCCGATGAATTAGGTGTATTCGACTATGTGCGCACCCACACCCATACCTGCTATGAGGGCATCGAAGGGGGCTGCGGACAATGCCCAAGTTGTCGATTACGCAACCAAGGCTTATCGGAATATCTCGCACAAAAAGGGAATGGCAATGTTTAAAATATCCAAAGAATTTAGTTTTGATATGGCCCATTTGTTAGACGGTCATGATGGAAAATGTCAAAACCTGCATGGCCATACCTATAAGTTACAAGTGGAAATGAGCGGAGATTTATCCCCATCCGGCACAAAAAAATCCATGGTGATGGATTTTTCCGATCTCAAAGCGATTGTGAAAAAAGCCATTTTAATCCCTATGGATCACGCCTTTATTTACGATGAAACCAACGAGCGTGAAAGTAAAATTGCGCAATTACTGCAAGAACTCCATTCTAAAACTTTCGGTGTCCCTTTCCGCACCACCGCTGAAGAACTGGCCCGTTTTATTTTCAATCGATTGAAATACGATGAAAAATTGCCGGTTTCCACCATTCGCTTGTGGGAAACCCCCACTTCTTTTTGTGAATATTCGGAGTAAAGTGCGGTGAAAAATCAAAACATTTTAGAACCGCATTTTAATATCGTGGAAATTTTTGAAAGCCTGCAAGGGGAAGGTTTCAATACAGGTATGCCGAGTATTTTTGTGCGTTTTGGCAAATGCAATCTCACCTGCCCTTGGTGCGATACCGCCTATAACCAATTTGAACGCCAATCCGCCTCGCAAATTTTGGCAAAAGTGCGGTCATTTTCTGCAAAGAATATTATCATCACCGGGGGCGAACCCACTATCGTGCCACACATTGAATATTTGCTCGAACAATTCAAGCAGGAAGGCTATTTCCTTGCCATTGAAACAAACGGATTAAAACCCGTTCCACCGCAAATTGACTACATCGCCACCAGCCCTAAACGACTTTATGCCCACAAGTATGAAAAACAATGTTTAAGCATTGCCAATGAGGTGCGTATTGTGGTGGATGAAAATATCCTGCCCTTTTGTGAATTGATCGAACAAAAAATTCAGGCTGAACATTACTATCTTTCCCCTTGTGAAAAAGAAGGAAAAATGAATTTACTGGAAACGATCACCCAGTTAGGCCAACTCAATCAACGCTCTCATACCCACAAATGGAAGCCAAAATGGCAACTGAGTTTACAAACCCATAAATTAGTAGGAATTGAATAAAAGGCGACCATAAAATGGGCAAACACAATGCCCTCATCTTTCTTTTTGGCTAGTCATTTTTTTGAAAATTTCGTACTATACGGCACCTTTTTCTCATTTCTCTTTGACAATGAATAATCTAGAACTTGAACAACTTCTTAACCAAACCCTCAACTCAAACCCAATTGCCGACTATGCGCCAAACGGCTTACAAGTAGAGGGCAAAGCCCACATCAAAAAAATTGTTACCGGGGTGAGCGCCAGCCAAGCCTTAATTGATTATGCAGCTAGCCAACAAGCTGACGCCCTGCTCGTCCATCACGGCTATTTTTGGAAAAGTGAAACCCCTTGTATTCGGGGCATGAAAGGTAAACGAATTAAAACTTTGCTCGTCAATGACATCAATTTATACGGCTATCACCTGCCTTTAGATGTGCATCCCGAATTAGGTAACAACGCCCAACTTGCCAAACTGTTAGGTATTGAAAATCTCCGCCCCCTTGAAAAGGGCACACCGAGTATTCCTGTTTGGGGCGAATTAAATCAACCGGTAACGGCGGAGGAATTTGCTTTACGCATTGAGCAAACCCTTTACCGAAAACCGTTAATTTGCACAGAAAACGGACCGAGCTTTATCCGTAAAATCGGACTTTGCACAGGTGGCGGACAAGGCTATATCGACTTAGCCGCCGCACAAGGTTGTGACGCTTTCATTACAGGGGAAGTATCCGAACAAACCATCCATTCCGCCCGTGAACAAGGCATCCATTTTTTTGCCGCCGGACATCATGCCACCGAACGTTACGGCATTAAAGCCTTAGGCGAATGGTTAGCCAAAGAATATGGTTTTGATGTGGAATTTAAGGATATTGATAATCCGGCTTGATGAGCGATTGGCTGGTTTAACCAAAAGTCATTGCGTTGCTCAATCAACATAAAACGGATATAATCCACGGCGTTTTTTATTCAACAAAATAGGAAAAGACATGGGTTTCTTAACAGGTAAACGAATTTTAGTGACAGGTCTTGCAAGCAATCGTTCTATTGCTTACGGGATTGCTAAATCAATGAAAGAACAAGGCGCAGAGCTTGCCTTTACTTATTTAAACGAAAAATTACAACCTCGTGTAGAAGAATTTGCGAAAGAATTCGGTTCTAATATCGTGCTTCCTTTAGATGTGGCAACCGATGAAAGCATCCAAAACTGCTTTGCGGAATTAAGCAAACATTGGGATAAATTTGATGGCTTCGTGCATGCTATTGCCTTTGCACCGGGCGATCAATTAGACGGTGATTATGTTAATGCCGCCACCCGTGAGGGCTATCGTATTGCACACGATATCAGTGCATACAGTTTCGTCGCAATGGCACAAGCTGCACGTCCTTATTTGAACCCGAACGCTGCATTGCTCACCCTTTCTTACTTAGGGGCAGAACGTGCTATCCCGAACTATAATGTGATGTGTTTGGCAAAAGCCTCGTTAGAAGCGGCAACCCGTGTGATGGCGGCTGATTTAGGCAAAGACGGTATTCGAGTCAATGCCATTTCTGCCGGCCCAATCCGCACATTAGCAGCATCAGGCATTAAAAACTTTAAGAAAATGCTTTCAGCCTTTGAGAAAACCGCCGCATTACGCCGCACAGTTACCATTGAAGATGTGGGCAATTCCGCTGCGTTTTTGTGTTCTGATCTCGCCTCAGGTATTACCGGTGAAATCGTTCATGTGGATGCCGGTTTCAGCATCACCGCAATGGGTGAATTAGGCGAAGAATAATTTTTCTTTTGATTTATTTCTAGGCAGACTTTTCGGTCTGCCTTTTCTCTTTTTAAAAATATAGCTATGTTCCAAAACAATCCTCTACTCGCACAACTTAAACAACAAATTCACGAAAGCAAAGAACGTGTGGAAGGTGTGGTAAAAAGCACCGATAAAGCCTATGGCTTTTTAGAATGTGATAAAAAAACCTATTTTATTGCGCCACCTGCCATGAAAAAGGTGATGCATGGCGATAAAATTACCGCCACTATTGAAAAACAAGGCGACAAAGAACAAGCCGAACCGGAAACTTTAATTGAACCAATGCTCACCCGCTTTATTGCCAAAGTGCGCTTCAATAAAGATAAGAAATTACAAGTATTGGTGGATCATCCAAGTATTAATCAACCAATTGGGGCGCAACAGGTCAAATCGGTAAAAGAAGAATTGCAAGAAGGGGATTGGGTGGTCGCTAATTTGAAAACCCACCCGTTACGAGATGATCGTTTTTTCTATGCCACTATTAACCAATTTATCTGTCGTGCTGACGATGAGTTTGCCCCTTGGTGGGTCACCCTCGCCCGTCACGAACAATCCCGTTATCCGGTGCAAGGTGCAGATCACTATGAAATGCTTGATCAACAAACTCGTGAAGATTTGACTGCACTTCATTTTGTCACCATTGACAGCGAAAGCACACAAGATATGGACGATGCGCTCTATATTGAACCAGTGGAGCAAAATGGGGAACAAACCGGTTGGAAATTAGTGGTAGCCATTGCTGATCCTACCGCCTATATCGCCCTTAATTCACAAATTGAAAAAGATGCGAAACAACGTTGTTTCACCAATTACCTCCCCGGTTTTAATATTCCCATGTTGCCACGGGAACTTTCCGATGAACTTTGCTCTTTAATGGCCAATGAAACCCGCCCGGCGCTGGTTTGCTATATTGAAACGGATTTACAAGGCAATATCACTGCTAAACCGCATTTTGTTTCGGCTTATGTTCAATCTAAAGCGAAACTTGCCTATAACAAAGTGTCTGATTATTTAGAGCAAACACCTGATGCGTGGCAACCGGAAACCGCTGAAATCACCACACAAATTCAGCGCTTACACCAATTCACCCTTGCCCGAATTAACTGGCGTAAAACTCATTCATTATTATTTAAAGAAAAACCGGACTATTCTTTTGTACTGGCTGAAAATGGTAAAGTGCAAGAGATCAAAGCGGAACACCGCCGTATTGCTAATCAGATTGTGGAAGAATCCATGATTATTGCCAATATTTGTGCGGCACAATTCTTAAACGAGCAAGCTCACACCGGAATTTTCAACACCCATAGCGGTTTTGATAAAAAATTCTTGGAAAACGCCCACCAATTCTTAATGGCAAATTTAGCCAATGAAGAAAACCAAGCGGAACTGAACGAACGTTATTCGGTGGAAAATTTATCCACCCTAAACGGTTATTGCCAAATGCGTCATGATATTGAACCTATTGAAGGGGATTATTTAGAGCTACGCTTACGCCGCTATTTAACTTTTGCGGAATTTAAAGCTGAACTCGCACCGCATTTTGGTTTAGGCTTGGAGGGATATGCCACTTGGACATCGCCTATTCGTAAATACTCCGATATGGTAAACCACCGCTTAATCAAAGCCGTGCTCACCCAACAGACTTGTGAAAAACCACAAGATGAGGTGCTCGCCCGATTACAAGAAGCCCGCCGCCAAAACCGCCTCGTAGAACGTGATATTGCCGATTGGTTATATTGCCGCTATCTTGCGGACAAAGTGGCTGAAAATGCTGGATTTGAGGCAGAAGTACAAGATGTGATGCGCGGCGGATTACGGGTTCAATTATTAGAAAATGGCGCTTCCATGTTTGTGCCCGCCTCTACGCTTCACAATAATAAGGAAGAAATCCAAGTCAATGCTGACGAACTCGCCCTTTACATTAAAGGTGAACGTACCTACAAAATCGGGGATATTGTCAGAGTGAAACTCACAGAAGTGAAAGAAGCCACAAGAAGTATTGTGGGATCGGTGATTTTATAAGTGAAAAAATGGCGTTTAAAAACGCCATTTTTATTTGGAAAATTGACCGCACTTTTCTCCCAATCACAAGGCAATCTCATCCAAAGATCGCCCGAAACTTGGCATAAATACTTGTAAGAAATAATCCATTTCTTGGCTATGCCATTGTTGCATTAAGGTTTCTAATCTTGCTTTGGCGGTTTTAAATTCTTGATTGCCGTTATCCAATTCAAACTGAGCTTTGACATAGGCACAAATGAGATCCGCTTGTTTAACGAGGTGTTTTTCTTTCTCAGAAAAGGTTTCGCTATCCAAATAAGGGGCAAAATCCTCTTGTAATTCTTGTGGTAAAAGGCTGATTAAATGAAGCTCTGCGGCACTCTCAATTTGCTTGTAAGCTTGGGTAATTTCAGGGTTGAAATATTTTATCGGGGTAGGTAAATCTCCGGTAAAAATTTCGGAGGTATCGTGATACATCGCCATCACCGCAATGCGTTCCGGGTTTACTTTTCCGCCAAAAAATTTATTTTTAATAATCGCCAAAGCTTGCGCTACAAAGGCAACCTGCAGGCTATGCTCCGCTAGGTTTTCTTTTTCAATATTACGCATGAGCGACCAACGTTGAATCAAGCGCAAGCGATCCAAACAAGCAAAAAAGTGACTGATTTTAATCTCCATACAACCTCTAATTAGACGGTAGCTCTTCCACTATTACTGGCACATCAAACACCCGTCCTAAACGCATAATCGTCACCATTACTTGCGTTTTCGGTTTGGTATTAGAAATGATCTGCATCACTTCTCGGGCTGAAATACTCTCTTGATTATTCAATTTTAAAATCACATCCCCCACTTGAATACCCGCTTTCGCCGCCGGGCTGTTGGCACTGACCCCGGTGATTAAAATACCTTGTTCGGTATTGGCGCTAATATCGCTTTGCACGCCAAAATAACCTCGAATTACCCGACCATCACGAATAATTTTGTGCAACACATCATTGGCGATATCCATTGGAATGGCAAAATTTAAGCCTTCCGCAATTTCATTGGAGGTTTTACCGATACTCAAAGTGCTAATTCCCACCAATTCACCGGCAGAATTAATTAATGCGCCACCGGAATTCCCTCGGTTAATGGAAGCATCGGTTTGAATAAAATTTTGTCTGCCAAGGGAATCGCCCACCGCACTGCGCCCAACCGCACTGATGATCCCCTGAGAAACACTTTGCCCAAGATTGTAAGGATTACCGATCGCCAACGCCACATCTCCCACATGCACTTGGCGATCCGCATTTTGCGGAATGGTGGCAAGATTATCAGCACGAATTTTTAGCACAGCAAGATCCGTTAAATTATCCGACCCCACCAAAATTGCCTCATAAATATTACCGTTTTGCAAGGCCACCACAATTTGGTCGGCATTTTGGATCACATGTTTATTGGTGAGAATGTAACCGTCTTTACTCATAATCACCCCTGAACCTAAATTGTTCACTTGCAATTGGTCGTTATCGTTAATACTTGCCGAGGAAAAAGAACGGTTATAAACATTAACGACAGCCGGTGAAGCAATACGCACTGCATTTTTAAAAGAAACAATGTCATCAGAGGTTAATATATTGCCCGAATTTAATCGAGGCACCGCAAAAAGAATGACCCCTGCGGCGGCAAGCCCCCATAGGGCGGCATGGAAAAGTTTTCTGAACATTTAAGATCCTTTTGGCGTGTAGCTCAGTTTGATGTCATCGCCAATTTGTTGAAATTCATTAAGTTGCCATAATGGCGCTTCGGATAATTGTGTTAAATGAGGGAGTTGGCATAAACCACGCGCCTTATCGCCCAATAATTTGGGCGCCATATAAATAATTAATTCATCGACTAATTTTTGTTCTATCAGACTACCGGCCAAATTCGCCCCGCCTTCCACCCAAAGTGAATTAATTTGACGATTTCCCAACGCCACCATTAGCGCTTGCAATAAATTTTCTTTAGGTAAAATAATTTGTTCGCAAAAAGGCGGGAAAGCGGAAAGATCTCTTTGCCGAGAGGAAACTAACCATACCGGCGATGTGGTATGAAATAACCGATGGGTTGGTTGAATACGATGTTGCGAATCTAAAATTACCCGAATAGGCTGACGTACCCATTCCTTAGGATAGTCTTTTTTGAGATCATCATCAAAGTCTTCCCAACGCACGTTTAAACTCGGATCATCGGCTAAAACCGTGGCAGAAGTGGATAAAATGGCCGATGATTTTGCCCGCATTTTTTGCACATCGGAACGGGCTTGTGCGCCGGTAATCCATTTGCTTTCACCACTTGCCATGGCTGTTCTGCCATCAAGGCTCATCGCCAATTTTAATTGCACAAAGGGAACGCCCTGACGCATTCGCTTTAGAAAGCCTTGATTAAGTTTTTCTGCAGAAGAATTCAATAAATTGACCGCACTTGCAATGCCCGCTTCAGCCAACATTGTTAACCCTTTTCCTGCGACTTGCGGATTAGGATCTTGCATGGCAGCAATCACTTTCACCACACCGGCTTCGATTAAACCTAATGCGCAAGGCGGAGTGCGACCATAATGGGAACAAGGCTCTAGGGTGACATAAGCCGTTGCCCCTTTGGCTTTATCACCGGCTTGAGCCAATGCCATTCGCTCGGCATGAGGCCGCCCCGCTTTAAAATGAAAACCCTCACCGACAATCTCACCTTGATTAACCAATACACAGCCCACGGCAGGATTGGGTGTGGTGGTATAAATCCCCTTTGCCGCTAAGGCTAATGCCCGTTGCATAAATTGATGATCTTGTGCGGTAAATTGATCCGACATAATTAATCCTTTAGGTTTTCAATTTCCTTAGTAAATTGATTGATATTATCAAAACTTAAATAAACGGAAGCAAAGCGAATGTAGGCGACTTTATCCAATTCTTTTAAGGCATTCATCGCTAATTTCCCCACCAACTGACTTGGCACTTCACGCTCACCGGTAGCTCGCAATTGCAAAATAATATGGCTAATGGCTTTTTCTACATCATCGGCACTGACCGGGCGTTTTTCCAAAGCATATTGAATACCACGGCGAAGCTTATCTTCATTGAAAGGCTCTCGTAGCCCATCATTTTTAATAATTTTAGGCACAATCAATTCTGCCGTTTCAAAAGTGGTAAAACGCTCGTGACAATTACCACATTCACGGCGGCGGCGAACTTGATAACCATCCGATACCAAACGGCTATCAATCACTTTCGTTTCTTCAGTGGAACAAAATGGGCAACGCATAGAAAATCCTCATAAAAATAGTCGCTTATCTTAGCAAAAAAAGTCGAGGTTGACGATTTACTTTGCTGATTTCTTCGCCGATTTTTTCGCTTCTTTTGCAAACAATATGCCAAACCAATCCGTTGTTTGTTTTAATAATGCCTGCAAATTTTCATGCTGTTCAAATTTTGTGGTTTGGGCCAACAAACGTGCCCAATAAGGATCGGCTTTTTGGGTATAATTTCCTGAGCGTTCCTCTTCTGCCAATTTTTGTAATTTCGTCAAAACGCCTTCAAAATCGACCGCACTTTCCTCTTTGATAATAAAATCCGTTATTTTCCCCACCGTAGGAATAGGCTGAATTTCTATCTGACTTTGCAAATACGCCTGCACATAGATTTGCAATTGTGCCAAGGCTTCCTCCCTTGAGATGGTTGGAAATTCAATCACTTGCTCTTTGGTGATTAATGTTGGCGGTATGGCATTTTGTTGAGTGACGCATTGAATTAAATAATAAAGCCAAGGACGAATACGATAACGATCTTTATAACGAGCAAAATGCCATTCAATCACCTGCTGTCCATCATTAAAAAGATTATCCATATAACCAAACAAGCGAATAGTTTGTTCTTTTTCTTGCCATATCACATCCAAAGCAAAGTCAACCGAGCAGTGAGAGGGTTGGCCCAGATCAACAATTTTTTCTTTAAATTCCAGCACCGTATGGCGTGTATGTTCCGCTGCGACCTGCCCAAATTGCGCTCGAGGCAGCACACCTTTTACTCTCGCTTGTGCGAAATATTCATCAAATTGGCTTTCATCGGCATACACTAAATCATTATTGAGCTGATAACTCTCTAAGCCGCTTAAAGTAAAATTCTCGCTATCGGCAATACGCTCATCTTCATCACGGAAATACACGCCCAGTTGTTTTTCAAAGAAAAATTTTACGGGGTTTTCCACAAATCCCACGAAGCGATCTAATTCGATTTCCGTTATCTTTTCTGTTTGTGCCATCACCGAGGCAAACTCTTTTGGCACGGTTTTTCCACCATTTTTTGCCATAGGCAACCATTTTGTGGCAAAAGAGCGGTTGAAATTATCCTCATTTTTGAAATTGCTTGGGCTGAATGCCGTCATTGGGTGCTGCTGAACTTGTAATTTATTCTCATCCTCTTGTTGTTGATTAATATAATCCATCAGTTGGCTCACCAACACCGAAGGCGCTCTTTCTTGGTTATCAATAATCGAACGCCCGATATAGCTGATATAACAGTAATTGCGGGCGGCAAGTAGTGCCTCGAGGAATAAATAACGATCATCATCACGGCGGATACGATCGCCTTTTTGATGATGATATTGCATCAAATCAAAGCTGTTTGGCGTTTGTGAACGGGGGTAATCCGCCTCGTTCATTCCCAACAAACACACCACTTTAAAAGGCACGGCCCGCATTGGAAGTAAGGTGCAAAAATTCACTTTACCGGCTAAAAATTTCAAACTATTGGGGGCGTCTTCCAATTTTGTGGTCATCACATCGGCGATAACATCCGACTGCAGAGGCAGATCAAAATGAAGGGTGGAAAGCTGTTCGGCAACCTCGTTAATTTTCTCTTGAATATAAAAAAGGGTGTCATGGGTTTGTTCATTTTGAACAAAGAAATCCGCTAAAAGTGCGGTCAATATTTCATGCCATTTTTCTATTGAGTGAGCTTGTTGAAGGGTATTATGCCAATGAGAAAGCACCGTGAAAAAATCAGATAACTTCCCTGCCAATAAACCTTTTAAGCCATAGCTACTATCCAACCCTAGACTTTCTTGCCAAATGCCATGCTCTTCACGCATTGCATAGCCCAATACCATTCGTTCCAAACCGGCCTGCCACGAGTTGAAATTCATTCCCTCTTGGTTTTTCTGCAACCCAAAACGGATGCCGGCATCCGCCACCCATTGTCGCACTAAAGGGAGCTCGGAAAGGGAAAGATCAAAGCGTTCACGCAATGCCGGAATGTCTAATAAGGTCAGCATCGCTTCTGCACTAAAGGGGCTTTCTTTTAGGCGTAATAAGGTTAAATAACAGGAAACCAACACATCGCTTTCGGATAATTTATTATCGGAAATAGAAAAAGGAATGCGCGGTGTTTCCCCATTTTTCTGACCGAACACCGCTTGAATATAAGGGGTATATTGATTAATGTCCGCCACCATCACCACCACATCTTTTGGTGTGAGTGTGGGATCTTGATTGAATAAATGCAACAGATAATCTTGCAACACTTCCACTTCCCGCATAGCACTATGGCAAGCATGCACAGTCAAAGAGCGGTCATTTTTTTCAAGGTTTAGGGGCTGATTGGTTAAATGCAAAATATGGGATTGCAATTGTCCAAGTAAGGTAGAAGCAGAGATTTCTTCGTAAGCATTCAATGAATAAGTAGGAATTCGCTCTTCATCCCGAACTAAGGTATAAAGAAAATCACGCCCCATTTTTCCCCAAGCCGCCAACAATGGGTTGCCCACTTGCAAATGTTCATTATGGTAAGTGGTTTCAATCAATCCTTGCTTCAAGGCAGATTGCCGGGCTTGTGAAAAGAGCGGTTGAATTTCATTGTGTTTTTGGCTGTTTCGGCGTGTGCGCTGAATAAGATAATCCACCTGTAAATCCCGAATATCTCCCCAATATTCTTGGCAGGGATTGTTAAAAAAGAGGTGAATATCCACCTCCGATGACATGGCTTGCAAAATAGACAGATAAGCAGTTGGTAAGGCCGGAATACCAAAAACAAACACGCGAGAAGGCAATTTTTTCGGTTGGTTGGGATGCTTTAATAAAGCAAGAAATTGCTCGTGCAAAGCAGCACGGTGAGTGGCATTTTCCCCTATATCCTTTTTAATATCCGCCACCAAAGCACGCCATAGCTCCCCTTGCCATGCCACGTTATCAAGAATTTGTTGTAACAGGGTTTCATTGAGGTGGGCTTGTTGGGCTTTAATTTGACTGACAATCCGTTCATCTTCCCCTTTTTCCCAAGCAAAAATCCACTCAGGACGGTAAACCAAATATTGGTCAAATAAATCCGCAATCTTACGACTTAATTGATAGCATTTATATTGTTCTGAATGGGGGGAAGAGGCCAAATAATGGGCTAAAGGAGCGAAGGCTTTCTGTGCGAGAAAATCGGGCATCAGCTTCATTAACCGCCACATCATTGAATCTTTATCAAAAGGATTTTGCAACGAAACCGCCGGTAGATTATCAGCATAAAGCTGCCAAATAAAGGTGGCGGGCATCGGAAAAGCCAAATGAGCGGAAACGCCATTTTTCTTGGCTAATTCCATTTGCAGCCATTGTGCCATACCGGGGCTTTGTACCAAAATTATCTCTTGTTGAAAAGGATCTTCTCGTGGCAGTGTGTTGAACAATTCGGCGAGAATTTCTTTCTGTTTTTCAAGTTGATTGGAATAGTAAACGATAAACACAATGACAACCTATTAGCTAAGCAAAATGATGTGTCATTCTACCTGTTTTTTAGTCATTTTTCAGGGAAAATTCACCCCAATGAGAACGAATAACCACTTGATTATGTTGACATTGTATTTGAAATGCCATGCCATTTTGTTTCAACTGTTGTTCGCAGGGTAAACCTAAAAATTGCCGTTGTGCCTGATTTTCCGCAATCTGTAACGCTTGAACATCATGATAAATTTTCACCGCCCGTTGTCGCTGATGGGCTGTCCATCGGTTAAATGCCAAAAATACGATACTTACCACCATCAGCGTGACCATCACAGACATCAACGATATTCCCTTATTGACTTGAGGCGTTAAAATCACTCCAACTTTTCTCCGCTAGTTGCCATTTGCTGTATTGTTGCGCTAAAAGCTCAACCTGCTTTTTACCATAGGCAACGATTACTCCGTCTAAACTCAGCTTTCCACCGGTAATCACCGCCCCACTCACCCGCCCTTTGCCACGCAAGACTAAATCGCCCTCTGCGATGAAAATGCCTTGTGCCGTCCCCCTCACTTCCCATTGGTTTTGCTTTCCATAAAACCAATATAACTGTGGCATAGCATTTACGAGAGGATAAGGAGGGGTTGCAAAGTGCGGTCGAAATTCATCAAGATTTTCTAAATCGATCAATGCCTTTAACAAACCTTGATTTTCTCCCTTTTTGGGCAATTTCTTGAAAAGTGCGATACGCTGACACCATAGCGAATACCGAATGGCCTCTTCTGCCCCAACCCTATTAATAAAAACCTGCCGAACCCGCTCTGAACCCGCCAAAGGGAGTGAAGAACAAACCTTTTGTTTTGCCTGCAATGTTTGTTTTTGTAGGGTTAAGGTTTGTTCCACATAGTATTGACGTTGCATTTGTTGCGCTCGAAAAAAACTTAAGGTGCTTTCATCAAAAAAGAGCATCACCGCGAATACACCGGAAAGGAAGATCAAAATACTGAGTGTGACGATCCCTTTTCTTCCGCTTGGCAACCTTATTGATTCCACAATGCCACCACCATTTCGGTTTCATACTGAATTATCGGATGGGCTTTTAAATTGCCGGCCAGTTGAATGGCAATGCCCTTTCCCTCTGCAATAAAATTGAATTGTAAATGGCTGATTTCATATTCATTTTCATCCACCAAATCCGTCCAGCCGCCCCCGGCGTTACAGGCGCTTTGTTGCAATGCTTTTTGACATGCCGTTGATTGACATTTGGCATTTATCGCATTTTTGTAGGTTTGTTTCGTTTCAATCATTTTATGATTTAATTTATAGCCGAAAAGCTCTTTTTCGATGTTTTTTGCGACATTGCTCTCTCCTTTCAAACAGGTGTTTTTTGTGAATTTTTCACCAATACATCCGTTTGCATTCAGATCGTAAAAAAACAACACACAACTCTTTTGCGGTGCATGATCGGCTTGAGAAATCAAAATTGCCGTCCCCTTTTTATCTAACTCAAACAATCGGACGTTGCTTTCAATCAACTTTGTGTTTAATGCCCGAAATCCGGCACGGCGAAGATCTTTCCCAATCAGCTGAATGATCCGTTGTAGCTCAGACTGCAGCTTCAATTTCAACAGCATCTGTTGGTTCTGGACTTGTATATGGGTGTAAAACCTTGATACCCCTAATAAAAGTGCCGATGAAATAGCTAATGAAATCATTAACGCCAATAAGGTTTGCCCTTTTTTCATCGGATTATCTCGTACAAGCACTGGCAGATTGGTTCGATTTCAATTTCACACTGCCTACGTTAAAAAAGGAAAAGAGAGTATGCTCTTCACCTGCCTGCAATAAAAAGCAATTGGCATCCACCGTATTACGAATACCGTTAAAACGAGCCACTTCAATGGGGTAAAGCTTCGGGCTGATGATTGTGGTTTGCCCTTCAAAATAGGGAAAATAAAAGTGGGCATAAAGCGTTTTGGGGCAAGTAGTCGGGTTGAAACAATCGCAGCGTTTTTCATGTTTTATCTGCGCTGTCATACACCAATGCTTCGTTATAGGGTGACGATTTGCCAAAATAAGCCAAATCTCAGCGGAATTTTCCGCCCGCCCCTGAATTTGTCGTAAGAATAAATAAAGACGATGTTGTTCTTTCGCTAAAATTCGCTTGGGATTTTCCATTTGCCAAAGAGGAAATGTGAAGCTCAATGCCATACTGAGTATCGCCAAACCAATGACTAATTCCACCAATGTTGCCCCTTTACGCATAAAAAACACTCCTTATTTCGACCGCACTTTAAGATAAAATTCCCCCCATGCCACAAAACGAAATTATTTTCTCGAACTTCCTCGCAAAATTTATACAAAAAGGGAAGAAAACCGGTGCTTATCACTGGTTATTTTTGCAAATCCCGTTATAATGGCGCGGAAAATTTTCAGTTCTTTAAAATCTGGTGGAATTATGAATCCAATGTTAAATATCGCGATTCGTGCAGCACGAAGAGCGGGCAATGTGATTGCTAAAAATTATGAACGTCGTGATGATATCGAAACCGCACAAAAAGGCATCAATGACTATGTGACGAGTGTCGATAAAGCGGCTGAAGCAGAAATTATTGAGATTATTCGAAAATCTTACCCTGAACACACCATTATCACCGAAGAAAGCGGAGCGATTGAAGGGAAAGACAACGAGGTGCAATGGATTATCGATCCACTGGACGGTACCCGTAATTTTATGAACGGTTTACCGCATTTTTCCGTCTCCATCGCTATCCGAGTGAAAAACCGCACCGAAGTGGGCGTGGTTTATGATCCTATCCGAAATGAATTATTCACTGCCGTGCGGGGTGAGGGGGCAAAATTAAATGAAGTACGCTTGCGTGTGGATGCCAAACGTGAACTTCAAGGTGCGATTCTTGCCACCGGTTTCCCATTCAAACAACCTAAACTTATGCCAACCCAATTTGCCATCATGAATGCCTTAATCGAAAATGTGGCCGATTTCCGCCGTACCGGTTCGGCAGCGTTGGATTTATGCTATGTGGCCGCAAGCCGTGTGGACGGTTATTTTGAAATGGGCATAAAAGCTTGGGATTGTGCGGCAGGCGATTTAATCGTACGCGAAGCCGGCGGACTGGTTTGCGATTTTGAGGCAGGCAACGGCTATTTGCGTAGCGGTAATATTGTGGCTGCGCCAAACCGTGTATTAAAAGACATGCTCAATAAAATTCGCCCTTGCTTAGGTGATGAATTTAAACATTAAAATAATGAAAAACCACCGCACATTGAGTTATCAAATGCGGTGGTTTTTCACTCAATCCCCTCACAAATTGCCCTATCTTTATTTTAAACAATCAAATCTATAGTCTTTGCAAATTAACTTTCTTGATTTTCATCAAAAAAATCTTGTGCTTTATTCACCATAATTGCCCAAACTTCATTTCTATCTCAGGAGAACAATATGAAAAAATGGATACTAGGCGCCGGTGCTGTTGCTATCCTCGGTTATTTAGGTGTGGTGGGATACCTTCATCAATTTGATAAAGCGCAGGCCAACCAATTTATGAAGGAAAATCAGTATTCCGGCGAACAGCAAAAAGTGGCAGAAACCATGGTCAGCAATGGCTGTCAATATTGCCATAGCCCTAATGCAACGCTTCCTTTCTATTCCGCACTGCCTATTGTGGGCGATAAAATGCACAGCGATATTGAAAAAGGACTTCGTGCATTTCGTATGGATCGTTTACTTGAAGGGGCAAAGGATTTAAGCAAACTTTCACAAGCCGATTTGGCAAAATTACAACGTGTGCTGGAAAATAACAGCATGCCATTGGCTGAATATATCCACTTACACTGGGGCTCTAAACCTGACGATCAACAAAAAGCTTTTTTACTCAATTGGATTCGTGAAAAACGCCAAATGTTATTGCCAAAAGAAACACCAAATGTGGATGCCAATCGCCTTGTTCAACCTATTCCGGAAACCCTCCCAACAGAAACGGCCAAAGTGGCACTTGGCCATAGCATTTTCTTTGATGGACGTTTATCCGGCGATGGCACAATTCAATGCCACACCTGCCACCAATTAGATAAAGGTGGAGTGGATCGTCTTGCCACCTCAACGGGAATTGATGGCAAAAAAGGCCCTATCAATGCCCCAACGGTATTTAACGCCGCCTTTAACTTTGTGCAATTCTGGGATGGTCGTGCCGCTGATTTAGCCGATCAAGCTAAAGGCCCGCCAACAAATCCTCTCGAAATGGGTTCAAACTCCTGGGATGAAATTGTCGCACGCTTTGAAATGGATGAAGTATTTAAGGAAAATTTCTTAAAAGAATATCCGGAAATCACCAAAGAAACGCTAACCCATGCCATCGGTGAATATGAAAAAACCTTGATTACCCCAAATAGTGATTTCGATCGCTATCTGAAAGGAGAACAAAACGCATTAACCCCACAACAACTTCGTGGCTATGAATTATTCAAACAGCATAAATGCGATACCTGCCACACCGGGGTTTCGTTAGGCGGACAATCCTATGAATATATGGGATTGTATGGTGATTATTTCAAAGATCGTGGCACCCCGTTAACAGAAGCGGATGAAGGTCGTTTTGCTCAAACAAAAGATCCTTATGATATGCACCGCTTTAAAGTGCCAACACTACGCAATATTGCACTCACCGCCCCTTATTTCCACGATGCTTCAGCAGCCGATCTGAAAGAAGCGGTTCGCGTGATGTTAAAATATCAAAGCGATGTTCAACAGCCAACACAACAAGATATTGACGATATCAGCTCGTTCTTAGAAAGTTTAACCGGCGAGTTCAACGGTGAAAAATTAAAATAGTTCTATCACTAAAATGGCCGCCAAAGCGGCCATTTTTCATCGCGATAATCAATAGCCTTATACAAAAGGCTAGATACTTAGATACTTAGATACTTGCAACATAGTTATTATAATCCTAGAAGAACATTCCTACTCTAAATCCTACCTAATCATAATCCAACCTCTCGATTACTTTAAATTGATAAAACAGGTTGGACCTTAACATTTTTCCAACAAAAAAATTGACATTTCCCTATTGACTATTACACTCAACTAGTCTTTATTACTAAATTAAATATCAAGGTAATCTAAAATGTTGAAATTTAGAATGAATTAGAAAGGTTTTAATTAAATATTTTAAGAATTAATAATTTTAAAGGAGAATTTTATGTTTAATAACTGCAATGAATTTAGAAATTATTTTAACTTAGAGAAGATCGTTTCTATTGATATGAGCTATCTTTCTAACGATATAGAAAAATGGTGGAATAAAGAACTTTTAATAAAAAGAGATTTCTTTCATAAAAAATCTCTTTTGATTAACTTAATTTTAGACAAGGTTAAAACTTCAGATTATGAATACTTTACTAAATTTAGTAAAATAAATCATCATATATCAGGTATTGTTCTACACAATTTATTTACTATCGATAGCCCTTCTTTATCTTTACTTGTTCATGAATCCTTATCTGATATTTTTAATTTAATGGATATAAAATACCCATATGAAGATCATAAGGCATTATTTTTAAAAAAATCTATAAATGAAATTAGTGAGTGGGGAAATGGCTCTGGTGATATTTCATTACACTCTGACGATTTATATGAAGATATAAGCTCCGATTATTTATCTCTAACTACTTGTAGGGACTTAAGTAATACCCCAACTTCTTACCTACTAGCTAAAGATATTTTAGATCTATTAACTGATAATGAACTTGAGATTTTATTAAATATTGAGGCGAATTTTATATCAGGAAAGAATGTAAATGGACTAAAGTCAAAAAAAGCTAAAATTTTAGAATCCTGTGAGGAAAGGGGATTTTTGTCTAGATTTGATTTTAGAATTGACAATGTAAATGGTCAAAGAATGACTATTGCCAATAATCCTTCTAAAGAAGAAGTTTCTGTTTTTGAAAAACTATTTGAGATTTCAAAAAATCTAAAAAGCCGAACAATAGATAACGGATTAGGTACCTTTCTTATAATTGACAACTACAAGGTTCTCCATGCTAGAAGTAGTGTTAAACACTACCCAAGTTCAGGATATGAACATCCAAAAGATGCTTTCCGGCTCCTCTATAGAAGCAAAGGTCCAAGAAAACAATTTTTTGATATAGAACAAGCGAGATATCTTTAATGAAATTATTATCCGACAAATCCTTTAATCATGGTCTAAAGGATTCAATATCCTTTGGACTTGCTTTTATTTTTTTGTATGTGCCTATTGGGGCGTTAGGAGCAAGTCAAGGGTTGAGTTTATTTGAAGTGATGGCAACAAGTCTTTTTATATTTTCGACACCATTACAATTTCTTCTTATTCAAAGCTATACTTCCGGCCTTGCTCTACTCCCCATTATTTTGGCATTAAACTCTCGATTTATTTTAATGTCATCTGCACTATCAGGGTATTTTAAGAATATTTCATATAGAAATATTTTTTTATCAAGTATTCTCATTGTTCCATCGGTTTTTTCAGCTTGTATCTCTCGATTTAAAAATAAAGAAGAAAACTATTTTTTATATTTCCTCGGTGTTGGCTTACCCATTTACTTTGTTTCCGTATTATCCACATTTATCGGTTACTATACTGGTTCCGGAATCACCTCACCGTTATTTTATGAAATCGTTAAAATTGTTTTACCTTTACAATTTACCGCTTTAGCTGCAAAACATTGGCCTGATTATCTTGATATTAGTGCCTACTGGATCGGCTTATTATTCGCACCGTTGTTTATCTTCTTATTTAAGGAATATACGATGATTATTGCCCCATTTTTAATTGGTATTTCATTAGCCGCTTTTGATTACATAGGTAAGAAAAAATGACAAATATAATCCTTTTAATTCTTTTTTCAGCTATTACGATTTTTATTTTCAGAATATCGCCTTTCTTTTTGAAAGAGAATAAACACTTAAATAACAAAGAGGGATTTATATATAAATCCATTAGTTATAGTGCACAAGCGATGATTGGGATCATTGTTTTTAACAGTGCATTTTCTGGTAAGAATATCCTTGAGCTCATTGATGATTTCAGCTTAAAAACGATTGTTATATTACTTCTATTGTTAGGAACATTTATTATGACGATCCTAACAAAGAAAATCATACCAAGTTTTATCATCACATTGGCATTATACAGCTTAATACTCTATTACTTCCCAATGTAACTTTCCGATATAAAAATGTATCTTCTCGCTTAGCCTACTCCCCCATCACAAATTGTTCCCGTAATTGGTGGAGTTGATCTCGAATAGCGGCGGCTTTTTCAAATTCCAGATCCTGAGCGAATTTATACATTTGCTGTTCCAGTTTTTTGACTTGTTGCTGATATTCCTTCGCATTTTTCGGGGCGTTATAAAGTGCGGTCGGTTCTGCCACCGTTTTGGCTCGTGCTTTGCCTTTACCTTTATTTGTTAAGCCCTGACCGATATCCAGCAATTCACCCACTTTTTTGTTCAATGCTTGCGGAACAATGCCTTTTTCTTCATTGTATTTCATTTGTTTTTCACGGCGGCGATTAGTTTCCGTGATAGCTTTTTCCATAGATTTGGTGATGCTATCGGCATATAAAATGGCTTTTCCTTTCAAATTACGAGCGGCACGGCCAATCGTTTGAATAAGCGAACGTTCGGAACGCAGGAAACCTTCCTTATCCGCATCTAAAATGGCGACAAGGGACACTTCAGGAATATCTAACCCTTCACGCAATAAGTTGATGCCAACCAACACATCAAATTCACCCAAACGTAAATCTCGGATAATTTCCACCCTTTCTACAGTGTCAATATCCGAATGGAGATAACGCACCCGAATGCCGTGTTCGTCCAGATAATCCGTGAGATCTTCCGCCATTTTTTTGGTGAGGGTTGTCACTAAAACACGCTCATTGTTTTCTGCTCTTTGGCGTGCTTCGGAAAGTAAATCATCCACCTGAATCGCAACAGGGCGAATTTCAATTTCCGGATCAAGCAAACCTGTCGGGCGTACCACTTGATCGATAATTTCATCACCGGATTTTTCTAATTCATAAGGCCCCGGCGTGGCGGAAACATAAATGGTTTGTGGAGCAAGGCGTTCAAATTCTTCAAAACGTAATGGGCGATTATCTAAGGCGGAAGGCAAACGAAAACCATATTCTACCAAGGTTTCTTTACGAGAGCGGTCGCCACGGTACATTCCCCCAATCTGTGGAACGGTGACATGGGATTCATCAATAATCAAAATAGCATCAGAGGGCATATAGTCAAACAAAGTCGGCGGCGGCTCGCCCTCATTCCGACCGGAAAGATAGCGTGAATAATTTTCAATGCCCGAGCAATACCCCAGTTCATTCATCATTTCAATGTCGAATAGGGTGCGTTGGCTAATACGTTGTTCTTCCAACAATTTATTTTCTTTGATGAAATATTCACGGCGTTGTACTAACTCTGCTTTGATTTTTTCAATAGCATCTAAAATACGTTCCCGAGGTGTCACATAATGGGTTTTCGGATAGACCGTATAACGGGGCACAGCACCTAAATGATGCCCTGTCAAAGGATCAAACAGGCTGAGCCGTTCAATTTCATCATCAAATAATTCAATTCTGACAGCAATGTCATCAGATTCTGCCGGGAAAATATCAATAATTTCACCCCGCACACGAAAGGTTCCCCGTTGGAAAGCTTGGTCGTTGCGGGTATATTGCAATTCGGCCAATTTCGCCAGAATTTGACGTTGATTGATAATCGCCCCTTGTTGCAAATGCAACATCATTTTCAAATAGCTATCGGGATCGCCCAAACCATAAATGGCAGACACGGAAGCCACCACAATCGTATCACGGCGTTCCAAAAAGGATTTTGTGGCGGAAAGACGCATTTGTTCAATTTGATCGTTAATAGAAGCATCTTTTTCAATAAAAGTATCACTGCTTGGCACATAGGCTTCCGGTTGATAATAATCATAGTAAGAAACGAAATATTCCACCGCATTTTCAGGGAAAAACGCCTTCATTTCCGCATAAAGCTGGGCGGCAAGGGTTTTGTTGGGTGCAAGCAACATCGCCGGGCGATTTAATTTTGCAATCACATTGGCAATGGTAAAAGTTTTCCCGGAGCCGGTTACCCCAAGAAGCGTTTGATGGGCCAATCCATCATCTAAATTTTCAGCAAGTTTTTCAATCGCTTGGGGCTGATCGCCGGAGGGTTTAAAATCGGAATGAAGAATAAAAGGTTTACTGTTAATTTTTTCTGCCATAAAAGTGCGGTTAAAATTGAATGTGTTTTTCGTGGCGGTATTCTAGCATATTTCTCATCCTATACAGAGTGAAAAGCATAAGTTTTACACAGTGTTAGCGATGTCAAGAGAAAAACCCTGCAAAATTAGAAACTTTTTTTAAATTCTTTACTGGACTTTATCTAACTTATTGATAAATAAGAAAATGTTATTTTGTAGCCAATTTTTAGCCCACCTTTTACAATCCCAGTATTTATCAGCGTTTCCCTCTCTTATTTTATTTTAATCCACAAAGTTATCCACAACCTTTGTGGATAGAAAAATCTCAGGATTTTTTTTCAATTTTTTTATTTTAATCCGTTGACAAGGGATAGGGAGATCATTAAAATGCGCGCCGGTTCGTTGCAATACAGTTGCAATATAAGAGTTATTCCTCCTTAGTTCAGTCGGTAGAACGGTGGACTGTTAATCCATATGTCGCTGGTTCAAGTCCAGCAGGAGGAGCCATTTTCTCTTTTGGTTTAGAATTCGTTTGTCTCCTTTTACGAATTCTAAATTAGCAACCAAAAGATTTTGGGCCCGTCATTTGATGGGCTTTATTTTTATCTCTCTTCCTCTAAAACTTCTCTTCCTCTTTAAGATGACTGCTTGATTATCTCGTTACCTATTTTCTTCAAAAAAACCTAATCATCTCTTCAAACTATACTTGATACACCTGTATTTTTTGCTAGAATTGCAACCTATTTTTAACAAAATATTAACATCAATATAAAAACGAATGGCAACTTGAGCAAAGAAAGCCATATCGCTCATTTCTTTTATTCGAGGAAAAATATATGTTAAAAAAATGTATCACACCTATTGCTATCACTATGGTCATGGTTGCTTGCAGCAATAATCCCCCTCCCCAGATAAGTGATAATGAGGCTCTAGCTCGACTTGAAGCTCTCGATCGCTTGGATGCGAAAGAATATCCCAAATTCCGTCAACGTGAAGAAGAAAAATATCAAAGCGCTAAACAAAGACGCCTAGACGATTTAGAAGCTGAGCGTATTCATTATCAAAATCAAGCAATTAAATACCAAAACTCACGTCAACAAACACGAGATATGATTGATGATTTAGGGAAAATTCAAATGAATAGAGCTAAAGCTATCAATAAGGCTTATGAAAATCGCAGTAAAAAACAAGATATCTATATTATTCGTTAACTTATTAGGAGAACCTATATGAAAAAATTACTGATTTGTACGCTAACCCTTTCTTTATTATTTGCTTGTGCAACTGAACGTAAAAGCATTGCTCAAATCAATGCCGAAAGAAATTCAGCGCAAGCTTATGTGACAACAGCCAGCCTTGAACAACAAAGAATGCAACGTCAAAATGAAATTGAAGAATCCATTTTAAGACGTCAACAAGATAGAATGGAAAATCAGACCAGCCAAGAAAAAACCAATCAAATCATGGGAATTATCGGTACAATTTTTCGCTAATTATTTTAGGGATTAGTTTCACACTAATCCCTGATTTTATTTGGATACAAAATTTATGAAAAAATGTTTTTTAATATTTAGCAGCTTAGCCTTATTAACCGGTTGTGCGCAGATTGAAGCAGTAAAAAGAGAGATCGTTCCCGCTCACTTTTCAGCAAAAGATTTTGTCGGCAAATGGTATTGTAGCAGCTCCTACGGGGATTGGAATTTGGTGACAAAGGAATATTACGATATGAAACCTAACGGTATGATGAAAAATACCGGTACAGTCACCGCACCGTTACTCAGTGGAGGAGCAGATCTTAAGTATGAATACAGTATCAATGCTTATTGGCAGGTAGAGGGTTGGTATTTAGTTCAAAAACAAGCAGGAAAAGGGACTGTAAAACGTCTGCATAGTGCCAAAGCATTGGCTGCGATAAAACAAGATCCCAAATTAAAACAAAAAGAATTAAGGCTGTATAACCTTTTTAAAAATATGGCTTCCGGTCATCATTCAGCCCGCCGGCAAATTGAAAGCGTAAATAAGAACGAGTTTACTACCCTTGCAAATACCTCTGCTGAAATTTGTAGTCGTGTTGATTAACCTTTCAGAAACAGCTATGAAACTCATTGCAACCTCTCAATTATTTTTGTTTCTATCTCTGATTTTCTCCACATGAAAAATGATGTCTTGGTGGGGAAATAAGTTAATACAAAGATAACCGCCATCACAACTCAAACTTAAGCGTAAACAAAGAGGTTTACGCTTTTATCTTCCAAACAACACTGCCCCACCACTGACGTCAAGCGTTGTGCCATAAAACAAACTGATCGCAAAAAAGAGCATAATGCTACCTGCAATGATTTTTACCCCCCGCCCACTATATTGCTTTAATGCTTTTGCGCCATACCATTGTCCAATCCGAATGCTCGCTTTTTTGGCATAACGTACAAGCATCGCAAAACAAGTCAGCATCAGCCCCGTTCCTAAAGACATCGCAAGGGTCGCAAAAATTCCCCAGATGAAAAGATCGAGCATATAGGCGAGGAAAAGCACAAATATCGCCCCACTGCAAGGGCGTAAACCGATACTCATTATCACCAAACATTGGCTTTTCCAACTATCCGCTTGCTTTAATTGAATCGCATTCGGCAAATGTTGATGCCCACAACCACAATCTGCCTTTAAAGTGCGGTTGATTTTAACCGCACTTTGTAATGGCAAAGGTATCATCTGAACAGATTTAATACGAAAACCCATTGGCTTACGAATGCCTTGGTAAATCCAATAGCAGCCTAACCCCATTAATAGTATCAATGCACTGCGTTCTAACCACAATTGGCTTAATTTGAAATATTGGGAGGAAAGATTGAGTATGACAACCAAAACTGAGGTAACCGTAATTGCCACAATGCCTTGCATCAATGAGGACAATAGGCTGAGTTTTACACTTTGTTTGAGTTCCGTTTCATGTGTAGATAAGTAACCGGCAATAATGAACTTTCCGTGTCCCGGCCCGAGGGTGTGTAATACTCCATAAAGAAAGCTCACACCAATTAATGCTATCCCGGCTGAAGTGGAATGTTGCAAAATAGCCTGAAGATTGTTAGAAATCAGTTGATTAAACCGCTGTTGCCACACCACTACATGTACAAAAACCCAAGGGAAAAACCAGAAGATCCCCACCAGTGCCAACACTAAAATAATGAGCCATTTGAACGGAAAAAGCGGTTTCATCATTTACTCACATTGAATATTCACTTTTTGGGCAAATATCACCCCTAAAGAATCATCTTCATCTTTTTGGGTTTTATCCAAAGAGGCGGCATAAGATTGTATTTTTTCATCCACTTGAGGCATCTCAACCTTTCCCTGACAATTTTTCGGAAGTGTGGAAAAATCGACCGCACTTTTGTCCTCAGGATAATACATCGAAACATAATAGGTGCGATCATAGGTCATCAGTGTCCATTGGTTATCTTGTAATGATTGAGGTTCGGCAAGAAGAAAATCAAAATAATATTGAACACGCATTCCTTTTATGTTCACACCATAATTTTTTACCTGTTTTTTATATTTGATTTTATTGTTATTTTTATCGAAGAAATAACTGAAATAATGTTCATTGACAACATTATTCATCACCTCATCTAACAATTGTTGTTTTGCCACTTCCCCGCCAGCCTGTTTCATATCATATAACACGGCTGATGAACTGGGTTCATCTAACGTCCATTTCATCGAAAATCCGACTAATTGATTTTGTACCACTAGGGGCTGGGTTTGCATTTCAATAAAGGCGTGGGGATGGGCTACAACCGCCCCTGTATAGAATAAAAAAAGGAAAAATAATTTTTTCACGTTTAGCCCTCAACAAAAAGAAGGATCATTCTAGCATAGACAAAAAAATTCTAAACAACGTTTGTTTTATAAACAAAAACAAATAATTCATCGAAATTTATTGACCTACATCAACAAACAATAAGATTAGGTTTTATTTTTGAAGAGGTTTTATGTACTATCCACTCCGTCAAGTGATTGCTTGATATTCATAAAGTTCCTAAATAAAATAATCATAAATATAGCTAAACTACTTTCCTACCACCCGATTCGGGTGGTTTTTTTTGCCTTCCAATTGGCTTATTTCAAAAACATCAAGTAAAATGACCGCACTTTTTTAACTCGTCAGTAAAGGACAATTATGTCATCACAATTTGTTTACACTATGCACCGTGTCGGGAAAGTTGTTCCACCGAAACGGCATATTTTAAAAGATATTTCTTTAAGCTTTTTCCCTGGTGCAAAAATCGGGGTGCTTGGCTTAAATGGCGCAGGGAAATCCACTTTACTTCGCATTATGGCGGGGATTGATAAAGACATTGAAGGGGAAGCCCGCCCACAACCGGGGATTAAAATCGGCTATCTGCCACAAGAGCCTAAACTTGAGCCACAACAAACCGTGCGTGAAGCGGTGGAAGAAGCGGTATTTGAAGTGAAAAATGCACTAACCCGCCTTGATGAAGTGTATGCCCTTTATGCCGATCCTGATGCGGATTTTGATAAACTTGCCGCCGAGCAAGCGGAATTGGAAGCCATTATTCAGGCACAAGATGGACATAATTTAGATAATCAGCTTGAGCGTGCTGCCGATGCGCTACGCTTGCCTGATTGGGATGCTAAAATTGAGCATCTATCCGGAGGGGAACGTCGCCGTGTAGCACTTTGTCGCCTCTTGTTAGAAAAACCGGATATGCTATTGTTAGATGAGCCAACCAACCATTTGGATGCGGAATCCGTGGCGTGGTTAGAGCGTTTCCTCCATGATTACGAAGGCACAGTCGTTGCCATTACCCATGACCGTTATTTCTTAGATAACGTTGCCGGTTGGATTTTAGAGCTTGACCGTGGTGAGGGTATCCCGTGGGAAGGAAACTATTCTTCTTGGTTAGAACAAAAAGAAAAACGCCTTGCCCAAGAACAAGCGGCAGAATCTGCCCGTCAAAAATCCATTGAGAAAGAATTGGAATGGGTTCGCCAAAATCCGAAAGGTCGCCAAGCGAAAAGCAAAGCGCGTATGGCACGTTTTGAAGAGCTTAATTCCGGTGAATATCAAAAACGTAATGAAACCAACGAACTCTTTATCCCACCTGGCCCTCGTTTAGGTGATAAAGTGATCGAAGTGCAAAACCTCACAAAATCTTATGGTGATCGCACTTTGATTGATAACCTTTCATTCTCAATCCCTAAAGGGGCTATCGTGGGAATTATTGGGGCGAACGGAGCGGGTAAATCCACCTTATTCCGTATGCTTTCAGGGCAAGAAAAGCCGGATAGCGGTTCTATCACCATGGGAGAAACCGTTGTGTTAGCTTCGGTGGATCAATTCCGTGATGCCATGGATGATAAGAAGACCGTCTGGGAAGAAGTGTCAAACGGGCAGGATATTCTCACTATTGGTAACTTTGAAATTCCAAGCCGTGCCTATGTAGGGCGTTTCAACTTCAAAGGGGTTGATCAACAAAAACGGGTGGGTGAACTCTCAGGTGGTGAACGTGGGCGTTTACATTTAGCCAAGCTATTGCAAGCTGGGGGGAATGTTCTCTTACTGGATGAACCGACCAATGATCTTGATGTAGAAACCTTGCGTGCATTAGAAAATGCGATTTTGGAATTCCCGGGCTGTGCCATGGTGATTTCCCACGACCGCTGGTTCTTAGATCGTATTGCAACCCATATTTTAGACTACGGCGATGAAGGTAAAGTCACCTTCTACGAAGGCAACTTCTCAGACTATGAGGAATGGAAAAAGAAAACCTTTGGCGCTGAAGCCTTACAACCACATCGTATGAAATATAAGCGTATTGCGAAGTAAAACGAAAAAGTGCGGTCAAAATTAACCGCACTTTTCTTCAATAAACATTGGGAGTGATTATGTTAATTTCTTTACACATTTTATTTGCTTTTTTAAGTTTAGGGCTTTTGATCGTTCGTGGAGGAATGCAATTAGCCGGGAGAGATTGGCGAGCGATAAAATTATTGAAAATTTTACCGCACTTGTCTGATACCCTTTTAATTGTTAGTGGTTTAAGCCTGTTTTTTCTATTGCCTTTTGAATTAGAGGCTTGGCTTGTTATCAAACTTTGTCTGCTGATTTTGTATGTTGTCTTTGCTGCAAAATTCTTCGGCAAAAAAGTGATAAAAGCCAATCCGATATTTTTATTACTTGCTCTGGTAAGCTTTGTTGGGGCAATTCTCGTTGCCTACCTTCATTAATTAGCGATAAAAAATCCATCTTTAATAAAGATGGATTTTTCTTTTCCTAACCGCCGACCAGTTTAACGGTGAAGCCCTTTTCTTCCAGTAATTGTTTGAGTAAATCTCGCTTTTCGCCTTGAATTTCAATACTACCGTTTTTTACCGAACCGCCTGTACCACAGCGTTTTTTGAGTGCTGTTGCCAGTTTTTTCAATTCTTCATCTGCTAAATCTAATCCGCTAATCACCGAAACCGCCGCCCCTTTTCGACCACTGGTTTGGCGTTGAATACGCACAATGCCATCGCCTTTTGGTCTTGATGGCTGTGCTTTTTCTTCTTTAATTCGCCCACTTTCTGTGGAATAAACCAGAACTGAATCAGACATCATGGTTGGGCAATAGAAGCATTAATAGAACGAAGCACCTCTGCCGGATTTTCCGCTTGTGTAATTGGTCGTCCAATCACCAGATAATCCGATCCTGAGCGAATGGCTGCCGCCGGGGTCATCACTCGGCGTTGATCGCCAAAATCCGCCCCTATTGGACGAATTCCCGGAGTGATTAATTTAAAATCAGCACCACAACTATTGCGTAAAATTTCCACTTCTTGTGGTGAACAGACCACACCGTCTAACCCTGCTCGTTGCGTTAAATGTGCAAGACGTAAAACCTGTTCCATTGGGGAGGCATTAATACCAATTTGAAGTAAATCTAAATCTTCCATGCTGGTTAACACAGTAACCGCAATTAACAATGGGGCATCTTTTCCATAAGGTTCAAGAATTTTTTTCGCCTCTTCCATCATTTTCAGCCCGCCACTGGCATGCACATCCACCATCCATACACCTAAATCGGCAGCAGAACGAACGGCGCGTGCCACGGTATTTGGAATATCGTGGAATTTTAAATCAAGGAAAACATCAAAATCACGCTGATGGAGTTGTTTAACAAAATTTGTGCCTAATGTGGTAAACATTTCTTTGCCAACTTTCAAACGGCACAAGCTTGGATCAATTTGATCAACTAACGCAAGGGCTTCGGCTTCCGTTTCATAATCCAGGGCAACAATCACTTTGCTCGTCATAATTTACCTCTCTGTGTCTTTCTTTATTCTGTCTAGTTAGATGGATAATGGCTTAATGGTTTCCCAATGGCGGCAAGATGGGCAATTCCAAAGGAGTTTATGCACCTGATAACCGCAATTTGAACAGCGATAAGCCGCACTTTGTTTAATACGCTCTCCCACCATTTTATGGAGCAAGATAAGGCTTTCTTTACCTCGACCTTCTTCTGCATCATCAATTTGATACTGGATAAAATGATAGAAAATAAGGGTACTTGGATTTTTGGTTAATTGTTGATAAAGCTTGGCTTGTGCCCCTGATTTTCCATCTTTTTCTTCAATTAATTTTGCAAGGGCTAAATCCACTTCATCATTTTTAACGGTTTGCTCTGCTCGAATTAAAAACAGTTCAAAATTATCGAGTTGATTTAATGCTTTATAGCAAGATTTTAAGGTAGGTAGCACTTCACCAATATAATCAGAATTCTGATAAAGCACATTTTCTAATCGGTTAATCGCCTGCTGATAGGCGTTTTCGCTGATATCGAGATTGGCCAGCAATATTGAGGCTCTGACACAGCTTGAAGAAACTTGAAGTGCATTTTGTAAAATACTGCGTTTTTCAACCGCACTTTCCGCACTTAAACTTTCTGCATATTCACAATAGCATTGTGCCAGCTCAACATTATTCTCAAGCGGTCTGATTTTCGCTAATTTTTCTGCAATATTAACCGCTTTTTTCCATTCTTTGGTTTTTTGGTAAATGACCAAAAGCTGTTGTAGGGCATTTTCTGCGAATTCAGGTTCATCCACTAATAAAATATAAAGGCTTTCTGAGCGGTCAAAAAAACCGACCGTCATAAAATCACGAGCCAGCTGTTGTTTTGCGAGAAGTTTCTGTTCAAAAGAATAATTAGGACTGCGATCTAACGCCTGATGGATACGAAGCGCCCGATCAACTTCACCACGAGAACGGAATAAATTGCCAAGCGTAAGCTCTGCTTCAAATTGGGAGTGGCTTTCTATTTCATTTTCGGCTTCCTGCTTCTGAAGCATATCCAAAAACAAATCAACCGCTTTATCGGTTTGGTTAGAAAGTAAAAAATTCACACCCGTGACATAATCACGGGAAAGTTTATTACTCATATCTTCCTGATCTTTCTTTGCACTACGCTGCCCCATATACCAACCATAGGCAGCAGCAATAGGCAAAAGCAGAAAGAGTAATTCAAGCATTATTCCGCCTTAGTTTTCTCACGGACAGAAGTTAATTCACTAATTTGTAAGCTCTGACGTTTAATTTGGCGATTCAGCGACATATTTTTTAATTTGAGCTTTAAATAGAAAAAACCGGTAATAAACCAACCTAAAATCAACCCTAAACCAAAGAGGATCGCCACTAATGTTGAAAGCTGAAATTGGCTTTCGGCCACAATATAATTGAATGTGATCACTTGATCATTATTCGCACCAACGGTAATCGCCACCAAAATAATAGCAAGTGCAATAATAAATCCAAAAATATATTTAATCATAATACAATCCTTCAAAATTTTCTTAAACTATGCCCTAATTACCTATGAAAAACGACACGGATGTGTCGCTATTTCATCATGTCTAGGAAAAGATATCCACCCTTTCTTTAAGCGACTTTCCTGCTTTGAAATGGGGCACACATTTTGCCTCTAATTTGACAGAATCGCCAGTTTTAGGGTTTCTCCCAATACGAGGTTGGCGATAATGAAGGGAAAATGTACCAAAGCCTCGAATTTCCACCCGATTTGCTTCTTCTAATGAGTGTGAAAGAAGTTCTAAAATATCTTTCACAATGGCTTCAACTTCTTTTGTAGATAAAGAAGGATGCTTTCTCGATAAATTTTCAATGAGCTCTGATTTCGTCACTCTGCTTCTCCTTTACTTCCAATCATGTTTTTTGTAAGAAATATTGATAATTCATAATATTACTCATCAATTATCAATAAATCCTAAAAAATAAGGCTGGGACTTGCCCAGCCTACAACCTATCAATTATTCGCCTTTAGCTGCTTTGAAAGCTTCAGCCATTGCATTTGGAATAGCCACTTCTTCTTGCTTGTTATTCACATTGGCTACTGCGGCTGCTTCTTCAGCTTGATCTTTCGCTTTAACAGATAAGTGAACGATACGAGCTTTGCGATCAACGCCGGTATATTTCGCTTCAATCACATCACCGGCTGCCACTTCATCAGTTAAATCTGCAGCACGGATATAACCTTCTGCACCACCAACTAATTCAACTTTAGCACCTTTGGCATCGGCTTCAACAACAGTTGCAGATACTACTGCACCTTTTTTGTTGATAGCAATGAAGTTATTGAATGGATCTTCTTCAAGTTGTTTAATACCTAAAGAAATACGCTCTTTCACCGCATCCACAGCTAATACAACGGCAGAAACTTCGTCACCTTTTTTGTAGTTACGAACAGCTTCATCACCTGATACATTCCAAGAAATATCAGATAAATGAACTAAACCGTCAATTCCACCTTCAAGACCGATGAAGATACCGAAATCAGTGATAGATTTGATTTTACCGGTTACTTTATCACCTTTATTGTGGGTTTCTGCAAATTGAGTCCATGGATTTGGTTTGCATTGTTTTAAGCCTAAAGAGATACGACGACGTTCTTCATCAATCTCTAATACCATCACTTCAACAGTATCGCCTAAGCTTACCACTTTAGACGGATGAATATTTTTGTTTGTCCAATCCATTTCAGAAACGTGAACTAAACCTTCAACACCATCTAAGATTTCAACGAAACAGCCATAGTCTGTTAAGTTGGTCACTTTACCGGTTAATTTGCTGTTTACCGGATGATTTTCCGCGATAGCCACCCAAGGATCTTGACCTAATTGTTTTAAGCCTAAAGAAACACGGGTACGATCTTTATCGAATTTTAATACTTTAACGGTAACTTCATCACCCACGTTCACGATTTCACTTGGGTGTTTAACACGTTTCCAAGCCATATCTGTGATATGTAATAAACCGTCAACGCCACCTAAATCAACGAATGCACCGTAGTCTGTTAAGTTTTTAACGATACCTTTAACTTCTGAACCTTCTGCAAGGTTTTCTAACACTTGCTCACGTTCTTGACTGTTTTCAGATTCAATCACCGCACGACGGGAAACGACCACGTTGTTACGTTTTTGATCTAATTTGATCACTTTGAATTCTAATTCTTTACCTAGTAAGTGATCCGCATCACGAGCAGGACGGGTATCCACTAAAGAACCCGGTAAGAACGCACGAACACCGTTTAACTCAACTGTGAAACCGCCTTTCACTTTACCGTTGATTAAACCGATAACGGTCGCTTTTTCTTCGTATGCTTTTTCTAACTCAATCCAAGATTCGTGGCGTACTGCTTTTTCACGAGAAAGTTTAGTTTCACCGAAACCGTCTTCCACCGCATCTAAAGCAACATTCACCGTATCACCAACTTGAATATCAAGCTCACCCTGTGCATTTAAAAATTCTGCCACAGGAATTGCAGATTCAGATTTCAAACCGGCATCAACAAGGACGAAACCTTTTTGGATAGCGACGACAGTACCGTTAACGATTGAACCTTGACGGGTTTCAAGGCCTTTTAATGATTCTTCAAAAAGTTGAGCAAAAGATTCTGACATATAAATAATCTTCTTTAAAAGTTAATAACATCCACATTTAATCCCTAAGATGTGGGGTTGAGAACAAACGTTTATTCATCCTTGAATAAACAGGGTTAAGGATTGATACGCTGTTGAATATAACCGAGTGCTTGGCTTATCACTTCATCAATAGTTAATGTCGTGCTATCAAGCAACAACGCATCTTCTGCCGGTTTAAGGGGGGCAATTTCACGATTTCTATCACGAAAATCACGTTCCTTTATCTCGGCTAAAATCTGCGCAAAGTTACCACTAATTCCCTTGCTTTGCAACTGTTTATAGCGTCTTTTTGCACGTTCTTCTGCGCTGGCATCTAAAAAGAGTTTCACTTGTGCCTGAGGAAAGACCACCGTTCCCATATCACGCCCATCGGCAATTAATCCTTCATTTTGGGCAAAATCTTGTTGAAGCTGTAATAAAGCGGCTCGAACCTGCGGAAAAACAGCCACTTGGGAGGCCGCATCCGCGACCTCTTGTGTACGGATAAGATGACTGACGTTTTCCCCATTAAGGAAAATATGCACTTCCCCATTTTGCGGAACAAATTGGATATCCAAATGACGGGCTAATTCAGCCAATGCCAATTCATCTTTCAGATCAACCGCACTTTTTAATGCAGCTAACGCTGTGACACGATAAATTGCGCCACTATCTAACAAGGCATAGTCTAACTTTTCTGCCAAGGCATAGCATAATGTGCCTTTGCCTGCACCACTTGGCCCATCAACGGTAATAATAATGCCCATAATCAATCCTATAATTTATCTAACATACCTAAAACCAATGCCGAGGATTGTCTTGCCGCCAAAGGTAAAAACTCCTCAAAAGACAAACTCGCCTCCCCATCTCCGCTATCCGAAATAGCACGAACCACAACGAAAGGCACATTAAACGCATGACAGACTTGTGCAATGGCAGTAGCTTCCATTTCAACAGCAGTGACCTGAGGAAAATCATTTTTGATTTCTGAAAGTTTTTGTTCACTGTGAATAAAACTGTCACCGGAACAAATCAGCCCCCGTTTCACGGATTGACCTTGTGCTTCAGCCACATTTTGCGCCAGATCCGCTAATTTTTTATCCGATAAAAATGCCGCAGGATTTGCCGGTAATTGCCCTTTTTCATAGCCAAATGCGGTGACATCGACATCGTGGTAACGGGTTTCATCGGAAATCACAATATCCCCGACTTTTAACCCCTTTGCCACGCCACCGGCAGAACCGGTATTGATTACCACATCGGGTTTTGCCAATTGCAACAATGCGGTTGTACCTAAGGCTGCCGCCACTTTACCAATGCCGGATTGTAATAATGCCACCGCTTTTCCGTTAATTTTACCTTCAAAAATGACCGCACTTGCGACACAGGTTTGTGTTTTTTCGGTCATTAACCCGCTCAAAATCTCAACTTCTTGCGCCATCGCCCCTACGATACCGATTTTCATTTTCTCTGCTCCTTTTCTAATTTATTCACTAAATAATCCAGCACTGCCACACTATAATCGTCATTATAAAGCGTGCTTGCGGTTAGCACATATTTCCCCCCCACAACCACATAAGGGTAGGTAAACACACCATATTCTTCCGTTAATTGAATGGCCTGTTGGACTTGTTTTTTGACCTCAGCAGAATGTTGGGCTTCCATAAAACCGGTTTTATCCAGCCCTTTTTCCTCGACCCAGTTTAAGATATTGGGCAATGAACTCAGCTCCACATAACGGGATTTTTCTGAAGTTTCAAACAACAATGCATCCGATAATTCATTGGCGTTCAATGCTTTTAATGTGTAAAACACTTTCGCACTAAAGGGATTATCAACGGTGGCGACCGGGTATTCTTCCAAAAGAATTTTATCGGCACGAATTTGGCTATACAACGCCAAAATATCCTGTGCAGATGAGCATACCCGGCAATCGTAGTCAAAAAAGAACTGGATCAGGGTTTTGTTATCCGCACGCACAGGCTGTGCTATCGCTTCTCGATAAGAAAAATAATCCCTACCGTCTTCAAATTTTATCGTATCCGCTGAAGGCAAATGGGGTTGGTTTTGCACAGAAAAATCTTTCGGATTGGCTGTGGCAACACTCAATTGGGCAATGCCTAATAGGCTTAACCAACGCCCTCGCCAGACTGTCATTTTTTTAATCATCGATAGGCTCAATATAATTCACTCGCAATTGCACACTACGATGACCACGAAATTCATTGATATCCAGCTGATAAGCTAAACGGGCCTGTTTAATGGATAAATCAGGATATAATCTTGTATCAATGTTAAAGGCAATCGCATCTAAAAGTGGGCCACCTTGTTTGGGTTCAATTAACATTTTGAGATGATTTTGATTTTGCCCAATGGCACGCTGTTCTAAAATGTTAAATTCACCGTCAAAGCAAGGCTCGGGAAAAGCTTGTCCCCAAGGGCCGGAAGAGTGCAATAGTTCCGCAGTTTCAAGGATGAACTCTTTAGCTTCTAATTCGCCGTCTGTCCAAATCACCTGCTGTAAATGCGCTTCGCCCAACCAATCTGCCACTGTTTGATTAAAAACTTGCTGAAAGGTTGAAAAACCCTCTTCTCGAATACTCAACCCCGCCGCCATCGCATGGCCACCAAATTTTAAAATCATCTCTGGATGTTGGGAGTGAATTCGTTCTAAGAGATCCCGTATATGTAATCCTTCAATAGAACGGGCCGATCCTTTTAAAATTCCCTCACTATCTTGAGCAAAGGCAATCACCGGACGATGATACAAATCTTTCAAGCGGGAAGAAACGATCCCCAATACACCTTGATGCCAATCCGCTTGATAAAGGACGATTCCCATTGGCGACTCATTGTAAAGTGCGGTCAAATTTCGGCAAATTTCCATGGCTTCCAGTTTCATTCCCGCTTCAATTTCTTTACGGGTTTGATTGAGTTGATCTAAATCTAATGCCAATTCACGCGCCTTTTGCATATCTTCAGCAAGCAATAATTCAACACCAAGCAACATATTATCCAATCGCCCTGCGGCGTTTAAACGAGGGGCAATGGAAAACCCAAGATCGCTTGCTGACATTTGCTCAAGGTTGCGGTTTGCCACTTCGGCTAAAGCGATAATGCCCGGACGGCAATATTTCGCCCGAATACGCATCAACCCTTGGTGTACTAAAATACGATTATTTTGATCCAGCGGCACAACATCTGCCACTGTTCCTAATGCAACAAGATCGAGTAATTCGCTGAAATTAGGTTGGGTTTTCTCATTAAAAATACCCATTTCACGAAATTTTGCCCGCAACGCCAGCATTAAATAAAAGGCAACCCCCACCCCAGCAAGGGATTTTGAGGGAAAACCGCATTGGGCAAGATTAGGGTTGACTATCGCATCGGCAGGCGGTAAACATTCCGGCGGTAAATGGTGATCCGTCACCAACACTTGCACGCCTTTTTCTTTTAAAAACGCCACGCCCTCAAAAGAAGACACACCGTTATCGACCGTCATCAACAGTTCTACACCTTTTTCTCGTGCCATTTCCGCCACGGGAACACTCAATCCGTAGCCCTGTTCAAAACGGTTCGGTACTAAATAATCCACATTCTGAAAGCCAAGCTGTCGTAGGGCTAACACCGACAACGCTGTACTGGTTGCCCCATCGGCATCAAAATCCCCGACAATGACAATTTTTTGCTGAGTTTGGTAGGCTTTAACCAGTAAATCGACCCCTTGCTCAATACCGTATAGGCGATTCGGGTTAAGCATGGATTTCAAGGTACGATCTAATTCTTGAGGATGTTGAATATGACGGGCCCGATAAAGACGATCTAACAAGGCATTTTCACTAACGGAATTTCCTTTTGGCACTTCTCGGCGTTTGATGAATTTATTCACAACGATAACAAATGTAATACAGTAAAAAAATCGGTGGGGATTACCCCACCTTCTCTCTTCGTTTTATTCTTCCAAGGCTGCGAGTAAATCTGCAGGTTTTAAATAGCCGCCAATCACTTCGCCGGTTGAGGTCACGATACTTGGTGTACCCCGTACACCGAATTGAACCCCTAATTCATAATGTTTTTTCACGATATTTGGTGTTTTCAGCGATTTTGGTAAGTTGCCTTTTTCCGCTTCATTCAGTGCAAATACGGGATCTTTTGCCGTCCAAATCGCTTCCATTTGTTTTGCCGTTTCCGTGTTCATACCGGCACGAGGGAAAGCCAAATAACGTACGGTAATCCCCAAATCATTATAGGCCTGCACCTGTTGATGTAATAAATGGCAATAATGGCAGGTAATATCCATAAACACGGTGACAACATGTTTTTCATTTTTTGCTGGATAAACGATCATTTCGTTTTTATAAGCATTCAGTTTATCCATTAATAGCTTGCCTGAAACATCCACCGGGCCTTTGTTCGTTAATTCATAAAGTTTCCCTTGAAAGGCATATTTTCCATCTTCTGTCACATAAATAATACCTTCATCGGTCACCGCGGTTTTAATACCGGCAACAGGCGAATTTTTAATCTCAATCTGCTTTGCGCCAAGAGCTTTTAGTCGGCTTTGAATTGCTACATCATCTGCCATCGCATTGAGCGTAATACCACATAAAAGTGCGGTCAAAATTTTATTCATTTTTTATTCCTAAATTCACTTAACAAGAAAGTTTAAAATTATAAAGAGATTGCCAATTTGTGCAAGCCTCGCTACCCAAAAATCCGAAAATAGCATATAATCCGCCAAATTGTGAATAAACTCAATTGATTATGTTTGAAATAAATCCTGTAAAAAATAAAATCACCGACCTTGCCGAACGCACCACGCTGCTTAGGGGGTATCTTTGACTTCGATGCCAAGGTTGAGCGATTAGAAGAAGTCAATGCCGAATTAGAGCAACCCGATGTCTGGAACGATCCCGACAAAGCCCAAGGGTTAGGGAAAGAGCGGGTTTCTCTTGAACAAGTTGTCAATACCATTAAACATTTGGAACAAGGTTTAGAAGATGTGGACGGTTTACTCGAACTTGCCGTGGAAGCGGAAGATGAAGAAACCTTTAATGAAGCCGTATCGGAATTAACCGAACTTGAACAACAACTTGAGAAATTAGAGTTTCGCCGTATGTTTAGTGGCGAACACGATGCCTGCGATTGCTATATCGATTTGCAAGCCGGCTCCGGCGGCACAGAAGCGCAAGACTGGACAGAAATGTTGTTGCGAATGTATTTGCGTTGGGCGGAAAGCAAAGGCTTTAAAACCGAATTAATGGAAGTTTCAGACGGTGATGTCGCCGGATTGAAATCTGCCACCGTCAAAGTGACAGGTGAATATGCTTTCGGTTGGTTACGAACAGAAACCGGTATTCATCGTTTGGTGCGTAAAAGCCCTTTTGATTCCAATAACCGCCGCCATACCTCTTTTAGTGCAGCTTTCGTCTATCCTGAAATTGATGATGATATTGATATTGAAATCAACCCGGCGGATTTGCGTATTGATGTTTATCGTGCCTCCGGTGCGGGTGGTCAGCATGTGAACAAAACCGAGAGTGCGGTGCGAATTACCCATATGCCAAGCGGTATTGTGGTGCAATGCCAAAATGATCGTTCCCAACACAAAAATAAAGATCAAGCCATGAAACAACTTAAAGCGAAGTTGTATGAATTGGAATTGCAAAAGAAAAATGCCGATAAACAAGCTATGGAAGATAATAAATCCGATATCGGCTGGGGAAGCCAAATTCGTTCCTATGTGCTGGATGATTCCCGTATCAAAGATTTACGCACCGGCGTAGAAAACCGCAATACCCAAGCGGTACTAGACGGTGATTTAGATCGCTTTATTGAAGCCAGTTTAAAAGCCGGATTGTAAAAGTGCGGTCATTTTCACTCCTATTTTTAATGTTAAAAATTTACTAAGGTAAACAAAAATGTCAGAACAAGAAGTCAAAGAATTAGACCTAAACGGCGAAATGTTAGTACGCCGTGAAAAATTAGCGGCATTACGCGCCAAAGGCAATGCATTTCCAAACCAATTCCGTCGTGATGCGCTCGCGCAAGACTTACACGATAAATACGATAGTGAAGAGAGCGAAACCCTAAAAGAAAAAGCTATTGAAGTGGCGGTTGCTGGTCGCATTATGACCCGCCGAGCCATGGGAAAAGCCACGTTTATTACCCTGCAGGATATGAGCGGTAAAATTCAGCTTTATGTCGCCCGTGATAATCTTCCTGAAGGGATTTATAAAGAAGAGGTCGGCACTTGGGATTTAGGCGATATTGTTGGTATTAAAGGCACTTTGTTTAAAACCAAAACAGACGAACTGACGGTGAAAGCCACGGAAGTTCAGTTATTAACCAAAGCCCTCCGCCCTTTACCGGATAAATTCCATGGTTTAACCGACCAAGAAGTACGTTATCGCCAACGCTACTTAGATTTAATTTCAAATGAAGAATCCCGTCGTACCTTTATTATCCGTTCTAAAGTGGTTGCCGGTATTCGTGAATATTTCCTTTCCAAAGGTTTTATGGAAGTGGAAACCCCAATGTTGCAAGTCATCCCGGGTGGTGCGGCAGCGCGTCCTTTCGTCACTCATCACAATGCCCTTGATGTAGATATGTATTTGCGTATTGCACCGGAACTTTATTTAAAACGTTTAGTTGTCGGTGGCTTTGAACGGGTATTTGAGCTTAACCGTAATTTCCGTAACGAAGGGGTTTCTGTGCGCCATAACCCGGAATTTACGATGCTTGAATACTATCAAGCCTATGCGGATTATCACGATTTAATGGATAACACCGAAGAATTATTGCGTAAATTAGCCCTTGATATTCTTGGTACAACCATTGTGAAATACGGTGAATACGAATTCGACTTTGGTAAACCTTTCGAGCGTATTACATTACATGATGCCACCCTAAAATACGGCGCAGATAAAGGCATTGTCAAAGAAGATTTATATGATTTCGACCGTGCAAAAGCCACGGCAGAACGTTTAGGCATTGAAGTGCAAAAATCTTGGGGATTAGGCAGTATCGTCAATGCGATTTTTGAAGAAGTGGCAGAACACCACCTTATTCAACCGACATTCTTAATGGCTCATCCGGCGGAAATTTCCCCGCTCGCACGTCGTAACGATGAAAACCCGGAAGTGACCGATCGTTTTGAACTCTTTATTGGTGGACGTGAAATTGGAAATGGTTTCTCTGAATTAAACGATGCAGAAGATCAAAACGAACGTTTTGATGCGCAGGTTGCCGCCAAAGAAGCCGGTGATGATGAAGCCATGTTTAAAGATGAAGACTTTGTGGTAGCCCTCGAACACGGCTTACCACCAACAGCCGGTGAAGGTTTAGGGATTGACCGTTTAGCGATGCTTTATGCCAATGCCCCATCCATTCGTGATGTGATTTTATTCCCGGCAATGCGTCAAAAATAACATCCGATGATTTAACCATGAGCGCCTTTCACAGACCGCTCAAATTGAGATAAAAAAATGAGCCCTTTTAAAGGGCTCAACTTTTATTTTCTATTTTTTTAATCCTCTCATTCGGATATTCAATATTTCCACAATGGTAGAGAATCCCATCGCAAAATAAATGTAGCCTTTTGGAATATGAATATCAAAACTTTCTGCAATGAGGCTTACACCCACTAAAATAAGGAAAGCTAAAGCAAGAATTTTTAAGGTTGGGTGGGTATCCACAAAATCACCAATTGGTTTCGCTGCAAACATCATCACCCCTACTGCAATAATAATCGCCAATACCATCACCGGTAAATGATCCGCCATTCCTACGGCGGTAATCACTGAATCAAGAGAGAACACAATATCTAATATAGCAATTTGAATAAGTACACCTAAATAGCTTACTTTCTTTTGATTTTCATTTTCGTGATGTTCCTCCGGATTGAGCTGTTCTTTTATTTCACCAATACTTTTGACAATTAAGAACAATCCTCCCAAAAATAAAATTAAATCCCGTCCGGAAATCTCTTGATTAAATAAGGTAAATAATGGCTGAGTTAATTTCATCATCCAAGCCAATGACATCAACAGTAAAACCCGGGTGATCATGGCTAAAGATAAACCGATAAGGCGTCCTGATTGGCGTTGATGAGCCGGTAAACGCCCGACTAAGATACTGATAAAAATAATGTTATCAATCCCTAAAACAATCTCAAGTGCGGTTAATGTCGCAAGAGAAATCCAAGCTTCAGGATCGTTAATCCACTCCAACATAGTATGTTCCTATAAAATCCAAAAGTGGGGATCATAATCACTTTATTGAGAAAATCAATCGCTATTTCTTTTTATTTATTTTTGAAAAAATCGTCCCTAAGGTCACAATAAGGAAACTAACTTTTTAAGGTTTCATAAATAGTTTCTGCCAATTTTTTCGAAATTCCCGGAACAGAGGCAATTTCATCCAATGTGGCCTTTTTCACTCCTTGTAAACCGCCAAGGTATTTCAACAGCGCTTGACGGCGTTTTGCGCCAACCCCTTCAATGGTTTCCAAGCCACTTTGAGTAAAAGCATTTTGCCGTTTTTTGCGGTGTCCGCTAATAGCATGATGGTGGCTTTCATCACGAATATGTTGGATTAAATGCAGAGCCAAACTGTCATCGGGCAAATGAATTTCACGATGTTGTTTACTGATAATCAACACCTCCTGCCCGGCTCGGCGATCGACTCCTTTCGCCACGCCAATTAAGTGCGGTCGATTTTTATCCCATTTTACATTCAAATTCTGAAATACATCCAAAGCACGGTTGAGCTGCCCTTTTCCACCATCAATAAAGATCACATCAGGAATTTTGTCTTCTTCCAAATCACGGTCATAGCGTTTTTTGAGCGCCTGCTCCATTGCGGCATAATCATCCCCCCCAGTAATGCCTTCAATATTAAATCGGCGATAATCGGATTTTAATGGGCCTTCTTGATTAAATACCACGCAAGATGCCACTGTTTGATTTCCCATGGTATGACTAATATCAAAACATTCCATTCGCTTAATTTCCGACATCCCCAATAATTCGCATAATGCCTGATAACGCTCGGCCATTCGTGAGGATTGCTTGAGTTGGGTTGCAAGCGCGGCTTTGGCATTCACCTGTGCCAGTTGCAGATATTTTCCTTTATCCCCTTTCACTTTTTCTTGGATCATCACTTTTCTGCCGGCTTGTTCTGTGAGCAGGGTTTCTAATTCCGCTTTTTCCCTGAGTTTGCGATCCACAATAATGCTATTTGGAATCGTTCTGCCTTGATGCCCTTGCAAATAAAATTGCCCTACAAAGGTTTCCGTTAGCTCGGAAAGATCCGTATTGGCCGGCACTTTAGGGAAATAACTCCGATTACCCAACACTTTTCCCTGGCGGATAAACATCACTTGCACACAAGCCAACCCTTGTTGATAGGCAATGGACATAATGTCCATATCATCTAACCGCTCATTCGATACAAATTGTTTTTCAATCACCGATCGCACTGTTTGGATTTGATCCCGATAACGTGCAGCCTGCTCAAAATCCAACTCACGGCTAGCCTGATCCATTTTGCCAATTAAATAATCCAACACTTGTTGATCTTTACCTTGTAAAAATAAACGTGCCAATTCCACTTGTTGTGAATAGTCTTCATCAGTGACATAGCCTGCAATACAAGGTGCAGAACAACGCCCGATTTGATATTGCAAACAAGGGCGTGAACGATTTCTATAAACGGAGTTTTCACACTGTCGTACCGGAAATAATTTTTGCAGCAAAGATAAGGTTTCCCGCACCGCCCCGGCATGGGGATAAGGGCCAAAATATTCACCGGCAATTTTTTTCGCCCCTCGGTAAGCCGTTATACGGGGGTGATGTTCTTTGGTTAATAAGATAAAAGGATAGGATTTATCATCACGCAACAGCACATTATAACGGGGCTGATAAAGCTTGATGAAATTGTGTTCCAACAATAAGGCTTCCGTTTCAGAAGAGGTGATCGTGGTGTCAATATGATGAATGGAAGCAACCAAGGCTTCGGTTTTTTTACTGCTGAGATTGGAACGGAAATAGCTCGACAGGCGCTTTTTTAAATCTTTCGCTTTTCCCACATAAATCACCTGATCTTTATCGTCATACATACGATAAACACCCGGTTCATGGGAAACCGTTGTCAGAAATTTTTTTGCATCAAACATCTTAATTCGCCGTTAAAATCGACCGCACTTTTTCCAAATCTTCAGGCGTATCCACCCCGACTGCCGGCACTTCTTTTGCCAGTTCCACATGGATTTTTTCACCATTCCACAGCACTCGTAATTGTTCCAGTTTTTCTAAATTTTCTAACTGTGTCGGCGACCATTGCACATATTTTTTAATAAAACCGGCACGATAAGCATAAAGACCGATATGGCGTAAATACACATTCGCCAACGTGGCTTTTGTGATCTCTTGCAAGCCTATAAATTGATCCCGATCGTAAGGAATGACGGAACGGGAAAAATACAGCACATAGCCGTCTTTGTCCGTTACCACTTTGACGACATTCGGATTAAATAATTCTTCCGCTTCATTAATTTTCACAGCAAGGGTTGCCATATTCACATTAAACTTGGCTAAGTTTTCCGCCACCTGACGAACAATAACAGGAGGAATAAGGGGTTCATCTCCTTGAATATTGACGATAATTTCATCATCGGAAATCGCCAGTTTTTCTACCACTTCAGCCAAACGTTCTGTTCCGGAATTATGATGTTCGGATGTTAAACAAACTTCTGCCCCAAAGCCTTGTGCAACGGAGGCAACATTTTCGTTATCCGTAGCAATAATCACACGGTTTGCCCCCGATTGCTGTGCTTTTTCAAAGACATGTTGAATCATCGGTTTTCCGGCAATTTCTGCAAGGGGTTTCCCCGGCAAACGGGAGGAGGCAAAACGGGCGGGGATAATCACAGTAAATGACATAAACTCTTCCTTTTGACTTTTAACTATTCTCAGGCATTTAAATTTAAACGTTAATCCGTCATCTTCTCTGCTTTTTCCGCTACTAACAGCGGCACACCGTTTTCAATGGGATAAGCCAACTGTTCATAGCGACAAAGAAAGCGTTGATTTTTAGCATCATATTGCAAGCGAGCCAAACAACGGGGACAGGCGATCACTTCAAGCAATCTTGGATTAAGCGGTTCAGACACTTTTATATCGCTCCTCTATTTTTGTATCGTTTCACTCTTTTTATATCGTTCCATTCTTTTTATATCGTTTCACTAGCACTTCTATTTTTTCCCAAAAGTGCGGTAAGTTTTCACCTTGTTTTTCCGCTTCCACCACTTCGGCCACCACCGGTACATACCACCAGTTTTCTTGCGCAAAGGCTTGGCATTTTACCGCATCTTTTTCTGTCATAAATAGCGGTTGATTTTGCGGAAATTTTTCCAATTGTGAGTCATTAAAATGTTGATGATCTTGGAAACTTTGGGTTTGTATTAGGGTTATCCCTAATTTTTCCAACATGGTGAAAAAACGTGGCGGATGGCCTATACCGGCAATGGCAGAGCCTGATTGAAAATCATTCAAAGGGCGTTTTTCATTGGTTTTTAAGTTAATCGCATAATGAGGCACTAAGGTCATCACCGCATCGGAATATTGATTTTTACCGCCATTGGTAATCACAAAATCCACGGTTTTTAACCGACTTGGCAATTCACGCAAAGGGCCGGCAGGTAGCACAAAGCCATTACCAAGAGCACGTTCAGCGTCCATCACCACAATTTCTATATCTCGTTGTAATTGATAATGTTGTAGTCCGTCATCGGAAATAATGATGTCGCAATCACTGTGTGCCAAAAGTCGTTCAATCGCTTGTCGGCGGTTCGGTGAAATCACCACCGGCACACCGGTACGTTGTGCGATAAGAACCGGTTCATCGCCCCCCTCAAAGGGATCAGTCTTTGCTGTCACCAATAAAGGATAGGTTTTCGCATGGCTACCATAACCACGGGAAATCACCCCAACCTGCAATCCCCGTTTTTTTATTTCTTCCACCAGCCACACCACCACCGGTGTTTTTCCGTTCCCCCCAACGGATAAATTCCCTACAATCACCACCGGTTTAGGGGCGCGATAGGAAGCCTTCAGCCCAAGAGAAAACAAGAGAGCACGAATTTGGCTAATTAACCAAAATAACAGTGAAAACGGCAGAAGAAGCCAAGCAAGTTTTGAGTTGGAGTACCAGAAAGACATAATGAAGCCCTGCTCACATAATAGGCACTAATCCCTATTCATTTAATAAGAATTTTGTTTTGATGATTTGAAATCAATAATATAAACACGCTCACGACCAATTAGAAATTTCACTTGATATTTTCCATTTAAAATTGAAATTTCTTTTTTCTCTCTTAAACGGTAAATATCCGTTGTAAAAGAAAGTTTATCCACTTCACTTTTTATCGCATCATAAAAATTTTCAGCAATAATGGCATTTTGTGATTGCTGTAAAATATATTTTGCTTGATTTAACAATTTATTTTCAGCAATGCTATACCAGCGAATTTGATAATCAAATCTCATCAAGGTTGAGAACCTTTTTTAAGTTTTCCATCACTTCATGATGAGGTTTTGTTTCAAGCTTGCCACTTTCTAATTGTTCTAGCAAATGCTGTTCTTCACCGGTATAAAAAGAGGATTTCTCTTTCAACAAGTCGTCCTTTGGTAACACAATTTGCATCATGATTTCTCCCTTTTATGATCTCAAATAATCTATGATTACCCGCTAAACTGCATACTATGTAATTGTTTATAAGCGCCCTCTAAGGCGAGCAGTTCGTGGTGATTACCCCGCTCACGAATTTCGCCGTGTTCAATCACTAAAATTTCGTCGGCATTCTCAATTGTCGATAAGCGGTGCGCTATCACCAAGACGGTACGATCTTTTTTCAGTTCATCCAGTGCCAGTTGAATTGCTCTTTCAGATTCCGTATCAAGGGCTGAGGTGGCTTCATCTAAAATTAATACAGGAGAATTGCGCAATAAGGCCCGAGCAATGGCTAAACGCTGGCGTTGCCCACCGGATAAACTCGCCCCATTTTCACCGATGACGGTATCAAAACCTTGCGGTAATTTTTCAATAAATTCTAAGGCATAAGCCGCTTTGGCAGCAGCAATAATTTCTTCACGGGTGTATTTATCTTTTGCCGCATAAGCGATATTGTTCGCAATCGTATCGTTAAACAAATGCACTTGTTGTGAAACCACCGCACAATTTTGACGCAAATTGGATAAACGGTAATCTTGAATATTCACGCCATCAAGCAAAATTTCACCTTGTGAAATATCGTAGAAACGGGTAACCAGATTGGCAATCGTGGATTTCCCTGAACCGGAACGTCCCACCAATGCCACCGTTTTACCTGCCGGAATGTTGAACGAAATGTTATTTAATGCAAGCTCTTCTTTCCCTTCATAAGCAAAACTTACATTTTTAAATTCCAAGTTCCCTTTTGCCGGTTCTGCTTTGTAACTCCCGTTATCTTTTTCCGGTTCTAAATCTAAAATGGCAAATAGGGTTTGGCAAGCCGCCATGCCTCGTTGAAACTGAGCATTAACATTCGTTAAAGATTTTAGCGGACGCATCATAGCAAGCATTGAAGAAAACACCACTGTAAAAGCACCGGCACTTAAATGATCATCAGCAATTAACGGGGTGGTCGCTAAATAAAGTACGGCGGCTAAAGCAAGAGAGGCAATAATTTGCACCACCGGATCAGAAATCGCATCGGCGGTCACCATTTTCATCCCTTTACGGCGCATATCGTTACTCACCTGATTAAAACGTTCTTCTTCCACATACTGCCCCCCAAAAGAAAGCACCACTTTATGCCCTTTTAACATTTGTTCTGTGGTAGAAGTGAGTTCTCCCATGGAGTCTTGTAAATTTTTACTGAGTCTACGGAAGATTTTCGACACAATCCGAATCAGCACGGCGATAATCGGCCCGATCACAAACAGCACCAAGGTTAATTCCCAGCTGGTGTAAAACATCACGGCAAGTAAGGAAAGAATATACGCCCCTTCCCGCACAATAGTGACTAAGGAATTGGAAGAAGAATTGGCGATCATTTCGGAATCATAGGTAATTCGGGAAAGCAATTTTCCTGCAGGGTGACGATCAAAAAAGCTGACCGGCATAAACATCAAATGTTTAAATAATCGGCGACGCATTGTCATCACCACTTTGCCGGACACCCAAGCCAAACAATAGTTGGAGATAAAGCTACTCAATCCACGCAAAAAAATCATTCCTACCACAACAAAGGCCATGGTTTTCAAAAAAGAATGATCTGTTTTACCAAATCCCTCATCAAGTAAGGGTTTTAATAAATAAATTAAGCCAGAATCCGCTAACGCATTGAGCACAAGTGCCACTGCCGCTACCACTAATCCTGATTTGAAAGGCTTAATCATTGGCCACAAACGCTTGAAAGTTTGCATTGTGGAGAGGTCTTTATCTTGCATTTTTTGATCTTGCATAATCATTATCTTCCGAAAAAAATTCGTCGCATTGTACCTTTTATTCTGTTGATAATCCAATCACTCGCACATACCAAGGTGAAAAAGCCGTTCTTGCCCGATCGATTTTCCACTGTTTTTGGTAAAAGCTCACCCGAATTTGTCCTGATATGGCGGTATTTTCAATATGACTTTGATGGCGTTTAAGACGTGCAATGACGGCTTGATGAGGAAATTGCCAAGGGTTCCAACGTCCACTTGAAATTATTGCAAGAGTAGGCTTGGTATGAGAAAGCAACACCTCACCGGTGGAAGTTTTACTGCCATGATGCCCTACTTGTAGCACATCAATTTTCCCTAAAGTGCGGGCAAAAATCCGTTCATTTTGAATTTCTGCATCACCGGTCAGCAAAACTTTATATTTGCCGTCATCCAGAAAAATCACGCACGAATCCGGATTATCCGCCCGTTTTACCGACTTTTGCGGAGATAACACTTGAAAGCGGATACCTTGCCATTCCCATGCATTGCCTGCCACACAAAAAGTGCGGTCAGTTTCGCCATAGTTTTTTTCCGAAGGGCTGGTTAATGGGATATGGGGAAAACGCTGTAATATCGCCTTTGCTCCGCCTGAATGATCGTTATCGTCATGGCTTAATATTAATCTATCCAACACAATGCCTTCACGCTGTAAGTAGGGCAAAATTTCCAACGCTGCCATCGTCCCGCTTTTCCATGCTGCCCCACTATCGTACAAAATCCCTCGACCATTTTTGACAATCAAGGTGGCTAACCCCTGCCCGACATCTAAGGTATCTAACTGCCAAATGGGTTTGCTATATTGCCGTATCGCCACTGTCAGCAAAGATAAAACTATGATCACCGTTGCTCCCCCTATTGCCTGTTTTTTCTCAAACGGAGATAACCCATGATGGCTGCTCAGGGTAAAAAATTGTGCGGATTGAGTGATGCCCATTTGCGGAATAGTTGCTTTTTCACGATAAAGAAAATGAATGAAGAGAAGAAAAAAGCAAGCTGCCAGTGCAGTGACAATAAAGGAGAGATTGAGAGAAACGCTGAACCAATAGCCTTGAAAAAAAGCAAGAATTTGTGTCACCCACTCCACAAGGCTATTTGCCCATTGCCAAGAAGAGAATGCACCATTTGTTAACACCGCAAACAAAATCAAAGGGATGAGGAAAAAACTGTATAAGGGAACGGCAATAAAATTAGCCAAAAAACCATTTAATGAAACACCATTAAATAAGTAGATTTGCAGTGGGGTAAACAATAATAACAAGCCAAACTGTAAATGAAATATCCCTAAAATCCACCGCACTTTTCTAGAAAAAGGTCGAGAAAAAGGACGATATTGCCATTGAAATAAGGAAAGTGGTACATAACGATACCAAATAATCAAGCAACCTACCGCCCCGATAGAAAGCCAAAAACTTGTAGAAAGCGGCATGAGTGGATCGCAAAATAAAAGAAAAGCCACAACGCAAATAAAAAGTCGGAAAGGCGAATAATAGTTTCGGGAAAGTTGAAGCCCCAAAACCAGTACCAATGCGGAAATCGCTCGAAAAGTGGGCAGGCTGATACCGGCAAGATAGGCATAGAAAGCGGCAAAAATCACACCACATAACAAAGGGAGAAAAGGAGAAATCAGCCTTGAGGGCAGAAAAAATTGCACGATACGCATCAGTAAAAATCCGCCCCCCATTGCCAACCCGATATGTAACCCCGAAATCGCAATTAAATGGGCTGTATTGGTTTGCCGATAAACCTGCCAACGGCTGTTGTCTAACCATGCTCTTTCACCAAAGGCTAACGCCATCAATAACCCTTGTGATGATAAATCCTCGGTTTGTTTAAGCGCCTGTTGTAATTTTTTCTCTCGCCATGAAAAATCATCGTCAATTTTAACCGCACTTTTTAAACTTCCAGTGGCAATCACCCTTTTAGAAAAATACCACTGCTGGCGATCAAAACCGCCAAAATTTAATCGGGCAGAAAGGGGACGCAGTGCAACAACCCCTTGCCAACGTTCGCCTAAAAAAGGTTTCTCTTTCGCTTTCCAATTAAGAAAAATCCGCTGTGGTTTTTCCCCAGCTTCTAATGCAGCGCTGACGATGAGCGTTTGATATTCCTGCTGATGTAGGATTTCTTCAATGGTGAAGGATAAGGTCTGTTTTCTCACTGCGATTTTCTCAGCTTGATGCAATAAATCCAACGCAAAGGAATGACTGTAACCCAATGCCAATATCAGAATATTCAAATGTAGCCCAATGCGAGCGAAACCCCATTTTTTGAACCAGTATAAACACCCCGTGACAAAGCTTAGGATACCATTGCACCACAACATGGTTTTTCCTGTGATAAGCATAAAATCAGGTAAGAACACTAATGATAATGACGCCACAATCAGACTTGTAGCAAAGGTAAACACAGTCAAGGGCATAAGGGAAAAATGATGCAACAAAATGTATGAAAACTAGGCATTTTGGCCTGAATAGACAATCTTTCCGTATAAATTTTGCGACATTGATCGCAAAATAAGATTTTTCTAGGGAAATTTTATTTGCTAAAAGCAAAAACTTTTGCTATTTATATCGCCCTCAAAAAATCGGGTTCTCAGAAGTCGTGGAGAACAAATGTAAATGATGACAGGAAGTCGTGAACATCACGCTTAAATTCTGTTCGTATTAGGAGTGAGAGATGTCAAAGACATCGTTAAGTTTATTAGAGCTAGCCGGTGTAAAACCATATCAACCTAAAAAAAATGAAGAATATATGAATGAGGATCAACGCCTTCACTTCAAAAAAATCTTAACGGCTTGGCACGAACAAATTGTGGAAGAAGCTTCCCGCACAGTTGCTCATATGCAAGATGAGGCGGCGAACTTTCCTGATCCGGCGGATCGAGCAACGCAGGAAGAAGAATTTAGTTTAGAATTACGCAACCGGGATCGGGAACGTAAATTAATGAAAAAAATCGAATACACGCTTAAAAAATTGGATACGGATGATTTCGGCTATTGCGACTCTTGTGGTGAAGAAATCGGAATTCGTCGTTTAGAAGCCCGTCCGACAGCCGATTTGTGTATCGATTGTAAAACCTTGGCGGAAATCCGTGAAAAACAAGTCGCCGGTTAATTGATTTAGCGAAAAAATCAGAAGTGCGGTAAATATTGACCGCACTTTTTTATTGAGATATAGCCTAATAACCACCCGCTTTTAAAAGAAGCCACACCTTTTTATCAAAGTTCTACAAACTATCATTTCGAAAATATTTGAAAAATACATCCTATGGGCTAGCCCGTTTTATTTTGTTTAACCCCATCCTCTCCACCTCTTCTCTGCTGATTCAATAAGAATAAAATTTAGCTTCTCCTCCCCTGTTATTATTTCCTATAAGTAAATAATATTTTAACCAAAAGACTATTTTTCTTTTTATCCTAAAGCGTATGATATGCGCCATTAAACAAGCACGGTGTATAAACCGTCTTTTAAGTTAATCGAAGGAGTATTTATGAAAACTGTATTTCATTCTGCCAATTCTCGTGGTAACGCAGATCATGGTTGGTTAAAAAGCCGTCATACTTTTAGTTTTGCTAACTATTATGATCCTGATCGTATTCATTTCGGTGCATTACGGGTGATTAATGATGATTTCGTTGAAGGTGGCCGAGGTTTTGGAACACACCCCCATGATAATATGGAGATTATCTCTATTCCACTAAGTGGCGACTTAGCCCATCGTGACAGTATGGGAAATGGTAGTGTGATCCGCCATGGCGATATTCAAGTGATGTCGGCCGGCACCGGCATTACTCACAGTGAAATGAACCCGAATGCGAATACCCCGGTAAAATTTTTACAAATTTGGGTGTTTCCGAACAAACGTGATGTTACCCCACGTTATCAACAAATCAATATTGCAGAGGGGGCGAAAGCCAATGAGTTCCAACAAATTCTCTCCCCTAATGCGGAAGATGAGGGCGTGTGGATTCATCAAAATGCGTGGTTCAACTTGGCAAAATTTGATAAAGGCACCGCAAAAGACTATCGCTTACACGATGTGAAAAATGGTGTTTATGCCTTTGTAATTAAAGGCACGGCAAAAATTGCCGGAGTCTCTCTTGCCGAACGTGACGGACTCGGGGTTTGGGATGTGGAACATTTCAATGTGGAAGCAACCGATGATGCGGAAATTTTGTTGATGGAAGTCCCAATGGAACTCACCGTAGCATAAACTGAAACATCAGATCATGAGCGGTCATTACCGCTCATTTTTAAATAAATGTAAATTTTCTTAACAGGGAAGGATTAATCGTTAGAATGTGCATTTTTTAGAGAAAATACAATTTCAGTCTTGGTATGAATATTAAATACCATTTCTAATCCCAAACTGAATAAAGTGCGGTTGAATTTTGGTGTATTTTCGATATTATGTAACGCCCCTTGCAAAAAGGGAAAATAGAGGATGTCGCTCATCCTCTAAAACAAATGGTTTCACTATGTCAAAAAGACGCCACTATGGCGTCCTAAACAATCAATAAATGGAGTTGGTTATTCTTACTTATATTAAAAATTTGTTTGGTAAAAAGAAAAAAACGGCATCACAAAATAGCGTAAAACAAAGCGTCCAAACAAAGGCTCATTCTAGAAGAGTTGAGCATTCAAACACACCGCGTAACACAAAAAATAAAACCGATAAATCGCATAAAAATGTGATTAAAGCAGCCCATTTTGGCATCACTCCCCGCCAGTTTAGTCGCAACGCCTTGATGGTTGTCGAAAAATTGCAACGTCAAGGATTTGAAGCCTATATTGTTGGCGGTTGTATTCGTGATCTTTTGCTCGGTAAACAGCCAAAAGATTTTGATGTGGCCACTAATGCTCGTCCGGAACAAATTCAAAAAATTTTTCAGCGTCAATGTCGCTTAGTCGGTCGCCGTTTCCGTCTAGCCCATATTATGTTTGGTCGGGATATCATTGAAGTGGCAACTTTCCGTGCCAATCACAATGATGCCCGCAGCGAACATCAAGCCAAACAAAGTGATGAAGGAATGCTTTTGCGTGATAATGTTTATGGCACCGTTGAACAAGATGCCGAACGCCGTGATTTCACCGTCAATGCCCTTTATTACAACCCTCAAGATAATACCCTGCGTGATTATTTCAACGGCATTGAAGATCTCAAAGCCGGAAAATTACGTTTAATCGGCGATCCCGTTACCCGTTATCAAGAAGATCCGGTACGAATGTTACGTTCAATCCGATTTATGGCGAAATTAGAGATGTTCCTTGAAAAACCAAGTGAACAACCTATTCGTGAATTAGCCTATTTGCTGAAAAACATTCCCCCTGCCCGTCTTTTTGATGAAAGTTTGAAATTGTTACAAACCGGTCATGGTGTAAAAACCTATCGTTTATTGCGTCAATATGGCTTATTTGAACAACTCTTTCCTAGTCTTGTTTCTTTCTTTACGGAAAAAGAGGACAGTTTTGCCGAACGCATGATCCTCACCTCACTCACCTCAACGGATGAGCGCATTGCCGATAAATTGCGTATTAACTCTGCTTTTTTATTTGCCGCATTTTTTTGGTATCCATTGCGTGAAAAAGTGGAAATATTAAAAAACGAAGGGGGCTTAAATAATCACGATGCCTATGCCCTAGCGGGAAATGAAATTTTAGATCTATTCTGTCGCACCTTGGCCGCACCACGTCGTCATACAGCAGTGATCCGTGATATTTGGTTCTTACAATTGCAATTATTAAAACGCACCGGTTCAGCGCCAATGCGTACAATGGAGCACCCTAAGTTTCGTGCCGCTTTTGATTTGTTGGTGATGCGGGCTGAAATTGAAGGGGGAGAAATCGTTGAGCTGGCTAAATGGTGGCATGAATATCAGTTCAGTAATAGTGAGCAACGTCATCAACTTGTGCAAGAGCAACAGCGTTTACATCCCAAGCCAAAGAAAAAATACTTTCGTGCCCGTAAACCCCGCCGTTCAAAAAACTCAGCATAACCGGGTGGAGCGAAACGATGATCACCGCTTATATTGCTTTGGGGAGTAATTTAAACACCCCTATTGAACAACTGAACAGTGCATTGAAAGCCATTGAAAACTTACCGCAAACCCGACTTCTTGCGGTAAGTGCCTTTTATCAAAGCAAACCCCTTGGGCCGCAAGATCAACCTGATTATGTGAATGCCGTGGCAAAAATTGACACAGCCCTTGCGCCTTTGTCTTTATTAGATGAATTACAACGCATCGAAAATGAACAAGGGCGTGTCCGTTTACGCCGTTGGGGGGAGCGAACGTTAGATTTGGATATTCTGCTTTACGGCAATGAGATTATCCAAAATGAACGCCTCACCGTTCCTCATTATGATATGCACAATCGAGCGTTTGTTATCATACCTTTAATGGATATTTCAGCAGATTTAGTTCTGCCCAATGGCACAACGCTTGCCGAATTAGCCAAGCATTTCGCTCATCATTCCCTGAAAAAAATCTAAAAAAATAACCGCACTTTTGTTGGCTTAAAGTGCGGTTGTTTTCTCATTTATTTTTTATGTAGTAATTTTATTGGATTTTTTCAGTAAATTCTCATGGGATTTTTTTTGTTCTTTCATTTTCGCACTAATTTCACGGCGTTGTGTGGAAAGCTCTGCACTACGAATTGTATAATCATCAACCCGTGCTTCATAGTCATCACGCATATTTTCAATAATGGCACGGACATCTTCAATATCCATATCATCACGAATATATTGGTTTAAATTATCAAGTAATAATACCCGTTTTTGGTTATCACGAATTTTACGGCTGATGTCTTCAATATCACGTTTTAGCTTATTTTTTAAACGATACATACGCACATATTCCAACACTTCTTGAAAGGATTGTTTGTTTACGGTTTCCATAGTTGCTCTCCCTATTGACAAAATAATCGTCCGTAATTTAGCTTTTTTTTCCCTTGTCGTCAAAACCTTAAATTTAAATTTTAAGGCCTATATCAAAAAAACCGTGGATTTTTCTAAAAACCGTTGATTATCCGCTTTTCTAGTGATAAAACGTAGTCCGTTATTTTTTCAAAATAAGGAAAGCACCATGTCTCAAGTTTTCAATTTTAGTGCCGGTCCGGCGATGATTTTTCCTGAAGTATTACACAAAGCGCAAGCGGAACTCACTAACTGGTTAGGGCAAGGTGTTTCCGTAATGGAAGTCAGCCACCGTGGTAAATATTTTATGGAACTTATCGCAGAAGCCGAGAAAGATCTGCGTGAGGTTTATCACATTCCGGATAACTACCGGGTGCTCTTTTTACAAGGTGGCGCACGGGGGCAATTTGCGGCATTGCCGATGAACCTTATTGGCAAAAAAGGAAAAGCCCTTTATTTAAACAGCGGGCATTGGTCTGCCACCGCAGCAAAAGAAGCCCGTAATTTTGCAGAAATTGATGAGATAAGCATTGTCGAACAGGGGGATAACACCCGCATCACTGCTTTGGATTTCAGTGATATTGCCGATCAATACGATTATGTACACTATTGCCCGAATGAAACCATTAGCGGAGTAGAAATTTTTGAAATACCGAATGTGGGTGATGCCGTTTTGGTAGCCGATATGTCATCAAATATCCTTTCTCGTGAAATTGATATTAGCAAATTTGGCGTCATTTATGCCGGTGCACAAAAAAACCTTGGCCCGGCAGGGATTACATTAGTCATTATTCGTGATGATTTAATTGGTCACGCCCGTAAAGAAACCCCTTCTATTTGGAACTATGCTGTGCAACGGGATGCGGATTCCATGATCAATACACCACCGACTTTTGCATGGTATCTCTGCTCACTGGTGTTCAAACATCTTAAAGCTATCGGTGGCTTAAAAGTGATAGCAGAACGTAATGTCCGCAAAGCGCAAACCCTCTATGATTATATTGATGGAAGCCAACTATATCGTAACGTGGTTGCAAAAGAAAATCGTTCAACGATGAATGTGACCTTTGTAACCGGCAATCCGGAGCTTGATGCAAAATTCGTTGCACAAGCCACTGAGGCAGGATTACAAGCCTTAAAAGGCCATAAAGTGTTGGGGGGAATGCGAGCCTCTATCTACAATGCGATGCCTTTGGAAGGGGTGGAAGCCTTAATCCAATTTATGAAAAAATTTGAAGCGGAAAATCTGGCTTAATACCATAAAAACACAATTATTATTTCATCCTCAATATTGGGCGTTACCCTACGCCCATTTATCTTAATAAACGTAACACTATGCAATATATTACTATCGCCAATCCCGGGGTAAAATCCCTTTCCCCTTATCAAGCGGGTAAACCCATTGAAGAACTTGAGCGTGAACTGGGTATTACCAATATCGTCAAACTGGCATCAAATGAAAACCCTTTCGGTTTTCCCGAAAGTGCAAAACAGGCTATCATCAACCAATTAGATCAGCTCACCCGCTACCCGGATGCCAATGGTTTTGAACTGAAACAAACCATCGCTAAAAAATTTAGCGTTCAACCAAATCAGATTACGCTTGGTAATGGTTCAAATGATTTACTTGAACTCTTCGCCCATACTTTTGCCGCTGAAGGCGATGAAATAATTTATTCGCAATATGCTTTTATCGTCTATCCCCTTGTAACCAAAGCCATTAATGCCACAGCAAAAGAAATTCCGGCAAAAAACTGGGGACATCATTTAGCAGGATTTTTAACCGCACTTTCCGATAAAACCAAACTGATTTTTATCGCCAATCCCAATAATCCCACCGGTAATTTCTTAACCGAACAAGAACTTGATGATTTCTTAGCAAAAGTGCCTGAAAACGTCATTGTGGTATTAGATGAAGCCTATACGGAATTTACCCTCCCCGAAGAACGGGTTAATTCTTTCGGTTTATTGAAAAAATATCCAAATCTCATCGTTTCCCGCTCCCTCTCGAAAGCCTATGGATTAGCTGGTTTACGCATTGGCTATGCGGTGTCTAATCCTGAAATTGCTGATTTATTAAACCGTGTTCGCCAGCCTTTTAACTGTAACAGTTTAGCGATTACCTCCGCCATTGCAGTGATGAATGACGATGACTTTATCAAAAAAGTGGCGGAAAATAACCGTGTTGAAATGGCTCGCTACGAACAATTCTGCCGACAATATGGTTTGGATTATATTCCCTCTAAAGGCAATTTTATCACCATTGATTTCAAACAACCTGCACAGCCAATTTATGAGGCATTATTACGAAAAGGGGTGATTGTTCGCCCTATTGCAGGCTATGGTATGCCAAATCATTTACGCATTAGTATTGGCTTGCCACAAGAAAATGACAAATTTTTTACCGCACTCATTGAAGTGCTCAATTTAACTCAAACTGACTAGGAGCTTTTATGAACAAAGTAACCATGATGGGTAATCCCATTGAAATTAAAGGTCATTTCCCACAAAAAGGGGAAAAAATTGAAAACCTCACATTAACCAATAAAGACTTAGCCGATGTTGGCTTAGAGGCTTTTGCCGGCAAACGTAAAGTATTAAATATTTTCCCAAGTATTGATACCGGGGTTTGTGCCACATCTGTTCGTGTATTTAATCAACGTGCGGCAAACTTAGAAAATACCGTTGTCTTGTGTATTTCAGCGGATCTTCCTTTTGCACAAGCCCGTTTCTGTGGCGCTGAAGGCATTGAAAATGTACAAACCCTCTCAACTTTCCGCCATAAAGCGGTTCATGAAGCCTTAGGAGTAGCAATTGTCACAGCCCCAATTGCCGGTTTAACCGCCCGATCTGTGATCGTATTAGATGAAAACAACCAGGTATTACACAGTGAATTAGTATCTGAAATTAAAAATGAACCGAATTATGATGCAGCAATCGCTGTATTGTAAGTCATAAAAAAAGTGCGGTTAAAATTGACCGCACTTTTTTCATCGTTATCCCTGTATTATTTACCGATAACCTCCAAGCCACCCATATACGGGCGCAATACTTCCGGTACGGTAATTGAGCCGTCAGCATTCTGGTAGTTCTCAAGCACCGCCACGAGGGTACGCCCAACTGCCAGACCAGAACCGTTTAATGTGTGAACCAAACGGGTTTTCTTGTCCCCTTTTGCTTTACAACGAGCCTGCATGCGGCGGGCTTGGAAATCCCACATATTAGAACAAGATGAAATCTCACGGTAAGTATTTTGTGCCGGAATCCAAACCTCTAAATCATAAGTTTTGCAAGAACCAAAGCCCATATCACCGGTGCAAAGTAACACTTTACGATAAGGTAAATTCAATAATTGCAACACTTTTTCTGCATGACCGGTTAATTCCTCAAGGGCTTCCATTGATTTATCCGGATCGACAATTTGCACCATTTCCACTTTATCAAATTGGTGCATTCGAATTAAACCTCGGGTATCCCGACCATAAGATCCCGCCTCAGAACGGAAACAAGGTGTATGTGCCGTCATTTTAATTGGTAATTCTGCCTCATCTAAAATCACATCACGCACTAAGTTAGTGACCGGCACCTCGGCTGTTGGGATTAAAGCGTAAGGTTGCTCCCCTTCCAAGGCATTGGTGTGGAAAAGATCCTCACCAAACTTTGGCAATTGCCCTGTGCCGTAAAGGGTGGCATGGTTCACCAAATAAGGCACATAGGTTTCTAAGTAACCATGTTGTTCGGTGTGAAGATCCAACATAAATTGTGCTAAAGCACGATGTAATTTTGCAATTTGACCTTTCATAACAGCAAAACGGGCACCCGCTAATTTCGCCCCGGCGGCAAAATCTAATCCCTCTTTTTGCTCGCCTAAGGTCACATGATCTTTTACTTCAAAATCAAAGGTTCTTGGCGTACCCCAACGTAAAATTTCAAGGTTTTCCGTATCATCTTTACCAAGGGGAACTTCATCTGCCGGAAGATTTGGAATGCTTAGAGCAATTTGATTGATTTCTGCCAACACCGCTTCAAGCTGCGTTTTTGCTTCGTTTAGCTGCTCGCCCATATTGTCCACTTCAGCAAGCAGTGGGGCGATATCTTCACCACGGGCTTTTGCTGCACCAATGGCTTTTGAACGTCCATTACGTTCTGCTTGCAAGGTTTCGGTTTTCACTTGGAGGGCTTTGCGCTGCTCTTCTAATGTGGTGAGTTTTTCTGTGTCAAGAATAAAGTGACGTTTAATTTTTAATTTTTCTGCCACTTCCGCTAAATTATTACGGAGTAAATTTGGATCGATCATGGGATTTCCTTACTTTTTATTAAAATAAAATGCCCCTATTCTAGCGTGGATTCAGCAAATAAACCAGTTAAAACCCAATAGAGAATAAGGATTTTATTTTGTGATCCACTTCAAATTTTTACGATTCACTTCTATGAATTTTTTATAAATGAGGTAAAGTAAGAACAGTTTTTAACCCTTCACAGGAGCTTACCTATGTTTCCCGAATTTAGAGACTTAATCACCAAACTTAAAAATCATGATGCTTATTTTGAACGTTTGTTTAATAAACATAATGATTTGGATCAGGATATCAAAAATAAAGAGGAAAACATTACGCTCGCCACGCATACGGAAATTGAAATCTTGAAAAAAGAGAAATTAAGGATTAAAGACGAGCTTTATGCTTATTTGAAAAAGAAAGCGGAAGAATAGAAAGCAAGTGCGGTTATTTTTAACCGCACTTTTTGTTTTGCAATATTATGTAGAACGCATCAAAGCTTTTTAGCTTTTACAAGCCGTTTCATCACATATCTCCGCATAATGCTGTTGCCTTTGTTTCATACAAACTGCATCCACAATGGTAGGCATGCGCCAATAAAGAGTAAAATAAATAAGGAATTCACACTCAAAGCCCATTTTCGAATACTGTGTATGGCTAATATTGCCGCGATGGCCAAATGGCAAATAAAGTAAATCCCATAGGCAAAAACGCTTTCAGAATTAACCGCACTTTCTAAGCCGTTTAATATCAAAAAAATGAACATGACTGTCGCATTTAAAACCAGCAAAATAACCATTACAAAGGGGAATAGCGCCATCAAAGCTTGCAAGCGGCTTTTGGCGATAACAAGCGATAAATTAGCCAAAATGACGCCCTCTAAAATCGGCGCCATCGGGTTATATTCGGCAAATGCGGACAAAGGGAGTTGGCTCAGCAACATCACATAACCCAACAAGCCCAAACCACCCACTAATGTTGCCATCAACAAAAAACTGTTGCGGAGTTTTTCTGCTTTGGGCTGTTTCCAAATGAAATACACCACAGATAAACCACATAGACAGACCACATTGGTAAAAGTAGGTTGAGAAGAGAAAAAACTCATTCCCCACCAAACCATCCAATATAAGGCGAACGCTAAATTCACTTTAATTAACCGGCCACGCTGCCCCGGGCAAATTTCCCCTTTATAAAACACTAATAACGATATTAACTGTGCCACTAGCACGGTCAATCCCAAATGGGGGATCACTTGCTGTTGAGATGGCAAAGAAAAGAGAAAAAGATCGATAGCAAGCACCATCGCAATTGCAAGTATCGACAGTGGCACTAAGAAAGATTTTGAAGCTTGTTCAGACATGGTTAAAAAATATAAAAAAATAATTCGCCATTATGCTAAAAATTGATTGTTTTTTAAAGTAGAATGAACTCAATTTTGACCGCACTTGAGGAACCCGAATGTTATTGAGCATTTTATATATCATTGGTATTACCGCCGAGGGGATGACCGGTGCACTGGCGGCTGGTCGGGAAAAAATGGATATTTTCGGTGTGATTATCATTGCCTCTGTCACCGCAATCGGTGGGGGCTCTGTGCGTGATGTGTTACTTGGGCATTATCCTTTAGGTTGGGTAAAGCATCCCGAATATTTTTTAGTGGTCGCTGGGGCGGCGGTGATGACGGTGTATATTGCTCCCTTTATCAATCATTTTATGCGTTATTTCCGAATGATTTTCTTGGTGTTAGATGCCATGGGTTTAGTGGTTTTTTCAATTATTGGGGCACAAATTGCCATGGATATGGGTCATGGAGTCACTATCGTTTGTATCGCAGGCTGTATTACCGGGGCATTTGGCGGTGTCTTGCGTGATATGCTTTGCAACCGTATTCCTCTGGTCTTCCAAAAAGAGCTTTATGCCAGTGTTTCACTCTGTGCCACCCTCACCTATTTTGCTCTGATAACCTTACAAGTCGAGCAAACGATCGCGGTGCTTATCACCCTATTCAGTAGCTTTACACTTCGCATTTTAGCCATTCGTTTTGAGTGGGGACTACCGGTGTTTAACTATCAAGAATTGAATACCGATCATCAAGATAAATTACCAAAGAAAAAGAAATAAGAAAAAACGGCTGATTATTCAGCCGTTTGTTTTTTTAATTTTCCTCTAATTCATCCGCCATTGCCGCTAAAATTTCACGGGTTAAATAGGCTAAAGAACGATAAAACGGCAAGGTTGCATAGGTTTCAATTTGGGTCAAAAATTTTGCCGCACAAGGTAGCAGAAAACCTTCAAAGAGCGTTCGCTGTGCGGAAATAGAACCAACGTTATCCTCCAACCATGAAGCGCTTAGCAAAAGTAACGCAAAATGATCCGCACTTTCGACTTCAGGCATACCACGCTCGTGACGAAAAGCGATAAACGCCTCGACATCAATATCATAAGCCGAAATGGCTATGGCGACTTTCCCCGCTGTGCCAAATAATTTTTGGTATTCTTCATTGAGCAAGCTGAGATCAATGGTTAATTGAAGATTGTCTAACGCAGTTTGACTTTCTTTATCGGCATCTAATGCCCAAACTTGATTTAAGCCTTTTTGTTGTAACCAATCAAAAACCCCGCTCAATACGGGATCCGTTGGCGCTCGATAAAATAAATTACCGAATAAACGGCTAATTAAAGAAAAATTATTGAGTGTCTTTTCTGTCGTCATACTGCTTTTCCATTTAAAAGTGCGGTCAATTTTTCCTGTGTTTTTTGCTCAACAATATCCAGCATTGCACGGCGTGCTTCATCATCAATGAGATGAAGATCACCCAATAGCTCATAGGTGACATTTTCAATGCCACAATAGTTAAACAACCCGTTCACAAGGCAATGATCGAGGGATTGATCAATACCCAATTCTTTATATTTCTCAACATTACTGCCAAGGGTGATAAATTGTTGCATTTGCTTCCCTTTAAGCAATCCCACCGATTCGCCGTTTTCGGTTTTATAAGCAAATCCATGGCTTAACACTCGATCCAAGTAGCCTTTCAACATTGCAGGAAAACCCATCCACCAAAGAGGATAAACAAGCGTAATTAACTCTGCTTGGCGAATAAGATCATGCTCATATTGAACCGCTTTAGGAATAATACCTGTGTTCACCGCTTGTAATTCTTCAAAAGAGATAATTGGATCAAAATCGAGTGTGTAGAGATCACGAAGTTGACTTTTCACTCCAAGGGTTTCACTCGCTTTCACCACACGATCGACCACTGCCCGCCCAAAGCTTCCTTGAGAATTCGGATGAGCAAAAATAATAAGATGATTCATTCTGTTACCTTTTCAACAATCAGCGTGATCCCTTCTACACGCACCACTTTAATCAGATCATTCACGGCAAGATGCTCACCTTGAATACGCCAGGTAGTATCACCAAAGGCACCACGTCCAATACCGTTAACCGCCATATCCCGCACTGTACCCTGTTTACCAAGCATCGCATGATCACGCTGGTTTAAAGAGGTTTCTCTCTGATTTTGGCGATCTTTATTGTGTTGATATTTCCACCAACCAACCGATAAGATACAGGCTAAAACGGCATAGAAAATGGCTAAACCAACCAATGAGAAAGTCGGAAAAAGGAACTGCACAAGCGCGGTGAATAAGGCGGCTAATCCCCACCAAAGTAAAAATACACCGGGGGCAACCACTTCAGCGATCAATAAAACAAAGCCTAATACCAACCAATGCCATAGTGTCCATGTGGTTAACCATTCAGCCATATTCCCTCCTTTGATAAAAAGTGCGGTTACAAAAAACAACGTTTTTTGAACGTTGGCTCTGCCAACGGCTCTGAAAGAGTGAATAAATTACGTTAGTAATTTATGAATAATTTCAAATATACTTTGAAAATAAAATCTTAGGCTTTTTTATCGCCTTTTAATAACTCCGCAATGCCAGCCACAGAACCAATTAAATTTCCGGCTTCTAACGGCATTAAGACCACTTTACTATTTTGTGCTCCGCCAATCTCTTTTAAGGCTTCCGTGTATTTTTGTGCAATAAAGTAATTGATGGCTTTGGTATCACCACTTGCAATAGCCTCAGAAACCATTTGTGTGGCTTTCGCTTCCGCTTGTGCTGCACGCTCACGGGCTTCCGCTTGTAAAAAGGCCTCTTGACGTTCCCCTTCTGCTTTCAAAATACGGGCTTGTTTTTCCCCTTCCGCCCGTAAAATTTCTGCTTGGCGAATCCCTTCGGCTTCTAATACTTCTGCCCGTTTATTACGTTCCGCTTTCATTTGGGCATTCATTGAATCAATCAATTCACGAGGTGGGCGAACATCTCGAATTTCGATACGGGTCACTTTAATCCCCCATGGATTCGTGGCTTCATCCACAATAGCAAGCAAACGACCATTGATAGAATCTCTTTGTGAGAGCATTTCATCCAACTCCATCGAACCAAGCACCGTACGAATGTTCGTCATGGTTAAATTAATGATCGCCTGTTCAAGGTGATTGACTTCATAAGCTGCACTTCGGGCATCAATCACTTGGACGAAACACACGGCATCAATGGCAACATTCGCATTATCTTTGGAAATCACTTCCTGTGAAGGGATATCCAACACTTGCTCCATCATATTAATTTTGCGCCCCACCCGATCCACAAAAGGCACAACAATATTCAATCCCGGCATTAATGTGCGGGTATAACGCCCAAAACGTTCAATTGTCCAGTTATACCCTTGTGGTACGGTTTTAATGGTTGAAAATAAAATAACGATAATGAGTACAAGAAAAACTAATGTCGTTAAGGTTAATCCATCCATTTTGATATCCTCTATTCGATTTGAATAAAAAAAGTCTAACAAATCAGACCGCACTTTGTATAGCGAAATCTCAAACCCAAAAACAAAGGCGGACTTTCGTCCGCCTTATCATAAAAAACAGGGAATTAGGCTTGATTTTTGCGCTCTTCTTCCATACAGACGGCTGCGGTAAATAATACATCGGTAGAGGAGTTTAATGCGGTTTCCGTGGAATCTTGCAAAATACCAATCACAAAACCCACCCCAATCATTTGGGCTGCCACATCATCAGAAATACCGAACAAACTACATGCCAACGGAATCAGCAATAACGAACCACCGGCAACACCCGATGCTCCACAAGCACAAAGGGCTGCGACCACACTCAGCAACAATGCGCTCACAAAGGACACCTCCATGCCCAATGTATGCACTGCCGCTAAAGTAAGCACAGTAATGGTGATTGCTGCTCCCGCCATATTGATATTCGCCCCTAACGGGATTGCCACCGAATAGGTTTCTTCATCAAGATTTAAACGTTTTGCCAACCCGATATTCACCGGAATATTGGCGGCAGAACTGCGGGTGAAAAAGGCGGTAACCCCACTTTCTCTCACACAAGTCCAAACCAACGGATACGGATTTTGACGAATTTTCCAATAAACTAAAATAGGATTAAGCACAAATGCCGTAAAGAGCATCGTACCGATTAGAACGACCAATAGGTGAATATAACCACCTAAAGCGGCCAAACCTTTATCCGATAAGGTTTCTGCCACTAAGCCAAATACCCCAAAAGGTGCAAATGAAATAATAACATGGACGATTTTTGAAATCCCCTCTGCAAAATCAGCGACCACTTGTTTTGTGGCTTCAGAAGCATGGCGTAACGCCAAACCTAAGCCGATAGACCAAGCCAATACGCCAATAAAGTTCGCTTTAAAAATCGCATTGAGTGGATTATCCACCACATTCAGTACTAAAGTTAATAACACTTGAGTAACGGATTGTGGTGCAGAGGTCACATCTTCTTTAACCGACAATGCCACTTCGGAAGGGAAAAGCATACTGGCAATCACCGCTGCCAATGCGGCCAAAAACGTGCCTAAAAGATAAAGCACGATAATTTCCTTCATATTGCTTTTAGAGCCAACTTTTTTGTTCGCCAATGCCGCCATCACAAGGAAGAAAATTAAGATTGGCGCTACCGCTCTCAGGGCCTTAACAAAAATCTGCCCTAATACGCCAACACTTGAGGCAAGATCAAAACCTAATGCTTGTTCAATGCTTGGATTAACCAAGGCAACAAGGATCCCGAGAACTAGACCAACGGCAATTCGTTTGACCAAATTACCTTGGAAAAGAAAATGAAATAAACGTGATGTATTCATAGTAAATGGTTAAATAAAAATAAGATTAAACTTCGGATCATTGCTGATCCCCCTAGGCTGAACAAAGATAGCTTAAATTTAATCTAAAATAAAACGTTTTCTTTGGTTTTTGCTGATACGTTAAGCATTTGTTTTATTCTCTTTTTTCTAATACTTTGCCTGATTAAAAATTTTTTCTATCCCCCCGTTGACAACCTGTATGAAACACCAGTATCATACACCTGTATAAACAACCATGATATTAACGAAGGAAAAGATGATGAACTACGCAAATGCTATGACCCAAAATGAGATGACGTTTTCTTATCATCCAATACCATTTTTTAACGATATTGAAAAAAATTCAAAATTCAGTAAAAAACTGGATTTAAACCTTTACTGTATTAAACGCCCACAACAAACCTGTTTTATTCGTGTAACTAACCCAAATATGCTAGCTTGGGGGATTGAACAAGGGGATATGTTGGTCGTTGAAAAAAACGATCATCTTTCTATGGGGGATCTCGTTGTATTAGAAAAAGGAGAAGAATTTCATCTCTATGAATTCATTGTGCATCAAGATGAATTTATCTTTATGGCGTTAGATTCTCAAATGCAGAATATTAAAACCAAAGATTGGGCTTCCCTTCCAATTATTGGCACTGTAACCAATACGATTCACCAAATTCAACCAAAACGTCATTTACAAAAATTCCCAGCCTAAGGGAGATTGAAAGCGTAATATTGAGGCCCCTTCCCCCTCTAAAAAAAGTGCGGTCAGTTTTGACCGCATTTTTGTAAGTAATATTCATTAATCATAAAGATCTTCGCCATCTTTTCGTGTTCTTAATAATTGTAAAATCCAAACATATTGTTCCGGGGTGGGCGTGACAAAAGCCTCGATTTCTTCATTCATGGCTCGAGCTGATTTTTCAGGTTCATCATTCAATATCATAGGCGGATGAATTTCCATTTCATATTTCCCACTTTCGGTGTTATAACGGGGGAACATGGGAATGACGACTGCCTTCGCCAACTTCGCCATTTTATTTAAGCCCGGAAGCGTGGCTTTATAAGTGCCAAAAAAATCCACAAAAACACTTTGTTCTGCACCAAAATCTTCATCAGGCAAGTAATACCCCATTTCCCCCTGACGAACATGGCTTAAAAAAGGCTTAATGCCATTTTGACGGGCGTGCATTTTTCCCCCAAAACGCTGACGAACCATTGTCCAAAGCCAATCCACTAAAGGATTGCGATGGGGGTTATACATGGAGGTCATCGGCATCCCATGGGTATGTAAAATAATCCCGGAAGCATCAATCGCCCAACCATGAGGCACCATTAAAATAATGTTATACCCCTCGGCTTTGGCTTTTTGAATATGCTCAATCCCGATAAATTCACTGCGTTTTTGTAGATGTTTTTTCGAGCGGACAGCAATCTCACCAATCCCTAACATGACTTGAGCCACCACCGCAAACATCTTATCGATCACTTGCTCTCGTTGCTGCTCAGTCCATTGTGGAAAGCAGTAGCTCAGATTAATTTGTGCCCGTTTACGCTGTTTTTTTGCCTTGTGTCCAATCCATACGCCTAACTTTGCTGCGAATTTATCACGCAGCCGAAAAGGTACAAAGGCCAATAAAAGCAAAAAGAAAATACCAACCCAAATACCCCAGTATTTTGGTTTTAAATAGGACCACGAAAAATGTGGCTCATAGCCTACACGAGCTGTTAAGCGAATATGTTGTTGAGAATCTGTCATACTAAAAACAGCGGCGAAATAAACCGCACTTTAAATACTAAACCAACCTTGATCATAGGCCATTTTTGCCGTCATCAAAAACGACATCACCACAACCATAGGACGAATTAAGGTTTTCCCCTTTGTCATTACCATTTTAGCGCCCCAATTTGCCCCCAGAATACTCCCGATCATCATCACAATACCTGCACTCCACAAAATTTGTCCACCGGCTAAGAAAAGTAAAAAGGAAGCAAGGTTTGAAGTAAAATTCATCACCTTGGCATGGGCCGTGGCTTTGGCAAGATTGAAACCTAATAGGGTTACGCAAGCCAAACTCATAATAGACCCTGTGCCTGGTCCAAAAAAACCATCATAAAAACCTAAAAACGGACTAAGAGCAACACCAAAAACGCCATAGGTTAAACGTTGTTGACGATCTTCATCACCCAATTTAGGGGTAAAGAGAAAATACAGTCCGATGGCTAAAATAAGAAAAGGCAAAATTTTCTTAAACACCGCGACATCAAGCAGTTGAATTAAGATCGTACCCAGTGCCGAGCCGATAAAAACGCAAAGCAAAATGAACCAAACTTGCCGTAAATTGACCGCTCTTTTCCGTAAAAAATAGAGGCTTGCAGAAAATGCCCCGCCCATCGCTTGCAATTTGTTGGTGCCCAGAGCCATTGCAGGCGGCATTCCTGTCATCAGTAAAGCAGGAATGGTAAGTAGGCCACCACCGCCTGCAATGGCATCAATAAATGCAGCGATAAAGGCCACGACAAATAATATTGCTAAAATATCAACGCCCAATTCCATATCACTTTCTCTTTATCTGCCGACAATTTATTCTAACCATTCACTTCGATTCGGCGAGTTCAATATTTGTTGGCATAAAAAGGGTTCAGGTGGCACGACTTTTGGCTTGCTTGAGCCAGCCCCCGGTTTTGCCGGCTCAAACCAAGAATAAAGTTCATCACCACAGCCATCACCTGCCGGCACTGGGGCTTGATCTTCACAATAAGCGGCATCCGCCGGGCATTTTAAACGAACGTGAAAATGTGAATCATGGCCAAACCAAGGGCGAATTTTATTTAGCCAGCCTCTGTCATGACCTGCCGTTTGACAAAGCTTCACTTTAATCGCCGGGTTGACAAAAATACGGGTTACATTTGGCTCTTGTGCCGCAAGCTTAATTAATGTGGCGTGATGTGAATTCCAAACACGCTCATCAACACGTTGTGCTTTACGATCCACCACTAATAATCCTTTGCCATCAGAATTTAACGCATCGGCATCAGACATTGCCCCCATTCGCAACCAAATATCTGCATCTAATCCCATTTGGTGGCTGGCATGACCGGTTAAAAAACGCCCTCCCCCCGGCATAGCAATATCCCCCACTAACATAGTCGGCAAACCGGCCGCTTTCGCTTTTTCACCCAACCGTTTTAGGTAGCTGATCATCTCCGGGTGACCATAATAACGGTTTCGATTCATACGAATCACCTGATAGCCTTCACCTTTTATCGGTAAAGCTTGAGCACCAATAATACAGCCGTTAGAATAACTCCCGATAGGCTTTGCCATGCCGTCTTCGCTTGGGATAGGTCGCTTAATTTGTTGCCAATCTTGGGGAGAGGCCTGTACACCTAACGCAAAAAGTGCGGTCAATATTACCGCTGTTTTTACTGCTTTTTTATTCATTTCACACAACCTACTACTTACACTGTGCTTTAAAACGTAATAAATGATCCAATAACACAATGGCAACCATCGCTTCTGCAATAGGAACGGCACGAATCCCCACGCAAGGATCATGACGCCCCTTTGTCACCACTTCCACGGCTTCGCCATCAAGATTTACGGAACGGCCGGGGATGGTTATGCTGGAAGTCGGCTTCAATGCAATAGTGGCAATAATCGGCTGACCGGAGCTAATCCCGCCTAAAATCCCGCCAGCATGATTACTTTCAAACCCATTTGGAGTCATTTCATCACGATGTTGGCTACCTCGCTGTTCCACGACGGCAAATCCATCGCCAATTTCCACCCCTTTTACCGCATTAATACCCATTAAGGCATGAGCCAAATCCGCATCTAAGCGATCAAATACCGGCTCCCCTAACCCCACAGGAACATTTTCAGCGATCACCGTGAGTTTTGCGCCGATTGAATCTCCTTCTTTTTTGAGTTCACGGATCAATTCATCAAATTTTTCGACCGCACTTTCATCGGGGCAAAAGAAAGGATTGCTCTCGACAGTCTGCCAGTCGATCTTTCCCACCGTTTGTGGCGCAATTTTCACTTCGCCAATTTGACTTAAAAACCCACGAACCTCAATACCAAATTGCTCCCGCAAATATTTTTTGGCAATGGCGCCGGCAGCCACTCTCATTGCGGTTTCACGAGCGGAAGAACGTCCGCCACCACGGTAATCTCGGATACCGTATTTTTGTTGATAGGTAAAATCCGCATGACCCGGACGAAAACGATCTTTAATTTCACCGTAATCTTGGGAACGTTGATCTGAATTTTTAATGATCATCCCAATACTCGTGCCGGTAGTTTTCCCTTCAAAGACACCCGATAAAATTTGCACCTCATCGGCTTCCCTGCGTGGCGTGGTGTAGCGGGAAGTGCCCGGTTTACGGCGATCCAAATCCGGCTGAATATCTGCCTCTGATAAGGTCATATTCGGGGGAACGCCATCTACAATGCAGCCCAGTGCAATGCCGTGGGATTCCCCAAATGTCGTCACACGGAAAAGTTGTCCTATTGTGTTGCCTGCCATAGTTTACCTCTTATTTTTTGATTATTTTTGAGCCGATAATCCGGTTGCATTGGTATCCTTAAAACAAATTTCTTCACCGGTATCATGATTTTTAATAAACACATCAAGTTGATTAAATGCAATATCAATATTATTTTCAGCGAAAAGCTCGTTGATGCGACGATTGAGCGCATCTATCGTATTCGTACGTTCAGAAAGTTGCCCCACATAAACCCGTAATTCGTGATCCAAGGTGCTGGCACCAAAGGATAAAAATAACGCTCGAGGCTCAGGCTCTTTCAATACCGCCGGTTGCTCATTTGCTGCTTGAAGGAGTAGTTTTTTCACTAATTCCAAATCAGAACCATAAGCCACCCCGACGGTGAGCACCAAACGTGTCATTGCATTTGAAAGCGCCCAGTTTATCACCTGACCGGTTACAAAAGATTTATTCGGTACAATCACTTCTTTACGATCAAAATCAATGATGGTAATCGCACGAATACGGATCTTCGCCACCGTTCCGCTCATCCCGTTGATCGTTACGGTATCGCCCACCCGAATCGGGCGTTCAAACAGCAAAATAATGCCGGAAACAAAATTCGCGAAAATTTCCTGCATACCGAAACCCAACCCCACAGAAAGGGCGGCAAACAGCCATTGTAATTTAGACCAAGACATTCCCAATGTGGCAAACGCCCAAGCACTGCCCACCGCTACAATGATATAAGTGAGTAAGGTGGTAATGGTATAAGGCGTACCCTGTGATAATTTCAAACGTGAAAACAGCAAAATTTCTAAAATACCTGAAATATTTCTCACCAGTACATAGGTAATGCCTACAATAATCAACGCCACAAGTAAATTAAACAGCGTGATACTTTCCATCACATTTGCACCATCCACCACAGAAACTTGCTGCCATAGGGTGATATCACGCAGGTAAGCGGCTACAGTAACAAGATCTGACCAAACAAAATAGAAAATACCAAATAATGCCGACCAAATAAATAAATCCGCAAAACGTAACAATTGGCTTCTCACCTCATTTAAGGCCAAGCCTTCTTCTTGATCGGTAATCACCACCACATCATCTGAGGGGGCGCCATCATTAAATTCTTCCGCTTTTTGATTACGTTTTTCCATTAGACGACGATGCGCTAAACGGCGTGATGATACCGTAATGCCACGGTAGATCACATTGCGTAAAATAAACCAGATACACCAAGCAATATAAGAATTAATAATATGCTGGATTAAATTCAATGCGGTGTAGTAATACCCCAACACAATCAATAAAATCAAACCAATAGGCACTAACTGTAATAAAATCTGAATGCTTTTCACAATCACATTATTACGTTGTGCTTGGTTTTCTTCATAAGCCCGAAGGGCTCGATTAAAGCGAGGCGCAATAATAACGGTACAGAAAATTAAAGCGGCAATGGTATTAATTTCACCTAACACATCATTTGCCAAGCCATTATCCATTACATTACTAAATACCGATGTATTCAATAATAAAACAACCGCAATAATAATCCGTTTTACCACCCCACGGAATTTCTCGGCATCTTCTTGTGCAAAGCCAAAATGGCGGACAAAAATGCCATTTGGACGGAAAATCGCAAACCATACATTAAAGAACCACCAATAACCCGCCATTTGGAAAGACCAATCCCAAAATTCCTGCGGATTGCGGAAGAAGAAAAAGCCTATCATCTGACAAACGGCAAGGAACCAAAGCGTACCGGATAAATTTAATAATCCCGTTAAAATCAATGCTATCGGCGTATGCCACTGGCTATCTGCACGCAGGGTATTAATTTCCCCGTTGATCATCGCTAAACGATGGGTAATCGCCGGTTTAAATTTAAAAATCGCGCCACCCACCACAATCAAAATAAACACATAGGTGAGCAACGAGAGGAGATTATCAAAATTAGTTGGGAAACCTAAATGCTTCATCATGCCATTCAACTGCGCTTCTAATGACATCGGCAACATTTTGAACCAATCTAAATTGATCGGGTTGTTACTTTTCACCCAGAAACTTTGTTGATCAAGTTTCGACTGAATTTGATCGCTAATTTGCGTAATTTGTTGTTGGGTTAATTCTAAGGAAATCGCTAAATTTAGCTGATTATTGAGTGACTTAATTAGATCAGAACCCATTTTACGGCGTTCCGTCAGTAAAGTGGTTAACTGGGCTTTTTCCGTTGCGCTAAAGCGTTGGTTTTCCTCTAATTCCACTTTTTGGATATAGGCGTCTAAATCATAAAGCTCATTGCGGCGCTGGGTAATATCAAAAATTTGTACCCGTAAATCGGAAATTTGTTTTGATAAACCTTGGATATTCAGGTTTGTCGGTAATTTTTGCTTTTGTTGCTGAATAATACGGGAAAGTAGCAAAGTGCCTTGCAAGGCACTAATTTGCCCGTCAATGGTACGCTGGGTCTGCGTTAAACTATCTAACACATTGCGCATTCTCAGCTCATCTTGAGATAAGGTATTGGTTTTTTCGGTTTGTTCCAATAAAAGTTTGCTCAACATGGCATTACGATCCAGTTCTTTCTGGATGTAATCATTTTTAACCGCACTTTGTTGCTGTTGTTGCGCCTGTTCAACTTTATTTTGGCTTTGCTCTAAATTTTTCTGATTAATCATCTCTTGAATAGCCGAAATTTGCTGTTGTTGAACCTGTTGTTTAACATTGAGCAAATCGTAACGACTTTGATAGAGCACAGAAAGTTGATCACTATTTTTCAGTAAGGTTTGATTATAGGTATTTTTCAGATCAATGAGCTGTAATTCCAATTGGTATTGCTGTTCTTGCGAGCTATTTGCCGTGCCGTCTGAAAGAGATTGATTTAACACTTGGCTACGTTTTAAATTCTCCGCCAATGCAGTTTGCGCACGTTCAGACACAGCACTTTGCTCAGCCACAAGCGCATTGGCCGCACTCAGTGCCGTTTGGGTTTCCTGTTGTTGATTGTTCAGGGTTTCTAAATCGGCTTGCAGATCCGTTAATGAAGTCGATTGATAATCATCGGCACGGGCCTGATCCAAGCGTTTTTTAAGATTTTGTAACTCCGCATTATTTTTTTGCGTTTCCGCATCCGCAAGCGCCAAAGTATTATTTAACTCATCATTGCTGTTTTGCTGAGTTTGAATTTGTTTTAACAAATCGAGAGAGGTTTGCAATTCATCAATGCGTGATTTTTTTGCTTCCGCATTATCAATTTTTTGTGCTGCCTCCAATTCGGTTTTGAGGCTTTGTTCTGTGGGTAATGAGGTTTGCCCAACCGCCATAGCAGACTGTGAAAGCGTAAACCCCATAATACAAGCCGCTGAAAGTGCGGTAAAAAAACGAGAGAGTGTCATAGTTTTCCTATTTATTGTTGTTCTTGCGCGATTGTTGTTCTTGAGACGCCAGCCATTGTGCTAACGCTTTACGAGAAATTTTAATTGCCCCTTGTTGTATGCCACAAGGGAGCGGGTAATAAGCGATAGGTTGCTTAAATCTTGCTAAATGTGTTTGTAAAAAAACACGCAATTTTTCGACCGCACTTTCCGTGAACTGTTCATAAAATTCAACAATGGCAACCGGTCTTGCTCCAAATTCCCTATCTGCTTTAGGCAATACCCAGACTTGTTTCACCAAAGGGGATTGCAGTATCATCCGTTCAATTTCTTCCGGTTGGATATTTTCTCCACCGGAGATAAACATATTGTCTAAACGGCCGACAATGACTAATTCATTATTTTGCCAAATCCCTTTATCTTTTGTTTGCAACCAACCTTGCTCATTGGTAAGTGAAATGATCTCACCGTTTTTCCAATACCCTAATGCCAGCCCTGCCCCTTTCAACCAAATTTCTTCATTCACCAGTTGAAATTGACGCCCGAAAAGAGGCTGACCGACACCGGGTGAGTTATCTGAGGGTTTGGCAAAAATCGTTGAGGCCATTTCCGTCATACCATATCCACTATAAGCGATGATGCCATATTGCCGAACCGCTTGGGTTAATTCCAACGGAATATGTGCCCCCCCCAATAAAATATGTTTTGTGTTAATCGCAATTTGAGGAGAGGTATGCAGATAATCCAGCAAACGTTGAAGTTGTGTAGGCACAAGCGACACATGGCTGGCTTGTAAAAGAGAAGCAAAAAAATCCTCTTGGGGAAAATGTAACACCGCCCCACAAAGCAACCAACGCCATACAATGCCCTGCCCCGATACATGATATAAAGGCAGTGATAATAACCAAGATTGCGAGGCATTAAAGTGCATTAATTGACAAACCCCTCGGGCATTGTCCAAATGAGCTTGAATATGATGCACCACCGCTTTGGGTAAACCGCTTGAGCCGGAGGTGAGTGTCATTGTCGCCGGGCGTAAAAAATCTGCATTATGATAAGACAATTGCTCAGATGGCGATCCTGCCGGAATATCCAACAAATCCTCATCAAAAAAACATCTGTCAATAGCATATTCAGCACACAACGCATGAATTTTTTCTGCGGGGAATGCCGGATTTAAACCAAGGATTTTTGCGCCGATCTGAATTGTCGCCAAATAAAGAAAAAGGATCGCCTCAGAATTTTTACCACAAAAAGCAACCAAACTTTCCGAGCTGATCCCTCGGTGTTGTAAAAACGCCGCCGTTTGATCGATTTTTTGCCCAATCTCCTGCCAAGTAAAAACATCACCTTGCGATGAACGCAAGGCGATTTTCTCACGGTATTGAGGATCATTGGCAAAGGCTTGCCAAGGAAAAGCTTTAGTTACTGACAAAATAGGCACGCACTTCATCGATCAGGCTTTCCGGCAAATCCATGGATTGCATTGCCCCTTCTAACATCAACATTTTTCGTCCACTGTTGGTGTTGGTAATCACCCAATAAGGCGTATCCGGAATTTGTTTAGGTTTGGTGTGATTTCCCGCCATTAACAATGTCCCTTCATCACGCGCAAAATAAACCCGAGTGCGTCCTTGTAGCGATTCCGTTGCCTGCGCAAAACTTTCCGGATTTGTCCGATAAAGCACCCGCAAAATGGATAAAAAACGCACAACGGCTTTGCTTTCTTCTTTAAATTCTGGAGAATTGAGCAAAGCCCGCACTTTGTCCGTCATTTGGCTGATCGCCGTTTCCGATTGTTTTCTCACGGTTTTCGATACGGCTGGCTCAAGGTTTTTAACGGCAGATGTCGATGAGGATTGAGAAACATTCTCCGATGGAGTTTCTTTTGGCAAAACCGCATCGGATTTGACCGCACTTTTATTCGCCTCATCAAAGGAAACAAAATCTAATGTGCTGTTTGGATTGGCAGGTAAATTTAACAAACGGCGAAGAATATCGGAAGCGCTTTCGCCAATGGATTGAGTTTGTTTTGCAATATATTGGTAGAGTTCTTCATCCACTTCAATAATCTTCATTTTTGTTTCTCTCTCTGCTAAAATTTTGCCCATTATAACGATTTCTCAGCCAATTCTCACGCGAAAATTATGCCTAACCCTCAATTATTAAATTTCCAATTTCATCAAGCAAAACAAGCAATTAATAAGCCTACCCTGGTTTTTATTCATGGCTTATTCGGTGATATGAATAACCTTGGCGTGATCGCCCGTGCTTTTAGTGAACAGTATTCTATTTTACGCGTGGATTTGCGTAATCATGGACAAAGTTTCCGCACTGAATTAATGGATTATTCCCTGATGGCAGAAGATCTCTTTACTCTCATTCAGCACCTCAAATTGACAAAGGTCATTTTGATCGGACACTCAATGGGGGGCAAAACGGCAATGAAATTGACCGCACTTCATCCTGAAATTGTCGAAAAATTAATTGTGATTGATATTGCTCCCCTACCTTACGGCAATCAAGGACATCAAGATGTTTTCCAAGGTTTATTTGCCGTCAAAAATGCCATGCCCGAAACACGCCAACAGGCAAAATCCATTTTAGAGCAACATATTGCCGATCCTGCGGTGATACAATTTATGCTGAAATCCTTTGATCCCCATTCATCAGAATTTTTTCGCTTTCATTTAAGCACACTTTTTAACCAATACCCCAATTTAATGGACTGGCAAGCTGTGCAGGTAGAAACCCCGACTCTGTTTATTCGAGGAGGAAATTCATCCTATATCAAACCGGAAAATACCGAGGCAATTTTGAGCCAGTTTCCTCATGCCAATTCATTTACGATAAATGGCTGTGGGCATTGGGTTCATGCGGAAAAACCGGCCTTTGTCATTCGTGCCATTGAGCGTTTTCTAAATAAGAATTAATCAGTTCAAATGAGAATGGATTTATGATATAGTTCGCGCCAATCTCAACATCCCCCTTAACGGGTTTATCATTTTTAAACAGTGACTTAAAGGAAAGAAAAATGGCAGTAGTAGGTTTATTTTATGGTAGCGATACAGGCAATACCGAAAATATCGCTAAGATGATTCAAAAACAACTGGGTCATGAACTTGTGGATATTCGTGATATCGCTAAAACCACCAAAGAAGATATCGAAGCCTATGATTTTTTACTTTTCGGCATTCCAACTTGGTATTATGGTGAAGCACAAGCAGACTGGGATGATTTTTTCCCAACCCTAGAAGAAATTGATTTTACCGATAAATTAGTGGCTATTTTTGGCTGCGGCGATCAAGAAGACTATGCCGATTATTTCTGCGATGCGATCGGTACCGTGCGTGATATTGTCGAGCCTCATGGCGCTATTGTGGTGGGAAACTGGCCAACTGAAGGTTATACCTTTGAAGCATCAAAAGCACTTTTAGATGAGGGAACATTTATCGGTTTATGTATTGATGAAGACCGTCAGCCGGAGCTTACCGCTGAACGGGTGGAAAAATGGTGTAAACAAATTTATGAGGAAATGTGTTTAGCGGAACTTGCTTAATACGCAATCATATCAAAAGGAAACATTATGTCTGAAGAAAATATTAAATTACTCAAAAAAGCAGGCCTAAAAATTACCGAGCCTCGCTTAACCATTTTAGAATTAATGCAAAATCACAAAAATGAGCATTTTTCTGCAGAAGATGTATATAAAATCTTGTTAGAACAAGGCAGTGATATCGGACTTGCCACCGTTTACCGTGTGCTAAATCAATTTGATGAGTCAAATATTTTAATCCGTCATAATTTCGAAGGGAATAAATCGGTTTTTGAACTTGCTCCAACAGAACATCACGACCATATTATTTGTGAAGATTGTGGCAAAGTCTTTGAATTTTCCGATAATCTGATCGAGCAACGTCAACGAGAAATCAGCGAACAATATGGGATTAAGCTAAAAGCACATAGCTTGTATCTTTATGGTAAATGTAGCGATATTGACAAATGCGAAGAAATTAAGAAAGACGAAAAATAATCCTGAAAAATACCCGCTCTCTCAAGCGGGTATTTTTATTGCCCGATTTCCACTTTTCGCCATAGATCCTTACTATAAATCGCCCCAATCGGATTCTTCTGTGCCCCCATGACAGAGGGAGCGATATAAACCGGTGTGGTATATTGAAAAAGCGGAAGCAGCAAATTTTCTTGTTGAATAATCTCACTTAATTTTAAGTAAATATCTGACCGCTCTTTTGCTGATAAGCTTGCCAAGGCTTGCTCAAAAAGGCGATCATAATCAGGATTGGCATAACCACTTTTATTATCCGGACTTTTGGAATAAAACAAGCCTAAAAATGCAGCAGGATGATTAAAATCTCCACACCAGCCCGAGCGAATGATCTGAAAATCTGCCTTTGTCCGCTTTTCCTGTAATGCCTGCCAACTCGTTTCTCGGCTTTCTACACGCAATAAATCTGATTCGGATAACTGCTGCACTAAACGCTGGGCTATATTTCGATGAACCGATGCATCATCATAGGTTATCTGCAATATGAGTGGACGCTTTTCTGTAATCTGCGCCTTTGCCAGTAACTGCTCTGCTACCACCGGTTCCCAGCGTGAATCTTGCCCTTGTAACATCGCCTTGGGTAAAAAATAGGAACTGGGAATGGCATGAGGCATTTCATGCATCGTCATATTGGTAACCGAAACCAAGGAAGCAATGGCTTTTCTTACCAAAGGATTTTTAAGCTGTTTGTTGCGTAGATTAAATTCATAAAAATAACCACATAGTTGAGGAAAATATCGGGTATGTTCTGATATTTGATGAGGCGACCAAAGCACATCAAATTCGGACAATGAAGCCCCATTGTTGGTCACATAATCGTAGGGCACATAATCGACTTTTTTAAAGGAAACTGCATTTTTGTTCCAATAATAAGGATTTTTTATCAACTGTATGCCTGTTTCATCACGGAATAACAAACTATAAGCCCCATTGGATACCCATAAATCGGCATCACGATATTGTGGCAACAATGCAATATGAGCCAACATTTCCGGCAAATAAGGGGTCGGTTTATCGAGGGTGATCAATAAAGTGCGGTCATTTTCCGCTTGAATACCAAGATTTTTGAGTGGTAGCTTTTTCTCTAATACCGCCTTCGCCTCTTTTAAATTCAAATACAATAAATAAGATTTTAACGGACTTTCAGATTGCGAAAGGGCCTGCCAAGACAACACAAAATCTTGTGCTGTTAAAGGCGCGCCATTCGACCACCTTAGCCCTTCACGCAAAACAAAGGTCCAATGTTTATTGTCTTTCGTTTGCCAACTTTCTGCCGCACCCGGCACAATATTGCCTTGAGCATCATAGGCAGTAAGCCCTTCAAAAAGATCACGAATGAGAGAGGTTTGCTCTGTTTCCGTTACTTGCCAAGGATCTAAAACCATAGGGGAGGCCATACCTCGGGTTAATTTATCTCTATCGTAGGTTGGCGTTTTTGGCAGATTTTGCCCTTCCGTCATCACAGAAGGTGATGATGGCACTTGAGAAGACCTTGGGCTATTGAATTTATCGCATCCATTTAACGCTAAAATCGTGATAAAAATGACCGCACTTTTTAGCCCCAGCATGAATCTATTCCACATTTTGTTTTCTCTTTTTATTTGTTTTTCCCTTTATCTCTCAACAGGCTCTTCTTCAGTTTTCACCCAAAATAAGAAAAAACCATATTTTATGACAATCAGCAAAGCGATAATCGTCCGTCCTAGCACCGTTGGAGTAAAATAAAAACCAATCAATAAAATACCGGTGGCAAAGCTTAAAATCGACAATTTTGCTTTTTTTGTCATCGCTCGGCGCTCATTAAAAGATTTCAAATATTTTTGATAGATTGTCGTACTCAAAAACCAATTTTCTAAGGTTTTCGACCCTTTGGTGAAGAAAAATAAGGTCAGCAATAAGAAGGGTGTGGTAGGCAAAATAGGAAGAAAAATACCAATAATACCGAGCGTTAAAGAAAGAAAACCTAATAGAATATAAATATATTTCATAAGATGTCTGATGAGCCTAAATGCGAACCATTATTGCTGATTTTTTAGATTTTTCAACCTTGATATTATAGAATTCGCCGTCATATACCAAACAGTTTTAAAAAGGAAATCGCTATGTCAAACCCATTACTTAACATCCAAGGCTTACCGCCTTTTTCACAAATCAAACCCGAACATATTCAACCGGCCATTGAAAAATGCATTCAAGATTGCCGTGATACAATAGAACAGGTTTTAAATCAACCGCACTTGAGTTGGGACAATTTCATTTTACCTTTAACGGAAGTAAGCGATCGTCTAAGCCGTGCTTGGTCACCGGTTTCTCATTTAAATTCCGTCAAAAACAGCCCTGAGCTACGGGAAGCTTATCAAGCTTGCCTGCCTCTACTTTCCGAATACAGCACTTGGGTTGGGCAACATAAAGGACTTTACAATGCTTATCTTGCCCTCAAAAATAGCCCTGAGTTTGCCAATTACAATGTGGCACAGAAAAAAGCCATTGAAAATGCCTTACGGGATTTCGATCTTTCCGGCATTGGCTTACCTGAAGACAAACAAAAACGCTATGGCGAAATTTCAGCAAAATTATCGGAACTCAGCTCACAATTTAGCAATAATGTGTTAGATGCCACAATGGGCTGGGAAAAACTGATCGAAGATGAAGCCGAACTCAAAGGCCTTCCCGAATCCGCATTACAAGCGGCAAAACAATCGGCTGAAAGCAAAGGATTGAAGGGCTATCGTTTTACCCTTGAAATTCCAAGCTATTTACCTGTTATGACTTATTGTGAAAACCAAGCATTGCGTGAAGAAATGTACCGTGCTTATGTCACCCGTGCATCAGAGCAAGGCCCTAATGCCGGTAAATGGGATAATAGTAAGATCATGGAAGAAATTCTCAGCCTGCGTGTAGAATTGGCGAAATTACTTGGATTTAATACTTACACCGAGCTTTCCCTTGCCACAAAAATGGCAGAAAATCCGCAACAAGTGTTAGATTTCTTAGATAATTTGGCAAAACGGGCTAAACCACAGGGTGAAAAGGAACTGGCGGAGCTTAACGCCTATTGTGAACAAGAATTTGGCGTTACCAACCTTAAACCTTGGGACATTGCTTTTTACAGTGAAAAACAAAAGCAACATCTCTATGCCATCAATGATGAGGAACTACGCCCTTATTTCCCTGAAGATCGTGTGCTTTCCGGTTTATTTGAACTGATTAAACGCATTTTCAATATTCGTGCGGTTGAACGTTTTGATGTGGATACTTGGCACAAAGATGTGCGTTTCTTTGATCTTATTGATGAAAAAGATCAGCACCGTGGCAGTTTTTATCTCGATCTCTATGCCCGTGAGAATAAACGAGGCGGCGCATGGATGGATGATTGCATTGGTCGAAAACGTAAAGCTGACGGCACAATTCAAACCCCGGTGGCCTATTTAACCTGTAATTTCAATGCACCTATCGGCGATAAACCTGCATTGTTTACCCATGATGAAGTGACCACCCTTTTCCACGAATTCGGACATGGTATTCATCATATGTTGACACAAATTGATGTGTCTGATGTCGCAGGGATTAATGGTGTGCCTTGGGATGCTGTGGAATTGCCAAGTCAGTTTATGGAAAACTGGTGTTGGGAAGAAGAGGCATTGGCATTTATTTCCGGTCATTATGAAACGGGTGAACCTTTGCCAAAAGCAAAATTAGCCCAATTATTGAAAGCGAAAAACTTCCAGGCGGCCATGTTTGTCTTACGTCAATTAGAATTTGGTATTTTCGATTTCCGCTTGCACCATACCTTTGATCCGGAAAAAATCAATCAAATTCTTGATACCCTCAATGCGGTGAAATCACAGGTTGCCGTGATAAAAGGTGTGGATTGGGCAAGAACTCCTCATAGCTTCAGCCATATTTTTGCGGGAGGCTATGCAGCCGGCTACTACAGCTACTTATGGGCAGAAGTACTCTCTGCCGATGCCTACTCACGCTTTGAAGAAGAAGGGATTTTTAACCCAGTTACCGGAAAATCTTTCCTTGATGAAATCTTAACCCGAGGTGGTTCGGAGGAGCCGATGGAACTGTTCAAACGTTTCCGTGGACGTGAGCCACAGTTAGATGCCCTGTTAAGACATAAAGGTATCGCCAATTAATCACAATCAACGCCCTGAAAATTCAGGGCTTTTTTATAAATAAAGTGCGGTCATTTTTCAAAGAGATTTGTCAGTTCCACTTTTTTAAATTCTAATTGGTATGTTCTAAATTCAATATATAAAAAAATCGCACGTTTAACTAACGTGCGATTTTTCTTATTTCATCCGGTTTGGACTAACCATTGTAACGTTTGAAGATTAATGTGGCATTCGTTCCACCAAAACCGAAGCTGTTTGACATCACTGTTTGCAAACCGGCATTTTCTCTCGTTTCGGTGACGATATTGCAACCTTCCGCTGCTTCATCTAAGGTTTCAATGTTAATACTTGGTGCAATAAAATCATTATCTAACATTAATAAGGTATAAATGGCCTCATGTGCACCGGCAGCCCCGAGTGAGTGCCCGGTCATAGATTTGGTCGATGAAATGGCTGGCACTTTATCACCAAAGACATTTTTGATTGCACCCAATTCTTTCACATCCCCAACCGGTGTTGAAGTACCATGAACATTAATGTAATCGATTGGCGTATCCACGGTTGCCATGGCTTGTTTCATACAACGTTCTGCCCCTTCACCACTTGGAGCCACCATATCATAGCCGTCAGAGGTCGCCCCATAGCCCACGATTTCCGCATAAATTTTTGCACCACGGGCAAGAGCGTGTTCCAACTCTTCAACAACGACCACTGCACCACCACCGGCAATAACGAAACCATCACGGTTTGCATCGTAAGCACGGGAAGCTTTTTCCGGTGTATCGTTATATTTGGTGGAAACCGCCCCCATTGCATCAAACTCTGTGGCACATTCCCAAGATAATTCTTCTGCGCCTCCGGCAAAAACAATGTCTTGTTTGCCTAATTGGATTAATTCTAAGGCATGGCCAATACAATGGGCTGAAGTGGCGCAAGCAGAACTGATGGAATAGTTAACACCACGGATTTTATAAGGTGTGGCAAGACAGGCTGAAACACTGGATGCCATAGTTTTGGTTACCGCATAAGGGCCAATGGCTTTGACACCACGAGGTCCACGCACTGCATCACAAGCCACCAACTGGTTATGCGCAGAGCCTGTGCCTGCACCAATCACCAAACCGGTACGATCATTGGACACTTGCTCTTCTGTTAACCCGGCATCTTCAATGGCTTCACGCATAGAAAGATAAGCATAAGCCGCCGCATCGCCCATAAAACGGTACACTTTACGATCAATATGTTCGCTTGGATCTAATTTAATCGTACCCGCAACATGGCTACGCATTTTCATCTCAACAAATTCAGGCACGACTTCAATACCCGACTTCCCTGCTTTTAGAGAGGCAAGCACTTCTTCTTTGTTGTTACCAATACTAGAGATAATCCCAAAGCCTGTAATGACAGCTCTTTTCATTGCTTCTTCCTTTTGTTTTATAGGTCAAAATAACGGCTCAAAACTACTACGAAATAAAAATATTTCAAGCAATAGTTTATTTGTTAGACCAGTTAGGCATTCCCCCCGCCAACAAATTTCAATAAGCCCGAAAATTTCGCTATTATAAGCCAATTCAATCATGCAATAAAGGAATAAAAATGTTCAACGTTCAGTATGCCGATATTCACTTTAATGAAGAAAATACGCCGATTTCCAATCAATTTGATGATATTTATTTTTCCAATCAGGATGGATTAGCAGAAACCGATTATGTGTTTTTACAAGGCAATCGATTATGGGAACGTTGGCTTGCTGATGAAAACGCCCATTTTGTGATTGCAGAAACCGGCTTCGGTACGGGATTAAATTTTTTTGCGGTCACTACATTATTTCGACAATTTCGGCATCAATTTCCACATGCGCCTTTAAAACGGCTCTATTTTATTTCCTTTGAAAAATATCCTCTAAAACCGACCGCACTTCAGCAAGCGCATTTGGCTTATCCTCAATTTGCCGAACTCAGCCAACATTTACAACGCTATTGGCAATCACCGATTAAAGGCTGCCAACGCATTCATTTTGCAGAAACCACCCTTGATCTATGGTTTGGTGATGTGGCAGAAAATTTACCGCAACTTGGCGATTATATGAACGAACAGATTGATGCTTGGTTTTTAGACGGTTTCGCCCCGAGTAAAAACCCCGATATGTGGAACGAAAACCTGTACCACCTGATGTATCGTTTCAGCAAACCTCAAGGCACTTTTGCTACTTTCACGGCAGCAAGTGCGGTTAGAAAAGGGTTGGCATTAGCAGGTTTTGAGGTAACTAAACGTCAAGGGTTTGGCAAAAAACGGGAATGTCTGAGCGGGCAAAAAACACAGCCAAAATCGACCGCACTTTCCGCCCCTTGGTATCTGCCTCAATCGGCGACGATGAAAAAACAAGATATTGCGATTATTGGCGGGGGAATTGCCTCACTTTGTACGGCCATTTCGCTGCTTCAACGTGGTGCCAATATCACCCTTTATTGTGAAGATAAACAACCTGCGCTAAATGCTTCCGGCAATAAACAAGGGGCCTTTTATCCTCAACTGAGCGATGATAATCCCCTCACCATTCATTTTTATCTTCATGCCTTCACCTATGGCAAACAATTACTTGATTGGGCAATAAAACAAGGGATTGAATTTGAACACGAGTTTTGTGGTGTGGCCTTATGTGCCTATAACGAAAAAAGTACGGTCAAATTGGAAAAAATATCCCAATTAGGTTTGCCAAAGGAAATTTTTGAAATATTGGATGCTAAAGCCTTAACCGAAAAGGTCGGCTTGCCCTTTGATTGTGGTGGAGGGTTTATTTCCCAAGGGGCTTGGCTTGCCCCCCGCCAATTTGTGCAAAATGCCTTTTCATTACTTGAAAAATATGGGGTAAAAATCAAAACATCGCAAAAAATTACCGCACTTTCCCCTACCCACTCCGGCTGGCAACTACATCATTCCCCAAAAGACAGCACAGAACATGAGGTAGTAATTCTCGCCAACGGCTATAAAATTACTGATTTTAGTCAAACAGAAAAACTGCCTCTCTATCCCATTCGTGGGCAAGTGAGCCAAATCCCCACTTCCGAAAATTTACTGAAACTGAAATCCGTGCTTTGCTACGATGGCTATCTCACCCCCGCAGATCAAGCCAAAACCAGTCATTGTATTGGTGCAAGCCATATTCGGGATAATACAGATCGTCATTTTAGCGAACAAGAACAGCGGGAAAATCAGCAAAAACTTCAACAAAATATTGCACAAAGTTGGACACAAGAAGTGGATACCTCAGGCAATCTTGCCCGAACAGGTATTCGCTGTTCCGTGCGGGATCTCGCCCCAATGGTGGGTAATGTTCCCCACTTCGCCCAACAGTGTGAAAATTATCACAATCTGTTTAATCTCCGCCGCCGCCAACAACCCATTCCAAGTGCGGTCAATTTTCCCAATCTTTTTCTCTGTGCCGCCTTGGGATCACGCGGCTTAACCTCCGCCCCTTTACTTGGCGAAACCTTAGCCTCATTAATTTATGGTGAACCTTTGCCTTTAAGTGAAGAAATAATGCAAAATCTATCGGCAAATCGTTCCTGGGTGAGAAAGTGGTTGAAAGGGGCGGAGGTGAAATAGTGTTTTTACTTCCCAAAAACCAATAGCAAGCCTGGCCCCATAACAGATTAGATGATCGATATTAACTAAAGGGCGCAAGCCCTTTTTATTTGCTTAAAAAAATCACTCACGTTATAGTAGGAACATTTCCATAGGAGCGTGAAAATGTTTAAAGAAAAAGGCTATGATGAATTTCTCGCTGCAAGCATTAAACGTGGTGAAGAAGATCTTGCGACAGGGCGTGTTTTTACTTTGGAACAATCCAAACTACGTCTACAACAAACAATTGAAAAAAAAGCACAGGAGCTTGAAGCTGCCGAGCGTGAAATGTTGATTTATGGCTAATATTTTCTTTACCCAAGAAGCCGACCGCAACTTAAATGAGATTGTAGCAAACGTAATTGAATACACGGGTTATGAGATAACTGGAATTAAATTAGCCAACGATATTTTGGCTAAAATAGATGTAATTGCCTATATGCCCACTGCAGCTGGTAGAATTATTCAAGATAATCGGCGTGAAGCATTCTGTCGTGGTTATCGTATTGTTTACGATATCATCGGAGATGAAGTATATATTCAAACCATCATCCATTCCCGCCGATTATATCCCCGCTTATAATAGATGCCTATTCAAGTTTTTAGGTTGCCACGCTAATTTCTTTTATTCAACCAATCCCCTCACCAAATCCGTCACAAATTCCAACCGCACTTTATTTTCGGAAAGATCTTTTATAAATTTGAATTTTAATGGGCCGTCAAAGCGGTACACAATGGGTTCTTTTTGGATAAGTTGAAGAAATTTTTCCGGGTCAATTTTCGCATTAGGTGAAAATTCAATGAAACCGCCTTGAGTTCCTGCATCAATTCGTAGCACTTGTAGAGGCTCAACCAATAGACGCAATTCGGCAATTTGCAGTAAATTTTTCGTTGCTTCAGGTAGCAATCCAAAGCGGTCGATCAGTTCGACTTTTAATTCATCCAATTCTTGTTTAGTTTGTGCGGCGGCAATACGTTTATAAAAAGACAAACGCATATTCACATCGCCTAAATAGTCATCCGGTAACAATGCCGGAATACGCAACTCAATTTCTGCATGTTGTTGAGTTAATTCCTCCAGAGAAGGTTCTCGTCCTTCTTTTAAGGCTTTTACTGCCGCATCAAGTAATTCCATATAAAGGGAAAAACCAATGGTTTCAATTTGTCCGCTTTGTTCATTACCCAGCAATTCCCCTGCACCACGAATTTCTAAATCATGAGTGGCAAGAATGAACCCCGCACCAAGATTATCTAAACTTTCCAAGGCCTCAAGGCGACGCTCTGCATCTTTAGTCATCATTTTCAGTGGCGGGGTCAGCAAATAAGCATAAGCTTGATGATGAGAACGCCCCACTCGACCACGCAGTTGATGCAATTGCGCCAAACCAAAATGGTCTGCCCGTTCGATGATAATAGTGTTGGCCGTTGGCACATCAATTCCTGTTTCAATAATGGTTGAACAAACCAACACATTGTAACGTTGGTGATAAAAATCGCTCATCACCCGCTCTAACTCACGTTCACGCATTTGCCCATGCCCAACCACGACTCTTGCTTCCGGTACAAGTGCGGTCAGTTTTTCTGCGGCATTTTCAATGCTCGCCACATCGTTGTATAAATAATAAACCTGTCCACCCCGCAAAATTTCCCGCAAAATGGCTTCACGCACCACTAAATCCTCTTTTTGGCGTACGAAGGTTTTAATGCTTAAACGTCGAGCCGGTGGCGTGGAAATAATGGAAAGATCACGAATACCGTGCATTGCCATATTCAGGGTTCGGGGAATTGGGGTAGCGGTAAGGGTGAGAATATCAATATTGGCGCGTAACTGTTTAATCTTTTCTTTTTGACTAACTCCAAAACGATGCTCTTCATCAATAATCAATAAACCGAGGTCGTGAAATTTCACATCAGATTGAATGAGTTTATGCGTGCCGATCAAAATATCCACTTTACCTTCCGCAAGATTTTGCAAAATTTGTTTTTGTTCTTTCGCCGTTTTAAAGCGTGATAGCACTTCTACGTTCACCGGTAAATTCGCAAAACGATCTTTAAAATTTTCATAATGTTGTTGGGCAAGCAAGGTGGTCGGCACTAAAACGGCCACCTGTTTATGGTTCATCACTGCCAAAAATGCCGCACGCATCGCCACTTCGGTTTTACCAAAGCCCACATCACCACAAACTAAACGATCCATCGCTTTGGGTTGGCACATATCGGAAATGACAGCGTTAATCGCCATTTCTTGATCATGAGTTTCTTCAAAAGGAAAGGTGGCGGCAAATTGTTGAAATTCCTCACGATCATAATGGAACGCAAAGCCTTTTTTCGCTTCACGTTGTGCATAAACATCTAACAAATCCGCTGCCACATCACGAATTTTTTCCGCCGCTTTTTGGCGTGATTTCACCCAAGCCTCGTTACCCAGTTTATGGAGTGGCGCACTTTCATCAGAACCGCCCACATAGCGGCTAATCAAATGTAAGGAAGTCACCGGCACATAAAGTTTGGCCTCGTTAGCATAATTTAGGAGCAAATATTCTGCTTTCATCCCCCCTGCATCAAGGGTCACCAATCCACCATAACGCCCCACGCCATGATCCAAATGAACCACGGGTTGGCCGATTTTAAGTTCCGCCAAATTCCGCACAAGGGTATCCGGATTAATGGTTTTACGCTTATCACGCTGACGCTGTTGCACCCGTTCACCCAATAAATTCGCTTCACCAATAATAGCCAATGGGGAAGATTGTTCGATAATAAAACCCTGCTCAAAGGTACTCACCAACAAACTCAATTTTTCTTGTTTAGCCTCGGCGAGAGAGGGAATTTGTTTCGGTTTAATTTTTAAGGGTTGAAGCAAATCAAGCAAAGTTTCCCGACGCCCTTCCGTTTCCACGGAAAACACAATATTCCCGTTAAAATGTTCAATAAATTGACGAAGTTGCCCTAGCGGCTCTTTTTGTTGTGATTGAATGGCAATCGCCGGTAATGGGCTTACCGGTAAATTTTTCTGACGTACCGATGACCGCACTTTTTCATTTTTCAGCGTAATGCGAGGATAGGCTTTCAGTTGGCGATGGAGTTCATCAAGGTGTAACCATAAACGTTCCGGGGGTAATAAAGGACGCATCGGATCCGCTTTGCGTTGTTCATAACGTTGTTTCGCATCTTGATAAAAACGCTCTCCCTTAACCTGATTAGCCTCCATATCCACCAACAAGGTTTGTGCCGGAAGATAATCAAATAAGGTTGCCATTTCGGCAAAAAATAGCGGTTGCCAATATTCAATACCGGAAATTAACGTGCCTTTGCTGATTTGTTGATAAATATGTTCCGGATCACGGCGGATTTCACCGAAGGTTTCTCTAAATTGCGTGCGGAAAAATTCAATCCCCTTTTCATCTGTTGGAAATTCCTGAGCCGGCAAAAGATTTATGGATTGAATTTCATCGAGTGTGCGTTGCGTATCCACATCAAAAGTGCGGATAGAATCAATTTCATCATCAAAAAAATCTAACCGAAAAGGCAAGCTACTGCCCATTGGGAAAAGATCGAGCAATGAACCCCGTAGCGCATATTCACCATGTTCCAGCACTTGCTCTACGGCGCGATAACCGGCGGCGTCCAATTGTAAGCGCATCTTGTCAATACTTAAGCGATCCCCTTTTTTAATCAATAACACATGGTGCTGTAAATATTGCGGTGGGCAAAGGCGTTGCATTAAAGTGGAAATCGGCAATAAAAAAATGCCTTTTTTCGCATTCTGCAAATGAAAAAGCGCACTCAGACGAGAAGAAATAATATCTTGATGAGGAGAAAAGGTATCATAGGGTAAGGTTTCCCAATCTGGAAACAGTGTCACCTCTTGTTCGCTTAATTCCGATAAAAGCTCTGATAAACGCACTGCAGTGCGGGTATCCGGTGTGACCACCACCGTCAAATGCGGGTGATGCTGAGCCATTTCGCTAATAGCTAATGCATCAGCGCCCGATAAGACATTGCCTAAAATTTTGTGGTCGTTTGGGGAGGAAGGAATATCGAGTTGGAAAAAAGCGGTTTTCATGAATAATGCGTCAATTTCTAATAAAAAATTGACGCATAGTTTACTGAATTAAAAAAGGGGATTCAAGATGAAAATCTGTATAAAAAAACAGGTTATTTTTTAAAGAGTGAATCTTCTTTACATAAATTGCCGTTTTTATCTTCTCGCATTTTTGGCACACCACAACAGCTTGGCGAATCAAGATCGTAGGTTTTAAGAAAATTATCATATTTTTCTAAAGCCTGTTTAAACCATCCTTTTGGTTTCTCGGTATTTTCTGTTGGTGTTGTCATAAAAGTTCCTCTAAGTATTGTTTAATTTCTAAACGAAAACATTCTACGCTTTTTTTCTTATTAAAGGGAAGCGCTTTTTTGCTGAAATAGTCGGAAAGTCGTGGAAAATAACGCTTGCCCTGTGCTTTCAACAAACGGCGAATAGCAGGGGTTGAAGAAAATAAGGTGCGATGAAAATAAGCAAACGTTTTTAAATGTTGCCAATCTTCCTCATTAAGCGACCAATCCACTTCCCCCAGCCATAGCGTTTCAGCCAAAGGATGCGTTGATAGCCCCAGATCACGTTGAAATTGTCGCTGTGCGGTTTCCGTAAAAACCATCCCCGCTTCCGATATGCCCTTCAACGCAATGGCAGAATAGCAACCACTACTGGCTTCCTTGTGTTCCCCCAAATGTACCAATGCAAAACCGCATTTTTGCCAAAAATTTGCCAGATCTTTCGTATACCCAAAGCTGACGGAAAGAAAATCCACCGCCGATGATATAGAATTGACTAATGCCTGCCCTATCCCTTGCTGTTGCCAATGAGGCTGCACTGCAATGCGCGAAATACGCAGTGAACGCAATCGGCAAGCCTGAGGAAAATTGCCATGAAAACATAGCGCTTGTGGAACGAGATTGCCTCTGGGGCGGCGAATTCCCTGCTGAATTTGTTCAATAAGCGCCTCATCATTCATTCTGCCTTCTTCCAATGCCCAAATTGCGCCAATCAGTTGATGTTGATCTGAGGCGAGGTAAAAACGTTGTCCTTCTCCATCAAACAAACGACGTAAATCAATCGGGGAAGTTCGATAATGGGCTAATGTCATCAAACCATAAAAAGATTCCGGCGAGCGGATAAGCTGCGCTTGTTCGATTTCATCAATCCGGATATTGGGCTTTGTGTGATAGGCAATTTGCTCAAATTTATCTTCGGCATCCAACAACAAAAGATCTTCAATAAAATGTTCGAGGGGGTCATTTTTTTCCCAACGCAAAGGCTGATAAAGCTCAAAGTGTTGAAAAGTGCGGTCAATTTTTTGCTTAAATTTTAATTCAAAACCACGACCCGTGCCCTCATAGCTGTGAATTGTAGTGCTAAAAACAATATGGCGAAAATGTTGAGAAAATTGCTGTAATAAGGCTAAGGGGATCATTGCTACTTCATCCACGAAAAGCCAAGCACTTTCAGAAAATGAGGCATCTTGTTGTAATCGTTGGATTAATTCGTCAGGCGCAATAAATTCAATCTTTCCTTTGGCAAAACTATACAATGTATTGACCGCACTTTTATTGGGGGCGGTGAGGTAAATCGGTTCATCAATTCGATTAGCCAGCATACCTAACAAAGCAGATTTTCCCCGCCCTCGTTTTGCCGTCAAAAAATAAAGATCACACTGCCTTTGTAAAATTGCCTCAATAATTTGTTGCTGTTCATCCGTCGCCTGCTTTTGCTTTTCTTCATAACTAAAAATGGGAGGAAAACTGACCGCACTTGCTTTTTGTAAAATCGGGAAATGAGAGCGTGCGATACATTGTTTGAAGTGATGAATAAAATGGGGTGTGCAAATCACCGACTGATTTCCGTTCCAACGAAGGCTATCCACATCAGGCTGTTTTTCTAAATCTTCCCAAGTGGAAAGTAACAAACAGAAAGTTCCCCCTCTTTTTAGTGTTCCACTTGCAATGGCAAGGGACTCTAAATGAATACCCTGTCTAGCATCAAATAAAATATGTTCAAATTCTTGTCCCAATAAATTCTCGGCTTTTGAAAAAGGCACACCCTGCTCTCCAAGTATTAAAACCTGTGGAGGTAAGGCTTGAGGAAGCACATCTGAAATCAAAACAAAGCATTGGCGAGTTAGCATAAGGGATCCTTATCATCATTTCCGTGCATTTTAACGAAATTTTTATGTTCCACAAAACCTCATCCATATTGACCGCACTTTTCTTTACAACACGCATCATAGGCTTTCTAATAGGCTTTCTAACAGGCTGTTTATTTTGGCATCATGGTGAATAAATTTTGATCTAACGCATAATTTGATAGGGTTATACTTTGACCATATTGAATTGCCCCTGCTTTTACACTATGCTTTCACCGTTTTTTTGTAACCTTAGGAGTAGTACCCAATGATTCAAGTAATCGTTGCCGCTCACGGCAAACTTGCCGCAGAGTTGGTAAACTCTTCTGAAATGGTGTTTGGCGAAGTGGAAGGTCTCCACGGCGTCACATTCGTTCCGGGAGAAGGACAAGACACCTTGGTGGAAAAATATGAAGCGATTATCGCAGAATGTGATCCCGCCGATTCGGTGTTATTTTTGGTCGATTTATTCGGCGGCAGCCCTTATAACGCTGCGGCTCGAGTGGCGGCAAAACGCCCACAAGATGATATTGTCACCGGGGTAAGTTTACCGATGTTGTTGGAAGTGTTGGATGCAAAAGACGATGCCAAATCAGCAGAAGAACTGGCCGATACTGCAAAAGAAGTGGGTGTGATGGCAGTGAAAAGCTATCGCAAACCCGATGAAACCGCTTCCTTTAACTCAGCAGAAGAAACTGCGGTCGCCTCATCAGAAGAAGCGCAACCAGAAGAAGACAATACACAATATGATCCGAACGGTCGTATGAGTGTGAACCTGTTGCGAATTGATGACCGTTTAATCCATGGTCAAGTGGCAACATCTTGGGCAAAAGCGGTGAAATGCGAGGCGATTTTTGCTATCAGTGATGAAGTGGCGAATGATGAACTTCGCAAAGAATTGTTACTCCAAATTGCCCCTCCTCATTTGAAAGCCTATGTGATTTCGGTGGATAAAGCGATTAAGGTGTATAACAACCCGAAATACGCCAGCCGTAATATCTTAATGTTAGTCACCAAACCGGAAGATGCGGTGCGTTTAATTGAAGGTGGGCTGCGTATTGATACCATCAATGTTGGGGGAATGACGCACAAAGAAGGCAATAAACAACTTTCTGATGCGGTCACCGTTAATCCATCGAATGTGGAAGCATTCAAAAAATTACTTGATATGGGTGTCAAACTCTCACTTCAGAAAGTGGCCGCCAATAAACCGGTTGAGCTAACCCGTGAAAAATTAGATTCAATTAAATTTTAGGAGAGCCTTTTATGTCAACAATGGAACTCATTTTAGTCGTACTGGTTGCGGCAATCTGCGGTATGGGAAGCGTGTTAGATGAACGTCAAACCCACCGCCCACTTTTTGCTTGTACCATGATTGGTTTGGTTTTAGGTGATCTTGAAACCGGTATCATTCTTGGCGGTACATTAGAGATGATCGCCCTAGGCTGGATGAACGTAGGTGCGGCTATGGCACCGGATGCCGCATTGGCAAGCGTTATTTCAGCGATTTTAGTCATCAAAGGCGGACAATCCGTGGGTACGGCTATCGCTATCGCCGTCCCCGTGGCGGCAGCGGGTCAAGTATTAACTATTTTTGTTCGTACTTTAACCATTTTCCTACAACACAAAGCCGATAAATTTGCAGAACAAGCCAACTTCCGTGGCATTGAGTTTTGTCACTTTGCCGGTCTTTCCCTACAAGCCTTACGGGTAGCACTGCCTGCCTTAGCCGTAGGTTTAGTGGCGGGCACTGATACGGTAACCAGTGCATTAGATGCGATCCCTGAAGTGATCACCCGTGGTTTACAAATTGCCGGTGGTTTCATTGTGGTGGTCGGTTATGCCATGGTTATCAACATGATGCGTGCAGGGGCGTTAATGCCGTTCTTCTTCCTTGGTTTCGTTATTGCTTCCTTTACTAACTATAACCTAGTTGGATTAGGTATTTTAGGTACCTGCTTGGCGATGCTTTATATCCAATTAAATCCTCGCTTTAACCAAGCCGCAATGCCTGTTGCAAGCCAAAAAAAATTAGCCGATAACGAATTAGAAGGTCTATAAGGAGCGCATTATGTCAGATCAAAAAGTGACACTTACTAAAGGTGATATTTTAAAAACCTACTTCCGTTCAACGTTCCTTTTAGGTTCATTCAACTTTGAACGTATGCAATCAATGGGATTTTGTGTTTCGATGATCCCAACCATCAAACGTTTATACAGCAAAAAAGAAGATCAAGCGGCGGCATTAAAACGTCACCTTGAATTCTTCAACACCCAACCTTGGGTGGGTTCCGCCATTATGGGCGTTACCGCCGCCATGGAACAGGAACGTGCCAACGGTGCAAAAGATGTGGATGATGCGGCAATCAGTGGGGTAAAAGTGGGCTTAATGGGACCACTTGCCGGTGTGGGTGACCCGATTTTCTGGGGAACATTACGCCCTGTTTTAGCGGCACTGGGTGCCGGTATTGCCTTAACCGGTAGCATTTTAGGCCCACTTTTGTTCTTTATTTTAATTAACGTGATTCGTGCCCTAACCCGTTGGTATGGGTTCAAATACGGTTATGAAAAAGGGACAGAAATCGTTTCTGATATGGGTGGTGGCCGTTTACAAAAAATCACTCAGGGCGCTTCTATTCTGGGTCTCTTTGTGATGGGCTCACTCGTTTCAAAATGGACCAGTATCAATGTGCCATTAGAACTCACCCGTTATAAAAATCAACTTGGTGAAGAAGTCGTCGTTACCCTTCAAGGCGTATTAAACGATCTGCTTCCGGGCTTACTCGCCTTATTGCTCACTTTCTTATGTATGTACTTATTGCGTAAAAAAGTGAATGCGATGCTCATTATCTTTGCCCTATTTGGGGTGGGGATCTTAGGTTACTGGGCGGGTATCCTTGCCTAATACTTGAAAAATCAAACCATAAGGGCGTATGATAACGCCCTTATTTTTTAGGAAAACATAATGAAATTTAAAGACTTAATACAAGCACCGCCGAGTGAAACCTACATAAAAAACAGCTCTCGCCTCGTTTCCGGCCTCTTTATTATCGGCGGATTACTTTATTATCCCACAAAGGGTTATGGCACCCTCATCGCCTTAGCCTTAGCACTTATTATGTTATTCGGTCAAAAAATGTTGCTCACTCAAGCCAATAAAGATTTCAATGATATGTATCAGGCAAAACAATTTTTTGAACAAACGCATAATGTTGATTATCTACGTTTTATCATGGCCCGTTCCGAACAAATGCTAAAGGATAATAAAGTCCTGTCTGATAAAGCAAAACGTGAAATTCAGCAATTGAGGGATTATTCTGAAGAAAAATTGGCGAGTGAAAACCACTAAAAAAATGACCGCACTTTGAGCTATCCCTCAAATGCTTATAATTTGTTAACCACAGTTTACACTTCAAGCTAAATTATTTAGAATAGCTCCCTAAACATCAGCCCTATTTTCCCCATGACTGTTCAAATAAAAACCACTTTAACCTTTGATAACTGGCTAAGTAAACTAAAGAATATTCGTGCAAAAGCGAAGATTAATGCACGGATCAAACGTTTACAATTTGGCAACTTTGGGGACATTAAAAGCGTCAATGATGGTATTTTTGAGCTACGCATAGATGAAGGACAAGGCTACCGAATTTATCTGAAAAATCAAAATGGTGTTCTGATCTTTTTACTCTGTGGCGGAGATAAATCCACACAAGAACAAGATATCAAAAAAGCAAAACAACTTGCGAAGGAGTTAGGATTATGACTGAACAATTAAAAGATTTTGATATTGCTGAGCATCTCACTTCCGAAGAGGAAATCCAGCTTTATCTCAACGAAATTTTACAAGAAGAAAATGTTGAGCTTATTTTATCCGCACTGGGGGATATTGCTCGGGCCCGTAATATGAGCCAAATTGCGCGTGATGCCGGAATGAGCCGTGAAGGGCTTTATAAAGCATTATCTGGTTCAGGTAACCCAACTTTTGCCACTGTAATGAAAGTGATGAAAGCGCTCAATCTGAAATTTCAAGTTCAACAATCCCACTTCGCTTAAATAAAAAGTGTGGCCAAATCAACCGCACTTTGAGCTTCCCTAAAACTTGACCTACATCACAAAACAGTGAAATCGCTATTGAGATTTTTTCTTATTTAGAGATAATACGATTCTAAATAAGAATAAATTGCATTTGGATAAATTAATGTTTTCTATTATACGCGGTGGTGTGCTATTCATTACCCTTTTCTTTTCCCAATTCACCTTTGCACAAGATAATTATCAGCAATGGGTCACTGATATTACTGAACGGTTAGATAAAACCGCCACACTTCTTCAACAAAATCGTCCTGATGATGCCCGCACAGAAGTGCAAATGGCCTATTTTGAAGTCTTTGAGAATTTAGAAGGCCCTATCCGCATTAATTTCTCGGCACAAAAAAGTTATCAAATGGAAGCCACTTTTGGTGAAATTCGTAAGATGATTGGCGAAGGCAGACCCATTGATGAAATCCAAACCAAAATTAATGGGCTAAAACAAGCCTTACAAGAGGTCTTACCTGCTCTAGCAGAAGGCCATCAACTCAATGCCGATGGGCAACACAATGTCTATCAAAATGATCAAATTTTACCTTACTGGCAACAAAGCTTTAAAACCATTGATGATCTTGTGGCACAAGCCATTGAAGCTTATGAGCAAGGTAATTTTGCCAAAGCCAAGCAATCATTCCAACAAGCGCAATATGACGGCTATAAAAATTCAGAAATGGAAATGGCGGTGCGTACTCACCGTTCTTCCGAGCAATCCGCCGCCATTAATCAACAATTCTACCATTTAATTCGTTTAAGCGAACAAGCAGATCAAATGACGGAAATTGCTTATCAAAGTACCAATCTTCTACAAGATATTGAGGCATTATTACCGGCACTCCCTACCACTCGAGAAGAGCAAAATCAACCGGATAGCTCAGCACAATCCATGGAAAATGAGCAACAAGATTGGCAACAAATTGCCGATCAAGTTAATCAAGGTATTCAACAAGCCATTTCACTGTATGAAAAAGGCGAACAGAAAAAAGCCATTCTTGCGGTACAAGACACCTATTTTGATGTGTTTGAAAACAGTGGTATGGAAAATAAAATCGGCTCTCGTGATAGTAACTTCAAAGCCGAAATTGAAGGCTATTTCACCCGAATGGTTAGCCTAATGAAAGCCAACCAAGGAGACAAATTACAACCTCAGGCAGAAGGGTTAGCACAAAATTTATCCAAAGCAGTGGGGATGTTACAAGGCGGAGAACAAAGCGATTGGTCGTTATTCTTATACAGTTTGTTAATTATTCTACGGGAAGGTTTAGAAGCGCTACTTATTGTGGCGGCGATTGTGGCCTATCTCGTCAAAAATGGTCATCAAGATAAACTACCGACTATTCGTCAATCCGTTTATGTTGCTTTGGTGGCAAGTGTTATCACTGCGTTTATTTTCCAATTGATTTTTGAAAATTCCGGGCAACATCGGGAATTATTGGAAGGCTTCACCATGATGATTGCCGTCGTCATGCTTTTTATGATGAGTTACTGGTTGCTTTCCAAAGTGGAAGCGCAAAATTGGAAACGCTATTTAGAAGGCAAGCTCTCCACGGCGTTAACAGCAGGCTCTTTAGCCAGCTTATGGCTCACCAGCTTTCTAGCGGTTTATCGTGAGGGGGCGGAAACCGTTTTATTCTATTATGCCTTAGCAAGCGATGCCAAAAGTGCGGTCGGTTTAGTTTATCTTTTTGCAGGTTTTGTGGTGGGGGTTATCCTACTGGCTATTTGTTACTTCATTATGCGATATAGCGTGGTAAGGCTTCCGCTTAAACCGTTTTTTATGTTCACCGGCACCTTTATGTATGTGATGGCCTTTGTTTTTGCCGGGAAATCCGTCTTGGAATTGATTGAAGGAAAATTATTTGAGCCAACCCTCATTAACGGCATACCGGAAATTGCTTGGTTGGGCATTTACCCTTATGTGGAAACACTCGTTCCACAAGGCATTTTAATCATCGCTGCACTTTTTGCCTTTGTGGTTATGAAATACCAAAGCAAAAAAGCAGCTTTACGTTAAATCTTAGGAGATCTTAATATGAAAAAAGCACTCATTGCGACTACTCTCGCAGCCGGTTTATTCGCTGCAAGCGCACAAGCCTTTACCGAATACCCAATCGGCGAAGCCGTAACAATGAACGATATGGAAATTGCCGCTGTTTATCTCAAACCTATTGATATGGAACCGCGTGGTATGGGCTTACCGGCAGCCAAATCGGACATTCACTTAGAAGCGGATATTCACGCCGTAAAAGGCAATAAAAATGGCTTTGGCGATGGCGAATGGATGCCTTATCTCACTATCAATTACACTTTAGTGAATACCGATACCGGCGAAAAACAAGAAGGCACCTTTATGCCAATGGTAGCAGGTGACGGCCCACATTACGGGGCAAACGTCAAAATGATGGGCGTAGGTAACTATAAATTAACCTATCATATCGATCCGCCATCAAAAGCAGGTTTACACCGTCATACGGATGGCGAAACCGGCGTAGGTCGTTGGTGGAAACCTTTTGATGTGAGCTATGAATTCAAATTCACGGGTATTAAATAATTGTTTTACAATGTGCGTGAATAGCGGATATTCACGCACAAATTGATACATCTAGGTCACAAAACAACCTATTGTGCCAACCGATTTTATCACCATGATATTTTTTAACTTATGACTTACTTTTTCGTTTTTCTGCTTCAATCACTCTTACCTCTTTCCATTTTACTCGGTGCCTCTTGGGCAATAAAACCGACAGCACCGCCGGCAAAAACGATCATTTGGCTAAGTCTTTTGGGGTTAATAAGTGGTGTGGCACTGCGTTTTGGCTTGCCTAATAGCCAAATTGTCAATCTGAGCCTGACGCTTTTTTTTCTCAGCGCATTTTTATGTTTTGCGCTCAGTCAATGGGTAAACTTTCCTAAATTGCGTTTAGCTTGGCAATTTATCTTTATGTTGATTGCAGGTGTAACTTGGGCGAACGATCCCAATATCACCGCCCTCACCAATACAGATATTATTAACACAGACTTTATTTTAAATCTCAGTGCCGTCATTTTCGGGGTCATTTTATGTTTTGCCGTTGCAATGTGGATTTACTTTTTAGTGAAGCAACAACAAAAAACAACGGGAAAATCCACCGCACTTTTTGCGCTGACATTTCTACTTTGGTTTGCCTTAGTCATACCGCTTGTAGGCGAACTTTTCCTTATTTTGATGAAATTACAAATCATCGATCTCACCAAGCTACGGTTAAGCTTTGTAGCAAAATCAGGGGCGATCACCGGTTGGCTTAATACCCTCTGTCTTGCGGTGATGTTCGTCAATTTAGGCATTTTTATCTTCCAAACACACCTTAAACGTAAGTTACACGCCCAAATTGAGCAAGATCCTATTGAAAAACGCAAAAAATTAGCCTTGGTGCAAATCTCAAAACGTCTAATTAATTGGGGCGCATTGGCAATGATTTTTATTGGTGCAAGCCAACTTTACTGGGAACAGGTTGCTTCACGCCCACCGCAACTGTCGGAAGCCATTCCTGTTACACTCGATCAAGCCCAGCAAGTACATATTCCGATTGAGCAAGTCAAAGACGGTAAACTCCACCGCTTTGTTTGGATTGCCGATGATGGCAAAGCCGTCCGCTTTTTTATTATTAATCGCCAACCGGCTAAACTCAGTCTTGCTGCCGTTTTTGATGCCTGCTTATTATGTGGCGATCAAGGTTATGTGATGCAAGGCAATCAAGTGGTCTGTGTCGGCTGTGGGGTGCATATGTTTATTCCGTCCATTGGCAAACCGGGGGGATGCAATCCCGTGCCGATTGAAAATTGGCAACAAACCGACAATGCACTCATTATTCCCCGCTCCTCATTAGAAGACGGGCTTAATTTATTCAGCACCATTGTAGAAATTGAGGTGCAAGATCCCATTAGCGGCAAAACATTAAAGAACACCCAAACGGAGTATAAATACAGCGTTGAAAACCGTACTTATTTCTTTGAAAATGAAGAAAATCTCGAACAATTCCGCAATCAACCTGAAAAATATTTAAACCGTGGAAATGAAAAAGAGGAATAACAATGTTAGCAAGAATGTTATTTCAATCTTGGCGTTTTGGCCTCAAACGGAAATTACTTGCCATCATCACCCTTTTTTTAGCCGCAGGGTTGGTTTCTGCCCTGCTTGCCGTTTCCATTGATATTGGCGATAAAATGGCAAAAGAACTGAAATCTTATGGTGCAAACATTTTGATTGAGCCGGCAAGCAACGCTGCATTACCCGATGAACTCAATGCCAATATTTCCCTTTCCGGTCAAGATTTTATTGATGAAAAAGAACTCCCGAATATCAAAGATATTTTCTGGCGGAATAATATTGTCGGCTTTGCTCCTCAATTAACGGCGAAAGTCAATGCTTCCAAAACAGCGGAAAAAAACACCGCACTTTCCGTCTCTGTCAGCATTTTAGGAACATTTTTCGATCATCAAATAGCCATTCCCGATGAAGAGGATTATCACACCGGGCAACGTATCATCAGCCCCTATTGGCAGGTGCAAGGTAATTGGGTGAATGATGAAAATGACGATTTCGGTGAGACCATTCCCGTCCTTGTGGGCCGGCAACTTGCCAAGGTGAACCACTGGGAAATAGGTGATATCCTTTATTTAAACTATCAAGAAAAGGATTTTTCCGCTCAAAGTGCGGTCAAAATTCAAGGGGTTTTAACCACCGGTGGTATGGAAGATAATCAAATTGTGATGCCGTTAAGTGCAGCCCAAGCCTTATTAGGAGTAGAAGGCAAAGTGCAATCGGTGAAAGTGTCTGCGCTGACCGTGCCGGAAAATGCCCTCTCTCGTAAGGCTCGAGCCAATACCGATGCCCTTGATGCAGAAGAATATGATCGTTGGTATTGCACAGCCTATGTTTCTTCTATCTCTCATCAACTGGAAGAAGCCGTTTCCGGCGCCATTGTACGCCCAATTTGGCAAGTCGCCGCCTCGGAAGGGGTGGTCATCAGTAAAATTCAATTATTACTTTCGGTGGTCACTTTGGCAGCAGTTATTGCGGCGGCTATGGGTATCGCCTCACTGATGAGTTCAAGCATCATTGAACGCAGCAAAGAAATCGGTTTAATGAAAGCCTTGGGGGCTTACCCATGGCAAATCATGCTATTGTTTTATTGTGAAGCCTTATTGAGTGCATTGATTGGCGGTATATTAGGCTGTTTAGCCGGCTGGGGACTCGCCAAATTTATTGGTGCGACCCTTTTCGGTGCACCGCTGAGTTTTACTTGGATCGTCATTCCTTGCGTGCTTATGCTTTCCATTCTCATTGCCCTCATAGGCACTTGCTTCCCGGCTCATCGCATTGCCAAACTTTATCCTGTTGAGGTGCTTTATGGTAGACAATAAAAGCATGTTTTGGCGATTAATTTTCCGTGCACTGCGCCTGCGTTTACAACGGGTAATGATTATTTTCACCGCATTAACTGTGGGCGCAAGCATTGTTACCGCGATGGCAGCAGTATATTTCGACATTAACACCAAAATGAGCCAAGAACTCCGTACCTTTGGTGCTAATTTCTATATCGGCTCGACAAAAGGCGAAATGATTTCGGTAAGCCAAATTGATGACATTCTACAGAAAGCCCCACAAGGGTTAATCACCGCAGCCAGCCCCTATCTTTACGGTGTGACACGCAGCGAATTGGAAAAAATTGTCATTATGGGCGTTCGTTTTGCCGATATGCGGGTTTTAGCGCCCTATTGGCAAATTAGCGGCTCGGCAATTAATGTGGATTTTGATGATCGCAATGCCATGATCGGCAAAACCCTTGCAGAACGGCTTAATTTAAAAATCGGCGATAAACTCCAACTTTCTAAAAATGCCGTAGAAAAACATCAATTTACCATTAAAGCTATTGTAGAAGCCGGTGATGCCACGGACAATATGCTCATTGTCAATCTTGATTTTGCACAAAATTGGTTAGAAAAAGAAGGGCTTGCCAACAATGCCCTACTCAATGTCAAAAATGAATTGGGGCAAGTAGATCAGTTTGCAGAAAAAATCATGCAGCAATATCCCGAGCTTACCGCCCGTCCTATTCGTAAAGTTTCCGCTTCTGAAGGGCAAATTTTAGACAAAATAAAAGGATTAATGGGGCTGATTTCTTTGGTAATTTTAGTATTAGCCACCCTTTGTGTGAACACGACCTTGGTTGCCATTGTGGGTGAACGTGCCAAAGAATTCGCTTTGCAAAAAGCCCTGGGGGCAAAACAATCGGATATTATCAAACAAATCTGCACCGAAATTCTGATCATCGCTACTTGTGCTATTTTTATGGGATTCATGCTCGGTTATTTGCTGGCGCAGATATTAGGTTTAACGGTTTTTAAATCTTACATTGATATGCGTTTACCGGTTTTCCCGATTACGATCGTGCTCGCCTTACTGGTTGCCTTTATCGCCGTCATTATTCCAACACGCCGTGCATTAAGTATTCAAACAGCCAATGTATTAAAAGGCGAATAAGCCTTGTAAATAGCGAATATCAGCCTAAAAAAAGAGAACAATATGACTCAATTTGTTATCGAAACAGAACATTTATACAAACGCTTTGGTCAGGTTACTGCCCTTGAAGATATCACAATTCAAATTAAGCAAGGGGAATTTGTTGCCATTATGGGTGCCTCCGGCTCGGGAAAAACCACCTTGATGAACATTCTCACCGGGTTAGATACCGCCAGCGAGGGAAAAGTAATCTTAGACGGGATTGATGCGGCACAATTAGATGAAGTGGGTCGTCAACGTTTTCGGGCAGAAAAAATCGGCCTGGTCTTCCAGCAATTCCATTTAATCCCCTATTTAACCGCCCTTGAAAATGTGATGCTCGCTCAGCATTACCACAGTGTGATTGATGAAGCTGCAGCCAAAGCCGTATTAGAACAAGTGGGATTAGGCCATCGTATCGATCACCGGCCAAGCCAACTTTCCGGTGGGGAACAACAGCGTGTTTGCATTGCTCGTGCCCTTGTCAATCAGCCCCCTGTCATTTTCGCTGATGAACCCACAGGGAATTTAGACGAAAAAAATGAGGCATTGATCTTAGATTTATTGCAACAATTAAACCGCCAAGGGAGAACCATTGTGATGGTGACCCATAATCCGGAACTGGGCGAACTCACTGATCGCACTATTTATCTTCAACACGGTAAGTTTTTACGGGAAGAACGAAATGAACATTAAATTTTTACTCAAATCACTCTGCTTAAGTGCGGTCATTTTCAGCACCGTTTCCTGCAAAGAAGAAAAAGCGACATTAGGTCATATGGCCCCAGAACTGGCCGCCTACGATTTGCAAGGTAAACCAGTGAATTTGAAAGATTGGCAAGGCACTCGATTACTCACCTTTTGGTCGGAAACCTGTGGTCATTGTATGGCGGAGCTAAAAACCTTTGAGCAACTCAATGACACTCATCCCAACCAAGTTCAGCTTATTGCCATCAATGTAGATGGTGAAAAGATGGACACCAACGCAGTGGTCGCCAAACACCAGCTCACCCAACCTGTGATTAAAGATCAAATGAACATCACCGCTGAACGATATCAACTGGTGGGAACCCCCACCTCTTTCATTATCGATGATAAAGGCTATATTCAAGCAAAATTTGAAGGTAAAATTCCGCAGCAAGAATTAGAGAAACTCTTTAACAAATAAATCATTAAGGATCCTCAATGAAAGCATTTTATTTATTTCTCGGTAGCCTGTTTGGGCTTTCTTTTTTGGCTCAAGCCGAAACCCTGCCAAACTCAGATTTCATCAAAGCAGAAAAGATTTACAAACGTTCCTGCGCCACTTGCCATGGAAAAAAAGGGGAAAAACCGGCAATGGGTGAATCAAAAATCATTCATCAGTTAAAAACAGAAGAAATTTCAACCGCACTTTTGGAACGTCAAAAGGGAAAACTTATCGGGGCGGGCAACCCGGCCAAGCAACGTTTAACGGAAGAGGAAATCAAAGCTTTATCCCAATTCATCCCCACATTACAATAAACTGCTTGAAATTTTTTTAAACTAATCTGAAAATACGCGGTCTTAGGGGAACTGAATTTTTACCCAACAGATCATATTTCATTATCAACTTAAAGGATTTTTTATGAACAAATTAACTAAAGTCACTGCCACTGCGCTATTTACATTATTTTTAACTGCCTGTGATAAACCGGCAAACAAATCTACAGATGCGACGAAACCTCAAACGACTCAACCAGCTGAAGCCCCTAAAGCCGCTGAAGCTGCTCCGACAGTAAATACTGAAGCTCAAGAAAAGGCAGATTATGAAAAATTACTTGCGTGGAATCAAGCACAAGGTGCAGTACAAGCGCAAAGCCAACAAAAGCTACAACAAGACTTAGCGGCAGCCATCGAAGCGAATGATGAAAACAAAGCTAAAGCAGCAGTAGAAGAATTTAATCAATCTGTTCAATCAAGCATTGCAAGCTTAGATGCTCTTGATGTGAAATCGGATTTAATCAACAATGCAAAAACCAAAACCAAAAATGTGTTAACCCTTGCAAGTCAATTATTGGTGGCGCAACTTAATACGAAAACCGAAGAAGCTCAAAAAGCTTATGAAAGTAAAGCGATGGAACTCCAAGCGGAGATGAAATCTTTAGCTGAACTTGGCGCACAAATCGAAGCGAAATTTAACCCGGCACCGGCTCAACCTGCCGCACCGAGTGCAGAACAACCAGCTCCTGCTGCTAAATAATTTCCTTATCCCATACGGCTAACTACCGTCAGATTATTCACAAACCTCTAGAGGAAAATCTAGAGGTTTGATCTATAAAGAGGATAAATCCTCAAACGAATACTCATCAAACCTATTGAATATCACCTTTACATTCTTATCTATTATGCCTTGAAATATAAGCCTTTCTCTTCTTTTTTCCCCTCTTTCTCATAGCTTATGTAAAGGATGTGTAAAGTTCTTGATTTACATCAAAATAGCTCATAAAATCCGCAACCGATTAAATTGGTACGACCACATCTTGCGTACCGGAATATGATGAGAATAAAGAAATTGCACACTTCTCGTGCAATATTTTTGGAGTATTTTTTAACTATACTATGTAACTTGAGGGAAATCTCATGAACAAAATTTTCAAAGTCATTTGGAATCAGGCAACACAAAATTTTGTTGTTGTTTCTGAATTAACAAAACGGAGAGGCAAACAATCCTCCTCCACCGATCAACGTCTTGCACCAAATAAACTTCTTGTCGCAATGGGAATGGCGGGTGCGTTATTAATGAGTGAATCTGCACTAGCGGCAACAGCAGCAGTGGCAGTGGCAGATGTTGCAGGAGGAACGGGCACAATCACGGCGGATCGAAACCCCGTTTATATTTCTACCGATCAGTGGGGAAGAGTCGCACTGGGTAACAACAGTAACGCACAGGGTTCAAACAGTCCGCTTGCTATTGGTGGAAACAGTAATTCAAACGGAGAGAGTGCCATTGCAATTGGTCGTGGCTCTAGCTCAACCGGCTCAAAATCAATCGCTTTAGGTCGTGATAGCTCAGCAAGCAATACTGAGAACATAGCTATTGGCTCCCGAAGCCGAACCGAAGGTGAATTATCAACCACAATAGGGGGTGGGGCAACTTCCACAGTGAAAAAAGCCGTGGTAATTGGTGCGGGTGCCAAGGGGATCCGTATTAAGGATGAAACTGACGATAAAGTCAAAAACCCTCATGTCGTGGTAATTGGTACCGATGCGATGGTGCGAAATGTTGAAAAAGAACAGTCTCGCGGAACTACTGTTATTGGTGGTAACGCTTTAGCCGGTTTCTTAACACCTGAAGATGGTTCTATTACAACAGAAAATAATTTAAATGATGCTGATTATGCAACAGCAACGGGCGCATTGGATCCGAACCGTTTGATGTATCGCGCAGGTATTAAAGATGCTGCGGGAAACCCAATTTCCGGTGTCGATGAGAAAGGAAACGTTATCTCCTTTACATCTAACGAAGCAACAGCAATTGGTTTTGATGCCCGTGCGATTGGCGACCAATCTATTGCTATCGGTGCACAAGTTATTTCCGGTCACGCCTCTGTTGCTATCGGGGGTAACGATATGGGTGCCGTTGCGACGACTGAAAATAAAGCAGTTTATAAAAATATCGTTGGCGAAGATTTAGCCGAAAATATACAAAAAATCGGTAGCGAAGAATTTTATGAAACCACCTATGCAAAAGATGGTTCCGTTGCAATCGGTCAAAAAGCCCATGCCAACGACTTATTTAGTACGGCTATCGGTACTGCGGCGTATGTTCAAGAAGGCTCGGAGCTCGGAACGGCTATCGGTACCGGTGCCCGTGTTGGTAGACAAAGCACACCGAGTGGTGCAACATTCGGTTCAACCTCAGCAAAATCAACCAAAGGTGGGGTGGCAATTGCGGCAGGTGCAGTGGCTGAGGGTGATTACACCACAGCAGTGGGTACTGGTGCCAATGCCTTGGAAAACAATGCTACAGCGGTAGGTTATAAAGCCCTTGCGAATGCTACCAATGCCTTGGCGTTTGGTGCAAATGCAAAATCTCAGGCAGAAAATGCAGTCGCAATGGGGAGCAATTCAAACGTAACCTCTACAGGTGAATCCTCCATCGCTTTCGGTACAGATACTACAGTATCAGGTAGTAAATCCGTTGCATTGGGTTCAAACATCCAATCATTAAGCACCAATGGTTCTGTTGTGTTAGGAGATTCTTCAACCGAAGTTGTAGGCACAAACGGCGCTTCACATAGTGTTGGAACCGTAACAAGTGCAACCGTCAGAACCTCAGAGGGTGGCACCTTTACTTACAGTGGTTTTGCCGGTCAGCCGGTAGATGCTGGTAAATATGTGTCTATTGGTGCGAAAAATGCAGAACGCCAATTAAAAAATGTGGCGGCCGGTCATATTGATGCTAATTCAACCGATGGAATTAACGGTTCACAACTTTATGCGGTGATGACACAAGCCGCCAATCCATTAACGTTTACCGCAAACAACAACAAGGCATCACGCGAAGTATTTAATGCAACAACGAATGCAAACGAGACAGTGTCTAATGTTGGTTTGGATCGTCAATTAGGTCAAACACTTAATATTATTGGTGCCCAAAGTGCGGTCAGTTTAACGCGTAATTCTGATGCGGCGGTTGACGGGGCGTATTCTGCGAAAAATATTCAAACTATCGTAGATAATAACGGTATTCAAATTCAAATGGCAGAGAACCCGGAGTTTAACAGTGCCACTATTGGTAAAGCAGGCAAAGTGGATGAAAACGGCAATCCGGTTGTTCAATCCTCAAACGGTAACTACTACCCTGCCGGTACACAGTTGGATGAAAATGGAAATCCGGTCGATCCGAGCGTTCAACCTATTGATCCAAACACGGTGAAAAATGATACGGCGGTGGCATTAACCTCAGATAAAGGGGTTTCTACAACCGATACAACATTAGAACCTCGTGATCCTAATGATCCTAGCACTAATGTTACGGTGAATAACCCACCAACCGCATTAAGTGTGAAAGATGCAAATGGCGATAACAGCCAAATTAACGGCATAGCTTCTGCATTAAGCACAAAAGAAGTGGCAACAAATAATCCTGCTAATGCCACAACCCCAGCAGGTAAAGATACCTTAGTGGATTTAACCCCACCAACTGATCCTGCAGATAAAGCAAAATGGGAATCAAGTGCGGTCACTGTTGGTGATATTGTTAATATGGGTTGGGTTGTTTCTGCTGAAGATAACAAATACACGGATACCGTGAAAAATGCCAACGAAGTGAAGTTTATTGGTAAAAACGGTATTACCGTCACAGGTGAAACCAAAGGTAATGTACGTGAAATTACTGTGGCAATAGAAGAAGGCGAGGTGATTAAACCGAACGAAGGAACTTACAACGGTAAACCTATTGTAGTTGTTGATGGTGATAAAGTTTATGACAAAGACGATATTGATCCGACAACCGGTAAACCGCTAGCAGGCAAAGACCCAATTAAGAATCCAAATAACCCGACTGAAAATTTATCACCTAGTGATAAGGGTGTTGTGAACAATGGTGACAAGTTTGTAACAGGTCATAAAGTGGCGCAAGCTATTCAAGAATCGGGCTTCATTGTAGGTAAAGAAACTGATACATCTAGCATCAACTTTAACAATAAGGATGAAAAAGTTAATCCAAATGACGAGCTTCGGTTTGCAGATGGCAAAGGCACAATTGTTAGCACAGGTACAGTGGAACAAATCGATCCAAACGGTGAAGTGGTGACCAAAACTGTGGTAAAAGTGGATGTGGATACGGGAACATCAACCGTTCAGGATGATGGTAAAGCCGCACCAATCAAATACACTGATGCAAATGGCAATCCGATTACTAAAAATGCGGATGGTACTTACACTGATGTAGACGGTAATACAATTACTAAAAATCCGGATGGTTCTTATGTTGATGGTTCGGGTAATCCTGTTACTGTAACAGAAGAAGATCAATCTAATAAAGTTGCCACGATTGGTGATATTACGAATACTATTAACAATGTATTCCATACGGTGAATACCACCAAAACAAACGAACAAATCACTTCTGCGGCAAATAACACTGGCGTAGCGGTGAAAGCAGGCGATACGCTTAACTTTGTGGCAGCGAAAAACCTCGAAATCAAACAAGATAACCACACCATTACTTATGGTTTATCAAGCGATATTGAGGTAAACAGTGTTAAAATTGGTAAACCAACTAAAGTCGATTCAAATGGCAACCCGGTTGTAGAAGGTAAAGATGGTAATTACTACCCTGCCGGTACAGAAATGGATCAGACAACGGGTAATCCTACCGATCCTAATGTTGCCCCGATTGACTCTGCAGATGTTAAAGATATCCCTGCGGTGAATATGACTTATACAACAGCAACAGTTGCTGACGGTAATATTGCACCGGCGGTTAATATGAACGGTGCAACATTGACGAATATCACGTCAAATTTACCGAACACCACCAGTGTGGAAAATGAGCCAACAAATAAGGCTCCAATCACTGCTCAAAATGCGGCTGATTTAGCTAAAAAATCCGGTAGCAATGCAGCAACATTAGGTGATGTATTGAATGCAGGTTGGAACTTACAAGAAAATGGTGCTGACCGTGACTTTGTAAAACCTTATGACACCGTGAACTTTGTCAATGGGACAGGTACTGTTGCGAATGTGACATCTGATGGTTCTGTAAGCAACGTCACTTACCATGTTGCCGTTGATGATAAAACCACAGAAATCACTTACACCAATAAAGCAGGTGATACGCTTTATAAACAGGCGGACGGCACTTATAACACGAAATCTGATGGTTCAGGCACAAGGGTTAATGCAGGGAATGTAACAGGTAGCCGTGTATCGGCGAAAACATCGCCAATCAGCGTTAATAATGCAACAGGTCAAGTTAATACACCGGTTAATCCAACGGCTCTTGCAACCGCAGGCGATGTGGCAAATGCAATAAACAACTCAGGCTTTACGCTCACAACAACAGCGTCTAAGGGTGAAGTTGCAGGCTCAAGCAATTATAGAGTGAACCCGGGTAAAACTGTGACAATTGATGCAGGTAAAAATATCCAAATCACTCAAAACAATGGCGTAATTTCTGTAGCAACCAAAGATGATGTTGAATTTAACAGTGTAAAAGCAGGCCCGGTTACCATTAATAACAAGGGTATTGATGCAGGTAATACGAAAATTACCAACGTGGCAAGAGGAACTGCGCCTAACGATGCGGTGAATGTTAGCCAGTTAAAAGAAGCCACCGGGGATATTAACAATAAGATCGACCGTAATACCAAAGATTTACGAGCAGGTCTTGCCGGTGCTCGTGCTGCAGCAGGTTTACCACAGGTTTATCTACCGGGTAAATCCATGGTAGCGGTATCTGCCGGGGCTTATCGTGATCAATCTGCGATCGCAGTGGGTTATTCCCGTGCTTCTGACAACGGTAAACTCATCTTGAAACTCCAAGGTGATACCAACAGCCGTGGTGAAGTCGGTGGTTCTGTGGGTGTCGGTTATCAATGGTAATGAACCCCAACACGAAATAACATTAACCAAAAGTGCGGTGAAATTTCACCGCACTTTTTTTGTAGAATAAGTATGTCATCTCTGTGATACAAACCCGATAGTAGCAACTGTGTTTGCTACATCATATTGATTAACAAAAAAACAGCGGTCAATTGACCGCTGCGCTTTATACTCTTTATAACCCTACTCTTTCCTTTATTCGATCGGCAAACATGCCGATACTCACCGCAAAATAATTAGATTTATTCCAATCTAAAATGGTGCGGAAATTATTGGAGACTAAAAATGCTCTGCCCACTTGTTTATCCGGTCGGACAAGCCAAAGATCTGCATGGGAAAGTGCGGTCAATTTTTCTTGCGCTTGCGCACTGCCCCCCAACGGCATTACCCCTTGTGCTTGCCACTCACGCAAAGAACGGGCTTTATGTTTCTCAATACCGGAAAGGGATAAATCAAGCGGTTGGTTCAAGGTTACTTCAATTCCCCACGGCAATTTATCGTCCCAACCAACAGTATGTAAATAGTTGGCGATAGAGGCAAAAGCATCGAATTGGTTTGTCCAAATATCTTTCACCCCATCGCCATTCCCATCAGCGGCATAATTTAAGAAAGCACTTGGCATAAATTGGGTTTGTCCCATGGCACCGGCCCAAGATCCCAACATTTTAGTGCGTTGAATATGATCACGATCCAGCATTTTCATCGCATTAACAAATTCTTTGCTAAACAAGGCTTCACGTCTGCCGTCAAAGGCGAGAGTGGCGAGAGCAGATAACACATCATAACGTCCTTGATAATGCCCGAAACTGCTTTCCATTCCCCATAACGCCAAGATATATTCTTGTTGAATACCATAACGTTGACTTGCCCGTTGCAAAGGCACTTGCACTTCCCAATAACGATCTTCTGCCACATTCACTTTATTATTGGTGAGCACTTTGTTGAGGTAATTGGTTGTACCATTTGGATTTAATACCCGCGGTTGGTTTGGATCACGTTTGACAATTCTGCCCGCCTGAGCCCGGTCTAATGCCACCGCTTTTTCTACATAACGGATATTATTTTGTGCATTCAAAGTGGCAATCGAAACCCCTTCTGCTGCCGCTTTGCCTTTTAAAAATTGCACATAATCATGGAAATTATCCAATGTGCGGGGTTTGGTATAGGTTGCATTCGCGCTAATTGTCGGAACCGTATTCGATGAGCTTTGGCTACTGCCTGCGCAACCTGCCAGTAAACAAGATAAAAGTGCGGTTGATAATAACGAGATTTTTTTCATTTGTTTTCCTTTTTAATATTATTTTCTTAAGAATTGATTATAGGCCGCTTTGAGCAATGAAGTCGGCAACAAACGGGAAGTCGAACGCAACATAAAAATCAACATTCCCGCCCCAAAACCTTGTATGCCCAAACGATATTTGAGTTTGAATAACCGCCATTCCGCTTTCGCCTGATTCAAACCACGACGACGTCCGACCATTCCGTTACCGACCCGGGCATAAACCAAAATATCCGGTAAATTTGCCACTGCTTGACCTTGTGCCACCAGTTTAATCCATAAATAATAATCTTCTTGCAGATCTTCATACCCTCCGCAATTTATCACCGCCGCTTTCTGGTAGGCCACCGTCATATGATTAAAAGGGCAACGTTTTTGGGTAAATTTCACAATATCTGCTGCTTCGGTCGGAACATAGCGATAAGCAACAATATCATTCACATTCTCACCAAACTCGGCAATTTGTCCGCCAAAAATAATGGTGTCAGGGTGCTGTTCAATAAATGCCAGCTGTTTGGCAAAACGTTCCGGCACACAAATATCATCCGTATCCATACGGAAAACCCAAGGGTGAGTACAATGTTTCAGCCCCTCATTTAAGGCATTTCCCAAGCCTCGATTTTGCGGTAATTTCACTAATTTTAACGGTAATTGGGTTGCAAACTCTGCCACCACCGCTTCTAATTCTTCGGTAACCGCACCGTCAAATACCAACACAATTTCGTCTGCCGGATGGGTTTGCGCCACGAGGCTTTCAAAACATTCGCGTAAAAATTGTGGATTTTCCTTAATATATAAAGACATTAAAACTGAAAATTTCATGATGCCTCTTTCTATGACATAAAGCGTTTCAAATTCAGTGCCAGTTTCGGTGAAATCAGCACCACTAGCGCTATCACAAGTTGTTTCATACTTTTGGTTTGTTTAAAAATATCAAAATAATAATATGCCGCTTTGCGTGATAAATTCATGATATGCGGATAAGCCAAAATATAGCTGGCATTAATATTAAAATTGCGAGCCTGCTGTGCGGTTTCCACATAATGTTCACGAATATAATCAATGGCTTTTTCCGTATTACGGGTATCCGTTGAAACACTGGAACGTTGGGTGTGGAAGGTGCAATAAGTCAAAGCGTCCTCTAATTTATAGGGTTTAAAACTCGGATCTTTAACTAATTTTAATAAAAAATCATAGTCTTCTAAGGAACGAAGTGCGGTGGATAATCCGCCTATTTTTAGAAAAAGATCTTTTTTCACTGCCACCATCGGCATACCACCAATTTTATTAGCCAATAAAATCCGTTCCACCGTAATTTCTTGCGGTGAAATCGGGTGGGTTACATAGCTGAAACCTTCATTTACCATTTCGCACTTTGCCGGGTGATAAATAAAATTGATATCAGGATATTGGTTAATCACCTCTGCCAATCGCTCGCATTTATTCTCGGCAAAGCGATCATCATCATCTAAAAATAGCAACCATGATGCTGTTGCCGCACGAGCACCAATATTTCGGCTTTCCGCCGCCCCTTGATTGGTTTCATTACGGATCACCTTAATCTTAAAAGGATAGGTATCATCCACCACCACCGGTTCTTTTGAGTGGTCATCCACAATCACCACTTCAAAATCTTCGTAGGTTTGCTGTGCTAAACTTGCCAACAAAGCAGGAATTTCCGATTTTCGATTGTAAGACGGCACAATAATACTAAACATATTTTCCCTCATTCTGTGCGAAGAAAATGCGTTGTTTGCCGTGCGTGCCAAATAATGACAAAAACATCAGCATCACAAACATAATCCCCGGAAACGCAAAGGTATCGGCTTTAATATGACAAGCGGTCAGGATCACAAAGGCAGAAAGAACAAATTTCCAGCTGCCATCAAACCAATTTAATGCCACTTTGCGGACAAAATAAAAGGTGACAAAAAAACAAACCAACATATACCCCATCCCACCATATAGAATTTGGCGTAAAAAGCCGGAGTCTGTATTGCCATAATAGCGCCCGGTTTCTAACTGCCCTGTCATATACAGACCATCCCCGCTGATAAACTGTTTTAAGGTTGGGATAAATAAATGATTTTTAACGAGGGTATCCGTAGAAGAACTCACAAAACCGGCGCCATGTAATAAATTAATCACCGGTTCTAAGGCATGACCCACATAAGGATTTTTCGGTATAAAATAAGCCAATCCCAACACTAGGAGCAAAAATGCCACCAATGAAGGCACATATCGCCATTTAAAATAGACCGCAATACTCACCACAGAAAGCAATAAAAAAGTTCTGCCGGAAATCAACCCGATACAAAGCATCAAAAAGAGCAAAACACTCGGTAGATTGTTATTTTTTGCGTTATAGGCCAATAAAAAGTGGAACAGCATTAAGTAAAATAAGCTCAGTTGAAAAAAGGCGGTAGCGGTGATGTTATACAAGCGATATTCTTGTTCCGAACCATAAAACCGTGCAGGTAAGATCGCATTGGTTGAAAGTAAAAATTCCACCAAAAAAGAAACACCAAACAAAGCCAACAGGCCGAATACAAACTGCACGCCCACCCCAATTTGCAAATCCCACACAAGCCGTTGTTGCCCGTTGGGTAGCCGATAAAAAGCGTTGTAAACCCCAATACCGAAAAGAAACAATATTAGTGATTTCACATACATGATGATCACAGAAAAATCCTTTGTGCCATTTATTAACAAGGGGACAGCACTCAATAAAATAAGCCCTAACAACACGGCTAAACTATCTATTGGCACCACAATCCCTTGTTTGTTTTGCTTTTTCATTATGCGATAAATTAACAGGGCAAAGGCAATCATCCCCACCACAACAGACATACGCACAACATGGAAAAACCAGGGATCGTAAAGATAGAAAAGATTAAAAAGTGCGGTCATTTATTTTCCTAAATTTTTCTGAATCGCCATCATTTTTTTCAGCGGATATTTCACCAATTTTTTCGCAAGATTATTGGCCTCAGCGCCTCGAATTGCCTCAAGATTACTCACTAATTGCGGATTTTCGATCACCATTAACGGGCGAACCACTTGGTTCGGCAAGCCAAATTGGGTTTCAAACAACCAAAAATCATCAGCAAGCCAAAAAGGTTTTCCTTGTTCAAATTGTTTTAAAAAAATACGGGCTGCAGATTTTTTAATTAAATACCCCACCGTACCGGCAAAATAGCTTTTATAAGGATAGGCATAAGCCACGCCTCCCGCTTGATGACATAAAAATGAAAAGGTTGTCGGATAATTAATTTCTAACTCAATATCATTAAATTGAGCGATTTTGGATTGCCCAATAAGCACAATCGGCATGGTATGAGGTTGGCTTAAAAGTGCGGTCAAATTCTGCTGAAAATTGGGAGCAAACAAGGCATCGTCTTCGCATACCAAGGCATAATCATCCTCGGCTACCGCCATATCTTCCACAATCAAACGATACACCGCAAGATGACTAAGCGTACAACCGATTTCACCTTTGGTAACTTTACGTCCGTAACGCTGCTCAAATTGTGCCAAATCAAACTGTTGAGCCAATTCGTCCCATTCCCGTTGCATGGTGTTAATAGCAGAGAAAACAGAAAAATCTGCGGTATCGGGTTGTGCGAAGAAAAGCACACGGCGCTGTTCATCTTTATCTAAGGAAATCAAATATTTATTCATTATTTTCTCGATTAAAATTCTATCGTCTATTTGATTGTTCAAATGGGAAATAGTTGCATAAAAGATTGCTGATTATACTAAAGAAATCTATAATTCCCCACCAATTTTAAGGCGTTCATCAATCACAATGTCAAACAAAACCATTGCTAAAAATACCTTATTTCTCTATATCCGTATGCTCTTTAATATGGGAGCAATGCTTTATATTTCACGCGTGGTATTACGGGTATTAGGCGTTGAGGATTTCGGGATTTATAACATTGTTATGGGCGTGGTGATTTTGTTTTCCTTTTTTAACGGGACAATGACGGCGACCACACAACGTTTTATTAATGTCGAAAAGGCCGCCAATGATGTAAGCCGTATCAATATGATTTTTAACATCAGCCTGTTAAATCATCTTTTTATTATGTTAGTCGTGACGGTGTTGGCAGAAACCGTGGGGCTTTGGTTTTTAAACCATAAACTGAATATTCCAACAGAAAGAATGAGTGCGGCCAATATCGTCTATCAAATTGCCCTTCTCATTGCCTTAATTGAAATCATTAAAGTGCCCTTTAATGCGATGATTGTCGCCCATGAGCGTATGGCATTTTACGCTTGGCTTGGCTTGAGTGAAACCTTATTCAAACTCACGGCTATTTTTATTTTAATGCAGATAGAGCAATACGATAAACTCATCAGTTATAGCCTGTTATTATTGGGTGTGAGCCTACTGGTCTTTTTGCTTTATTTTAATTTTACCCGCCGTCGTTTTTACTCGGAAACCCGTTTTCATTTCCATAAAGATTTAAGTAAAACAAAGGAAATGGCGAGCTTTTCCGGTTGGATGTTACTCGGACAAACCGCTTATGTTGCATCCACACAAGGCCTAAATATGGTTATCAACCTGTTTTTTGGGGTGACAGTGAATGCCGCAGTAGGGATCGCCACCCAAGTGGATACCGCCATTTATAGCTTTGTAAATAACTTTCAAGTGGCATTTAACCCACAACTTGTGCAATCTTATGCGGCAAAAGAGGAAGAACGTAACAAAAAACTCATTCTCGGCACATCAAAATATTCCTTTTATCTGATTGCTATTTTGTCCGCCCCGGTGCTTTATTTTACCCACCCATTACTCACCTTTTGGTTAGGCGATCAACTGCCCCAATATGTCGAACCCCTGGTACAAACCACTCTGCTCTGCTCATTGATCAGCGCTATGGCGGGATCTTTTTGGATGACGGCACTGGCTATCGGCACAAACAAAATTAAACAATATAATATTGTGATTGCAATAATTGATCTTTGCACCGTACCGCTTGCTTACTTTTTATTTACTTTAGGTTATAGTCCGGTTTATGCCTTTATTGGCCGATTTTCCACCGCACTTTTCATGCAAATTTATCGTTTCTATTTTATTAACAAAAAAATTCAATTTAACCGCAAAGAATTCGTCACTTATTTGTGCCACATCAGCCTTATCTTCAGCCTACTATTAGGGCTGGTTTATTTTTCAAACCCTAAGCAGACCTATACATTCTTTGAATTTATCGGTGAAACCGTATTATTGGAAATAGTGCTGGTGAGCGTGATTTTGTTATTCGGGCTAAATCGAGCGGAAAAAAGCTTCCTCTTTGGCTATATTTTGAAAAAGGTAAAAAAATGAATACAACATTAATTTCTCTAAAGAAACAACTCGCCCCTATTGCGGATTTAATTAAAGATAAAAACGATGTGTTTTATTTTGATTACCCGCTACATTTAAATGTAGGGGATTTATTGATCTATCACGGAACGGAGCAGTTTTTTAAGGATCACAGCATTAATGTGACCTTAAGACGTTGCGAGTTTGATTTGGATATTAATGAGATCAAACAACAGATCACCCCTCATACCACTATTTTGTTACACGGTGGGGGCAACTTTGGCGATCTCTACCCACAACACCAAAAAATTCGTGAGGCAATGGTTCAACATTTTCCCCATAATCGCATTATTGTGTTGCCACAAACCCTGTATTTCAAAGATCAAAAAAATCTCGAAAAATCAGCCACACTTTTCAGTCAACATGCTGATTGCCACTTACTTGCCCGAGATGAGCGCACAGCAGAAGCCTTCAAACTATTTTCCCCAAATGTAGCCTTATCACCGGATATGGCCCACCAGCTCTACGGCACCTTGCCGACAAAACAAGGCAACACGGGGAAAACACTTTATTTTTTACGCAAAGATATTGAAGCCAGCGAAGTGGAAAAAAATATCCTCGCCACCCTACCGGCAAATGCCAATGTGAAAGATTGGGAGGATATTCTCACCCGTTTAGATAGCATCGTTTTGGCACTCAGTTGGCGTATGAGCAAATTTGCCAACCAACGAAATTGGGGTTGGTTGAAAAATCTGTTCCATCAATTTTGGTTTGCTTATACCAAAGGTATTGTAAAACGGGTGGCTAGCGTGTTTTTACAACATGATCAGGTCATCACAACCCGTTTACACGGTCATATTTTCTCCTGCTTACTGGAAATTCCAAACCGAGTGTGTGATAACGCTTATGGTAAAAATTCCGGCTATGCCAATTTATGGACGAAAAACATCGACTTCGTGGAAATTGATAAAAAATGATGGAACTCAAAAAGCTCATCACTGCCATGATACTCCCGCCATTTAATATTTTAATTTTATGGCTATTGGCATTGGTTTTCGCCCGCTTTAATTTCAAAAAATTAAGCCGAATTTCCACCGCACTTGGCATGGTTTTACTTTATCTGCTCAGTATTCCTTTTACCGCTCAAACCTTAAAAGATAGCTTAGTCACAGAAGATCATTTAACACTCAATGACTACAAAAATGCCCAAGCTATTGTGTTATTAGGCGGCGGATTACGGGATAGTAAAGAACTTTATGCGCCCCTTGCTTCCACCGCCATTCAACTTGAACGGCTACGTTATGCCGCCTATTTACAAAAAGAAACAGGCTTACCGCTTCTCATCACAGGGAGAAGCCCAACCGGTGCTATCGAAGCAAAAGTGGCAGCAGAAGAATTACAACAATTCTTTCATGTGCCAACAACATGGATTGAACCTCAGGCCCTAACCACCAAAGAAAATGCACGATTGACCAAACAAATCTTGGAAAAAGAACAAATCAACAAAATTATTCTTGTCACCAATGAATGGCATATGCAACGGGCCAAATTACTTTTTCAACAGCAAGGATTTGATGTATTGACTGCCAATGTGGGCGAAGGCATCACACCTAAAGAATATGGATTAACCCTCATGCATTTCATCCCACAAGGCGGCGCAATGGCGAAAAATATGCAGTTATTAAAAGAATGGATCGGTTATTGGAAAGAGAAATAAGGATTTATTTCTTCTATCGACAAATAAAGTCATCATAAGTAATAGAGATGTAATCAATTACTGACGTGCATTTAATCAAAAGGGGCGAAAGCCCCTTTTTGTTGAAGTCGATTTATGAATTTGTTAGTATACTCTTAAAGATGACAGATTGAACACGAATGAGAATTTTTAAAACCAAAGCCTTTGATAAATTCGCACAAAAAAATCATATCTTAGATAACGATCTACTCAAAGCGATCATACGCGCGGAACAAGGCTTAATTGATGCCGATTTAGGTGGCAATATTATTAAGCAACGTTTAGCAAGAAAAGGCCAAGGATCTAGCGGTGGTTTCCGCTCTTTTATCTTTTATAAACTGAATGAAAATAGTTATTTTGTTGCCGGAATTAGTAAAAATGTGCGTGATAACATTTCATCTCAAGAGCTTACCGCACTGAAAGCCCTAGCTAAAGTCTACGCAACATTTACACCACAACAAATTGAGTTACAGATCCAAAACGGATTACTGATTGAAGTATTATCTGAGGTAAAAAATGAGTGAACTATTAACGATGATCCATGAAAACGCAGCAGATTTACATGAAGCTGGATTAATAGATAAAAAAACGATGAAAAAATTTGATGAATTATGCCTCACACCAGTGCCAACGTTTACACCAGACGAAATCAAAGCAATTAGAGAAAAAGAACGGGTTTCACAAACGGTCTTTGCCCATTACCTTAACGTGAGTAAGAATATGATTTCAGAATGGGAAAGAGGTGTAAAAAAACCGACCGGTACAGCACTGAAACTTTTAACATTAGTCCAACATAAAGGCCTTGAAATTCTTACCTAACCTTTTTTATGATCATTATAACAGGCTGATCCTCGTTTTATTTCGGCATAGTCGAAAATAAAACGCTAGTAAAATCAGCCTTCTGGCTTTATTTTTTCTTTATTCCCACCACTTGGCTCATAATCTGTCCATCCGCTACGGTGGTAGTGATGATGGTGTCTTTCTGCACATCTTTCACACCGGTGATCGGTTTTCCTTCGGCTGTTTGAGCAATGGAATAGCCACGAGAAAGCACTTTTAAAGGGCTTAATCCGTCTAATTTTCCACATAATATGGCCAGCCGATTTTGGCGTTCCGTCAGGTGGCGGTTAGTGTTGAAATGTAATCGCCCTTGTAATTGCACGAAGTGCTGTTGATGACGTTGAAGTCGATAAGGTAAAGGATTTTGTGCCAAACGAAGAGAAAGTGCGGTCAGTTTTTGTTGTGTTTTTTCCAACTGACGTTGCATAGCAAAGCGCAAACGCCGGGCAAGTTGTTCATTTTTCGTTTGTTGAAGATGTAATTGATTTTGTGGATGCTGATTTTGCAAACGCAACATCAGTTGTTTTAATCTTTGGTTTTTTTCACTAAATAAGCGGTCAAATGCCATATCTAAACGCTGTTGTTGGTGGCGAAGTTGTTGTATTAGCTCTTCTTGATTTCGGCTAACTAATTCTGCCGCAGCAGAGGGTGTAGGCGCACGGAGATCCGCAACAAAATCCGCAATGGTAATATCCGTTTCATGCCCCACGGCACTGATAATCGGTAGCTGAGAACGAAAAATAGCTCGAGCAACGGCTTCTTCGTTAAAACACCATAGATCTTCTAACGAACCGCCACCACGGCCTACAATCAGCACATCCACTTCTTGCCGTGCATTAGCCAGTTCGATCATCTGCACAATCTCAGCCGCCGCCTCTTTGCCTTGCACTGCCGTTGGATAAATCACCACTTTCAAACTCGGGTCACGGCGTGCCAAAATATGCAAAATATCTTGCAGTGCCGCCCCGGTTGATGAGGTAATCACCCCCACGGCTTTGCTAAAGTGCGGTAAATTTTTCTTGAGATTTTGAGCAAACAATCCTTCGGCCGCCAGTTTCATTTTCAGCGCTTCAAACTGTTGCTGTAACAGCCCTTCCCCTGCCGGATGCATGGATTCAATAATCAGCTGATAATCGCCTCGTGGTTCATACAAACTCACATTAGCCCGTACCAAAACTTGCATACCATTTTGCGGCCGAAAAGCTACACGCAAATTTTTCATGCGAAACATCGCGCAACGTACTTGGGCATTTTCATCTTTTAAGGTGAGATACCAATGGCCCGATACCGGTTGGGTAAAATTAGAAATTTCCCCGGTCAGCCAAATTTGGGAAAAATGATTTTCCAACATTTGGCGTGCTGCGTTGTTGAGTTGGGAAACGGAATAAATCTTCTCAGACATCGTCATGAATTAACACCCAGCCATCGTCCAGCCAATTACAAATTGAGTCACACAATAATGTCATCGCCGTTTCCGGATCTTCCGTTTGGTTGGTTAAATGGGTTAAATATGCCCAATCTAAGGATTTGCCGTCTGCCAAATGTTTTAACACTTCCGTTTCAATGACATTTAATTCATCTAACCATTCCCCATTGGCATAAATGCGAAGAGGATTTTCCGTATAAAGCAACTTGCAATTGTTATCCTGACAAAGCAATGCGCCTTCTTCTAAATCCGCACGCACCTCCTCTGGATCACTCATTTCTTCAGGCACCAAAAGCTCATAACGGCGGGTGCTCACGGCGGTTGCCACCGCTTGTTTGAATAATTTATCAAAGGCTCTAGAATGGGCGAGTTTATCTAAGAGTTGTTGCTTCATCATCTGAATATTTTCATCCGCAAGTTTGCCGGTATGCTGCATGGATTGAGTTAAGCGAAGCGGCAAATCAAATTCGCTTAAATTCAAATCCGGATCTTGATGACAAAAACCTTTACTGATGCCCTCAATAAGATGCGTTAAATTCGGATAACGCAAGCCAAAAGAAAAGGTTAAACAATCGTCCTCAGCCACCCCATAATGCGCCATTCGTGCAGGAATATAGAGAATATCGCCCGGGTTCATCACTTCATCAATCACTAAATCGCCCATATCGTCAAAAATACGAATCGGCTGATTGGGTTTAAATTCCGTGCTGGAATCACACCATTTCCCCAACTGCCAACGGCGTCTGCCATAACCTTGCACTAAAAACACATCATATTCGTCATAATGTTTGCCTACCGAACCGCCTTTTGGAGCATAAGACACCATAATATCATCCCGTTGCCATTGGGGAATAAAGCCAAATTTGTTCCAAAGTTGTCCCAATTGTGGCGACCACTGTTCCAAATTTTGCACCAGTACCGACCATTTCTGCGGGAGATTTTTAAAATCTTTTTCCGTTAGCGGGCTAAAAAACACTTTCCAATCATCATCGGCAAAGGTTTTCACCAAACGTGCGGTGGCATCTTCATTTTGCGCCAACTCAATAATATCTTGCGGTTCAAACTGCCCGACAATTTCAGGCAACCCATTGCGGATAATCAACGGCTTTTTCTGCCAATAATCTAGCAAGAAAATTTCAGGGGTGATGTTTTCAGGTAAGCAAAAATCAGTCTGGGAAAGTGCGGTCATTTTTGAACTCCTTTTTCTTTATTGGCTTGAGCAGCTTGTTCAGCGGCACGTTTACGGCGGATTTCTTTTGGATCGGCCAGTAACGGACGATAAATTTCAATGCGATCCCCCTCTTTTAAGAGATCGGTTAATTTTGCCGGACGGCTGAAAATACCGACTTTATTTTCACGCAAGTCAATATCGGTAAATTGTTGCAAAATACCGGATTGCAAAATGGCACTTTGCACCATTGTACCCTCTTCCACTTGAAAGGATTTTAAATAAAAGCGTTGTGGCAAAGCATAGGCGATTTCAATATTAATCTGGCTCATCATGGATTTCTTCATCTTAAAATTTAAGGGCTATTATAGCGGAAAAGTGCGGTTAATTTTAACGATAAATCAGGGAACAAAATGAATTGGGTATTTTTTGCTGTGGGGGCGGCATTTTTCGCAGGGCTTACCGCTATTTAGGCAAACTGGGCGTAGTGATTTTGGCAGGTGTGCTGGTGTTAGCGTTATAGATTGAGAATTTACCTGCATTTCGCTACAATACGCCACTATTTTTATCATTAGGCTTTTAATCATACGCAATATGTCTGAAATTAAACTCATTGTCGGCCTTGGCAATCCCGGCGATAAATATGCCGAAACACGCCATAACGCCGGAGAATGGTTAATAGAACGTTTAGCACATCGTTTTAACACTAGACTTAATCCTGAAAGCAAATTCTTCGGTCATACTGCCCGCACGTTGGTAAACGGAAAAGAAGTCCGTTTGCTTGTGCCTACCACTTTTATGAATTTAAGCGGTAAAGCGGTGGCAGCGTTGAGTGGGTTTTATCGTATTCAACCGGAAGAAATATTGGTAATTCACGATGAATTAGATTTACCACCGGGGAGTGCAAAGCTCAAACTGGGTGGCGGACACGGTGGGCATAATGGTCTGAAAGACATTGTGGCGAAATTGGGAAATAACAACAATTTCCATCGTTTACGCCTCGGAATCGGTCACCCGGGACATCGTGATTTGGTTGCCGGTTATGTCTTAAACAAACCTTCTCCAACTGATCGCCAAGCCCTTGAAAAAGCCCTTGATGAAGCCACCGATTGCGTGGAAATGATTTTTAAAGACGGCATAGTGAAAGCCACCAATCGTTTAAATAGTTTTAAAATTTAAAAGTGCGGTCATTTTCGCAACTTTTTTTGACTTAATAAGGAAAAATTATGGGATTCAAATGTGGTATCGTTGGTTTGCCGAATGTGGGCAAATCCACTCTTTTTAACGCACTCACCAAAGCCGGTATCGAAGCGGCAAATTATCCATTCTGTACAATCGAACCCAACACCGGTGTTGTGCCTATGCCGGATCCCCGCCTTGATGCCCTTGCGGAGATTGTTAAACCGGAACGTGTTCTCCCTACAACAATGGAATTTGTGGATATCGCAGGGCTAGTGGCTGGAGCTAGCAAAGGCGAAGGTTTAGGTAATAAATTCTTAGCCAATATTCGTGAAACCGATGCCATTGGCCATGTTGTTCGCTGTTTTGAAAATGACGATATTGTTCACGTCGCCGGAAAAATCGATCCGTTAAATGATATTGAAACCATCAATACAGAACTTGCTCTTGCCGATTTAGACAGCTGCGAGCGAGCTATTCAACGTTTACAAAAACGGGCAAAAGGGGGCGATAAAGAAGCAAAATTTGAACTTTCTGTCATGGAGAAAATCCTTCCTGTGCTTTCTGAGGCGGGAATGATTCGTTCTGTTCCTCTTGATAAAGAAGAGCTTCATGCGATTAAAAGCTATAACTTCCTCACCCTAAAACCAACGATGTATATCGCCAATGTGAATGAAGATGGTTTTGAAAACAATCCGTATCTTGACAAAGTTCGTGAGTTTGCCGAAAAAGAAGGCTCGGTCGTTGTGCCAGTGTGTGCCGCCATTGAAGCAGAGATTGCAGAATTAGAAGATGAAGAAAAAACAGAATTCTTACAAGATTTAGGCATTGAAGAACCGGGTTTAAACCGTGTTATTCGTGCCGGTTATGCGTTGTTAAATCTTCAAACCTATTTCACCGCCGGAGTAAAAGAAGTGCGTGCTTGGACGGTTTCCGTGGGGGCAACCGCACCGAAAGCGGCAGCTGTGATTCACACAGATTTCGAGAAAGGCTTTATCCGTGCCGAAGTCATTGCCTATGAAGATTTTATCCAATTCAAAGGGGAAAATGGCGCTAAAGAGGCCGGTAAATGGCGTTTAGAAGGGAAAGATTACATCGTGCAAGACGGCGATGTGATGCACTTCCGCTTCAACGTATAACCTTCATCAATATGACCGCACAGGAATCTGTGCGGTTAAAATATCACCACAAGAAAAACCATGTCTTTCTCCACTCTCAGTGAAATTAAAACGGCGATTATTCAAGATCCGCAAAATCAATCTTTTACCACACGTCATATCGAACCGCTTTTTGCAGCGCCCCCTACGGCACGCATTAATATTGTGGGTCAAGCCCCCGGATTGAAAGCGGAACAAACCCGCCTTTATTGGAACGATAAAAGTGGAGATCGTTTGCGGGAATGGTTAGGGGTTGATCGTGATACGTTTTACCACTCGGAGCGGTTTGCGGTGATTCCTATGGATTTTTATTATCCGGGAAAAGGAAAATCCGGCGATTTACCGCCACGCAAAGGCTTTGCAGAAAAATGGCACCCTCAAATTTTAGCGCATCTTACCAACATTGAGCTGACCATTTTGATCGGGCAATATGCACAAAAATATTACTTACCGCAAAATGCCTTAAACGTCACGGAAACGGTGAAAAACTATCGTCAATTTCTACCGCACTTTTTCCCTTTGGTTCACCCTTCCCCACGCAATCAACTATGGTTACAAAAAAATCCATGGTTTGAGCAGGAGGTGATCCCCCAATTACAACAATGTGTTAAAAGGATCTTATCCCGCTAATTTTGCCATCCGTGACAGGAGAAAGGCGCTTATCATCATTAGCATCACACGAGGATAAGATTTTTGCAGGAAAGGGCGATTTACTTCAATTTTTCTAAACGTGCCATTAACCGGCTATCCTCTAAATTTTGTATCTTTCTCATTCGATAAAACAGTAAAACAGCCGCAAAGGTTAGTGAAACGACAAAAGCAATCCAAAACCCTTTCGCCCCCATACTTGGCATGAGAAAATCGGTTCTAGCGAGCATATAGCCTAAGGGGACACCAATGACCCAATAGGCAAAAAGCGTAATATAGAGGATCACTTTTGTATCTTTATAACCCCGCAATATTCCACTGACAACCACCTGAACCGTGTCGGAAAACTGATAAATCGCCGCAAGAAACAACAAACCGGCGGCCATATCTATTACGATGTCATCATTAACAAAAATTGAGGCAATTTCATAACGAAAGAAAATCGTAATAAAAGCGGTGATCACCGTAATCGTTAAACCGAGTATTAATGCAGCATAGGCGATATTTTTCGCTTTTTTCGGCGAACCCGCCCCCAGCGCTTGCCCCACTAAGATCGTGGTTGCCATTCCCACAGACATAGGAAACATAAAAATAAAAGAGCTGGTATTTAAGGCAATTTGATGACTTGCCACAATGGTTGCACCAAGTGGAGAAAGCAACAATGCGGTTAGTGCAAACAGTGCCACCTCACAACAAAGTGCGATAGCAATCGGCAAACCAAGTTGTAGGAGTTTTTTTAGTGTGGCTACATTCGGTTTTTCAATCAGTTGGCTGAACACCTTTAACTGACGCTCTTGCCGATTAAAATAAGAATAGCCCAACATCATCAAACACATTGACCAATTCACTATCGCCGTTGCCACCCCACAACCTACCGCACCGAGTGCCGGCATACCAAATTTACCGTAAATGAAAATGTAATTGAGTGGAATGTTAAGCATCAGCCCAAGAAACGCAATCACCATTGCCGGTTTGGTTTTCGCAATACCGTCATTTAAGCAACGGAAATTGACGAGCAACAAATAGGCCGGTAATCCCCAAAGCATTGCCTGTAAATAATCTCGCGTAATTTGCGCCATATGTGAATCCATTTGCATCAACTGCAAAATAAAATCACTGTAATAAATCAATAACCCAAGAGGAATACTGCTTGCAAGGGCAATCCAAATCCCTTGACGAACTTGATGAGCAATGCGATGTCGCTGCCCGGAACCATTGAGATAAGAAATGGTTGGCGGTAAGGCCAATAATAAACCATGGCCGAAAAGGACTAAGGGCAACCAAATGGAGGCCCCGACAGAAATCGCCGCCATATCGGTGGAACTTACCCGCCCTGCCATAATGGTGTCCACAAGCCCCATGGAATTTTGAGCCACTTGTGCCAATAAAATTGGAATGGCAATTTTAATTAACTTTTTAATATCAAGGTGATAGTCGGATAAAAGACGAAAATTCATAAATTTGATATACTACGCAAAAATTTGATTGAGGAAAATTTATGTTTACCGGAATTGTACAGGGCATCGCCCCTATTTATTCGATTAAAGAAAAAACACATTTTAGAACACAGGTCATAAAATTACCACCTGAAATGCGAAAAGGGCTAGAAATTGGCGCTTCTGTGGCAAATAATGGCGTGTGTTTAACCGTCACTGAAATTCATGATGATTTAGTCAGTTTCGATTTAATGCAGGAAACCCTGCGAATTACCAATTTGGGGGAATTAAAAGCCGGGGATTTCGTTAATATTGAACGGGCCATGCAAATGGGTGATGAAATTGGCGGGCATATTTTATCCGGCCATGTGTATTGCACCGCTGTCATTTCTGACATTATCGTGACAGAAAATAATCGCCAAATTTGGTTCGAATTACCGACCATGGAAGTAATGAAATATCTCCTCACCAAAGGTTTTGTTGCAGTCGATGGCATTAGTCTGACGATTGGCGAAGTCAAAGAGAACCAATTTTGTGTCAATTTGATCCCGGAAACCCTACAAAGAACTTTAATGGGACAACGTAAAATCGGGGATAAAGTGAACATTGAAATTGACCCACAAACCCAAGCCATTGTCGATACAGTGGAACGGTATTTGTCTACCAAATCCGTGTCATAAATTTGTAGAATATCAAACCCAATCTGACAGTCCCCGTTTAAAACAATGTGTGCCTGTCAGATTAATTTGAGCTTAGATTCTTTTCTGCCCAAATTCGTTTTCCATCAACGAATGTATCCATTGGCGTTCTTCCACAGCACATTTTCCCTTGATGGGTTCGATGATGGTTATAATACAACAACCATTCATCCAAATCAGCTTGTAATGTGGCTAAATCCATATAAATTTTCTTCCTAAATGCCACTTGGTAAAACTCCTGTAAAATGGTTTTGTGAAAACGTTCACAGATATCATTTGTCTGCGGGTGTTTGACTTTCGTTTTTGTATGCTCAATATCATTAATCGCCAAATAAAGCTCATAATCGTGATTTTCGACCTTACCACAATATTCACTCCCTCTGTCGGTAAGAATGCGTAGTATCGGTAAATCTTGGCTTTCAAAGTAAGGCAATACGTTATCGTTGAGCATATCTGCTGCCGTAATAGCGGTTTTCATGGTGTAAAGCTTGGCAAACGCCACTTTGCTGTAGGTATCAATAAAGGTTTGCTGATAAATGCGTCCAACGCCTTTAAGATTGCCAACATAGAAGGTATCTTGTGCGCCCAGATAGCCGGGGTGAACGGTTTCAATTTCACCATAAGCAAGTTCATCTTCTTTTTTACGCTCCAAGGCTTGCACTTGGGATTCATTGAGAATAATGCCTTGCTCAGCAACTAATTTTTCAAGTGCGGTCAATCTTTGTTTGAAATTAGCAAGATGATGCCTTAACCAAATCGACCGGACACCCCCTGCGGAAACAAAAATACCTTGTTTACGCAGTTCGTTACTCACACGAACCTGGCCGAATGCAGGATTATCCAAAGCAAACTGCACCACGGCTTTTTCGACTTTTTCATCTACTCGATTTTTAATGTTAGGGACACGTCGGTTTTGATTGAGTAGTGCATCCACACCGCCTTCTTCAACCGCTTGTTGATAACGATAGAAGGTGTCTCGGCTCATTCCCATGATTTTGCAGGCTTGGGAGATGTTACCGAGTTCTTCAGCTAAATTGAGTAAACCGGTCTTGTGTTTAATGAGAGGGTTGTTAGAATAAAACATGAGCGTTTCCTTTTTTGTTTAGATTGAATTTGACACTCATATTCTAAACGGGAAACGCTCACTTTTTATTGTGATTTGTCAGATTTAATCTGATCTTCTACAGATTAATACGGTAATACATAGTCGCCGACGCTATCCCCGCCCTGAATAATTTAGAATGTTTTTGTTACCCCGAAATACATACCCTCTCCCCCGCATTTATCCCCTATCTCGCCAACAATAACGCTATTTATTACACCTTCCAAAGGGTTATTCTCCACCGCCCGTTTCGCAGCCTCCGCTCCTGCTGTGGCAGTGATGAATGAGCTACCTTGTTGGTCACTCGTACCTTTGGCTTTCAATCACATCCACTTCATCCACCTAAATAGCCACTTCCCATGAAGCAATGTTTTTCCGTTTATTACACTTACCTTTTGAAAAGTTTCCATTAGTTGAATTTACATTGCTTTGAATCATACTCGTATTTAAGCTCAATATTTGATGTATATGTATACATAGTAATCAAGTTACCATCTTTACAATAAATATCTTTATTAACTTCAATATATCCTCGATTAAGAACAAAATTCCTATAATCCTCTATCTTACCTTTTAAGAAAAATTTTAAGTCAGAATATCTAAAACCAATATTCTGAGATACCATTTCATTTTTAAACATGATATTTAAAGCTATATAAAACCTCTCTCCCTCTTGCTTTTTATTAAAATTGTAACCAATACTTCCGGATAGTACACCGTATAGAAGAGCAATAAGAATAACAAATAAATTGATAAGCAATACATATTTCTTCATAACTTACCACCTGTAACTCTAAACATCACATCTGTATCAATCAGATACTCTCTTTAGTCACAAAATGAAGAAGGATAAACATAAACAAGCCTAATAGAATTAGGCTCAATAAACAGATTTATCCTCTCTCTATCTACGCTACAATATTCGTTGTTATCAGTAGCCCCAAAGCCCATGCTAGAGATAAAATCTTTATATAATAAAAAATTATTATTACCTCTTTCTAAATTAACTACGATATATGCCGTTACTTGGCTATAGTTTTCAACAGATTTTATTCTATAATTTAACCTCTCATTTAATGATGATAAAAATTTCTTCTGATGAGAAAAAGCATCTTGTCTCCCATTGAATTGGAACATAAATCCATAAATGGTAAGAATAAATATAAAAAATAAAAAAATAAATTTCTTATGCATAATTATTTATTCAATGGAATTGAATAATCTCCCCCTATAGAAAATCCAGCACCAGCACCTAACGAATAGATATATCTAGGTTTTTCAGATACAGTTCTTGAAATTCCGGCACAAATAAATACACATCCCTTAGCTCCTAAACTCGCTCCTCCTAACGCAGAATCTATAGTTTCGGCTAAATATTTACCACCTTCTACTTTTGAATCTATGCCATAAATCCATCCAACCTCTCCAGAAACACCTAATTTATACGAAGAATCCAAAGGATTTATGATGGGAGACATACTAGGAGTAAAATAAACCGTTCCATTTCGCGTATTTATAGAGAGTTTTACACCAACTTTATAGATACTCCCCTCTATTGCAATATAATGAGGAATACCTTGATCAATAGCATCTTGAGTAGCCTGTTCCTCAAGATTCTTCGCAATCTCATCCGCTTTAGCTTTAACCTGAAGTGATTTCACATACTCTTGATCTGTAGATCCTATAAAAAATGTATTATTTTCAACCGCTCTTTTAGCAGTTTCCGCTCCAGCAACAGCAAGCGCCATTCCTCCGCCATTTTCTTTACTCGTACCATTGGCTTTCGCTGTCAATGCGCCTGCCAATCCACCTGCAATCTGACTTAGCGTGCTGATGTTCTCTTTTTCGTTAGCGGTAAGCTCACTCGGTGCTTTGTTGTAAAGGGTTCGGGTTAAGATTTCTGCAGTGGCTTCACCCGTTACTCCCGCTATCGCTCCCGTTAATGGGTCTTTGCCCGTCACTTGGAACTCCACTGCTGAAAGCAAAGCATGAGCAGCTAAGTTTGCTGCCTTGTCTTTTGCGGTATCGCCATCTGTCATTTCGTGAATTTTCTTGTTGAGATAAGGCGAGGCAAGTGCCACTATCGCACCATTAGTGTCGTTTTGTGCAGCAGCTTGAAGCGCTGCCGTCACCGCTCGAATCGCCATGCCATTTGGGCTGCCTATGCCAACGTTGTTATCAATCTTCTGTTGGGTTTGGTTCATTTCCTGTGTAATACTGCCAATCTGCTTATCAAGCGCTGCCACTTGAGCTTGGTTAGCATCATTGTCACCAAGGGCTTTTTTCTGTTCTTCTAGTTTGAACTTCTCAAGACCGAGCTTGTTAATTTTCTCCCGCTCTTCATAAGTCGCAATACTGATGGCATTGTTAGCAATCTCGCCTATCACCTTCGCCATTTCCTGCCGCTCTTGCACTTTCTTCAAGTCTTGTTTATTCACTTGCTGATTGGCATTTTTCGTATCCCTCGAAAGTGCGGTCAGTTTTTCCGGTGTTTTGGTGTCAATATGGATGTTTTCGCTGATAGCCGATTTCGTTTGGCTTCGTTCACTTTCATGGCTGTTGCCCAACAAACTCAATGCGCTACTTATCGCCTGCATTGGGTTTATTCCGCCACTGCCTGCACTAATACTCGCACTTTCCGTTTTAATTTCACTTCTGTTTTCAATATCCGCATGGCTGATTGAACCCGTTTTAAAGCGGTTTTTATTGGTTTCTGCTTGGCTGTCGATAATCGCACCGTTGAGTTGGGTGTGGTTGTGGATTGTGGCGTTCATTCCCTCTTCGCCCACTTGAATGCCTGTTTGCTCTCTCACTTGGGCATAATCCACGCTTGCCTTGCTATACGCCGCATTCACCGATGCGCCACCGCCCGAACCATAGGCTATCGAGCCACTTGCCCCGGCACTCACTTGTTTCGATTCGTATTTTTCTATGTCTTGACGGCTGGTGAGTGTCAAACTTTGAAGGTCTGCTTCCCAACGTTTTGTGTTGAGGTTTGCCGATTCAAGGCTTAAGCCTCCTTCCTCGCTGTTGGTGATGAGTTTATCGGCGTTGAGTCGGTTGTTTTGCCAACGTTCGCTATCGGAGTTCGATTTGCCTTTAGCCCCATTCACCGAAGCCTCCAAGCCAAATCCGTAGCTGTTGCCATTCGTGCCAACAAACACACCCACACTGCCACCTACCGATTGGTTTTTCGTGCGTTGGTGTTCTTCATCTTTTACACCTTTAATCTCAATTCCTTGTCTCCCTGACAATGCCATCACTTTAGCATTGGCATCCACACCTTCAAAGCTCAGTTTTTCATCTCGGGCTTTCACATTCAATGTGCCGGTGCTCAAGGTCGATTTTTGATGGCGAATGCTTTGGCTTTCACTGCTCTGCGTTTGTTTTTGATTGCCGTAGCTCACACTGATTTTCACACTCGGGCTGGCGGTTGTCCCCGTCCCTTGCATTTCCCCTGACCGCAATGCATCCAAGGTTTCCGCCACTTTCCCTACATTTTGTGCCGCCATCGCCACTTCTTCTGCTGCTTTCATCGCATAAAGCGCTTTTAGCTTCGGATTGGTGACCTGCTCACTGCGTTTTATGCTGTTATAGGCTGCTTGTGCCATATCTGTCACCGGTGTGCTCACCGCAAGGGTTAAACCCGATTGTTGATACTCATGGCAGTTTATGACCTCCCATCAGATCCGCTCATATCACGGTAAGTGAGTTAGTGTTAAGCAAGTGTAGTGCATGTAAAATCTAATTTCTCACACGAATTTTTATATTCTATACGCATATTTTTAACCCATTCCCCTACACTTGCTTAGAATATCTCTTTATTCAATCTGATTTTTTCAAATAAAAAAATACTACTGTAATAAAAAGACTCGCTGGATACCATTTTAATATTATAAAAATATCAACCTTAGAAAGGTCAAAATTAAATCTATATAATACAAGAAGATAAACCATTCCGATTAAATAAATAGATAGTTGTATAATAGAAATAACATCATCTTTTTTCATCATAACCACCTTGTTGAGTACTCTCATATACTTTTTCTAATCCATTAATTAAAGACTCACGAATGAAAGGAGCATAAGGTTTGTCACTAAATTTACTATCGAAGACATTACCAATTAAAGTTCCTCCAGTTGTTTTAACAACATCATATTTACCATCCTTAGCCCAATCACCCATAACACCTAAACCTGTCGCTGGGATTATCGGCATTCCTGCTGTTGCAGCAGCTAAACCTCCTGAATAAGCAATATTTACACCTGAATTTTTTAGATTCTCAACCGTTAATGGTTTTCCAGTTGCATAATCATATGCCTCAAACCCAGCCTTAACACTAGCTGAGGTTGCAACACCTTTTAACACTGTTCCCACAGGTTGTTCACTCATTGATTTTATTGAGTTATTAACATAGCTCCTTACACCATTAACACCTTTTCCTATAGCACTCTCATAGGTTAATTGTCCATTAATATAAGATTTCGCGACTGCATTATTTACAACAGACATACCTGCTTTAATATCTTTAGATAATTTTCTAGCTAAAATTACTCAATAATATCCAATCTAACAATCCTTACATCAACCATTTTTTTATCCAGATAAGCATAATCATATAACTCATCTAACGCCAAGAAAAATAAGGAATCCACACCTCCATTATCAATATCTAACACGCCCGTTATCAAATATTCATACCCTTTTAATTTTCTAACATTCTTATTAACTGAATCACTTATATATATATCAAAATCATCATAAGCAACTATCTCTGCCAAAAATTCATCTCCAATATCATGTTCCAATCCTATGTTAGAAAAACAATTTAACTCAATATTATTTAATAAAACTACCACATCATATTCATCATTTCTTATTAATTTACAAAGATATTTCATTTCTTATTCTCCTTAGGATAAATAACTTTGTGAGAGTTGTCGTTATTTAATAACCTCCAAAATTCCTTGCCGCTTTTAGTATGGTAAGTTGTTATATCTTTATTTAAATTTGTTCCTACAAATGCAAATTTAGCTTCTCCTTTTCTAGTTGTATTACCTAAATATTTGACGAATCCATTTCTTAACTCACCTTTATACATATATTCGACAGGAATCCCTGTATTCATTACATATCTAGCTCCCGTCAAATAGTCTTTAGGTGTTGAATACAAATTACCAAATTCATTTGAATGTTTTTCAAAGTGAGATAATAACTTTTCTTTAGATATAAAATTTCCAATTTTCGCATCTTTAAATATAACTTTAGTAGATGAAATCCCCCCTATCACATACCCACTCTCCGCTATCGTCTCAAACATAGTTTTAGCGAGCGGATTCTTGTTTGCATAAAGCTCACTAAAGTCAAACAACCCTGTGCCACTTTGATAATTTTGAGAGAGACTCCCTGAAAGGCTATTTGCTTGATGTCGGTACTTTCTCGCAAGCTGTTCGTCTTTATCGCTCTCCTGATTAGCGTGGTATTGCTCAAGTTCACGATAACGATTCACTTCAGCTTTAGCACTGCCATAGACTTGGCTGACAGTTTCTTTACCTGCTTGCTGATAATAAGATTTCCCTTCTCTTATGGCTGAATTTAATACATAGTCCGCTGTGGTTGTTGCATAGTTTTTCTCCCTACGATTAACCCGATTGTATAAATCCTGATTGGCTGTAACATATTGTGCATTGAGCAAACTATTACGATATTCATCCGATTTTCTGTCTAACTCACTAAAAAGTGTTGGCACTTTTGTTTCTTTCGCTAAATTATTCAAATAATCGCGTGCTGCTTGGTTTTTCTCAACATAGGTAAAATCATCCGATTCACCTCTCAACGCTTCGGCTGTAAGTTGAGCTAATGCTTGCTCTTCGCTTATTCCTTGCTGTTCAGCAAAGTTTTTCGCTCTTTCTCTGATTAACTCTATTTGTTCAGGATGCAACTGCCGATTAAAACTCTCTGCATTGTAAGAGGCCAAAGCGCCTTGCTTCACCGTTTCACTTGAGCCGCCTGTCACCGCACCTGCCATCGCACCTATCATCAGGGCCGTTGCCTGTTGTGCCGCTTGTCTTAATTTCTCTTTTTGTTGTGGCTCAAGGTTCAGTCCTTGGGTTTGCGATTTCAGGTAGTCTGCAACATAGGTGTTCAGCCATTCCGAACCGGCGCCTGCCACCGCACCCGTGGCAATATTTCCATCTCCCATTTTCGCCGCCAAAGCACCCGCAAGCCCATGCATTAAGATTTTTTCCTGACTGCCGTCTTCAAAATCAAACGCTTTTGCCACATCACCTGTAATTTTTGAGAACAACGCCCCAGCCACTTGTACTGCCTCTTGCTGTTCTTTGATTTCCGTTAAATCAAAGGCTTTAACTTTTTGATTGGCATTTTGGGTGTCCCTTGAAAGGGCGGTCAGTTTTTCCGGTGTTTCCGTGTCAATATGGATATTTTCGCTGATGGCCGATTTTGTTGTGCTTCGTTCACTTTCCTGTTTATTCCCTAACAGGCTTGCCGCCGTTGCCATGGCGTTTTTCGCATTTTGTGCCATATCCGTTGAAAGACCCGCACTGATACTTTTCACCTCCACTTCACTGTGGTTCTCAATGTCGCTATGGGTAAGCGATTGGGTTTTAAAATGATTTTTTGATGCCTCTGCACGGCTTTCTATGACGGCACCTTTAAGATGCGTGTTGCCACCCACCTTCACATTCAGTCCACCTTCCCCAACATGGAAACCCGTTTGCTCTTCCACTTGGCGGTAATTCACTTTGGCTTTATTTTGAGCATAGTTGGCCGAGGCATTTGAGCCTGAGCCATAAATTGCGACACTAAATCCCGCCCCCGCTTGCTCTTGCTTGGAAGCATACTGATTGCTGTCTTGGCGGCTTTCAAGATTGAGGTTGCCTTGAATATCTGCACTCAGGCGGGTTGTGTTGAGTTTTGCCCCTTTGAAATTGGCATCTTGACCAGTTTTGATGAGGGTTTCTTCCGCATTCAAAGCACTATTACGCTGAGTAATACTGTCACTGTTTTCATGCCCTTTTCCTACCTGTGCCGAGCCTTCTATACCAAAACCGTAGCTGTTGCCACTCGCACCGAGGAATACCCCCACACTCCAACCGCTATTTTTATTTTCACTACGATGACGATAGCTATCTTGCACCGATTCTACATTCAGATTTTTTGCCACCGCCAATTCTGCACGTTTTGCATTAATGGTTGAGCCTAAAATATCGACATCGCCTTGGCGACCAGTAATCGCCACTGTTCCTGCACTTAACTCACTACCACTGTGTGTAACAGTTTGGGTTTCACTACGTTGTTTAGATTGGCTCGCACCAATACTGACGGAAAGTTTGACACTTGGATTAGAAACATCACCCTCTGTCATCTTGCCCAAGTTAGAAAGGGTATCTGCTGTTGTTGCCACGTTTTTCGCAAGCTCAAGACTTTCATAGGCCGCCTTCATTTGATGAAGTTTCTTTAACTTCTCATTTTTTACTTCACCACTACGTTTGATGCTGCCCATCATAGATAGTGCTGTGTCAACCACCGGTGAGGACACCGCAAGGGTTAAACCCGATTGTTGATACTCATGCCGTTCGCTTGTGTTGATGATGTCTTTCCCCGCTTCCACTTTCACCGCCGCACCTTCTATGTCAATGCGATTCGTGCGTGGGGTGATGAGGTCGGTGCCCATCACCTTAGCATGCTTGCCTGCTTGGATTTGAATATCGCCATTCATTGAACCCAAGGTGCTACGGGCATCAGACTGGGTCCAGCCCTCTGATTCAAGGTGATGTTTTTCTGATTTAGACCCAAAGGTGATGCCTATCCCGCCACCACTAAACACCCCTGAGGTTTTCTTGGTTTCTTTGTGAATGTTGCGGAAATGATTCGTGTCGGCAGCAATATCTACATTCCTTCCCGCTTGGATTAGCAGGTCATTTTCAGCAATGGCTTGTAATCCTTTCCCTTTCACATCATTGCCTGCCGCAAGGATTATCGCTTCGCCACTCACTTGTGTGCCTCGTTGCGTTTCCGATTGTTTTTTGTCAAAACTGGTTTTGGTGACTTTGGCCAAACTGCCACTTTTCGTTTTGTGGAACTCTTCAAAATCCCGACTTTCTTTTGCGCCATTGAGCACGAGGTCGTTTTTTGCAAGGGCGGTGAGTTTCGCTTCACTTTCAAGCACGGCCCCTTCCGAATAAATATTTCCTCCCCCTAAAACCACATCGCCCTTACCTTTCACTCGGCTAATTTCAACACCTTGTACCGCTTCGTTGCGATAGTGGTTGCCGCCACCCATTTTTTCATCAAAACCGACTGAAAGTGCGGTCAAATTGAGGTTATTTTTTGAGGAAAGGTAAGTTTGTCCCTTACCTTCATTGATAATCTCTGCTCCCGTCAGGTTGAGGTTGTTGGCTTGAACTTGCAATGTGCCGTTCTCACCTTTAACGTGGAAAAGCGCTTTTCGGTCAAGATTCGTTTGGCGACGTTGATAACCGTCAAGATTGACTTCCGTTGTTCTACTCGTGCTTTGATGTGCTAAATCGCCTTTTACGTTTAACAATAACGCTTCGTCCGCTTCAAACACACCACCGATATTTTTCATATCGCCCGACACCTCTGCCGCAATCGTGCCACCCGAAACCTTTCCGCTATTACGAATTGATTGACTGTCTAACAGGACTAATTGGCGCCCTGCGATTGTCCCTTGATTCACTAACTCTTGCGTTTTGACTTGAACCTGATTGGCCGAGAATAAGGTGCCGTTGCCGCTGACATCCCCTTTTTTGACGACAGCATAGACTTTCGGTACAACAACCTCCGTTAGACTGCCGTCATCCAATCTGACCTGCTCTTTTTCTAACCACACAATATCACTGGTTAATGCCGCCACTTGCTCGGCGGATAATTTCACCCCTGGCGTAAGATGAAAAGATTTTGCAAAGGTAATGCCCGCATCCATTAAACCTTTATATTGGCTTTCAAAATCTTGGTAGTTCCCTAAATATTGTCTACCTGTCAGTAAGTTGATTTGCTCTCGTACCAAACGTTGCTCATAGTAACCATCGCCCAAGCGTTTATGCACATTTTCATGCTCATAACGCAGTGCTTTATACATATAATCCGAACTCAGCCATTTTTTATATTGCGTAAAATCCGGGTCGGTTTCCACAAGAACGTGGCTGTCCGCATTGGGGTTGATGCGGTAGAGGCTTTGTGTCGGCAGGCGGGTGTCAACCGGAATACTACGCACTTCAATCCCTTTATCCTTATCCATTATCGGAATCCGCTCTAAGGCTAATTTACTGCTTTGGTTCGTGTTATTGTCAAAGTTGACCTTGCCCTTATCAACCTCAACATTCAGCTTGCCAATATCCGTGCTATTGACGCCATTTTGTACCTTAGTAATGTCATTACGGGATTTACCGCTTTGATAATGTTGATAACTCGCCGGCAGGGTGTTCTCTAGCTGAACAAAAATCCCCATCTCTTTGTGTTGTTCATCAACCCGCTTCAACGCACCGCCTTGATTATATTTGCGCTCATGATAACGGCGAAAACCTCCACGCCATCTGGTATAAGTGTAATCTCGCCATCCTTCTTCAATATTGCGTGTAATGGCGTCTTCATCATCTAAATTTTTTAACGTTCCACTGCCCTCATTGCGGATCGCCTGCCCGCTAATCACCCAACTTTTATCATTGAGAAAACGATCACTTTGGTAGGTAATATTTTCTCCGGCTAAAATCTGTGCAGGCAATGAGGCGGTGGTAATGTTTTCTTCCACACGCTCACGATCAACAAAAATCTCCCAAAAACGGTAAAACTCTTCCCCTAATAACGGGCTGTTATGTTTATCTATCGCATCGCTGAGTGCTTTTAAATTATCGCCGTATTTTGCCGTCCAACTGATTAACGGCAATAAGGTTTCATAATCCGCTTTATCTTGCACGGCTTTGTTATAAGCAATTAAATCTCGGTTATATTTTGCTTTTGCCTGTCTATATTTGAAGGGACTTGAATAATCCTCTCTTTTCGGCTCAATCGGTTTTGCCGGCACAATCGGCGCATAATTCATTTGGGCATCTTGTTGTCCGTCTAACGCATCGATTTCGTCTTCGCTTAAATTCGATGGCGTTAAGCTATTTACTCCCTCTTGTTTTTGACGGTTCATCACCTCTGCCATCGCCGGAGTAATATTTGGCATCTCCTCCGCCGGTGCAGTTAAATTAAAATATTGCCAAATCGGATTATCCTTGCCATAAACGCTTTCCGGCATAATCCGACATTCGCCGTTTACACAATCCGCTGTATTTGGTATGGCAAGCAATTGATCTTTCGTTAATTGGCTACTGTCGGTAATAACCTGCAAACGGCTTGGATCGTAAGTTCGCACATATTTCCACGCCCGACTGTAATTAACCCGTTTTAAACCTTTGGTATCAATATAAGGTAATTTGCCGTTATTATAAGGTGCATCACCTGTTGCTAAATCATTCGGCAAAATATAGGATTTGGACACCGAAACATTTGAGGTTTCTTGAATAGTGGATTGGTAATGAATATTCGTGTTAGCCACATCTTTGATCTTTAATCCAATTCCTTTTCCTGCCTCAATAATGCTACTGAAGTTTTTCAAACTCAAAGCTTGACCGGTAGCATGGTTATTTTGGTCTAAACGATCACCGAAGAAAATGCCACCCTCACTATAAATGAGCGCACCACTTTTTCTGTTTGCCTCATAATTTTCGGTTAAATTGGTAATATGTTTCGCCCCGATATCTAATTGCTTTCTCGCTGCAATGGTTGCGGCATAAACCTTACCATCGTTACCCCGTTGATCTTTGTTTAATACCGTATCGGCTTGTAACGCAACATAATCACCGTAAATCCGCCCGGTGCCGATATTGTCGATTTGTTTGGCTTTAATCAGTGTGCCGGCATTTTCCGTTTCGTTAAAACTATTAATCAATCCCTCGTTATGTAAGGTTGAAGCGGATATTACTTGAGTTTGTGCCGAACTGATTCTGCCGCTTTGATGATTGGTTATTCTACCCGCTTGAAGTTGAAGGAGATCATTTGCTGATAAGCGGTGCTGATTCACTAACTGACCGGCAGTCGTGAGTTTTAAGCTGTGATAGGCATTGATATCTCGTTTGGTATGGACATCCGCTTGAACATTAATATCAATATATCCGGCTTCAATATGTCCGTCCTCACTAAAAGCACGGGCGGTTAAATTCAATTTATTATTTGCCTGTAAAATACCTTGCGTATTATTAACAGACAAACTGTTCGGCGAACCCTTAATCTGCAAATCGCCCCAGCTGAGTATTTCGCCTTGATGATTGTTTAATTGCGAATCAAGGCGAAAATCCGCCCGAACTAGGCTATAAATTCCACCGCCTTGGTTATTGAGTTGGCGACCGTTTAGCGTCAACTCTCGGACAATAAGCCCCTGTGTCGGATTATCTTGCTGTGCTTTCGTGGCTTGATTGTCGATATTAGACACATTGAAACGTAAATGTTGATGAGAACTGATCGCCGAACCCAATGTACCGACACGAGCGTTGTTCAAATCCCTTGCCGTAATATCCGCATCACCTGTTGTCTGAATAAATCCGGCTCGGTTATCAATAGCGCCGGCGGATAATGTAAGCAAACCACCACTGAGCAATTTGCCATTACGGTTATCAAAGACTTCTCCTTGTGCATTAAGTTGAACCTCGCCTTGCTCCGTTGTAATTCGACCTTGCGTATTATTCACGCCAAGTGCGGTCAAATTGAGAGTCGTTTTTGCATTGATCGTACCATTAAGGTTTTGTAATGCTTGCGTAATCTTAAGCGTTGCTGCGCCTTGTGTCGCCGCAATCGTGCCGCCTTGGTTATCAAGACGATCGGCAAATAGCGTAACGGCTTGAGTTGCTTTTATATTGCCTTGCTGATTATCAATACCTTGCGTTGTTGTTAAATGAAGCTGATTCGCCACCACATCACTTTGCCCATTATTGATAAACGAACCGCCTATCGTTAAATCAACCTTACCGCCCTCAATTAAACTGTTATCTTGGCTGGTTAAATCCTTTTTCGCCAATACTGTCAAAGCGTTATCGGCTTTGATTACCCCTTCACGTTGATTTAGCGAAGCCGCTTGAATGGTAGCCTGTTGTGCACGAATGATGCCTTGATGATTGGTTAGATTACCGCTGTTTAGTGTTAACGCGCTACCGCTTGATACAATACCTTTATCATTGTCCAGCTGACTTCCGGCGGTTTCAATATTGATCTGTCCGTCGGCTTGAATATTCCCCTGTGCATTAGACAGTGCTGCACTGTTAAGGATTAAATCACTGCCTGTGAATAATTTGCCTGCTTGGTTGTTGAATGAATGATTATGTGTTTCAATTCGAACACTTTTCTCACCTTGAATTCGACCTTGTCGGTTATCTAATTGACCGGTATAAAGAGAAAGGGTTTGATTGGCAAATAATAATCCCGACGAAGAAAGAAATTGCCCCTGATGAGTATCGACTTCCAGTTTTCCGCCAGCAATTAATTTACCTTTTGTATTATCCACCCGTTGCGTATCAATAAAGAAATGCCCTTGCGTTGAAAATGTTCCACCCAAATTATGAATGGATTGAGCTGAGAGTTTAAAATCCTCAGTACCGGTTTGCAGCCAAACGCCATAGGCATTGTTAAGTGCGGTCTGTTTTGTCCGAATTTTATTTGCGTTCAAACGACTATTCGATGTAGAAAGCGTTGTAGGTGTATCTAAAACAAGATTTTGTTGCGCAGTCAACCAAGCTTCATTTGCCTGAATATCGCCCTGCCGTGCTTGAACCTGAATCGCATAGGCTTGATTGCGGCTGTGGTCTAAATTCACTTCCGAGGCATGAATCGTTAATTGTCCTGAAGCAAGCTGTTTGCCTTGCAACGTTGCTTTACCCGAACTATTAATCGCAATTGTTTTTCCTTGTGCAAAGGTGTTTTCCACTGTGCGTTTTTCACCTTCAGCCGTATCTTTTACCGCCACCCCGGCTGCGATAAGTGAACCGGTTGAGGCCGTAACACTTGGTGCGTTATAGTTAATATTCCCTTTCGCAATAGACTCACCCTGTTGGGTAATACCCCGATTGGCGGTTTTACGGAGATTACCTGAACGGGCAACAAGAGAACCATCCTGTTGAATATCCGCTGGGGTATTCAGTGTGATATCCCCCTGACGGTTTTCAATTTTGCCATGGTTTTCAATCCCCTTTGTGCCGGTAAGCTCAATCGCCTTATTGGCATTTAATGTACCGGTATTGACAATGCGCCCTTGGCTGTCAATTTTAAGGGTTTCAGCACTCGCCCCAATATGCCCTGCATTGTGTACGCCAACGCCTTGCTCAGTACCGATGAGATGAATTTTACCCGCATACATTCCCCCCAATTGCCCCACATCAATCGCCACTTTGGGTTTGCTTTCTTGTGCTGAGGTTTGCCGGGTATGAATAATTTGCAAATCTTCCGCTTTGTCCGTACGTTTAACCGTATTTTTACCGGTCATCACTTTCATTTCTTTTTTCGACCAAACACCTGCATTGATTTGGGCTTCTCGGGCAATAATTTCCGTATAATCCACCCGACTGTTATCTAAACCTTTACCGGATACGCTCACCTTGCCCTTTTCCACGACAAAGCTTTCAAGATGCCCCTGTTGAATTTGAGGTTTACCCGTGGTGAGTGTGGTGCGATCCGAATTAATCACCCCACACCCCTCACAATGAATACCTGACGGGTTGGCAATAATGACATCCGCTTTTTTACCGGCCACTTCAACGTAACCTTTTAGCACAGAGGGATCGGATGAATTGACTTCATTTAAAATGACTTTGGCTTCACCTCGGGCAAGATAAGGGTTACCTTGCACCCATCCACCTTGTTGGGTTTGAACCTGAGTTCGGCTGTTGTTTAATATTGCCCCTTTGGTATCCACATCAAATTGACGGTATTTATTATGGGATAAGCCCTGCTCATTGGGGGTTTGAATATTGACCTGAGGTAAACCGTTTGCTGTTTGTAGCACAATGGGCTGTTGGTTTTTAGGCGCTGATTTATCTGCTCGAATAATCAACTCAGCATAGGCAGTATGCGAAAAGGAAACCAATCCCAGTGCACAGAAAAGACTGAATGTCAGCGGTTGAATTTTGGCAAATAATTGAGGAAAGCCAGATGAAGTCCGCTCGGTAGATTTTCCTTCTGTTTTTGCTAATTCCGAGGTAACTACTAAGCACTGTAAGGTTTTACTGAAAATAACACGGAAACAATTCTTATTCATTTTAATTATCCTTTCATTTTTAATAATACGTTTAATTAGAAACTATAACCCACATTAAAACCGGCTACGGTATTGGATGTTTTAAAACCGGTTGGTTTGCTGATTGGTTTTCCCACAAAAACATCATAGTAAAAACCTTGCCATCCTCCTTTTAGCCCAATTGCACTCCCAATAAGATGATGCCCTAATTGGGATTGGGTTGACCATCCCATCACTCGCCCGCCATCAAGTGCTAAGTAAAGTTGTTGCCCTTTGCCCATCACATTCCAAGCAAACTCATTACGCCATAACCAACCTCGTTCACCGGCAAGCGTTAGTTCACCATCAAAACCTCTTACAGTATAACGCCCACCAATACTGAAACGATCTTGGGCAATTAAAGGGGTTTTATTCCATTGTGCACTCCAAGCGGTGTGATATTGCCAGTATTGTTTACCCAACATAAAAGGTTGGGTAAAGTTAATGGAGGCAAAAATAATTTCAGGGCGAGAAGTACCTTCTCCCCAAAGCTCCTCCGGCGCGGATAATGCGCCCCTTGCGCCGGTTCCCCGTTTATAACTGGCGGATAATTCAAGCACCCCATCCCCCCTATATTCTTTATGAGAAAATCCGGCTTCCCAGCCCGCCATACGCCGTTTTTGTACTTCGATTTCTGAACCATCGATATAGTTACTCGACTGACGAGACCAAAACCCTCCAAAAACAGACGTTTTACGTTTGCTATCCCGATAAACTAAATAGGATAAGGTCGCTTTTGTCGTATTACTTTTTCCCGAATAGAGATAACTATTATCAAAAGCACCAAACACTTCTTGACGATAACGGTTATCTATTTGCGAAGCCGATAAGGTCCAATAACCGAAAGGAATAGAATAATAGAAGGTTAAATTTTTACTGGCTCTATTTCCCTTTTCATCATTGTGAGTTTTTAAACTATGGGTAAACGAGGCGTAAAAAAGATCGTTAGCAGAAAAGAGATTATCAATTGACAGCGTACCGCTTGCTTGATATTTCCCCGTTGCTTTTGAACCGGCATCATCCAAACTTAAATTCACTCTAAAAGGCAAGGCTTGTTGATAGCTGATTTTAATATCGCTAACGCCGATATCTGCCTCACTTGGCAACAACTCGATATTCGCCTCTGCGGTTGGCACTCGTTTAAGATTTTCAAGCGACTGTTCCATATCTCTTATATTTAAAAGATCGCCTTTTGAAAAGGTGAAGCCTGTCAACGCATGTAAACGGGTAAAACGTGGAATATTGCCACGATCCTCAACAAGCGTGTTCCCCACTTTGCCGGGGATAACCGTTAACACTAAAATCCCTTTTTTCAGATCTTGTTCTTGTGTGACAACGCTTGTCGTCACATAGCCTTTTTCAATAATTCGGTTTTGAATTTGTTTCATCAACACCCCTATCCCTTCTCCACCAAAACAGTGTGGAAGAGTCAGTTTTAAATCATGAGAGGCTTGATTTAATGCCCATTGGAATTGGCTCTTGGAGGGCGATGCCGATGAATAATCAACCAAGGTGATATGCTGAATGGGATAACAAGGTGTTTCTTTATTAGATAAGGTCAATTTTTCATCATTGATCGTTTCTAAACGAACATCTGAATGAGCTTGTAGGATTTTCTCTTGCGCCTGTTGATTTTGTTGTTGTCGTTGCTGCTGAAGCGCATCAATTTGGTTTAAACGGGAGAAATTTTCCTGTGGTTGGTTCGCAAAGGCAAATAATGGCGTAGTGGAAAATAATGTCATGCGATAAAGTTTGTTAAATACGCTTTTCATATTTTAAATTAACTCATTGAATTTATAAGTTTAATCGCCAAAATATAACATAAGCAGCGAGAGCGTTCATACTAATATACACTAGTTGGTCCAGCAGGTTTTCCTCTTGTCATATAAAAACATTCCATTAAAACGAAAGCTCAATGTTCTTTATCCGTTTTTAGAAAACCTTTTCGTTTTTTTCAAAAAATGATTTCCGTTGTGAAACATTACTCAGTTTTTTACAATAACAAAAAACTATCATTTCTCTTTTTTTAAAAAAAAGCAAACGTTTGCCTTTATGTTTCATTGGCGTATAATTCGCCTTTTCTTTTTTTATACATTAAGGAACCATAATGAATAATCAATTGCTTTATTCTGTTGAAGATAAACCGCCTTTTGGGTTGAGTTTATTACTCGCTGCACAACATTTATTAGCGGCCCTTGGGGGAATTATTGCCGTACCACTGGTTATTGGTAATGTTTTAAAACTTCCCACTGAAGATACTATCACCTTAGTCAATGCGGCATTATTAATTTCCGGTGTCGTCACGGTAATTCAATGTCGTGGTTTAGGCCCTATTGGTATTCGCTTACCAAGTGTAATGGGAACCAGTTTTACCTTTGTTGCTGCAGCCCTTGCCATTGGGTTTAGCGATTACGGTGTAGCCGGTATTTTAGGGGCTTCTTTGGTCGGCTCCTTGGTGATGATTATCGGCAGCTTTTTTATGCCTTATATTCGTAAACTTTTCCCCCCTGTTGTCACCGGCACGGTGGTGATGATGATTGGCTTAAGTTTAATTCCTGTTGCGGTGGATTGGTTTGCCGGTGGTCAGCGTGGTGATGCGAATTACGCCACACCGGAAAATTTGATGATGGCAAGTTTTGTGTTGGTTATCGTTGTCGCTTTGGTGCAATGGGGTAAAGGGATTTTCTCTGCGGCAGCCATTGTGATTGGGATGATGACAGGCTATATTCTCTGCCTTATTTTGGGTTGGGTTAATTTTGACGGTGTGGCAAACGCCCAAACGTTCGCTGTTCCCCAACCTCTTCACTTTGGATTAGCCTTCCCGCTTTCAGGTATTATCGGGATGTCCATTGCCTATTTAGTCACGATTGTCGAATCAAGTGGTAATTTCCTTGCGTTGGGTAATGCCACCAATACGGAAATTACCGGTAAACATTTGCGAGGCGGTGTATTGGCAGATGGCTTAGGCTCCGCATTGGCGGCAATCATGTCCACTACGCCTTTTTCTTCCTTTTCACAAAATATCGGTGTGATCTCATTAACCGGAGTGGCAAGCCGCCATGTGGTGGCATTAACCGGCGTGCTATTGGCTTTGGCAGGATTATTCCCGGTATTTGGTGCATTAATCGTTTCAATTCCCCTTCCGGTACTCGGTGGCGCAGGATTAATGATGTTTGCGATGATTATTGCCGCAGGCATTCAGATGTTAGATAAAGTAGAACGTAGTAAACGCAACGGCTTAATTATTGCGATTTCTATCGGTTGTGGATTAGCGGTCACCACACGCCCAGAACTGCTTGATAAACTCCCGCACTTTTTTAAAGAAGTATTAGGCTCCGGTATCACCGTAGGTTCATTACTGGCATTAGTATTGAATTTAATTTTACCGAAAGAAAAAGAAGCGACAAAAGCCTGATCCTAAAAACAAACCGCACTTTGAGTGAGAGCCTTATGTGTCGGGCGAACTCAAAAGTGCGGTCAATTTTTAATGCGTTTTGATATTAACGTTTTACCACTTTAGCTTGCTTAATCATATTATCTGCCACTTCAAGAATGGTGATCTGCAAGCCCTCAATCTCACACACTGTGCCTTCATCTGGGATTTCTTCCAAATGCTCAAGAATAAATCCATTGAAAGTGCGGGCATCTTCTGTATCTAATTGCCAATCAAACATTTTATTCAAATCACGCAGATTAGCCGAGCCTTCAATAAGTAAAGAGCCATCCGATTGAGGGATCACTTCTTCATCAATTGTTGGGGCGGTCGAGGTGGTAAAATCACCAACGATTTCTTCTAAAATATCTTCTAAAGTCACTAAGCCTTTAATATCGCCATATTCATCCACCACCAAACCGATACGCTCTTTATTGGCTCGGAAGTTCATTAATTGTGTTTTTAACGGCGTTCCCTCTGGAATAAAATACACTTCATCCGCTGCCCGAATTAAGGTTTCTTTGGTGAATTCATTTTTTTCCAGCAACAGGCGGAAAGCCTCACGCACACGCAAAATACCGACTACCTGTTCATCTAAACTGCCTTTGTAAAGCACCACACGGTTATGGGCGGCATGATTGAGTTGGCGCATAATCGCTTTCCACTCATCATCAATATCAATCCCGCCAATTTCATTGCGGGGAACCATAATATCATCAACCGTCACCGTCCCCATATCAAGAATGGAAAGCAACATTTGCGGATGCTGTTCATCCGGTGTGGCCTCCCCGGCTTCCGTCACAATGCTTCTTAATTCTTCGTGGCTAATCACCTGTTTTTGCATATCCGGTTTTAGCCCCACTAACCGCATTAACGATTTGGTAAAAATATTCATCAACCAAACCAGTGGATAAAAGACTTTTAAAAGAAAGGATAAAATGTGGCTAGAAAATAATCCCACATTTTCAGGGTACATTGCTGCTGCGGTTTTCGGGATAATTTCAGAAAAAACCAACATCACAAAAGTCAGTAAGCCTGTGGCAATAGCGACACCGGCATCACCATAAAGACGCATCCCAATCATAGTGGCAATGGCTGAGGCACTAATATTGACAAGATTATTGAAGATAAGAATAAAGCTTAACAAGGTATCGGGCTTTTCAAGCAATTTTTCCGCTTTTTTCGCCCCTTTATTATTTTGTTCGGCAAGAAAACGTAAGCGATATTTGTTCAGTGAAAGTAAACCGGTTTCCGAGCCAGAAAAGTACGCCGATAAAACTAAACAGATAATGAGAGTAATAAATAAAGTACTAAGGGGGATACTGTCCAAGGGAAAATCCTTTTGTTCGTTAATCATCATCCGTAAGTGAGATTAAGTGGTCAATTTTTCCTTTTATACACTTACGGCTCAATAATAAAGGCGAACCTCTGCCCGCCTTTATTAGCTAAATTAAGCGACTACCAAAGTAGGCAATCGTGAGAAAAATGATACCTGAAATCGCATAAATAATCATCTTTTTTCCTCGCCAGCCTAATCGCCAATGGCCAAAAAGTGCAACCCCGAGTATCAGCCAAGCTAGAAATGAAAAGCCGGCTTTATGGATATTTTCAGCCGTGAAGCTGTTAATGGAATGATAAACACCGGAAATTAAGGTTAAGGTGAGAAGAAACTCCCCCACAGCAAATAACTTGAAAAAATGGCGTTCAACGGTGATAAGTGATGGCATAACCGGTGAAAAACGTGTTTTTTTCGCTTTTAAATGATGATCGATCCAACCAATTTGAATGGCATAGAGCATGGCGATAAAACAGACGGCATAGGTGAAAATGGATAAGCCGATATGAAATAACATGGCGGAGTCTTGATTTAGCAACTGGATCATATGACTTGGCATAAAAGTGGCTAAAATCAAATTCAAAATAGAAAAAGCAAAGACAATCGGCAATAAAAACCAAATGGAATTCACCATCAATATTGCCAAAGTAGCCAGTAGTGCAATGCTCACGCTCATCAATGAACCGATTTGCATGAGGGTGAAGGTATGATCTTCGGCTAAATTTTGTAAAGAGGGATATAAACCGGCGATATGAAAAACAATCGCCAAAAGTGCGGTCAAAAACAACAGTGTTTTTTTAGGGCGGGATTGAACATTATCGGTTGATGTCAACAAAGGGGCGATCATCAGCACGCTTATCAGATAAAACAAAATCGAAAATACGGCAAACCACATAATTTTGAGCTTATTTGTTGAGAATGTTTCACATTTTAACGTTCTCCTTACCAATTCGCCATAAATTTATTTGAAATGATGAAAATCCCTTAAATTTCGGTATAATCACGCCAATTTTGGCTACAAAAACAGGATGAATAATGTTTGAAAATTTATCGGATCGCCTTTCTAAAACCCTGCGGAATATCACGGGAAAAGGCCGTTTAACGGAAGATAATATTAAAGAAACCCTGCGTGAAGTACGCATGGCATTGCTGGAAGCGGACGTGGCATTACCGGTGGTGCGTGAATTTATCGCCAAAGTGAAAGAAAGTGCACTGGGCGAGGAAGTAAATAAAAGCCTTACACCGGGTCAAGAATTTTTAAAAATTGTTCAGCGTGAACTTGAAAAAGCCATGGGAGAAGCGAATGAAAGCTTAAATCTCGCCACACAACCTCCTGCGGCTATTTTAATGGCGGGTTTACAGGGTGCGGGTAAAACCACCAGCGTGGGAAAATTGGCAAAATTCTTGCGTGAACGTCATAAAAAGAAAGTGTTGGTGGTTTCTGCCGATGTGTACCGCCCTGCGGCGATCAAACAATTGGAAACCTTGGCACAATCTGTGGGCGTAGATTGCTTCCCATCAGATATCAAACAACATCCGGTAGAAATTGCCAAAGCCGCACTTGCGGAAGCCAAGCTCAAATTCTACGATGTGTTGATTGTGGATACGGCAGGTCGACTACATGTGGATGGCGAAATGATGGATGAAATCAAACAAATCCATAATGCGTTAAATCCTATCGAAACTCTCTTTACCGTTGATGCCATGACAGGGCAAGATGCGGCAAACACAGCGAAAGCCTTTAATGAAGCCCTCCCACTCACCGGGGTCATTCTTACCAAAGTCGATGGTGATGCCCGTGGCGGTGCGGCGTTGTCTATTCGTCAAATCACAGGCAAACCCATAAAATTCCTTGGTGTCGGCGAAAAAACCGATGCCCTTGAACCTTTCCATCCGGATCGTGTTGCCTCCCGTATTTTAGGTATGGGTGATGTGCTTTCCCTGATCGAAGATCTCGAACGTTCGGTAGATCGTGAGAAAGCGGAAAAAATGGCACAAAAATTCAAAAAAGGCGATGCCTTTACGTTGGATGATTTCCGTGAACAATTAATTGAAATGAAAAAAATGGGCGGAATGATGTCCATGTTAGAAAAGCTCCCGGGTGCGAAAAATTTACCTGATCACGTTAAAAACCAAGTGGACGATAAAATGTTCATCAAAATGGAAGCCATTATTAATTCCATGACGTTAAAAGAGCGGGCAAATCCTGATATTATCAAAGGCTCCCGCCGCCGCCGTATTGCATTGGGTTCCGGCACACAAGTGCAAGATGTGAACAAATTGCTCAAACAATTTGATGAAATGCAACGTATGATGAAAAAAATGCGTAAAGGTGGCATGTCGAAAATGATGCGAGGTATGCAAGGACTAATGGGCGGCGGCCTAGGCGGTCTTGGTGGTTTAGGGGGCATGTTTAGACGTTAGAAAATAAAGCACACGAAAGCAAAGTGCGGTGAAAAAACGGCTCGTTTTTCGACCGCACTTTCTTATCTATTCTTGATCTCGATCAACGCCATACCCGCTTTTTAGTATGGGTTTTACGCCTTTTCAACCTTATACTGCACGCACATTCAACTTTTCTTATAAAATTTCAACATGAGTGACAACCCATTCAAAGCCCGTTGGTCTATGCCGGGGAATACGCTCTGCTTAGGACATTGGAATATTTCTTATCTTGATTTACCCATTACACTACCTCGTGAACGCCGTGATCAAGATATGGGGACTGAAAATATTTATAATTTTATGGATCCTGAAGATGAACTTTATCGTGAGGGATTAGGCGAGGACGAATGGATTATCGCCAATATTGACTGGCTTTCTGATGTATTTATTGAACACAATATCCCCTTGGAAGAAAGCACAATGCGGGCGTTTTATCAAGCCGTCAACAAAGAAGATTGGCGTTGTGGCAGCTGTGGTGGTTGTATTTAAGACAAATTCTTTTGCCCTTTCCGCTCATCTGTAGTTTAATAGTTCAACATTTCTAGCCTGTCACCCTACCTATGGATATTGCATTTTTACTTGGCAGTAAAATTATTGAGCTCACCCTGATTGTCTTAATGGGATATGGGCTGGTAAAAAGTAAACTGTTAAAATCAGAAGACAGCAAACCGCTCTCTATTATCGGGCTTTACATTATCAGCCCTGCGGTGATGATAGAAGCGTTCCAAATTGACTATACCCCCGAAATTCTCCAAGGATTAATGCTTTCTCTTGGTATGGCGGTATTTTTACAGGCGATCCTTATTGTGATAGGAAGCGTTTTAAAACGCCTGTTAAAACTCGATCCCATTGAACACGCCACCGCCATTTATTCCAATTCTGGTAACTTAATTATTCCCATTGTGATGTCGCTTTTCGGTAAAGAATGGGTGATTTATGCCAGTTGCTTTATTGTGGTACAAACCTTTTTATTTTGGACCCATTGCCGTCTAATTATTGTTGGGAAAGGCAATCTCAGCCTAAAAGTGATGTTTAAAAATATCAATATGTGGTCAATTTTTATTGGCGTGCTGCTCTTCGCCTTTCAAATAAAATTACCCGCTTTTATTAATGGGACACTTTCTTCTGTTGGGCTTTTTATCGGCCCGAATGCCATGTTAATTGCCGGAATGTTGATCGCTTCAATCCCCCTGAAAGGGATCTTTTCATCAAAACGCCTCTATTTAGTGACCGCGCTTCGTTTAGTGCTGATCCCCCTTTTCCTTTTGCTTATCATCAAACTTTGCGGCTTTGCCGGTTGGGTCGAAAACGGCAATACCATCGCCTTGATAAGCTTCCTCGCCACCACCAGTCCGTCAGCGGCAACGGTGACACAAATGGCATTAATTTTTGGCAATAACGCCCAAAAAGCCAGTGCGATTTATGGCATCACAACCTTACTTTGCGTGTTCACCATGCCGCTTGTCATCGCCCTTTATCAACTGTGGTGAGATAAAAAAAGCAAGGACACAAGTTGTGTCCCTGCCAATAAAGTTCAAATCAGACTTGTGTACGGAAGCAAGATAAAAGTGCGGTCACAAAATCCGAAGAATTTTGAATGTTGGCTGTGCCAACGGCACCAAAGGAACGAATAAATCACCTCAGTGATTATGCGTCATTACTTTAATATTTTTGAAACGGGTTGCTCTTTTTTCAAACGGTAAAGTTGATAAAGATTAACGCAAACAAGAAAAGCATTCAGTACCGCCACAGGATAAGCATCAATAATGATGCCATAAATCACAAAAAGCACATCACCAATGCTATTAACAATACGCAGGTGGACGATTGATTTAAACAAAAAAGAGGTCGCCACAAAAAACGTTGCCATGTAGCCTAATAATTCTATTGAGTTCAATTCCATTATACCGCTCCGGTCTTTCGTCAAAATGTGCGCAGCATAATAAAAGATTTAGAAAGCAAGGAAAAGAGCTCAACGAAAGGCAACCGATTGCCCTCTGTAAAAAATTTTGGGGCTGTCCTAGATAACGACTAAAAACTCTATTTAGGTTAAGATAGCCAAATGAGAAAAAGTCGTCTAAGTCAGCACAAACAAAATAAACTTATTGAGCTGTTTGTTGCAGGTGTTACTGCTCGAACAGCCGCTGAATTGGTAAATGTAAACAAAACGACCGCAGCCTATTACTTCCACCGTCTACGATTACTCATCT